>NZ_JBEZFZ010000007.1:0-341027 GCF_040649735.1 Nonomuraea sp. NPDC048892 | reverse complement strand
CATGGGGCCCGGCATGGGGCCCGGCATGGGGCCCGGCATGGGGCCCGGCATGGGGCCCGGCATGGGGCCCGGCATGGGGCCCGGCATGGGGCCCGGCATGGGGCCCGCCCTGAGGCCCGGTCTGGGGCACGGCATCGTCCGGGCGGCCGGGCGCGGCGGGCCGCCGGGACCCGGCGACGCGCCGCGCGGCGTTCACCGGGCCGCCCTCACGCGATCACGTCGCGGTGCTGGCGGACGAGCTGCTCGCGCACCTGCCGGCTGTGCCTCCTGCTGACCTGCAGTTCCTCGGTGCCGACGGTGAGCGTCACCCGCCCGCCTTCGAACCTGAGCTCGCTGACGTGGCGGGCCGCGACGAGCGTGCTGCGGTGGACGCGGATGAAGCCCGCCTCCGCCCAGCGCCGTTCGAGAGCGGCCAGCGACATGCGCACGAGGTAGCTGCCGTCGGCGGTGTGCAGGCGCACGTAGTCGCCCTTGGCCTCGGCGTACCAGACGGCCTGCTGCGGCACGAACCTGGTGCGCCCGCCCAGCTCGACCGGGATGACGTCGTCCTGGCCCGGCGCGGGAGCGGGGCCGCTGGCGGCCTCCAGCCTGCGCACCGCCTCGGCCAGCCGCTCGGCCCTGACCGGTTTGAGCAGGTAGTCGACGGCCTCCAGCTCGAACGCCTGCACCGCGCACTCCTCGTGCGCCGTGACGAAGACGAGCTTGGGCGGGCTGGGGAAGCCGCCGACGAGCCGGGCGAGGTCGAGCCCGTCGAGGCCGGGCATGCGGATGTCGAGGAAGACCCCGTCTAGCCGCTCGCCGCCGCCGATCATCTGGACCATGTCCTGCAGCGCGGTGACGCCGTCGGCCGCGGTCGTGACGTGTTCGATCCGGTCGTCCTGGCGCAACAGATAGGCGAGCTCCTCCAGAGCAGGCACTTCGTCGTCGACGGCCAGAACTCTCAACATGTCCATCACGCTGCCGTATAAAAGCAGAGGTCACCCGAGCCACGCCAGCATAGCGTAATGATTCGGCTACAGGGAGCTGAGCTGACTCTTGGGCACACGCAGCCGGACCTTGGTGCCCGCGCCGAGCGCCGTCTCCACCACGAGCCCGTAGCCGTCGCCGTAGATCTGGCGCATGCGCAGGTCCACGTTGGCCAGGCCGATGCCGCTGCCCTCGCGGGCGGGGTCCTCGTCGAGCATGCGCCTGGCGCACTCCGGGTCCATGCCGGCGCCGTCGTCCTCGACCGTGATGTGCGCCTCGGGGCCCGCGTCGCGGACGACGACGCGCACCTCGCCGGGGGTGCCGGGGCCGCGCATGCCGTGCTTGATGGCGTTCTCGACCAGCGGTTGCAGGCACAGGAACGGGACCAGCACCGGCAGCACCTCCGGGGACACCTGCATGCTGAAGCGCAGCTTGTCGCCGAAGCGGGCGCGCTCCAGCAGCAGGTAGCGGTCGACGCAGGTCAGCTCGTCGGCCAGGGTGGTGAAGTCGTGGGCGCGGCGCAGCGCGTACCGGGAGAAGTCGGCGAAGTCGAGCAGCAGCTCGCGGGCCCGCGCGGGGTCGGTGCGGACGAACGAGGCGATCGTGGTGAGCGCGTTGTAGACGAAGTGCGGCGAGATCTGCGCGCGCAGGGCGCGCATCTCGGCCTCCAGCGCGCGGCGGCGGGAGCCGTCGAGCTCGGCCAGCTCCAACTGGCCGGAGACCCAGCGGCCGACCTCGGCGACGGTACGCACGAGCGCGGCGCTGACCTCGTCGTCGAAGGCCGCCAGCGCGCCGACCACGGTGCCGTCCACGGTCAGCGGCACCACGACCGCCCCATGCTCGGGCCCATGATCCGGCGCCTCTTCGTCCCGGCACTCGGACCCTCGTGCCCGGCCCGGGAAGACCTGGGTCCGGCCGGCGGCCAGCGCGGCGCGGGCGTAGGTGAGCACGTCGTCGGTGCACGGCCCCTCCCAGGCCAGCGCCGCCTCGGTGGAGGTGATCGCGACAGCGCGGGTGCCGAGCAGGAGGCGCAGATGCCGCACGGCCTTGCGGGCGGAGTCACGGTCGAGGCCGGCCCGCAGGGCGGGGGCGGCCATCGCGGCGAGGTGCAGGGCGGTGAAGGTCGCGTCGTCCGTCCTGTGCTCGCCCGGCGGCGCGGGACGGCACCACAGGAGCCGTGCCAGCACGAGGCCGAGCAGGAAGGTCAGGAGGGAGGACAGCGCCACGCACGCGGTGGTCAGCATGCCGAAACCGTAGCCAACAACCTACCGTGTCCGAAGGAAAACAGGGAGTGAAGACCGGGTGACGTCAGGCGGGGCCTTCGCCGGGTTCTTCCTGGTAGGAGTAGCGCTGCTCGCGCCAGGGGTCGGCCAGGTTGTGGTAGCCGCGCTCCTCCCAGAAGCCCCTGCGGTCCTCCAGGAGGTATTCGACGCCGCGCACCCACTTGACGCTCTTCCACGCGTACAGGTGGGGGACCACGGCGCGCACCGGGAAGCCTCGGTCGGGGCTGAGCGGCTTCTCGTCGAGCTCCAGGGCGAACAGCGTGTCCGGCGCGGCGAAGTCGGCCATCCGCAGGTTGGCGCTGTAGCCGTATTCGGCCCAGATCATCACGTGGCGTACGGCGGGGTCGGGCGGGGCGGCCCGCATGATCGTGGCGGGGGTGACACCGCGCCACTCGTTGGCCATGAGGGAGAACTTGGTGACGCAGTGGAAGTCGGCGACGCGGGTGGTGCGGGGCAGCTGCTCGAACTCGGCCCAGGTGAAGTGGCGTTCCTCGCCGGAGGCGGTGGCGCCGAAGACGCGGAAGTCCCAGGTGTCCGGCTTGAACGCGGGCACCCGGCCGTAGTGGATCACGGGCCGGCCGCGCGGGACGTACTGGCCTGGAGGCAGGCGCGACTCCTCCACGATCACTCCCCTCACCGGTCTCGCGTCTTGGGCCATCCTGCCATCGGAGCGACGGCGGCTCGCGCCCGGGTACGCGACCGTCATCCTACTCATGGGTAACTTGAGTACGAATCCTCATGTGCGGGACATGCGCGCGCAGGCACGATGACCGCATGACGAAGCCCATCCAGCCCACGCGGACCGCCGCCTTCTACGCCCAGGCGGTCCTGTCGTTCGCCGTCTCGCTGATCTCGATGATCATCGCCCTGGCCTATCTGCCCGCGCAGGCGTGGGTGAAGGCCTTCCTCGCCCTCGGCCTGCTCTACGTCGTCACCTCGACGATCACCCTGTGCAAGGTGGTGCGCGACCGGCAGGAGCTGTCGGAGGTCACCAACCGGGTCGACCAGGCCAGGCTGGACAAGCTGCTGGCCCAGCACGACCCGTTCAAGGTCGACGCCTGAGCCGCCGTCCCGCCGCCCACGGGGCCGGCGGCGGGGCGGTCACATGCTGCGTCACCGGATGCGTCACAGGGTGTATTCCTGGATCGAGTCGGCCAGCTGCACGCACAGCTCTTCGGCGTCGAGGCGCTTCTCGATCTGCTTGAGGTCCTCGATCTTGGCCCGGGTCTCGGCCCGCTTGGGCGCCAGCAGCGAGCAGCAGTCCTCGTCGGGCAGCTCGGAGATCTCCAGCGTGCCGATGCGCCGGGCCTCGGCCATGATCTCGGTCTTGTCCCAGCCCACGAGCGGGCGCAGGATCGGCAGCTCGACGGCGTTGTCCTGGGCCGTGATGTTGGTCAGCGTCTGCGAGGAGACCTGCCCGAGCGCGTCGCCCGTGATCAGGGCGGCGGCACGGATGCGGTGGGCGACCTCCTCGGCCGTCTTCAGCATCAGCCGCCGCTGCGCGATCACCGCCAGCCGGTCCTGGCCCGAGGTGCGGATCGACTGCTGCGCCTTGCCGAACGGCACCACCCACAGCCGCGACCTGCCCTGGAACCGGTCGAGCTTCCTGACCAGCGCGTACGCCTTGTAGATCGACTCCGAGGTGGTGAACGGGATGCCGGAGAAGTGCAGGAAGTCGACGTGCAGGCCGCGCCGCATCATCCGGTAGGCGGCCACGGGCGAGTCGATGCCGCCCGACATGAGCACCAGCGCCCTGCCGCTGCTGCCGACGGGCAGGCCGCCCTGGCCGGGGATGCCGCCGGTGAAGACGAACACCTCGTCCCTGTCGACCTCGATGAAGACCGTCAGCTCGGGGTTGCTCAGGTCGACCGGCAGGCCGTACTCGTCGTTGATGGCGCCGCCCACCAGCCGGTCGAGCTCGTTGGAGCGCAGCGGGAAGCGCTTGTCGCGGCGGCGGGAGCGGACCGCGAAGCGGGCGCCCCGCTTGGCCTCCTCGCTCTCGCCGACCAGTTCGAGCCCGGCCTTGAGCACCGCGTCGGGGTCTTTGGCGATCCGCCAGGCGCGGTGGATCCAGACCAGCCCCGGCACGTCGGCGACCCGCTGGGCCACCGCGTCGGCCTGCTCGGCGGTGGCGCCCTGGGGCAGGAAGATCGCGATCACGCCGTGCCGCCTGTGTACGTCGGTCTTGACGCCGAGCGGCTGGATCGCCTCGCGGATGTTGCTGACGAGGCGGCGCTCGAAGAGCTCGCGGTTCTTGCCCTTGAGGACGATCTCGCCCAGCTTGAGCAGAACGCACGGCTCGCCCAGGGCGGACATCGTCATGGTGGAACCTCCGGGGATGATGGGAAACGCGCCGTTGATGGCAACGTCGCGACCCATCGAGTTTAGTCCGCGTCGAGTCCCCGCTCGATCGCATATCGCACGAGCTCCACCCGGTTGTGCAACTGGAGCTTGCCGAGGGTGTTCTGCACGTGGTTCTGGACGGTGCGGTGCGAGAGCACCAGCCGTTCGGCGATCTGCCGGTACGACAGCCCCTTGGCGACCAGCCTGAGCACCTCGGTCTCGCGCTCGGTCAGCCGCGGCCGCTCCCCACCGGCTCGCTCGGCCGGCCCGCCGGGGCCGGGCTGCGCGGCCAGCCGCCGGTATTCGCCGAGCACCAGCCCGGCCAGGCCAGGCGTGAACACGGCGTCGCCGTCGGCGGTGCGCCGGACCGCGTCGAGGAACTCCTCCCGGCCCGCCGATTTCACCAGATATCCGGACGCGCCGGCCTTGACCGCCTCCAGGACGTCCTCCTGCTCGGCGCTGGCCGATAACACCAGCACCCTGGGCGCCGGCTCCACCGCGGCCAGCCGCGCGGCCACCTCGGGGCCGGGCAGGTCGGGCAGGTGCAGGTCGAGCACCACCACGTCGGGCCGCACCGCCCCGGCCACGCGTACCGCCTGCCGTCCCTCCCCCACGGCGGCCACGACCTCGTAGCCCGCCTCCGTGAGGTCTCTGGCGACGCCATCGCGCCACATGGGATGGTCGTCCACCACCATGACCCGCACCATGCCGGTCACTCTAACGCGGCGCCCCTGGATCAGGACCAGACCGGGAATCACGCAGGGACGGTGATCACGCTGGGACGGTGATCACGCCGGGACGGTGATCACGCCGGGACGGTGATCTCGACCTCCGTGCCCTGGCCGGGGACGCTCACGATCGACACCCGCCCGCCCAGCTCGGCCACCCGCCCTCTGATCGACCTGGCCACCCCCATCCGCCCGTCGGCCGCCGCCTGCTCCAGCCGGCCGTCGGGGATGCCGGGCCCTTCGTCCCTGACGCTGACGGTCACGGCCCCGTCGCACGACTCGGCCAGGACCCACGCCCGCGCCCCCGTCCCGCAGTGCGCGCGCACGTTGTCGAGTGCGGCCCCCACGGCGGCGGAGAGCTCCTCGGCCACCTCGGTGGGCAGCACCAGCGGCGTGGCCGGGGTGGAGATCGTGACCTCGGGCGAGCCGTGCCGGCCGAGCAGCGCGCGCAGGTCGGCGCCGCCCCGGGGTGGCGGCGGGCCGGCCGCGACGAGCTGGCGCAGCGCCGCCTCCTGCTCACCGGCCAGCCGTCCCAGCTCGGCCGCCTCGCCGCCGAGCCGCTGCCCGCGCCGCTGCACCAGGGCGAGCACCTGCAGCACCGAGTCGTGAATGCCGCGCGCCAGCCGCTCGCGTTCGCGCTGGGCGGCCTCCATCTCGGTGGCGCGCTGCATGCGTTCCTCGGCCCGCCTGGCCAGCCGGGCCACGTCGCCGACCACGACGCCGGCCAGGAACAGCAGGACCGTGCCGTTGATGGAGACGGGCACGTCCTCGGCGCGCACGCGCAGCCACACGTCGCCGGCCGCGACGACGGCGGCGGCCAGCGCCCCGGCCCGCCGGCCTCCGTGCACGGCCCAGGCGAGCACGGAGCCGGCCACCCAGGTCGCGGGCACGGGCAGCGTGCCGGCCTCGCCCTGCTCCGCGCCCTGCACGTACGGGCTGGCCAGCAGGCACGCCACCGTCACGACCAGGTCGGCGGCGAGCAGCGGCCACCGGCGCAGCGCAGCGCGGGAGTAGGCGAACGTGGCCCCCGCGGTCCACAGCGCCATCGCGCCGACGACCAGCCAGCCGAGCACCGGCCGCTCGTAGCCGCCGTGCTGGGCCATGAGGACGGCCGCGTACGCCAGCGAGGCGACGCGGAAGACGGCGATCGCCCGCCAGAACGGGCCCTCGATAGCCATGAGACTCTCTCACGTTTTCCGACACGCGGAGTTGACAGATAGTTTCGATATCCATGCGAATAGGACAAGCCGGATGGCAGAATCCGGGGACCCCTAATGCAAGGAACCGATAGATGACCTCCGCCGTGAATCATTTCACCTATGGGTTGCTCACGCCGTTGCTCGCCTACGTCATGTCCTGCATCGGCTCGATGCTCGGGCTGCGGCTCACCGCGCAGGCGCACGCCTCGCGCGGCGGCGCCCGCGTGCGCTGGCTGCTGGGGGCGGCCATCTCCATCGGGGGCACCGGCATCTGGGTCATGCACTTCATCGCGATGATGGGCTTCGAGGTGGAGGGCATCCAGATCAAGTACGACGTCTGGCTCACCGCGGCCTCGGCGGTGGTGGCCATCGTGGTCGTCGGCACCGGCCTGTTCCTGGTCTCCTACGGGCGCGGGCGCGCCCTCGCGCTGCTCGGCGGGGGCCTGCTCACGGGGCTCGGCGTGGCCTCCATGCACTACCTCGGCATGTACGCCATGAACATGTCCGCCCACGTCTCCTACGACCGCCTCACCGTGGGCCTGTCCGTGGCCATCGCCGTCGTGGCCGCCACGGTCGCGCTCTGGTTCACCCTCCGCGTCAAGCGGCCCATCTGGATCACCGGCGCCGCCCTCGTCATGGGCCTGGCGGTGGCCGGAATGCACTACACCGGCATGTACGCCATGCACGTCTCCGTCGACACCGAGACCACCCCCGTCTCCGGCGCCGACGCGCTCGACTTCCTGGTCCCGCTCATGACCGTGATCAGCCTGATCACCCTGACCATGCTCCTCATGGTGATCCTGTCGCCCTCGGAGGAGGAACTGCACGAGGACGCCGAACTCGTGGCCAAGCTCGAACTGCGCCGCCGCACCGCCCAGCAGCAGCTCACCTACCCCGCCCCGGTGGTGCAGCACCAGCAGCCGATGCAGGCCAGACGAAGGTAGTTGCGCTCGCGACGACTCCCTGTTCATACTCCCTTATCGGTGCGTAAGGGATGGGTGGGGGTATGTCGCCGGTCGATCATTTCTCTTTTGGGCTGCTGACGCCCGTGCTCGCGTACGTGATGTCCAGCGTGGGGTCGATGCTCGGCCTCCTGCTGACCTCGCGCGCGCGGCTGATGGGCGGCCGCGAGGCCAAGTTCTGGCTGGCCGGGGCCGCGTTCGCGATCGGCGGCACCGGCATCTGGACGATGCACTTCATCGCCATGCTCGGCTTCTCCGTGCACGGCTCGGTGATCCGGTACGACGTGCCGCTCACGGCCGCCTCGGCGATCATCGCCGTCGTCGTCGTGGGCATGGGGCTCTTCCTGGCCTCCCACGGCGCCATTCGGGGGGCCGCCCGCGGGAGCGAAGGGACGGGCTACCTGCTCGGCGGCGGCGTCCTGACCGGTCTCGGCGTGGCCGGCATGCACTATCTCGGCATGGCCGCGATGAACATGTCCGGCCTGGTCTCCTACGACCCGCTGATCGTCACGCTGTCCGTGCTGATCGCCATCGCGGCGGCCACGGTGGCGCTGTGGTTCACGCTGCGGGTCAGCGGCGCGCTGCGGATCGGCGGGGCGGCGCTGGTCATGGGCGTGGCCGTCTCGGGCATGCACTACACCGGGATGTACTCGATGTCGGTCTCCGCGCACGCGGAGATGATGCCGGTCGCGGGCGCCCAGGCCGTCGACTTCCTGCTGCCGCTCATCGTGGGCATCAGCCTGATCACGGTCGGCCTGCTGCTCACCGTGATCCTGTCGCCGTCGGAGAAGGAGCTGCGCAGCGAGCAGGAGTACCGGCGGCGGCTGCACGCGCGCGACGACGAGGGCGCGCCGGAGGTGGATCTCTTCGGCACGCCCCGCGCTTGAGCTATGTGATGGGTACGGCTTGCGACGCGTAGTGGGCCGCCGACTCGCTGCGGCGCAAGCCGTACCCCTTGGGGGTTGTAGCGGTAACCCCGCTGCCCCAGAAGGTACGGCCGCCCGCTTTCACGTCACTTACAACCGGCCGGAGAACGGCTAACCGAAGAACACCTCCGCCTCGGAGTAGCGCGACACGGGAACGGTCTTGAGCTCGGCCGTGGCCTCGTCGAGCCCGACCCGGACGATGTCGGTGCCGCGCAGCGCGACCATCTTGCCGTAGTCGCCCTCGTGGGCCGCGTCGATGGCCTGGAGGCCGAACCTGGTGGCCAGCACCCGGTCGTAGGCCGTGGGGGTGCCGCCGCGCTGGATGTGGCCGAGCACCGTGGTGCGGGCCTCCTTGCCGGTGCGCTTCTCGATCTCCTTGGCCAGCACCTCGCCGATGCCGCCGAGGCGTACGTGACCGAAGGCGTCGAGCGTGCCGGCCTGCAGCTCCATCTGGCCCTCGATCGGGTGGGCGCCCTCGGCGACCACGATGATGGGCGAGTAGCGGGTGCGGAAGCGGGACTCGACGTACTCGCAGACGCGGTCGATGTCGAACGGCTTCTCGGGGATGAGGATGACGTTCGCGCCGCCGGCCATGCCCGCGTGCAGGGCGATCCAGCCCGCGTGGCGGCCCATGACCTCACAGATGAGCGCCCGGTGGTGGGACTCGGCGGTGGTGTGGAGCCGGTCGATGGCCTCCATCGCGATGTTGACCGCGGTGTCGAAGCCGAAGGTGTAGTCGGTGCCCGACAGGTCGTTGTCGATGGTCTTGGGCACGCCCACGACGTTGACGTCGCGGTCGTAGAGCTGTTTGGCGACGCCCAGGGTGTCTTCCCCGCCGATGGCGATCAGCGCGTCGACACCGGTCGAGGCGAGGTTCTCCTTGATCCGGTCGACCCCGCCCTCGATCTTGATCGGGTTGGTCCTGGAGGAGCCCAGTATGGTTCCTCCACGTGGCAGGATGCCGCGGACCGAGCCGATGTCCAGCGGCATCGTGTCGCCTTCCAAGGGGCCGCGCCAGCCGTCGCGGAAGCCGACGAACTCGTGGCCGTAAACGCTCACCCCCTTACGCACCACTGCCCTGATCACGGCGTTCAGGCCGGGGCAGTCGCCGCCTCCGGTGAGCACTCCAATACGCATGGCGGGTTCCTCCCGATAGGGGGTCACGAACCAGACCTTCATGTCAGACTCGCATTGTGCCCGCCCTCACACGCAGTGGTCTAGACCAAACGCCAGGGCCCGTGACTAAACCCTGATTTGGCGGAGATTTCGTGCACGTGTCGGCCACCGACACCCCGGACGGCAGGGGTTATAGCCCTCGTTCTCCCCGAAAACGGGCAGGCTTTCCGGCCGGCCCCGCGGCGAAGCGGGTGAGCACGTTGGTCGTCGCGCGCCGGGCGAAGGCGGCGGCCGCCTCGGTGACGCCGTGGCCGCAGTGCCGGCCGCGCAACGCGCACACCCAGCGCATCGTGCCGGAGGCGAAGACCCCCGCCCCGCTCGGCGCCGTGTAGTACGTGCTGTGCGCGACGCTCGCCCGGCCGCCGCACGAGAACGGCGACTCGGCCAGCACCTGGACGTCACGTGGCGAGCCCCGCGAGACCCGGTCGGTCTCCACGCCCACCATCCCGGGGAAGCTGCGGCCCTTGGTCCCGGCGAAGATCCAGTGGCCCGGCCTGGTGACCCGGTAGGCGCCCTCGGCCGGGAAGCAGTCGTACATCTGCCCCACCAGCGCGCTCTCCGGCTTCGACTCGCGCCACAGGCGGCAGACGTCCTCCTTGTCGCACACGACCTTCCTGCCGTCCATGGCGATGCGCCAGTAGACGGCGTTGGCGCCGAGGAAGGCGAGGTTCGTGCCGTGGTCCCTGGCCCTGGTGACCACCTGGCGCATGGCCGGCGACCAGTACTCGTCGTGGCCAAGCGACACCACCGCGCGGGCCCCGTCGAGCGCGCCCGGTTCGAGGTCGAGGCTGGTCAGGTACGCCAGCGGCACGCCGCTCGCCTCGGCCACGGCCAGGGCCTCCTTCTCGAAGTCGAGGAAGAGGCGGGCGCCGGTGCCGTCGTAGGGGCGGTCGAAGGTGACGGCGCGGGAGCGGTCCGCGTACCCGGAGGGGCCTGTGTAGAGGCTGCGCCCGCCCCACAGGTTGTACGCCTGCCAGGTGGTGACCGCGTTCACGATCACCACCCGCCCGGCGGTGGAGGCCGAGCGCACGGTGATCGGGACGTAGCGCTGGGCACCGGTGGAGGCGTCGAGCCGGATGAGGTACGCGCCCTCGGCCCAGCCCGTGGTGTCCACGGTCAGCGACGGGGTCCAGTGGGCGGCGCTCACCGTGCCGCGTACGAGCCGCATCGGCGCCTGCCGCGTCCCCTTGACCCGCTCCGACTGCCACACCTTGGCCGGGTTCGCCCCCATACGGAAGGCACTGGCCGTGAAGCGCGGCGCGGTCGTGGAGACGCGCAGGCCGAACCGCTCCCCCGGCAGGACGCTCACCCGGTCGGCGTACCCCTCGATCTCGTGCTCGGCGCCGGGCCGGGTGATCCGCCACGACTCCTGCACGTCCGGCCGGTCCGGCTCGGCGGCCGGCGCCGCCCTCGGGAGCGGCGGGGCGGCGGGCGGCGGCTCACCGCAGGAGGCGACCAGCAGGACCAGGGCGAGAAAGATCTTGCGCACGAGGCCATGGTCGCCTCCCTCCGGCGCCGGGAGCTCCGGATTGGCGAAGTGATTACCGGATCAGCACGCAGGCCGGACTCTCCACCTCGTACCTCTCTCCCGAGGGCTCGGGGACGCCGTCCCGGAGCGTGAAGATCGTGACCTCGCGGGAGTTCTGGTTGGCCACGTACAGGCGGTCCCCGTCGATCGCGAAGTGCCTGGGCCAGTCGCCGCCCGAGGGCACCTCGGCGACCGGCGACAGGTCGGCGGCGCGCAGCACCGCGATCGTGTTCGGGCCGCGGTTGGCGACGTAGACGAGGTCGCCGTCGAGTTGCAGGTGGGAGGGGGCGTTGTCACCCTCGTGACGGGAGGCGGGCACGGTCGTGCGGCGCTCGCCGTCGATCAGGGTGACGGTGCCGTCGAGCTCGCCCGCCACGTACAGGCGCGAGCCGGAGAAGGCGTAGTGGCGCGGCCCCGTGCCGGGCGGCAGGGTGATCGGCTCCAGCGCGGTGCCGTCGTAGCGGTAGCGGCGGATCTCGTCGGTGCCGAGGTCGGAGACGTGCACGAGCCCGTCGCGGAAGACGACCTGGTGGGCGTGCGGGCCCTCCTGACGGTCCTTGTCGGGGCCCGAGCCCTCGTGGCGCAGCACGATCGGCTCGCCCGCGAACGCGCCCCGCTCATCGAGGTGGTAGAGGGTGGCGGTGCCGTCGCCGTAGTTGGCCACCGCGAGCAGGCCGCCCTCGGGCGCCACGGCGACGTGGCAGGGGTAGGAGCCCTCGCTGGGGCGCTCGTCGAGGGGGCCGCGGTCGCTCCCGTCGGCCTGGAAGGCGGTGAGCCAGCCGCGTTCGAGCTCGCCCACGGCGTACAGGACGGGCTGGGAGGGATGGGCGGCCAGGAACGACGGTGACGTCACCCTGGTGAGCCCGCCGCCGACCGTGACGATGCCGGGGCCGTATCCGCCTATGCGCACGTACTTCACAGCGGGGGTCCTCCTATGGTTGACTGCGGCAATGAGTTCGTTGACGGAAGCAAGGGTCTCTGAGGTGAGAGCCTTCAACCGGTTCTATACGAAGGTGATCGGCGCGCTCCAGGCGGGGATGCTCGACTCGCCGTATTCGCTCACCGAGGCCAGGGTGCTGTTCGAGCTCGCGCAGGCCGAGCGGATGGAGACCGGCGAGCTGCGCGGCCTGCTCGGTCTCGACGCCGGCTACCTCAGCCGCATCCTGACCCGCTTCGAGGCCGACGGGCTGATCACCCGCGAACGCTCCGCCGCCGACGCGCGCAAGCAGCTCGTCCGGCTCACCCGGTCCGGCGACGAGGTCTTCGCCGGGCTCGACGCCCGCTCCGCCGAGGCGATCGGCCGGCTCATGTCCGGCCTGGCCGAGGCCGACCAGGAGCGGCTGGTGTCGAGCATGGCTTCGATCAGGTCCCTGCTGAGCGAGACGGAGCGGGAGCGCGAGCCGTACGTGATCAGGCCGCCGCGCCCCGGCGACCTCGGCTGGGTCGTCGAGCGGCACGGCGCCCTCTACAGCTCCGAGTACGGCTGGGGCATCGAGTTCGAGCAGCTCGTCGCCAGGATCGTCGGCGAACTCGACCTCACCCGCGACACCGGCTGGATCGCCGAGTCCGGCGGCCGGCGCGTCGGGTGCGTCTTCTACGTACGCCAGGACGAGACCACCGCCAAGCTGCGGATGCTGCTGGTCGAACCGTCCGCGCGAGGCCTGGGCCTGGGGCGGCGGCTCGTGGAGGAGTGCCTGCGGCACGCGCGGGCCGAGGGCTGCAAGCGGATCGTGCTGTGGACCCGAGACAGCCTGGTGAGCGCGCGGCGCATCTATCAGGCGGCTGGGTTCGAGCTGGAGTCGCAGGAGGAGGGGGTGGAGAACGGGGTACCGGTCAACGAACAGATGTGGTCCCTCGACCTCCACCCCACCGCCTGAGCCGCCTCCCGTCAGGCACGGAGGGGCCCGCCACTGGCCGCGTCCGCCCGTGTCAGGTGGGGAAGGGGCCCGCCGCCCCTGAACCGGTTGTCGTCAGGCACAGAGGGGGCCACCTCTGAACCGGCCGGCTCGGGGTCAGGGGCGGAAGGGTCCCGCTACCTCGAACGTGTGGCCCTCCGTGCGGCCGCGCCTGGCCGAGAAGTAGAGCCGTTCGCCGCCGGGTGAGAAGGCCAGCCCGGTCAGCTCGGCCCCGTCGTAGCCCTCCAGCCGCAGGAACGGGGTCACCGCGCGGTCGGGCGCGATGACGTCGATCTCCGCGCGCTCCCTGGCGACGTAGAGGTCTCCTGACGGGGCGGCGGTGATGGCCCGCACGCCTTCGCAGAGCCGGTCGAGCGACGAGGTCTGGGCGTCGTAGGCCCACAGCCCGGTGTCGCCCTTGGTGGTGAAGTAGCAGACCCCGCCCGCGTAGTGGCAGCCGTCGCCGCCGTCGAAGTGGCGGGCGTCGTCGACCTGGTGGCGGGCCTCCTTGAGCAGGGCCGCCGGCGACGGCACCGCCTGCCAGCGGCCGGAGCCGCACAGGACCTCCAGCGTGCCCTCGGTCAGGTCACCCCAGTCACCCGGCCGGAACCGGTAGAAGCAGCCGTCGGGCTCGTCCTCGGTCATGTAGATGACGCGCCGCTCTGGGTCGCAGGCGGCGGCCTCGTGCTTGAAGCGGCCCATGGACAGGCGGGGACGCGCGGCCCGCGCGCCGTAGGGGTCGCATTCGAACACACGGCCCCGGTGGCCGAGCTCGCACGACAGCCAGGTGTGCCACGGCGTCGCGCCGCCCGCGCAGTTGAGATCGGTGCCCGACAGGATGCGGTAGGCGTCGGCGACACTGCCGTCGGCGCGGAAGCGCAGCGCGGAGGCGCCGCCGAGCAGGGGCAACTCGGAGTTGGACACGTAGATCCAGCCGGCTCCGTCGGGGAAACAGGCGCCGCCGTCGGGCGCCGCGTGCCACGTCAGGCCGGCGACCTTGTCGCCCGAGCGGGCCACGACCCTGCCGGTGAACCCCGGGGGCAGCGCGAGGCCGCCGGGTCCGGTCAGGCCGAGCGGTCCGTACGGGCTGATGCCGCCCGCCAAGAGCGGGCCCGTGCGGAGGAGAGTCTTGCGGGACATCGTTGGGCCTCCCTCTAGGTGCCACGCTAGTCGACCGCACCGACATGAATGGCAGGGACTCGCGAGTTCAAACTCTGCGCAAACCCCGAAGCCCGCCCCGGCATGCGAAACCCAGCACCGACCTCCGACGGCCGGACACCCGAAACCCAGCACAGGCCTGCGGCTGCCGGACCTGCGAAAGCCCGGGCTCGCGAGCCCGGGCTCTCCGCCCCGCATCAGAGCTGGGCCTGCAACCCCGTATCAGCGCTGGGCCTGGAACATCCAGTGCTGCTTGTCCAGTTCCTGCGTCACCGCGATCAGCAGATCCTGGCTGACCGGATCGGCCTCCTCGGTGGCCCGGATGCGCTCGTACATGCGCTTGCTGATGCCGTCCAGGATGTCCGTCATCGTCGCCGCCACCTTGCCGTCCTCGATCCAGCCGCTCTCCGGCTGAGGCAGCTTCGTGGAACGGGAGACCGTGGCGGAGCGGCCGTCCGGGCTGATCCCGAGGGCGACGGCGCGTTCGGCGATGGTGTCCATGTGGGTTCTGGCCAGCTGGGTGACCTCGTCGAGCTGAAGGTGGAGTGCGCGGAAGTGGGAACCGACGAGGTTCCAGTGCGCCTGCTTGGCGACCAGGGACAGATCGATCAGATCCACCAGGGCGCCTTGAAGGGCTTCCGCGACGGTGTTCTTTGCATCGCCCGAAAGTGGGCCGGTGATCGTAGCCATGCTGTTTCTCCTCCCCGAGGGGTGAGCTTTACACCTGGATCAACCTCCTTCAGGGGGTGGTTCTTCCCACATTCTGCTAGTTGACAGTGTAATAGTGACAGTGTCAGTGTGGTCGTATGAGCGACACCTGGACGATCGGCGAGCTGGCCGAGCACGCGGCGCGCGCCCTGCGCGACAGCGCGCCGCCTCCTGCCAACGGCCGGGTCCGCGACGTGCCCGGGGAGCGGCTGATCAGGTGGTACACGACCATCGGCCTGGTCGACCCGCCCCTGACCCGACGCGGCCGGATCGCCCGCTACGGGCGACGGCACCTGCTCCAGTTGGTGGCGGTGAAACGGCTACAGGCAGCCGGCCGGTCGATCGCCGAGATCCAGGTGGCCCTGGCGGGGGCAACGGACCACATGCTGGAGTCAGCGGCCCACCTCGGCCCCACTCCGGCCCCCATGCCCGGCGCCCTCCCCGACAGCAACACCCACCACGCCGCCGCCCACCGCCTCGACAGCACCCTCCGAGACAACGCCTCCCCAGACAACGCCTCCCCCGGCAGCGCGCCCTCGGACAGCGCATCCCTGGACGGCACGTCCTCTGATGGCACCGCCCCGGGCAACGCACCCCCGGGCTACGCACCCCTGGACAGCGCCCCGCAGGACGGCGCATCCTCGGACAGCGCCTCCCCGGGTGGCACGCCCTTGGGCAGCGCCTCCCCGGACGGCGTCCTCCAGGACGGCGCATCCCTGGGTGGCGCATCCCTGGGTGGCGCATCCCTGGGTGGCGCATCCCTTGAGGACGGGCCCGTGGAAGGAGGCCCGGCCGACGGCGAAGGCGGTAGGCGGGCGACGCGCGGGCGGTTCTGGGCCGAGCGGCCGGACACGGCTAGCGGGCCGGACGCGCCAAAGGCTGCCGGTGCGGCAAAGGCTGCGGGCGCGTCGGACGGGAAGGCGGCAGCGGCGCGGCGGCGGGGCAGAGCCGGTGGTGGGGTGGTTACGGGGGTCAGGCTGGGTGACGGGGTGCGGCTCGTGCTGGACGCGGGGCGGGTCCCGTCGGAGGAGGACGTTCAGGCGGTGCTGGCGGCGGCGGGACCGCTGCTCGCGGTGCTCGAAGAGAGGGAGCTGATATGAAGATCACTTCGCTGGAGCCCGCGCGGTGCCTGCCGGTGCCGGACGCCGGGTTCGGCGCGCTGCTGACCGAGCGTGGCAACCTGCCGCTGGAGAGCGTGGACGTGGCCGCGGACATCTCGGGACTCATCGCCGGGGTCGAGGTCACGCAGGGGTTCAGGAACCCGTTCGACGTCACCTTGGAGGCCACGTACGTCTTCCCGCTGCCCGACCGCGCGGCCGTCACCGCGTTCCGGATGGAGGCCGACGACCGGGTGGTCGAGGGCGTGCTCAAGGAGCGTGGCCAGGCCAGGGCCGACTACGACCAGGCGCTGCGCGAGGGCAGGCGGGCGGCCATCGCCGAGGAGGAGCGGCCCGACGTGTTCACGATCAGGGTGGGCAACATCCTGCCCGGCGAGCGCGTCAGGGTCACGCTGTCGATGAGCCAGCCGCTGCCGTACGAGGACGGCGCGGCCACGTTCAGGTTCCCGCTGGTCGTGGCGCCGCGCTACATCCCCGGCAGGCCGATCGACGGGCCGCCGGCCGGTGACGGCACGGCGCCCGACACCGGCGCGGTCCCCGACGCCTCCAGGATCAGCCCTCCCGTGCTGCTGCCCGGCTTCCCCGACCCGGTGCGGCTGTCGCTGACCGCGCGCGTGGACGCCGCCGGTCTGGAGCTGCGCGAGCTGGCCTCCAGCCTGCACGTCGTGGAGGAGGAGACCGGCGGGCCCGATCAGGCGACCCGTACCGTACGCGTGCGTCCCGGTGAGCGGCTCGACCGTGACTTCGTGCTGCGGCTGTCGTTCGACGCCTCCACGGCGTTGCAGCTCGACGGCCGGGGCACGTTCGCGCTCACCGTGCTCCCGCCGCCGCTGGAGGCTCCGCGCACCCCACGCGACCTGGTGCTGCTGCTCGACCGGTCCGGCAGCATGGGCGGCTGGAAGATGGTGTGCGCCCGGCGGGCCGCCGCGCGCATCGTCGACACGCTGACGCCGCAGGACCGGTTCGCGGTGCTGACCTTCGACTCCGTGGTGGAGCAGGCGTTCGAGGGGATGGCGCAGGCGTCCGACCGCAACCGCTACCGCGCGGTCGAGCACCTGTCCCGGGTGGACGCGCGCGGCGGCACCGAGCTGCTGGAGCCGCTGCGTCAGGCCATCGCCCTGCTGGACGGCGAGAGCGGGCGCGAACGCGTCGTGGTGCTGGTCACCGACGGCCAGGTGGGCAACGAGGACCAGATCCTGGAGCAGGCGGGCGGCGCGCTGTCGGCCATGCGCGTGCACACGGTCGGCATCGACAGGGCCGTGAACGCCGGGTTCCTCGGCCGGCTGGCCGGGCTCGGCGCGGGCCGGTGCGAGCTGGTCGAGTCGGAGGACCGGCTCGACGCGGCCATGGAGCACATCCACCGCAGGATCGGCGCGCCGCTGGTCACCGACCTGGAGATCAAGGAGCTCGACGTCGAGCCCGGCACGGTCACCCATCTCGGGTCGATCTTCCCCGGGGTGCCGCTGCGCGCGTACGGGCGCTACCGCGAGGGCTCGTCGGTCACCGTACGCGGGATGGCGTCGGGCGCGCCGTGGGAGGAGCGGGCCGAGGGCGTGACGGTGGACAACCCGGCCGTCCGCGCCGTCTGGGCCCGCGCCCACCTGCGGGAGCTGGAGGACCGTTACGCCATGGGCGAGCACGGTCTGGAGGACACGATCGTGCGCACGTCGCTCGAGTACGGCGTGCTCTGCCGCTTCACCGCGTACGTGGCCGTCGACACCCGGCAGGTCGCCGGCGAGGGGCCGCAGCACCGGGTGATCCAGCCGGTCGAGCCGCCGAGCGGCTGGGAGATGCCGGCGCCGCCGCCGATGGGCGGAAGTTTCGCGGCCGGCGTGATGCTGGCCGCGGCCCCCGCACCGGCGGCCCCGCCCCGGATGCGCATGCCGTCGGCACCTGGGCTGACCGACCTGGACCAGGGATTCGCCGGCGGCGCCGGACCTGTGCCCGGCAGGCCGGGAGGCGCGCCCGCGTCCGGTGGGCCGGGTAGCGGGAATGTGCCCGGCGGGCCGGAGAGCGGGCCCTTGTTCGGCGGGGGCGAGCCCACGTTCGGCGGGCCGTCCGTGCCCGCCCCTCCCGCCCCTGCGGGGACGGGCAGAGGTGGGTGGTCCGCCCGCCGGCCAGGGTCCGCGGGCGGGCGCGCCGGGCACCGGGTGGAGTCGGTACGCCCCCAACTGGCCGCCGAGCTGGACCGGCTCAACGCCATGCCGCTGCCCGACCCGCTGTACCTGGCCGACCTGGGCACCCGGCTGGCGGCGCTGGCGGCCTACCTCGGAGGCCACGAGGAGCTGGAGCGGCTGGCCGGCGAACTGGAGGCGGCGGAGCGGCCGGGGGCCGACGCGCGAGCACTGCACGACCGCGCCGTCGAGCTCCTGACCAGGCTCCTCGGCGTCGACCGCCCGTCCCCCGGCCCTGGATCCGGCGTCGGCCCAGCCACCGACTCTGGCTCCGGCACCGATCCTGCTGCCGGTCCCGGTACTGCCGGCGGCCCCGGCTCGGGCACCGGTCCTGACCTCGACCCGGGCCGCCGCGGATCCGGCGACGGCTCCCGGTCCGAAGCTGACGGGAGGCGGCGCGGGCCGTTCTGGAAGCGCGGCTGACATCACGACACCGGCGGCTACAGGATCGGGCAACTTGCACGACCTTGTAGCCGTCCACCGCCGTCTACGGACCCGACGATGACTTTCGGCCCGGACCCGACAGCAGACGGCACGATCCCCTCTGAAACGCGGCTGACCTCACCACATGGACGGCTACAAGATCGGGCTCCACTCCCGCAGCAGCACGATCTCGTAGCCGTCCACCGCCGTGTACGGGTCCTGACCGAGGATGTCCCGCAGTTCCGCCTCGTCCGCCACCTCGTACACGTGCAGGGCCCCGCTGTCGTCGGCCCAAGGGCCGGCGGTCACCAGCCGGCCCTGTTCCTTGAGGCGGCGCAGGTGTTCTCGGTGCGCGGGGCGGGCCGCGAGTCGTCTGGGGTCGGTGTCGAAGGCCAATTGCAGCACGTATCTCGCCATGCCCCGTCACGTTAGGGCGCGGTGGCCCGGCCGGTCAGCATCGTGGGTCACGGGGGTGGTGTATCACGGGATACATGACGTACACACTGGCCTGCCTGCCCATGTTCGGCGGGCTCGGCGAGGAGCGGCTGCGCGCGCTGGAGGCGGTGGCCCGCGCGCGGCGGTACGCGGCCGGGCAGGTCCTGTGCACGGAGGGTGACCCGGCCGATCAGCTGATCGTGCTGCTGGAGGGGCGGGTCAAGGCGGGGCGGGTGAGCGCGGAGGGCAGGGAGGTGGTCCTGGCCGTCGAGGCGGCGCCGGTCGCGTTCGACAAGACGGCGCTGCTGGTGGACGGGCCGCACCGGGCCACGCGCACGGCCATGTCGGCGGTGCGGGTCGCCTACCTGCCGCGCGCCGCCGTGATGGAACTGGTCGCCTCGGAGCCGTCCGTGGCGGCGCGGATGCTGCGCACGCTGGCCGCCACCGTGCGGGATCTCGACGAACGGCTGCTGGACGCGGCGACGCGGGACGTGCCGTCGCGGGTGGCCTCCTGGCTGGTACGGCGCTGCGCGGGCGGCCGGGTGCCGCTGCACGGCGGGCAGGCGGGGCTGGGGGCCGAGATCGGGGCGACACGGGTGAGCGTCAACCGGGCCCTACGGGGGTTCGAACGGCGGGGCGTGATCAAGATCGGCGCGGGCGAGGTCCTCGTGCTCGACCCCCACCTCCTGGCCCACCTCGCCGCCCTGCCCACCCCTCCCCCATGACCTCTCGCCGCGAGTATCGCCGGAGTCGCGCGTCCGGCGGTGCCGTGCGATCACGGTGGTGCCGCCACCGGACGGGCCTGGCCTGCCCGGTCGTCTGATCGCCGCGTTCCGGGGCTGTTCGGGCCGCACATACCCTAAATAAGTGACGACACTTGTCCTGGACGGCGGGCTGGCGACGCAGCTCGAAAGGCTCGGCGCGGACCTGCGCGACGAGCTGTGGTCGGCGCGGCTGCTGCTGGAGGAGCCGGAGCTGATCAGGCGCGTGCACGCCGACTTCTTCGCGGCCGGCGCCGACGTGGCCACCACGGCCAGCTACCAGGCCTCACTGCCGGGATTCGCGCGGCGCGGTCTGGACGCGGCCGAGGCGGCGCGGCTGCTGCGGCTGTCGGTCGAGCTGGCGGGGCAGGCCCGGGACGAGGCGGGGCGGGGGCTGGTGGCGGCCTCGGTGGGCCCGTACGGCGCCTATCTGGCCAACGGCGCCGAATACACCGGCGACTACGACCTCGACGAGGACGGCCTGTACGCCTGGCACCTGCCGCGCTGGGAGATCCTGGCGGCGGCCGGGGCCGACCTGCTGGCCTGCGAGACGATCCCGTCCTACCCCGAGGCGCGGGCGCTGGCCAGGCTGCTGCGGAGCACGCCCGAGGTGAAGGCGTGGGTGAGCTTCTCCTGCCGCGACGGCGAGCGGCTCAACGACGGCACGCCGATCCGGCGGGCCGCCGCGCTGTTCACGGGCAATCCGCAGGTGGTGGCCGTCGGCGCGAACTGTACGGCGCCCCGCCACCTGCCCGGGCTGATCTCGTGCCTGTCCGGCCGCCTGCCCGTCGTGGTCTACCCGAACTCGGGCGAGACGTGGGACGCGGCCGGCCGTCGCTGGCTGGGCCTGGCCGACCCGGTGGAGTTCGGCGTGGCCGCCGTGGAGTGGCAGCGGGCGGGCGCGTCGCTGATCGGCGGCTGCTGCCGTACGACCCCCGAACACATCGCCCAGATCCGCGCCCGCCTGACCTGACCCGCCGGCGGGCGCATGGCAAGACCCCGCGCGCAACCGGCGGGCCACCGCAAGAGCCCGCGCACGGTGGGTGCGCGGGTCCTGGGCAGCGATGGCCGGTGGCTACGCGATGGCCGGGGCGGTGCCGCGGCGGCGATCGAATACGCGGTCGAGGGCGAAGGCGCCGCCCCCCGTGAACCCGACGGCCAGGCTGGCCGCGGCCAGGGCCAGCACGAACTCGTAGCCTCCCTCGCCCGCCAGCCCGTTGGCGCCGTGGACGAAGACGATCGCGCCGATCATGTCGAGGGCCAGCAGCGCGCCCGCGACGGGCAGCGCCACGCCCAGGATCAGCGCCAGCCCACCGGCGATCTCCAGGACGGCCACGGCCGGAGCCGCCAGGCCGGCCAGCGGGATGCCGACGGACTCGAAGAACTTGGTCGTGCCCGCGATCCCCATGGTCGCGAACTTCTGGTAACCGTGCACCAGGAAGATCACCCCGACGGCGATCCTGGCGAGCAGCAGGACGACGGGACGCACCTGATCCACCATGCGCTCTCCTCGATGATTGTTTGAATTTGAACGACAACTCTAGCAGTGGTCGTTCAAATTCGAACGACAGTACACTGATGCGGTGACGGACCCCCGGACAGACCCCCGCTGGCTGGACGCGACCGAGATGGCGGCGTGGCGCGCCTTCCTGTCCACCTCTCATCTCCTCGAACGGCGCATCGAGGAGCAGCTCAAGGCCGCCGCGGGGCTCACGCACCCGCAGTACGAGATCCTGGTGCGGCTCGCCGACGCCCCCGGCCGCCGGCTGCGCATGACGGAGCTGGCCAGGGGCGTCGTGTCGTCGAAGAGCGCGCTGACGTACCAGATCACCCAGCTGGAGAAGGCCGGTCTGGTGAGGCGGGAGACCTGCCCGTCCGACGACCGCGGCGTGCTGGCGGTGCTCACCGAGGCGGGCATGAGCTGCCTGGACCGGGTGGCGCCCGGCCACCTGGAGGTCGTGCGCGAATATCTGATCGACCGGCTCAGCCGCGAGGAGCTGCGCGCCATGACGAGCGCGATGCGCAAGACGGAGGAGGCCTTACGCTCCTCCGTGTGACCGGAGCCCTAGTGCTTGGCGGCCGCGGCGCGGGCGGCGCGCTCCATCTCGACCTTGGCGCTGGCGGCGTACTTGTCGACGTATTCCTGCCCCGACAGCTCCATCAGCGCGTACATGATCTCGTCGGTCACCGCGCGCAGCACCAGCCGGTCGTCCTCCATGCCGTAGTAGCGGGAGAAGTCGAGCGGCTTGCCGAACTTCACGCCCGGCCGGATGCCCAGCTTGGGCAGCAGCCGCCCTGGCGGCATCATCTCGTAGGTGTTGACCATCGCCCACGGGATCACCGGCACCCTCGACTCCAGCGCGAGCCGGGCCACGCCGGTCTTGCCCTTGTAGAGGCGGCCGTCGGGCGAGCGCGTGCCCTCGGGGTAGATGCCCAGGATGTTGCCCTCGCGCAGGATGCGCAGCCCGGTGCGCAGGGCCGCCTCGCTGGCCTTGCCCCCTGAACGGTCGATCGGCACGGTGCCGACCCCGCTGAAGAACAGCCGGGTGAAGAAGCCCTTGACGCCGCTGCCGGTGAAGTAGTCGGCCTTGCCCAGCGAGATGACCTTGCGGCGGATCTGCAGCGGGCCGAAGAAGTGATCGGCGAACGACAGGTGGTTGCCGGCCAGGATCGCGGGCCCCTGCTTCGGCACGTTGTCGGCGCCCTCGGTCCACGGCCTGAACACGAGGTGGAGGAACGGCCCCAAGATGGCCTTGACCACCCAGTAGAACACCTGGCACCTCTTCCTGCGCACGTCGTCATGCGGGCACTTCGTCCGGCCGTCATCCACCGGCGGGCAGAGTCATCTTCCCACCTCGACGGCCATGCTCCTACATCACCTCTCGCACAAACACCTCGAAACATGCGACGATCGGGCCGTTCTGGAGGAAATAGCCGGAATGAAACAGCACAGAGGAGCTGTTATGCCGCTCATGCCAGGCGCGGAGCCCTACCACCACGACGCAGGTCAGATCGGCGTGTTGTTGTGCCACGGTTTCACCGGGACGCCGCAGTCGCTGCGACCGTGGGCCGAGTACCTGGCCGGGCACGGGGTCAGCGTCTCGCTGCCCCGCCAGCCCGGGCACGGCACCAGGTGGCAGGAGATGAACCGGACCCGCTGGGAGGACTGGTACGCCGAGGTGGAGAAGGCGTTCGCGGACCTCCAGGGCCGGTGCGCGGAGGTGTTCGTGGCGGGGCTGTCGCTGGGCGGCTGCCTGGCGCTGCGACTCGCCGAGGTGCACGGCGCGGCCATCAGAGGCGTGATGGTGGTCAACCCGTCGATCACGCTCGACGTGCCGCTGCTGCGGCTGGCGCCCCTGCTCAAGTGGTTCGTCGCGTCGGTCCCCGGCGTCGCCAACGACGTCAAGAAGCCCGGCGTGAGAGAGCTGGCCTACACCCGCACCCCGGTGAAGGCGGCGGCCTCGCTGCCCGGCCTGTGGTCGCTGGTGCAGGCCGACCTGGCGAAGGTGACACAACCGCTGCTGGTCTTCCACAGCACGGAGGACCATGTGGTCAAGCCCGCGAGTGTCGCGATCATCCGTGCGAAGGTCCCGCAGGCCACGATCGAGGAGCTTACCGATAGCTACCATGTTGCGACGCTGGACAACGATGCCGACAGGATCTTTGCCGGTAGCCTCGACTTCATCCGGACACATGCCTCGGTACCCTTGCAGAGGGACTGATCGCACCCAGGGGGAAGTCGCGATCGCTGCGGAGAGGCCCATCTAGGTGACGCCCCAGAGTGACGAGGACGAGGTCTGGCGGCAGATCGTCGCGTCCTTCAACGACACAGCCGAGCGTGACTCGGCCGACCAGCCATGGCCGGACAGCGAAAACGTCCCCGCCGAGCCGATCCGCCGGGTGGTCAAGCCGCCGGAGCACCCGGAAGGCGGCGACGCGGCCGGCCACGATCCCGAGGACGACCCCACCGGCCGGGACGACGACGAGGAGGACGAGGGGCACTTCGAGCCCCCGCCGCCGCCTCCGCTGCCCAAGGTCGACCTGGCGACCAAGCTGGCGTGGGTGGCGCTGTTCGGCGGCCCCGCCTACCTCCTGGTCGCGGCGATGGCCAGCTGGCACATGGAGGGCTGGGCGCTGTTCACCGCGGTGGCGGCGTTCATCGGCGGGTTCGTGGCACTCGTGGTGCGCATGGGCGACGGCCCGCCGAACGACTCGGGCTGGGACGACGGCGCGGTCCTCTGAACCCGTTCTGGAACAACGGCGCGGTCCTCCGGAACGCGCCCTGGAACTGCGGCGCGGTCCTCTGAACGCCACCGCCACCGCCGGGCCGGGCGGTCTCGCGACCGCCCAGGACTGTCTCGCGGCCGCTCAGGACTGTCTCGCGGCCGCTCAGGATTTCTGGGTGGTCGTCTTGGGGGCGAACGTCTCCACCACGTCGGTGTAGCGGTCGGCCTTGTCGACCGCGTGCCCCACCGCCCACACCGTGCCCTTGCCGGCCAGATAGGTCACGGCCTGCAGCCGTACGCTGCTCCTGCCCTTCTTGGCCTCGCCCCTGATGACCTCGCAGCGCCCCTTCTCGCAGCGCGTCATGAACGGCTCCGCGGCCCGGGAGGGATCGTAGCCGGTCATCCAGTAGCGGCCCTTGCCGTCGCCGGTCACCCCGTAGATCCTGGCCTCGGCGCCGGGCAGCCGCAGCCGGCGCCAGCGCTTGCCGTTCCAGGCCAGCGCGAGCGGTGAGATCTCGCCGGGCCCGCGGTAGACGCCGCCCACGGCCAGCGCCCGCTTGGAGTTGTCGACCTGAAGGTCGCGCAGGTAGCCGCCGGGGACGGACGGCACCGGCATGGACTTCCACGTGCCGCCGGAGCTGTGCATGATCAGCGGCCCGGTGCCGGTGTCGCCGACCGCGAACCCGCCCGCCACCGCGTAGAGCGCGCCCTTCTCCTTGGTCTGCTGCGCGCTCCAGGTGCTGCCCTGGCCGGTGAGGATGAGGGCCTGGCGCTCGCGGCTGCCGACCGCCACGACCTTGCCGGACTTGGCGTCGATGCCGCCGAGCCAGTCTCCCGCCCGCAGCGCCTGCGGCCGGAGCCGGTCGAACCCGCCGGTGTCGCCGTGGGCGAGGTAGGGCACCCCGTCGTGCCCGTCGCCGACCGCCCACACGTCGGACGTCGACGCGGCGGCCAGCCCGCGCAGGTTGCCCGCGGCCGTGGCGTCGCGCACGCTGACCTCGGACCACCTGCTGCCGTCCCAGTGGCGGATGGTGCCGCGGTTCTTCCAGACGTCCCAGATCTCCTGCTGTCCGACCGCCCACACGTCGGTGGGAGAGATCGCCAGCACGTCGGACAGGGAGCCGTCGGGCTGGAGGCGGACGCTGGTCGACTGCTGCCATGCCTCAACCTGGGCCTCGCTCTGGGCGGGACGGGGATCGGCATGCGCGGCGGGCGTGACCTGCGTCAAGGCCACGGACGTCGCCAAGATCAAGGAGAGCGCACGCCGCTGAGAGCGACGGGTCATGAGGAAATGCTACGGGCTGGACAGCCTGTTCTGCCCTCTAGTGCCCAACTCGCAACTCCGCGGCGACAGGCAGATGGTCGCTGGCCCCGGCGAGATCGGCGCTCGGCGCGTCCACTCCCCCGCACGACAGGACGCTCGTCTCGCGCGCGGCGAAGACGGCGTCGATCCTGGCGGACGGCCGGTCGGCGGGGAAGGTCAGCCCGTCGCCTTTCGGCGCGACGGCGTAGCAGTCGGCCAGCCGGCCGGCCAGGTAACGCCAGGCCGGCTGGTGGGCGCGCTCGTTGATGTCGCCGGCCAGCACGATCGCGGCGTCGTGGCGGGCCGCCACACTCTCCATGATCGCCATCGCCTCGGCGGCGTGGTGCGACCTGGCCGCCTGGTGCAGGTCGAGGTGGAGCGAGCCGACGGCCAGGCACGCCCCCTCGGCGCGCACCACGGCGACGGCCAGCCCGCGCCGCTCCAGACCGAGGAAGGAGCGCAGCGCGTGGCTCTCGGCGTGCAGCACGCGCACGCGCCGGCCGGTCAGCACGGCCACTCCGCCGGTCCTGGCGGGGGTGGCCACGGCGAGCCCCGCCGCGGCGGCCAGGGCCGCGCGCCTGGCCCGCCAGCGGCCGAACCTGGGCGCCTCCTGCACGCACACCACGTCGGCGCGCGCGGCGGCCAGGACCCGGCCCAGCGCGGGGACGTCGTCGCGCATCCCGTGGACGTTGTAGGTCGCGATCCTGATCGTCACGTGCGGGCGGCGGCTCTAGCGCCGCCTGGCCAGGTCGGCCGCGCCCACCACCCCGGCCGAGGCGCCCAGCTCGGCCAGCTTGATCTCGGCCAGCGGGCGGTGCCCCCTGCCGGTGATCCGCTCGCCGAACGCCTCCCTGGCCCGGTCGATGAACAGGTCGGCGGCGCGGGAGACCCCGCCTCCGACGATGAAGCAGCCGGGGTCGAGGATGGCGGCCAGGTCGGCCATGCCCTGCCCGAGCCAGTCGCCCAGGCTGCGGAAGGCGGCCAGCGAGGCCTCGTCGCCCAGCCGGGCGGCCTCGGTGACCTCCTCGCCCTCGATCTTGCCGCCGGCCAGGCCGAGCAGGGTGCGGGCCCGCTCCGGCTCCGCCTCGGCGATCTCCCTGGCGTCCTTGACCAGGGCCTGGCCGCTGGCGTACTGCTCCCAGCAGCCGACGTTGCCGCACCCGCACTGGCGCCCGCCGGGCAGCACCTGCATGTGGCCCAGCTCGGCGCCCATGCCCCAGCGGCCGCGGAAGAGTGCGCCGTCGAAGACCAGGCCGCCGCCGATGCCGGTGCCGAGCGTGATGCAGACCACGTGGGACTGGCCCCTGCCGGCGCCGAACCGGGTCTCGCCCCAGGCCATGGCGTTGGCGTCGTTCTCGATCACGACCGGCAGGCCGACCATGCCGCTGATCTTCTTCTGCAGCGGCTCCTCGCGCCAGGCCAGGTTGGGCGCGAAGCGCACCATCGACCGGGTCTCGTCCACGAACCCGGCCGCCCCGACGCCGACGGCCTCGATGTCCCTGCCCTGCGAGAGCTCGCGAACGACGTCGGCCACCGTCTCGGCCACCACGTCCGGCCGGTCGGCGGCGGTGGGCCTCAGCGTGTGTTCGACGATCTCGCCACTGTCGTCGACCACGCCGGCGGCCACCTTGGTCCCGCCGATGTCGACACCGATCGTGAGCATGCCCCGTGTCTCCTCTATCCCAGATCTATGTGTTCCACGTCGCCGCGATCGCGTCCGTCGCGGTCGCGGTCGTCGCGCGGCCTGCTGTCGCGCGTGGCGGGCCTGCTCAGCGCGTCGAGCGCGCCGCGGAAGGCGGCGAACAGCTCACCGCCCGCGGCCACCAGGTGCCCGGTCACGTCGCCGCCGGATTCGCGCTGCGCCGCGATCGCCCGGCAGACCGGGCAGGCGCGGCAGATGTACTCGTCGTGCGGCTCGGAGACGGCCTCCTCCCACACGTCCCGCTCCTTACGGCCGCCGCCGCCGGTGAAGGAGTTGAACACGGTCTTGCCGACCTGGCGGGTCGCCCGGCCCTGGATCGAGTCGAACAGCTTGCGCGCCTCGTCGGCCACCGTGCCGATCGGATCCCTGGTGTCCCCGGCGCCGGCGCCGCTTCTGTTCCTGCCGGTGTCCCTGCCTGTGTCCCTGCCTGTGTCTCTGTCGTTGCTCTCGGTCATCCTGGCCCTCCCTGACTTGTGGGTCGCTCATCCATTCAACTCATCAGGTCGCGGATTCGCTCCCGGAGTCGTACGGCTGCGCGGACCAGGTCACGCGGAGCACCCCGTCGCGCAGCGCGGCGCCGCTGATCTTCCTGCGGGCCAGCGCCGCGGGCAGCGCCAGGATCCTGCGGTACGGGCCCGCGGTGACGATGAGCTCGTCGCCCTTGCGGGCCAGGTCGACGTCCTCGCGACCGGCGCCCGGCAGGGCCAGCGACAGCTCGTCCGCGCTCATCCGCAGCGGCGGCTCGACGGAGTGGGGGGCGAACGGGTCGGCGTCGCCGTACATCGCGGTGCCGACCTCGGCCAGCGCGTCCTTGCCCACGGGCTCGGCGGGCAGGTAGGGCACCACGTGGATGGGCAGCGGCGCGAACGACTGCTCCGCCTCGGACAGCAGGCGCGACTGCGCCGCCACCCACTGGGCGCGCCACTCGTCGGCGCCTCCGGCCGGGAAGACCCGGTTGGCGACGACGGCGTCGACGCGGTAGCCGTACAGGCTGAGCGAGGTCAGGGTGCGCCTGGCCTCGGCGAGCACCACGGCCTCGGGGGTGAGCACGAGCCGGACGGAGGCGTGGTCGCCGGTCAGCAGCTCGCGCACCTCCATGAGGCCGCGGTGGAAGCGCTCGCCCGCGTTGACGACGTCCTCGCCGGGCGCGCTCACGTGGGCCACGCTGCGCACGAACGGCGAGACCAGCCGCAGGACCTTGCGCCCGACCGGCATGAGCCTGGAGACGTGCCAGTCGAGCGCCTCGGGCAGGGCCAGCAGCCGCAGCGTCTCGGCGGTGGGCGCGCAGTCGACCACGATCACGTCCCAGCGGCC
The DNA here is from genome assembly GCF_040649735.1 of Nonomuraea sp. NPDC048892. Taxonomy (NCBI): domain Bacteria; kingdom Bacillati; phylum Actinomycetota; class Actinomycetes; order Streptosporangiales; family Streptosporangiaceae; genus Nonomuraea; species Nonomuraea sp. NPDC048892. The sequence goes on along the minus strand of NZ_JBEZFZ010000007.1, from coordinate 312,699 downwards.
CTCGCGGGCGTGCTCGCGCAGCTCCAGCAGGGCGATGACCTCCTCGGCGCCGGGCAGGACGGTGATCTCCTCCGAGGTGATCTCGTCGAGGCCCAGCTCGCCCAGTACGCCTCTGGTGTAGTCGCGCAGCTCGCCCCAGTGGCGCTCCAGCGTCTTCTGCGTGTCCACCTGGTGCAGATGCAGGCCGGGCGCGATCTCGCCCGGCTCGACCGCGAGCGCGTCGGCCAGCGAGTGGGCGGTGTCGGTGGAGACGATGAGCGTCTTGAGGCCGCGGCGGGCCGCGAGCGTGGCGGTCGCGGCGGCGGCCGTCGTCTTGCCGACGCCGCCCTTACCGGTGAAGAGCAGGACGCGCGGGCTCAAGTCAGCGGCCTTCGACGCGCTTCTTGAGGCCCTTGAGCGCGGTGTCCACGATCACTTTCTCCGCCTTGCGCTTGATCAGGCCGATCATGGGGACGCTGAGATCGACCGTCAGCTCGTATGTCACCTCGGTGTCACTGCCCGCGCCGGCCAGCCGGTAACTTCCCTTGAGCTCGGAGACCATCTTCCCCGGCTCCGCCACCTGCCAGCTGACGCCCTCGTCGCCCTGCCAGGCGTAGGCGAGGGTGTAGGAGTCGCTGATCGGGCCGGCGTCCAGCGCGAAGCGGACCGTGCGCGGCCGGCCGTCCTCGTCGCGGGTGAGGACCTCCGCGCTCTTCACCTGCCCCGCCCACTGCGGGTAGGAGGGGAAGTCCGCGATGACCGCCATGACCTCGGCGCGGCCGGCGCCGATGGTGGTGCTCGAAGTGGTGCGATCAGCCATGCGAACACCGTAGTGCACAAACCACCGGTCGCGGCGGACCCGTGGAGGTGGCGGCCAGATCACCATTCCATGGCATACGGGATGCCCTTTCCGCGGAAGTGACCCACGTTCACGCACTCGGTGCGCCCGATCCTGGCGCGTGGGTGCAGGGGGTTGTGCACGTGGCCGAACAGGGCGTAGCGCGGCTGGGTGCGCCTGATCGCCTCCAGCGTCGCCTCGCTGCCGCGCTCGAACCTCCTGGCCACCACGTCGTAGAGCAGCTCGGGCAGGGCCGGCGGGATGTGGCAGCACAGCACGTCCACCTCTCCGACGGCCTCGACCTTGGCGGCGTACTCTTCGTCGCCGATCTCGTACGGCGTGCGGTAGGGCGTCTTGAGCCCGCCGCCCACGAACCCGAACCGCAGGCCGCCGATCTCCGCCACCTCGCCGTCGAGCACCCGGTGGCCGGGCCTGAGGTAGTCGGACCACAGGCGCGGGATGTCCACGTTGCCGTAGGTGAGGTAGGCGGGGGTGGGCATGGCGGCGAAGAGGGTGGCGTACTGGGTGCGGACGTTGCGCTCGATGTGCTCGCGCGGATCGCCGTCGAGCGTCGCCCACAGCCGCGCCGACATGTCCCTGGCCTCGTCGAAGCGCTTGGCCGTGCGCAGGGCGATGAACCGCTCGGCGTTCTCGGCGCCGAACAGGTCGGCGAAGATGCCCTGCGCGTGGTCGTCGTAGTCGATGAACAGGATCAGGTCGCCCAGGCAGATCAGCGCGTCCGCCCCGTCACCCGCCCTGGCCAGTGCGTCGGCTCTGCCGTGGACGTCGCTGACGACATGGACCCTCATGAGGGAAATCCTAAGAGCCGCTGCTGCTAGCGTGAGAAATGGCCTTCATAACGCCTCAATGACGGAGCTACCGGTGCGTAACTTCAGCCGGTAACGTCCAGGCCGTCCCCGAAGAGGAGTTGAGTTCGTGCGCGAGTACAGCGTCCCCGTCCTGGTCGACGTGCCTGCGTCCGCGGGTCTGGCCGACACCGTCTTCCGCCGGGCGGAGCAGGAGCCGGGCGCCGTGGTGATGCGCCGCAAGGTCGGCGACGGCTGGCCCGTCGTCACAGCCGCCGAGTTCCGCGACCAGGTGGCCGCGGTGGCCAAGGGGCTGATCGCGGCGGGCATCGGCCACGGTGACAGGGTCGCGCTCATGTCGCGTACGCGCTACGAGTGGACGCTGGTCGACTACGCCATCTGGGCCGCCGGCGCGGTGACCGTGCCGATCTACGAGACCTCCTCCGTCGAGCAGGTCAGATGGATCCTGGAGGACAGCGAGGCCAAGGCGGCGTTCGTCGAGCTGGACGCGCACGAGGAGACCGTCAAGGAGGCCGCGCCAGGGCTGAAGTCGGTGTGGCGGGTGGACGCCGAGCTGGAGACCGGTGCCGTCACCGACGCCGATCTCGACGAGCGCAGGCGGCAGGTCACCTCGTCCGACCTGGCCACGATCGTCTACACCTCCGGCACCACGGGCCGGCCCAAGGGCTGCCGGATCACCCACGACAACCTGCTGTTCACCGCGCTCAACGTGCTGCGCGGGCCGCTGGAGCCGCTGTTCGCCAGGAAGGACCCGGCGGCGCTGCTGTTCCTGCCCCTGGCCCACATCTTCGCCCGCATGATCCAGGTGGTGCTGTTCGAGGCGGGCGCGATCATCGCGCACACGCCCAACATGAAGAACGTCGCCCCCGACCTCCAGGACTTCAAGCCGACGTTCCTGCTGGGCGTGCCGCGCGTGTTCGAGAAGGTCTACAACAGCGCCGAGCAGAAGGCCATCTCCGGCGGCAAGGGCAAGATCTTCGCCCGCGCGGTGGACGTGGCGGTGGCCTGGAGCAAGGCGGAGAGCGCGGGTGGCGCGCCGCTCGGGCTGCGGGTTCAGCGGGCGGTCTTCGACAGGCTGGTCTACTCCAAGCTGCGCGCGGCCACCGGCGGCCGGCTCTCGGCGGCGGTGTCCGGCGGCTCCGCGCTGGGCGAACGGCTCGGCCACTTCTTCAAGGGCGTCGGCATCGAGGTCTTCGAGGGGTACGGCCTGACCGAGACCTCGGCTCCCGTCTCGGTCAACATGCCCGGCGCCAACAAGATCGGCACCGTGGGCAAGCCGCTGCCCGGCGTCACGCTGCGCATCGGCGACGACGGGGAGATCCTGGCCAAGGGCCGCAACGTCTTCTCCGGCTACTGGCACAACGACGCCGCCACCGACGACGTGATCGACTCCGAGGGCTGGTTCCACACGGGCGACCTGGGGGAGCTCGACGCCGACGGCTACCTGCGGATCACCGGGCGCAAGAAGGAGATCCTGGTGACGGCGGCGGGCAAGAACGTGGCGCCGGGCCCGCTCGAGGACGCGCTGCGCGCGCATCCGCTGATCTCCCAGGCCATGATCGTGGGTGACGGGCGGCCGTTCGTCGCGGCCCTGATCACGCTCGACCCCGAGGCCGTGCCGGCCGGCTCCACCGTGGCGGGGCTGCGGACGGACCCTCAGGTCCAGGCCGAGATCCAGGGGGCCGTGGACCGGGCCAACCTGATGGTGTCCAAGGCCGAGCAGATCAAGAAGTTCGTGATCCTGGACGCGGACATCACGGAGGAGAGCGGGCATCTGACGCCGACGCTCAAGGTGAAGCGCAACGTGGTGATGCGGGACTTCTCCGGCGAGATCGACAGGTTGTACGAGGGGCGCTAGGTCCCCAAGAAAAACCCAGCGTCCCATTTGCGGGCATGGGCGCGGATAAAATCTGAAATTCCCTCACGAATAAGCCGCCACAACAAAAGCGGATTCTTCCGAATTGGGTCCGCTTTACACCTTCCGAACAGGGGAATCTCCATTCGATTCCCCCCTTCCGGCGCCGATTTCCGGTGTATCCTCGTGGCAAAGAAAAGCACGGGACCGGAGATGTACTGAATCCCCGGTCCCTACCTACAAAGGTAGAGGATTCAATCGTGAGTATCAAGGAAGACAACATCGAGGAACTCGGCGTCAAGTTCGCCACCAAGATTCACAACGAGTTCGTCCAGACCCGCACCGACCAGATCATGATGGGCGAAGACCTCACCCGCCGCATCAACGGCGTCTCCAACCAGGTCAAGAACCTGAATGGAACGGTCCAGAAGCTCGATGCCAGGGTCGGGCGTCTCGAGACCGCGGTCGATCAGCTCGGTGTCAGGGTCGGGAGCCTCGAGACCAAGTTCGACCAGCTCGGTGTCAGGGTCGGGAGCCTCGAGACCAAGTTCGACCAGCTCGGTGTCAGGGTCGGGAGCCTCGAGACCAAGTTCGACCAGCTCGAGACCAAGGTCGACGCGGGGTTCGACAAGGTCGACGGACAGATCTCCAGCCTGCATAAGGGCCAGCTGGAGATGATGAACATCCTCATCGCCATCCAGCGCAAGCTCGACGTCAACTGACCGTGAGGATGTAGCCGCGAGGTTACGAAGAGGGCGGGCCACGTACGCGGCCCGCCCTCTTCGCATGCCTCAGGAGGCGCCGGCCGGCCGGGAGGGTGAGCGGCGAGGCGGCCGGATCTCAACAGGTTCCGACAGGGCCCGCCCGTCTTCGTGACCCGAGTCCGACAGCACCGCTCTCGGGCATTCGTTCCGAAACCGTGCGTTGACAGTGGGAAATGTTCGATTTCTGATGAAAGAAGGTGAGGGAACTCGGGGGAATCTGAAGGGTCCGGCAAGGAGGAACCATCATGGCCCAACGTTCGCCGATCACCCGCCGCGATCTCCTGCTCGGGGCCGCCGCCACGTTCGGCGTGCCCGCCTTACTGGTCGGGTGCGGCTCGGACGCCCCCGCTCCCGCCCCCGGACGGACGGGCGGCGATCTGGGCACGGTCACGATCGGCTCGAACGCCTCCGACGAGATCCCGAAGAAGAGCCTCGACACCGTGATCAAGGGCTTCACCCAGGCCACGACCAGGATCAACACGGTCGACCACAACACCTTCCAGGAGAACATCAACCGCTACCTGCGCGGCACGCCGGAAGACGTCTTCACCTGGTTCGCCGGCTACCGCATGCAGTTCTTCGCCGAGCAGGGGCTGGCCACCGACATCTCGGACGTGTGGCAGGAGATCGGCGGCAACTACACGCAGGCGTTCAAGGACCAGTCGACCGGGGTCGACGGCAAGCAGTACTTCATCCCGTTCACGTACTATCCGTGGGCCGTCTTCTACCGCAAGAGCGTGTGGCAGGAGAAGGGCTACACGCCGCCCGCCACGCTCGACGAGTTCACCGCGCTGGCCAGGAAGATGCGGGCCGACGGGCTCATCCCGATCGCGTTCGCCGACAAGGACGGCTGGCCGGCGATGGGCACGTTCGACATCCTCAACCTGCGCACCAACGGCTACGACTTCCACGTCTCGCTCATGGCCGGCAAGGAGTCGTGGACGGATCCGCGGGTCAGGCAGGTGTTCGACACCTGGCGGGGGCTGATGGAGTTCCACCAGCCGGCGGCGCTGGGCCGTACGTGGCAGGAGGCCGGGCAGTCGCTGGCGCAGAAGAAGACCGGGATGTACCTGCTCGGGATGTTCGTCGCCCAGCAGTTCCCCGAGGCCGACCGCGACGACCTCGACTTCTTCACCTTCCCCGAGATCAACCCGGCGTACGGGACCGACTCGATCGACGCCCCCATCGACGGCTACATGATCTCCGCCAAGGCCAAGAACGTCGAGGGCGCCAAGGCGCTGCTCAAGCACTTCGCCCAGCCCGCCTCGCAGAACATCGCCACCGGGCTCGACCCCGGCACGCTGGCGGCCAGCTCGAAGGCCGACACCTCCGGCTACAGCGCCCTGCAGAAGCGCGGCGCGGAGCTGGTGTCGAAGGCCACGCACATCGCGCAGTTCCTCGACCGTGACACGCGGCCCGACTTCGCCTCCACGGTGATGATCCCGTCGCTGCAGTCGTTCGTCGGCGAGCCGAACGAGATCGACTCTTTGCTGACGAGCATCGAGAAGCAGAAGGCGAACATCTTCCGCTGATGGCCGTCAAGACCCGTCGCTACTCCGCCCGCGACGTGACCGTCCTGGTCATCGGGCTGGGGGTGGCCATCGTCGTCAACGTGGGCCTCATCTGGGGGCCCACGCTGGCCTCCGTCGGGCTCTCCGGCACCGACTGGAACGGCATCGGGCCGATCGAGTGGGTCGGCGGCCGGAACTACCACGACCTGTCGGCCGAGTATCCGCCGTTCTGGTCGGCGGTCCGCAACAACGTGCTGTGGCTGGGCTTCCTGGGGCTGGTCGCGACGCCGTTCGGGCTGTTCTGCGCGGTGCTGCTGGATCGGCGGCTGCGGCTGTCGCGGTTCTACCAGAGCGCGCTCTACATGCCGGTCGTGCTGTCGCTGGCCGTGGTCGGCTTCATCGCGCAGCTCGTCTACTCCTCCGACTACGGCGTGCTGAACGCGGTGACCGGGCTGAGCGTGGACTGGCTGGGCGACAGTTCCATCAACATCTGGGTGGTCATGGTCGCGGCGGCCTGGCGGCACGTGGGCTACGTCATGATCATCTATCTGGCGGGGCTGAAGGCGGTCGATCCGGCGCTGAAGGAGGCGGCGGCGATCGACGGGGCCAGCGAGCGGCAGGCGTTCTTCCGGGTGGTGTTCCCGACGCTGCGGCCGGTGAACGTGATCGTGCTGGTCATCACGGTGATCGAGGCGCTGCGGGCGTTCGACGTCGTCTACGCCATCAACAAGGGCAGGAACGGGCTTGAGCTGCTGTCGGTGCTCGTCACGGAGAACATCGTGGGCGAGGCCAGCAGGATCGGGTTCGGCTCGGCGATCGCGGTGATCCTGCTGGCGATCTCGATCGGGTTCATCGTCACGTACCTGTCGCAGCTGTTCAGGGAGGAGCGATGACGCTCACCGCCCCCGCCGCCGCTCCCCCGGCCCAGGAGGGGCCCGCCGCGCCGCGGCGTCCGGTCCGGCCGCTGCGGGTCCTGCTGCACGTCTTCCTGGGGCTGGTGGCGCTGGGATGGCTGCTGCCGCTGGCGCTCGCCGTGTACGCGTCGGTACGGCCGTACGAGGAGACCGCCAGGCTCGGCTACGTCTCGATGCCGGAACACCTCACGCTCGACTACTACGTACAGGCGTGGACGCAGGCCGAGCTGCCGCGCTACTACCTGAACACGCTGATCATCGTGGTGCCCGGCGTGGTGGTGACGCTCTTCCTGGCCTCGTTCACGGCGTTCGCGATCGCCCGGCTGCGCGTGCCGGGGCGCAAGGTCCTGCTGATCGTCTTCACCGCGGGCAACCTGCTGCCGCCGCAGGTGCTCATCACCCCGCTGTACACGTTCTACACGCTCGTCCCGCTGCCCGGATGGCTGTCGGACTCGCAGTCGCTCTACGACTCCTACCTGGGGTTGATCCTCATCCACGTGGCCTTCCAGTTCGGCTTCTGCGTGTTCGTGATGGCGAACTTCATGCGCACGATCCCCGAGGAGATCACCGAGGCGGCGCTGGTGGACGGGGCCGGGGTGTGGAAGCGGTACTGGCGGCTGACGCTGCCGCTGTGCCGGCCGGTGCTGGCGGCGCTGTCGACGCTGCAGTTCACCTGGATGTACAACGACTTCCTGTGGGCGCTGGTGCTGATGTCGTCGGGCGACAAGCTGCCCGTCACCTCGGCGCTGAACAACCTGCGCGGCCAGTTCTTCACCGACTACAACCTGCTGGCCGCCGGGTCGATGCTGGTGGCGCTGCCGACGCTGATCGTCTTCCAGTTGCTGCACAAGCAGTTCGTGGCGGGGCTGACGCTGGGCTCGACGAAGGGTTAGAGGGGGCTAGAGCAAAGCGTGGAAGCGGGCGGCCACCTGGTCCCAGGCCCACTCGCGGGTGATCCAGTCGCGCCCGCCCCGGCCCAGCTTGCGGGCCTTGGCGGGGTCGCTCAGCAGCTCCACGACGGCCTGGGCCACCTCTCCCGTGTTCTCGCCGTCGACCACGAGCCCGGTGTCGCCGGGCCGCACCGCGTCCGGCGCGCCGCCGGACGCGCCCGCCACCACAGGCAGCCCGCTCGCGGACGCCTCCAGGAACACGATCCCGAGCCCCTCCACGTCCACCCCTTTCAGCCGGGTACGGCACGGCATCGCGAACACGTCCGCCACCGCGTAGTAGCCGGGCAGGCTCGCCGCCGGAACCGTGCCGGTGAACCTGATCGACTCCCGCCCGGCCGCCAGGCGCTCCAGCGTCCGCCGGTACGGGCCACCGCCCACGAGCAGCAGCACCGCGTCCGGCACCGAGCGCAGCACGTGGGGCCAGGCTCTGATGAGCTGGTCCTGGCCCTTGCGCGGCACCAGGCGCGACACGCACACGACCACGGGCCGGCCGGCCAGGCCGAGCGCGGCCCGCAGACCGGGCGGGGCCGCGCCGGGGTGGAACTGCTCGACGTCCACGCCGGGCGCGAGCCGGACGAGCTTGGCCTCCGGAACGGCGGCGATCAGCCGTTCGCGGGTGTAGTCGCCGAGGTAGGTCACGACGTCGGCGTGCGCGCCGATCCTGCGCAGCACCGAGCGGAAGCCCGGCGCGCTCGCCCACGACGCCTCGTGGCCGTGGGTGAGCATCACCACGCGCCGCGCGCCGGCCGCGCGCAGGCGGGGGGCGAGCAGCCCGAGCGGGGCCGCCGCCCCGAACACGACGGTCCGCGCGCCGTGCTCGGCCACGAGCCCGGCCGCCGTGCGGGCGACGGCCGGGGTGGGCAGCATCAGCCGCGTCGGATGCCGGACCACCTGGTACGGCTGGCGCCGGTCGAACTCCGCGCAGCCCGGCCAGGCGGGGGCGTAGACCACCGCGTCCCGCGTACGCAGCGCCAGCCCGTGCACGAACGACTGGATGCCGCCCGGCCTGGGCGGGAAGTCGTTCGTGACGAAGAGCACGCTGTGCGGCCGGCCGCTCGCGGGGTGGGTCACGGTCGCCGGACGCCGTTCAGCTCGGCCCAGGCGCGGGCCAGCGCGATGCGCTGGGGGGCGGAGGGATGGGAGGCATAGAGCACATATTCCACCGCATCCGGCGACAAGTCGGAAATATTGGTCAATGCGAGGCGTTTCTGCATGGCCACGAACGTGGCCGGGTCCCGCGTGAGGTCGAGCGCGTGCGTGTCGGCCCTGGCCTCGACGTGCCGGCTGATCAGGTTCTGGGCGGGGCCGAGGAGCACCGAGCCGAGGGTGATCAGGCCCATGAGCGCGCCGGCCGCGCGGGGGTCGGTGATCGAGGTGACGCCGGTGCGCCGCCGTACCGTGCCGAACAGCAGGAACAGCACGATCACGCCCAGCCCCGACCCGAGCGCGCCGAGAAGCGTGCCGTGCAGCACGTCGTCGTGCTTGGCGTGGCCGAGCTCATGCGCGACGACCAGCGCGACCTCGCGCTCGGGCGCCCGCAGCAGCGTGTCGTAGACGACGATGCGCCGGGTGGCGCCGAAGCCGGACACGTACGCGTTGAGCGCCGTCGTCCTGCGCGAGGCGTCGGCCACCAGCACGTCCTCGACCGGCACCCGGTCGCGCTCGGCCAGCTCAAGCAGCTCGGTGCGGAGCGGGCCCGGCCGCATCGGGGTGAAGTCGTTGAAGATCGGCTCGAACACCACCGGATAGACGAACGACGCCGCCACCGTCAGCGCGAACGCGCCCGCCGCCGCCGGGATCCACCAGCGCCTGACCCTGCGGGCCAGCGCCATCAGGGCCAGCAGCATCACGCAGAGCAGGAACGCCTCCACGCCCATGCTCTTCAGCCGGTCCCCCGCCCAGCTCGACCAGTTCTGGACCGACAGGCCGTAGTCGCGCAGGATCGTCTCGTACCAGACGCCCAGCGGCCACCTGACCAGCTCGGTGATCGCGGTGATCAGCACGACGCCGAGGATCACCCGCAGCCACCACGGGCCTTTCAGCCGCCCTGTCACCTTCGCGCCGAACGGGGTGGCGACGAGGAGGCCGGCGAAGACGAGCGTGAGGGCGAGCGAGAGGTAGGCGGGCAGGCTGGTGGCCGCGTCGAACGCGCGCGCCTTCGCGATCTGGGCGGCGGTGAAGTCGCGGGACGGGTCCGGCGGGCCGCCGATCAGCGCCTGCCACGGCGTGCTGAACACGGCCACGGCCAGGACGGCGAGGCCGAGCAGCACGAGCGTGATCGCCGCCGGCCGCCTGAGGCCGCTGTCGGAATCCGGCTCCCGCTCCCCCACAGCTCCCTCCTCCCCTCCGTCCGGCCTGTCACGCGTCTCTCCAGACCCTGGGCTGGGCCCTGGGGCGGGTTCCGGGGCGGGGGTGGTGTCGCCGGGGCCGGGTGGGTTCGTGGCGGTCACCGCCGTCGTGGCGCCGTCCGGGGGCTCGTCCTGCCTCGGTGAGTCCTCCGTGTCCTGCCGTTCGCTCATCTGGCTCCCCTTCACCCGAGCTGATCCCGCACGTACGCGCGCCACCGTGCCGTCAGTGTGGCGGCCGTGAGTCCTCGCGCGGCGAGCGCCCGGTCGGCGCCGGTCGTCCTGGCCGCGCGGTAGAGCCTCACCAGGGTCTCCTCGCCGAACCGGTCGGCGAGGAAGCGACACGCCAGCCACGCCTCCTGGTACGCGCGCGCCGGCCGCGCCGGGTCCCGGCCGTCCGCCGCGAAGTCCGCGGGGCCGGGCAGCGCGTCCGGCAGGCGTCCCGCGCGTACCTCGGCGGCCAGTTCGGCGGCGATGGTCGTCACGGGCAGCCCGGCGTCGCGGTAGCCCACGTAGTCGGCGAACCCTTCGTACAGCCAGATCGGGAGCCCGTCGGTGCCCGCTGTGACGTGGGTAAGCTCGTGGGCGAGCACCACGTCCTTGCCGGTGGGGGTGAGGGTGGCGAAGAGCTCGGGAACGACGATCACGCGCCCGCCGTCGGCCAGCGCGGCCAGCCCGTCGACCCGGGCCACCCGCGCCAGGCGGGCGGCGTCCCGGGCGGAGTCCGGCACGATCACCAGCGGGCGCACCGGCCGGCCGAGCACCCGGGCGACCCTGAGCCCGGCCCTGTCGGCCCTCGCCGCCAGCTCCTCCAGCCCGTCGCCACCGCTGCCGTCGCCGTCCTTGCCGCCGCCCTTGTCGTCGCCTGCAGCGCCGCGGGCGTCTTCACCGCCGCTGCCGCCACCGCTGCCGTCGCCGGGGCCCACGACCGTGGAGAGCCGTCCGCGGCGGATCACCGTGCCGCGGCCCGGCCAGAGGTCGCGCGCCTCCGGGGGAAGGATCGGGGAGTCGTGGAGCGGCGCGCCGCCGGAGGCGATGAGCAGCAGGCAGGCCACCACGGCTCGTCGGCTCACCTGCTCGGACACGAAGCCCGATCGTAGCCGGACCCGCACGGACTTCATCCCGGCCGATCCGCCGCCGCCCACGCGGGCCGGTCCACACCGCCGTTCCGGCCGCCCGGCCCCACAGGGTGACACGGACGTGCCATGGGGATCCTGAACGTGCCCTGGCGTGCCTCGCGGGTGGCCGTAGGTGCGCCGTGAGGGCCGGGGACGGGCCGGGGGCGGCCCTGGACGTGTGAGAGGCGCCTTGGACGTGCGAGAGCCCCGTCCGGATCCGGGAAGGCTTTCCGTGGATCCGGGCGGGGCTTCTTCACATGCCGGGACGGACCGCGCCGACGAATGACGACCGGCGCCAACCGCCCAGCTTGTCGATGCGCACCCGTTCGCCTGTCCGAGGCGAGTGGATCATCTTGCCCTTGCCGACGTACATGCCGACGTGGCCGAGCCCGTTGAAGAACATGAGATCACCGGGCTTCAACCGCCGCCAGGAGATCTTGTTCCTGATGCGGGCGAACTGGCTGCTCGCCACCCGCGGGAGCTTCACTCCGGCTCTCTTCCAGGCGAACTGGACGAGACCGGAGCAGTCAAACGAACCAGGTCCTGTGGCTCCGTATCGGTACGGGTCACCGATCTGGTTCTTGGCCACGGCGACGGCCTTGCGGGCCTTCGTTTGCTGCCGAGCGACCTTGGCTGCCCTTCGCTGGGCGGCCGTGACCTTCTTCGAGGTCTTGGCGGTGGTTTCCGCCTTCACCGTCGTGACGGTCGATTCGCTCGTCGTCTCCGCCTGAGCCGTTGGGGCAAGGAGGATGGAACCTCCGGCCGTCACGGTCATGGTGAGCGCTACGCCACTCAGGGCAAGGCGGGACAGACGGGGGTTATGCAGGGAGCTGGACAGGATTTCTCCTTGTGTCTTCCACGAACGCCTACCGGGTTAGCTGACGGATTCGGGCCTGGAAGTCGCCCTACGGCGCGATAAGCGCGCCGATTCACCCCTGATCCCTGGGGAAACGTGGGATCGCTGGGTCCCCGGCTCCGTGCCTCCTGGCTGCACGGATTCGGCAGGTCGAAGCCCCGATGAAATGACATGGGGATATCGGGGAACGACCGGCGGATTTCTATCTGTCGCACATCGAGAGGGGACCGATGCGGGTTCGCGGGGCCATGGCTTGTGCACCGCGACGACGCCAGAAGCTACGCCGAAAGTTCAAGGATCGGCAAAGCGTGAGCCCGGCTGTAAAGATCAGACAGAGGACTTTGTCAGATTCGAAACCCCTGCTGGAACACCAGGTTATGTTATGGAAGTGTGACCCTGCTCACACTTGAGCGGGCCCAAGATTGTCAGGTCCAAGTTGTCGCTTATGTCACAGATTTCCCGTTTAAATCACGCGTTCGGGACCTGGGAGCGCTCCCGAGGCTTGTGCCCGCCTTAAGGGAGGGTCACGGCAGATTTCCGGATATGTACGGCGGCGGCCGTAGGCATCAACACAGGCCACAAGGCATTCCAGAACGCGACTCCGTCTCACGAACGATGATCCATAGTAGGATGAGGCAGAAAAAATCCCGCCGCCGGCCGAGAGCGGCCGGACGGCGGGATCGGAAACCGGCGCTACGGACGCACGGCCCCCACCAGCGTGCTGCCGTACGACGAGAGCTTGACCACCTTGACGACGTCACCCGTCTGCGGCGCGTGCACGATCTGCCCGTTGCCCGCGTAGATGCTGACGTGCCCGAGCCCCGCGCTGAAGATGAGGTCACCGGGCTGCAGCGACTTGAGGTCCACCTTGCGGTTGGCTCCCCACGCCCACTGCTGCCACGTCGTACGGGGCAGCGAGACCCCGGCCGCCCGCCAGGCCGCCTGGGTCAGCCCCGAGCAGTCGTACGAGCTCGGCCCCGTGGCACCGAACCGGTACGGCTTGCCCACCTGTGCGAACGCGAACCGCAGCACCGCCGCCGCGCTGCCGGAGGCGGGGCCGGTGTACTTCAGGCCCACGCTGTTGGGGTTGCCCGGGTTGTAGGCCCCCAGCTTCTCCAGCAGCTTCTTCTGATCCTTGATCAGCTTGAGGATCTCCGCGCGTTCCTTCTCGACGCCGTCGCGCTCCTTGTCGGCGTCCTGCAGCGCCTTCTGCGCCTTGCCCCGCTCGACCTTCAGGCCCCGGTTCTCCCGGTCGAAGGCCGCCAGCTTCTCGGCCTTCTCCTGCGAGACCTGCCCGGCCAGGGCCAGCCCGGCGAGCATGTCCTGCGGGTTGGGCGCGCCGAAGATGCCGGGCCACGAGGTGACGTCGTTGCCGGCCTGGTAGCTGGAGACCGCCATGCCGACGACCTCGGCCCGCAGGTCCGCGACCGTGGCCAGCTTGCGCTTGTAGCTCGCGTTGAGCTCGCCGTACGTGGACTTGGCCTTCTTGTAGCGCTCGGTCGCCGTGTTGTAGCGGTCGACGACCTTGTCGGCCTTGTCGTTGAGCTTGTCGAGCTTGGCCTTCGCCTGCGCGAGCGTGGGTTTGGGGTCAGCTGTGGCCGCCCCCATGGGGATCAGCATCAGCCCGAACGCGAGACCCGTGGCCACCGGCACCCGGCCAAACCTCACTTTGTCGCCTCCCAGGGATTATATCTGGGGCGAAATAGTACAGAAGTGGCGGGTGTGGTTCGACTAAACCGCCATTTCGTAACTTAGGCGCGACCGAGCCTGCGCAGCAGCAAACCCGACGGAACGGGTCTGGCTCCCATCCGCCGGACGGACTCGGCGACCTCGCGGTCCGACGACACCACGGCGATGGCCCGGCCCGGCGGTTCGGCGCGGACGAGCTGGCGGATGAGGTCGTCGGCGATCTCCCCGGGGGCGCTGAACAGCACCCGTACGCCGCGAGGGGCCACCACCTGCACGGGGGCGTTGAGCTCGGCCCCGTCGAAGACCACGGTCACCTCGACCCTGGTCTGCGCCACCAGCCCGCCGAGCCCGGTCATGAGCCGGTTGCGCTGGTCGGCGAGGGTGAGGGTGCCGTAGCCGGTCTTGGTGACGTTGTAGCCGTCGATGATCAGGTGCACCTGGGGCAGGGCGAGCAGCTGGTCGAGCAGCTGCGGGTCGTCGTCGGCCAGGGCCCGCGCGGGGACGCCGCGCACGCCGGGGCGCTCGCCGGTGACCGCCGCGACCGAGTCGGCGGGCCGGCTGATCGTGGTGGGCAGGGCCAGCTCGCGGCGCAGCCCGGCCGAGGCGTCCTGCAGCGCGTCGAGCAGCACGCGTACGCGGGCGTCCTCGATGCTCCTGCCCTCGCGGGCGGCCCGGCGCGAGGCTTCGAGCTGTTTCTCCACGTCGGCCAGCCGCTCGCGCAGCCGGCGCAGCTCGGACTCGCCCGCGCTGCCCGCGGCGCTGGCGGCGTGCCTGGCCTCCTCGGCGGCCTGCTCCATCTCCTCGGCGCGCCGCACCGCGCCCTTCGCCCGCTCGCGGGCGTCGTGCAGCTTGCGGCGCAGGTCGGAGTTCTCGGCGCGGGCCGCCCTGATCTGCTCGCGCAGCCGGTCGGCCTCCTCCTTGGCGGCGGTCTTCTGCGTGGCCAGCTGCTCGCGCAGCCGGGCCACCACCTCCTCGCGCTCCGAGCCCTCGGCCGCGACGGCGGAGCGCTCCAGGTCGGCGCGGGCGGTCTCGATCATCTCCTCCCAGCCGGGCGGCCGGGTGAGATAGGCCGCCGCGGCCACGAGCACGGGATCGGCGGCGGGCGGCACGTTGCCCTCGGCCAGCGAGGCGACCAGCTCGGGCCAGCCTGCGGCCACCGACTCGGCGACCAGCTCGCGGAACTTCTTGTCGTTCTCCAGCTGCGCCGCGATGGGCGCGCTGCCGAGTTTGGCCCGTTTGCGGGACTCGAACTTGGCGATGCCGCGCAGGGGCGGCGGCACGGAGGCAGCGGGCATCGTCCCGAGGACCTGAGAGGCCAGATCGACCACGTTGAGCCGCACCTGCTCGGGAAGCGGGCGAGACAGGCCTTCACCCGCTGAACTCATCCCACTTGTCCCTTCGTGACATGCCCTTTCAGACAAGGGTACGGCTGTTGCGTACCTGACCGTAACGACCACTCCTATATGGACAAGCGCTTGCTAGGCGGTATACGACTGTCGAAGGGCAGATGTCCATCCGGGAGGCCCGTCGTGACGGAGCAGATGCGCACCTCCACCCGTGACCTGGAAGAACTGCGCCGGCGCGCCACCGTGTGGCTCCGGTCCAAGGTCGGCGACAGCGCCACGGTGTCCGAGATGTCCAGGCCGTCGGAGAACGGCATGTCGAGCGAGACACTGTTCTTCACCGCCACCTGGAACGGGCACGCCACACGCTGCGTGGCCAGGCTCGCACCTGCTCGGGAAGCCGTTCCCGTCTTCCCCTCGTACGACCTGGAGTCCCAATTCGCCATCATGCGCCTGGCCAGGGAAAAAGCTGGGATCCCAGCGCCGCGCACCCTATGGTTCGAGCCGGACCCAGGGCCGCTCGGCACACCGTTCATCGTCATGGAGCGGGCCGACGGCGAGGTGCCGGCGGACGTGATGCCGTACACGTTCGGCGGCTGGCTGTACGACGCCTCCGCCGAGGACCGGCGCCGGTTGCAGGACGGCAGTGTGGCCGTGCTGGCCGCGCTGCACCGGACCGCGTTCACGCCGGCCGAGTTGGCCCCGTTCGGCGCTCCGGGGCTGCGCGCGCACGTCGACGCGCAGCGCGCCTACTACGAATGGGCGCACGGCGCGTACCGCATCCCGCTGCTGGAGCGGGCGTTCGACCGGCTGGAGCGGCTCTGGCCGGACGATCCCGGCCCCGACGTGCTGCTCTGGGGGGACGCCAGGATCGGCAACCTGATGTTCCAGGACTTCACGCCGGTCGCGGTGTTCGACTGGGAGATGGCCGCCGTGGGGCCGTGCGAGCTGGACCTGTCCTGGATGATCTTCTTACACCGCTTCTTCCAGGACCTCACCGCCGGTGCCGGCCTGCCCGGCATGCCGGACTTCATGCGCGCGGAAGACGTCTGCCGCACCTATGCGAACCTGACCGGGCACGAGCCGCGCCACCTGCACTTCTACGAGCTGTACGCCGCCCTGCGCCACGGCATCGTCATGGCCAGGATCTGGCAGCGCAGGATCCACTTCGGCGAGCAGACCAGGCCGGACGACCCCGACGACATGGTGTTGCACCGGGCCACCATCGAGGAGCTGCTGGCCGGCTACGAACCCGCGTCGTAGACGAGCAGCGCCACCTGGACCCGGTTGTTGAGCTCCAGCTTGGTCAGGATCCGCGAGACGTGCGCCTTGACCGTGGGCACGCTCATGAACAGCTCACGCCCGATCTCGGCGTTGGACCTGCCCTGACCGACGGCCATGGCGACCTCGCGCTCCCGCTCGCTCAGCCGGTCGAGCAGCTTCCTGGAGCGCTGGGCGCGCTCGTCGGCGCCGCCGTCGGACACGTGGGTGATGAGCTGCCTGGTCACCGCCGGCGACAGGATCGGCTCGCCCGAGGCCACCTTCCTGATCGCCTGCACCAGGTCGCCCGGCGCGATGTCCTTCAGCAGGAACCCGGCCGCCCCCGCGCGCAGCGCCCGCAGCACCTGGGCGTCGGCGTGGAACGTGGTCAGCACCACCACCTCGGGCGGCGCGGCCCTGCGGCGCAGCGTCTCGGTGGCGGTGAGCCCATCGATGCCGGGCATGCGGATGTCCATCAGCACCACGTCGGGCCGGTGCTCGGCCACCAGGGGCGGCACCTCGGAGCCGTCACCGGCCTCCGCGACGATCTCGATGTCGGCCACGCCGCCGAGGATCATCGACAGCCCGGCGCGCACCATCGCGTCGTCGTCCACGATCAGCACCCTGACGGGCGGCGCGCCGGCCTGCTCTCCAGCGGGCGTGCTCATGTGTCGTCCTCCCGAGTCGTCTCCACCGGCCACGGCAGCCAGGCGCGTACCACGAACTCCCCCTGCGGCGTCGCGCCGTGCTCAAGCCGGCCGCCCGCGAGCTCGGCCCGCTCGGTCAGCCCGATCAGCCCGGCCCCCGCGCCCGGGATGCGGCCGGGAAAGCGCGCGGACTGGCGTGCCCACAAGGGGTTGCTCACCTCCACCGACAGCTCCTTGCCCGGCTCGCCCGTCACGGCGACGCGCACCGGCGCCCCGCCGGCGTGCTTGCGCGCGTTGGTGAGCGCCTCCTGCACGATGCGGTAGAGATTACGGCCGAGCCCCTCGGGCGTGCCGGAGACCCGCAGGTCGAGCCGGACGTCCATGCCCGCGTGGCGGCACTCCTCGACCAGCGAGGGCAGGTCGGCGAGCGTGGGCTGCGGCCGGTCGGGCACCACGTCGTCGCCGTCGGGGGCGGAGTGGCGCAGCACGCCGATCACCTCGCGCAGGTCCTGCAGCGCCAGGTGGGCGTTGGTCCTGATGGCCCCGGCCGCCCTGGCGATCTCGGCCGCGGGCGCGTCGGGCCGGAACTCCAGCGCGCCCGCGTGCAGGCTGAGCATCGAGATGCGGTGGGCCAGCACGTCATGCATCTCCCTGGCGATGCGCTCGCGCTCCAGCCGCTTGGCCTCCTCGGCGGCGCCGTCGGCGCGCTGCCTGAGCGACCAGACGAGCTGGCGCCTGGCCCTGACCACGACGCCCCAGGCGAAGATGGCCAGCACGGCCGCCACGCCGAACGCCGCCGCCCAGCCCTTCTCCACGTCGGTGGGCGGCCGCAGGGCGACGTAGGGGGCCAGGGTGAGCAGGTTGAACAGGGTGATCGGCCCCGACACCTTGAACGGCCGGTGCACCGCCACCGTGAACAGCGCCACCACCGCGGCACCGCCGGCCAGCTCCAGATAGGACGAGAGCAGGGCGCTCACCACCGCGAGCGCGACCGGCCACCTGCGCCGCAGCCACACCGACACGCACGACAGCGCGCCCGTCACCTGCTCGGCCGCCATCAGCGCGTTCGGCTGGTCCTGGGCGTCGAGCTCCACCAGGGAGTAGAAGGTCAGGGCGCAGGCGAACAGGAACATGGCGGTGTCGACGATCCAGTCACGGGTCGAGCGCCGCACCCGCCTGCCCGTGCTGCCGTCGCCGAGCAGCACCGACGGCAGCGCCCACCGGTATTCGGGGGCGCGGAGGCCGTCTTCCAGCGGTCGCGTCACGTTCATCGAGGTTACGGCCTGTCCGGGCGCGGCGACAGCGACCAAAGTCGGTGTCCGCGCAGACCTCCGGCGGACGCGGGGACGGTGCCGGCGCGATGAGACTGACGGCATGCAAGCGGCATTGACGGCAATCGGCTGGCTGCTGCTCCTCCAAGGGGCAGGCGGCCTGATCAACTCGCTGCTGGGCTGGTGGTGGTGGGCGCGCGACCTGCTCGTGGTCAACCTCCTTCCCGTGCTGCGGGGATATGAGGTGTTCGTCTCCATCGTGCTCGGCGTGCTCGGCTTCGTGCTGCTCGCCGTCAGAGCGTCCGCGAAGCGGGCGGAGGAGGAGGGATGATGAGCGCGACCACGTTGCGGCCGCCGCGGCACCGGGCCGATCCGCGGGCGGTGGGGTGGTGGACGGTGCAGTGGCTGATCCTCATGGTGCCGGTGGCGGGGGCGGCCGTGGTGGCGTACTGGTTCCTGACGGAGCGGCCGCTCTGGCTGGGGGTCATGGCCGCGGTGTTCGCGGCGGGCTGCCTGCTGCTGGCCGTGGTGGCGCCGCGGGCGGCGTACCGGGTGGAGCGGTGGGAGGTCACCGACCAGGCGGTCTACACGCGCAAGGGCTGGCTGACGCACACCTGGCGGGTCGCGCCGATGTCGCGCATCCAGCGGGTGGACACCGCGAGGGGGCCGGTCCAGCGGTTGTTCGGGCTGGCGGACGTGACGGTGACGACGGCGTCGTCGGCGGGGGCGGTCAAGATCGAGGCGCTGGACCACGAGGTGGCCGCCGACCTGGCCGAACGCCTGACCGCGCTCACCCACGCCACGCAAGGGGACGCGACGTGACCACCCACCGGCACACCACGACCGCCCGCTCTCCGGGCCATGAAGCCGGACCCACCGCGGGGGCCGGCATCGGGTTCACGACCGACGCCGACGCGGGTCTCACGGCAGCGGCCGGCGGCGCTGCCGAGGTCAGCGGCACTGCGGAAGCGGGCGGCGCGGCCGAATTGGATGGCGCGCCGGAATCGAATGGCGCGGCAGAACCCGGGGACGTGACCCAAGCCGGCCGCGTGATCGAAGTCGGGGGTGTGGCTGAGCTTGGAGGGGGTGAGTGGCGGCGGCTGGCGGGGCGGAGTCCGTGGGCGTCGGGGGTGAAGTCGCTGGCCCTCGTGGCAGGCGCGGCGGCCGGGATCCTGCGGTTCCTGACCGGCCGGGACTGGCCGTTCTGGGGGATCGTGGCGGTCTGCGCGGGCGCGGCGGTGCTGATCGTCGCCGGCGTGGCCGCGTACGACGTGCTCCGGCTGCGCGCGGCCCGCTGGCGGATCACCCCCGAGCGCCTGGAACTGCGCTCCGGCATCACCACCCGGCGGCACCGCTCGGTCCCGCGCGACCGGGTGCGCAGCGTCGACCTGCGGGCCGACCCCGTACGCAGGGCGTTCGGCCTGACCGTGGTCAGGGTCGGCACGGGCGAGCAGGCGGGCGACGACACCGAACTCGTCCTCGACCCTCTCGGCAGGCGCGAGGCCGAGGCCCTGCGCCGTGTCCTGCTGCACCAGGGCGAGCCGGCCGAGCGGGCGGACGGGCCGCTGGCGGAGCTGCGCTGGTCGTGGATCAGGTACGCGCCGCTGTCGGTGTGGACCTTCACCGGCGCGGCGGCGGTGCTCGGCGCGCTGTACAAGGCGCTCGACGCGTTCGGGCTGAAGAAGGTCACCGGCAGGGTGGCGGCCGGCGTGTGGGACTGGGTGGTGACGCTGCCGCTGCTCGCGGTGCCCGTGCTGCTGGCGGCCAACCTGCTCGCCGGGACGCTGGGCGCGGTCCTGCTGTTCGCCGAGTCGTGGGGCCGCTACCGCCTCGAACGCGAGCCTGGCCGGCTCCGGGTCCGGCGCGGCCTGCTGACCACCCGCTCCCTCACCCTGGAGGAACGCAGGCTGCGCGGGGTGGAGATCGGCGAGCCGCTCCTGCTTCGGCTGGGCGGCGGGGCCAGGGTCAGGACCGTCGCCACCGGGCTGGGCACGTCGAAAGGCGACGAGAACGAGGACGCCGCCGCGCTCACCCCGCCGCTCCCCCGCGCCCTGGCCTGGCGGATCGCCGCCCTGGTCGCCGGCGCGGGGCTGCCCGCGCTGACGCCGCACCCGCCGGCCGCGCGGCACAGGCGGATCGTCAGGGCGGTGGTGGTGACGGCCCTGATGACGGCGCTACTGACGGCTCTGGCGTCGGTCGCGACTCTGGGAACGGCCGCTTGGGCGGCATCGGCCAAGGACTGGCTGGACGGCTGGGGCTGGGTGGTGCCCGTGATGGTGCCCGTGATGGTGCTGGCGTACGGGCTGTGGCTGGCGGTGGCGGGCGCCGCGAGCCTGGGACACGCGCTGAGCTCCCGGCATCTGGTCGTCAGGCGAGGCGCCGTGGCCAGGCGGACGGTCGCGCTGGAACGCAGGGGCATCGCGGGCTGGACGATCACCGAGTCGTACTTCCAGCGGCGGGCCGGGCTGGTGACCGTGCGCGCCACGACGGCGGCGGGCAAGGGTCACTACGAGGTGGTGGACGTGGGCCGCGGCGACGGGCTCGACCTGGCCGATCGGGCGGTGCCGGGGTTGCTCGCGCCGTTCCTCAACCGGTGATCGCCGTTCCTCAACCCGTGATCGTTGTTCCTGAGCCGGTGATCGCTGTTCCTCAACCGATGATCGTGCTCCTGAGCCGGTGATCGCCGGTCCCGGTCCGGTGATCACCGGACCGGGACCGAGGAAAGCCCGGCCAGGATCCGGGCGATAGTGGGAGCCGCGCGATCCCCCATGGCTTGCCCATGCCCCTGTACTGGACAAACGTCATCGCGCGGCTCAAGTGCTTGCAGATATAACGGTATTTGTCCCGCTTGCAACCGGGTTGCAGCCTCATTAACCGTTGACGCATGTCTCCAGTCAGGGAGATGATCCAGCCCGTGTCGACTGGAGCGGCGCTGGCTTGCCGCGCCCTCACCTGCCGCGCCCTCACCTGCCGCGCCGGCGGCCGTACGATCAGGCCAAGAGCGGCCGACGCGACGACCGGCGCGCGTACTCGCTGGTCTGGCCGGACGCTGTTCGGCCCGCCGCTGCCGCGCGGCAGCGCTGGTCGCGGCGGTCGTGGGCGCCGCCCTGCTGGTCGGCCTGCCGGCGGCGGCGCTGGTGTCGGAGCTGCTGCTGCGCGGCATCCGCGTGGAACGTCTCCGCGACGCCCCGCCTGATGAGCCAGTCTGCTCTCCCCGTCCGAGGGGACCGCCCGAGTTGACCGGCGGCGCGGCTAGTCGCCCGCGGGATGGTCGGCCAGGGCCTGTAGGTAGGCCTTGGCCAGGGTGAGCGCGCCCGGCATGGCCTCCTTCTCCGGCATGAGCTCGACCTTGGGCGAGTTGGTCGCCTCCCCCTCGGGCCGCTGGTGGCCGGAGTAGTCGACCCGGACCACCACCGCGCCCTCGCGGATGACGATCGAGCCGCTGGCCGCGGCGACGTCGCCGTTCCTGGTCTGCACGTACTGCTGGTACGCCTGGTCGCCCAGCCCCTCGGCCTCGCTCAGCGGGCCCCACTTGATGTTGCCCAGGGAGGAGCCCCCGGTGGTCTTGGCGCGGCCGTACCCGCTGGCGTAGTACGACTTGGCCGCGGTCTCGTCCACCGCACCCGCCCGGTTCGTGAACCTATGGACGGTGATCAGCGCGCTGCGGATCTTCTTCTGGCCGTCGCCGCCGGGCACGTCGAGGTTGAGCCAGCGGCACTCGGTCTGGTTGTCGGCGCCGGCCTGGGTGCCGCGCGCCCGGGTGGTCGGCTGGGGCACGAGCCGCGTGGCCGTCTCCGTCACGGCGCCGCAGTCGGCGGGGAAGGAGGCCAGCACGGTCGGCGAGGGGGTCGGCTCGGCGCTCGGCGAGACCGTGGCCTCGGCCGACTTCTCCGCCTTGGCCAGCACGCCGGGATTGCGGGCCTGCCAGGCGGCCACGCCCTTGGCGAAGTGCCCGGCCAGGCCGCTCACCTCGCGGATGGCGTTCTCCTCGGTGACGGCCTGGGTGCTCTCGTTGGACAGGATCTGGGAGTCCTTGCGCTGCTGGCCGGCCTGGAACTTGACCTCGATCGTCATGTCGCCGACGCGGGCGTGGGCGGTGCCGTAGGCGTACCAGAGGAGTTTGCCGTCGCGGCGCCAGGTGTACTGGGCGAAGGCGTCGTCGCCGACGCCGGGGATGTCCTTGACCGGGGAGATGTACTGCTTCTCGTCGGGGTCGAGTGACGGGGTGGCGGTGGCGCCGAACTTGCCGCCGCGGTATTCGATCTCGTAGGAGTTCTGGGCCATCGCCCGGCCGGTCTTGGCACCCTCGCCCTTGTGCTGCTCGATCCTGACGTCGATCTCCCTGCTGCGCCAGTACTCGCCGTACGAGATGCGTTGGTTGATCCAGTTGCAGATGAAGTCGATCGTGTAGTCGCTCTCCCTGGAGCGCTTTGCCACGGTGGCGCCGGGTACCAGCCGGTCGGCCTCGTCCGGCGGCAGCATGGCGCACACGTCGGGTGCCGCCGCGGCCGGAGCCGTTCCCGCGGGTGAGGACGGCGCGGCGGTCGGGGGCGCGCTCGCGCCCGTGACCTTGCCGTAGAGGAGGTAGGCGCCCACGCCTCCCGCGGCGACCAGCACGACGAGGGCGGCGGCGAGCGTGGGCATGAGCCAGACGGGCCTCGCCCGCCGTGGCGGGCCCGGCGTGGGCGGCACGGTCGGGGGGAGGGTCGGGGCCATGCCGGGGGCGTCGTACGGATGGCCTGGCGTCTGGTACGGCGAGCCCGGCGGCGGATACTGCCCCGCCTGCTGCGGGTACTGCCCTCCGGGCGGCGGATACTGCCCTCCCGGCGGGTACGACCCGCCGGGCGTCTGATAGGCCGCGTCCTGCGGCTGTCCCCCTGGGGTCTGGTACGGCGAGTGCGGCTGTCCCCCTGAGTACGGCGGCTGCCCGCCGGGCGTCTGGTAGGGCGTGTTCGGTGGCTGGGACGGCCTGCCGGGCTGCTGGTAGGGGGTGGTCGGCGGCTCGAACTCGCTACCGGGATTCACGGGGACTCCTGGGGTTGCCCTGACTTGCGGTGGAACATGCTAGTCATGCCCCTTGCAAGGTGCTTGCAGGATCGGGGCTCACTTCGGCAGTGCCGCGAAGACGATCCGGGCGGCGGCGATCGCCGTGTCCTTGTCCGCCGGGACCTTCCGCGTCACTTCCTCACGGTGCCAGATCACTTCGCCCAGCAGGTTACTCGTTCGGAAAAGCAGCACGCTGTCCGATTTACCGGTTTCGGTGGAGTTGATGTAGAACTCGAAGGCGTTCTGGATGATGGCCGCCTCCCCCAGGCCCTCGACCTCCCTGACCTTGCCGTGTGAGGTCCGCAGGGACGTGCCCTCCGCCGCCGCCCTGGTGCTCCGCTCGCTGGTGAAGCGGCGCTGAGCCACCTCCGGCCCGCCGAGATCCTGCGTGGGCCGCTCGGCCCAGGCGCGCACGATGAGGCGGTTGCCCCTGCCGGAGTCGGAGCTCAGCTGCCACTGGCACTCGCCTGGCCGGGTGGAGGCGCGTTCGACGGCGCCCTTCATGAGCCGGGCGGCCTCGGCGTCGCCGAGCAGGGTGCACGGGTCGGGCGCGGCGGCGTACCGGCCGGTGTCCTGGGACGGGCCGCCGAGCGCGGAGGCCGCGTACCAGCCGCCCGCGCCCAGCACGACGACGGCGGCGATCACGGCGGCCCACGTGGCGCGGCGGCGGGAGCGTCCCGAGCCCCCGGCGGCGCCGGCCAGCCTGGTCAGCTCCGCGCGAACCTGGGCGGCGGTGGGACGGGCCGCCGGGTCCTTGGCCAGCATGGCCATCAGCAGCCCGCCCAGGTCGCGGCCCGCCCTTGCGGGGAAGGGCGGCTGGTGCAGCAGCACCGCCGCCGCGACGGCGGCGGGCAGCTCCCGCTCGAACGGCGCGCGCCCCTCCACCGCCGTGTAGAGGCTGGCGCCCAGCGACCACAGGTCGGACGACGGGCCGGACGGCTGCTCGTTGAGCCGTTCCGGGGCCATGTAGCCGGGCGAGCCCGCGCTGCCGAACCGGTCGCCCTGCCCGCCCATCGGCGTGGCGATGCCGAAGTCGGTGAGCATGGCCGAGCCGTCGGCGTCGAGCAGGATGTTGGCCGGCTTGACGTCCTGGTGCAGCATGCCGTGGGCGTGGGCGACCTCCAGCGCCGACAGCACCCGCAGCCCGACCTGGGCGACGAACCGCGCCGGCAGCGGCCCGCTCTCCTTGATCACCTTGTCGAGCGAGCGGCCGGTGACCAGGTCCATGATGATCCACGGCTGGTCGCCTTCGAGGACGACGTCGTGCACGAGCACGATGGCCGGGTCACGCAGCCGCCCGGCCGACCTCGCCTCGTGGATGGCCAGGTCGGCGAACGCGGCCCGCTCGCGCGGACCCATGCCCTGCGGCACCCGGACCTGCTTGACGGCGACCTGCCGGTCGAGGGTCTCGTCGATGGCCCGCCACACCGTGCCCGCGCCGCCCTGCCCGAGCCGCTCGATCAGCCGGTAACGGCCGGCCAGCAGGTAGAGGTCACCCGGCATCGCGCAACGTCCGCTCGCTCGCCTGCGCGGCTCTCAGGGCCGAGCGCTTGACGTCCTCGTCGGTCGGCCGGTCGGCCAGGGTGGTGTATTCGACGCTCACCACGAGGTTGGCCAGCCGGTAGTAGACGTGGGCGGAGTGGACGCGGCCGGTCGAGCCCTTCAGCTCGAAGCCGAACGCCTCCTCCCCCAGGCCGGCGATGTCGTGCAGCGGGGTGCGCCGGGCCCGCTCCTTGTTCTTCACCCCGATCTCGGGCCAGGTCCAGTCGATGTCATCGTATTTCGCCCAGTAACGCTTCTGGTTGCGGAAGAGCGCGCGGGCCGAGGCGGCGGTCATCGACCAGGGGTCGACGGTGTCGGAGTCCTTCTGCACCTGTACGCCCACACCGGTGCCCTGGGCCGGCCAGCCGCACTTGGGGCCCACGGCGTCGGAGCCGGGCTGGGCCTTGGGCGGGCTCTGGGTGCGCAGCAGGCCGCCCACCTCCGCCGCGCCGAGCAGCGTGCACACGTCCATCGGCACGTCGAACGCCGCGGGCGGCGTGCTCTCCTGCTCCCTGAGCAGGAAGAACGCGCCGGTGGCGGCCACGAGGAGCACCACCACGACGGCGGCCGCCCACAGCGCGAACCTGCCGCGGCCGCGCACCTTGGTGGGCGCGGTCGTGTCGGCGCCGGCGGGCAGTTGCGGCGCCGGGCCGCCGGCGGCGACCTGCCTGAGCGCCTGTACGGCCACCCGCGCGTCGGGACGGGCCCCTGGCTGGGGCGCCATCATCGCGGCCACCAGGGGGCCGAGCGGCCCAGGCACGACGGGCACCGGCCGCGTGAGCGTGTCGCGCACGCGCTGGGCCACCGACCCCTCGAAGGCGGGCGCGCCGGTCAGCGCGACGTAGAGGGTGGCGCCGAGCGACCACAGGTCGCTGGCCGGGCCGCCGGGATGGCCTTCCAGCCGCTCTGGCGCGATGAACCCGGGCGAGCCGATCATCAGGCCCTGCTCGGTCAGCGTGGCCTGGCCCTCCTGCCTGGCGATGCCGAAGTCGGTGAGCACCACCCGGCCGCTCTCGGTCAGGAAGACGTTGCCCGGCTTGACGTCGCGGTGCTGCAGGCCCTGGGCGTGGGCCACGCTGAGGGCCTCCAGCACGTCGGCCCCGATCCTGGCGGCATGCGCGGGCGGCATGGGGCCGAACTCGCGTACGGTCTCGGCCAGCGTGCGGCCCCGCAGCAGCTCCATGACCAGCCACGGCCGGTCCTGCTCGACCACGACGTCGTGCAGCGCCACGATGCCGGGATGGCGCAGCCGCGCGGTGGCCTGCGCCTCGCGCACCGCTCTGGTCACCGATTGTGACCGGTCCTTGGGTGCCATGCCCTCGGGCAGGGTGAGCTCCTTGACCGCGACCTCGCGGTCGAGCATCTCATCCCTCGCGAGCCAGACCTTCCCCATGCCGCCCGCGCCGAGCGGGCGTTGCAGGGCGTAGCGGCCGGCGAGTCTTCCCGAGGACATAAAGGGAAGGGTAACTAATCGCCAAGAGGGGTGGTGACTCGTTCCTGTCGGTCGACCTCTCTATGGTCTTGGTTCGTGGATCCGGTTCAAGGCACTCTCGACGAGCTCGGCACTCCGCTGAGCGACGTCACGTTCGTCGTGTTCGACCTCGAGACGACCGGCGGCTCGCCCGCCGAGGACGCGATCACCGAGATCGGCGCGGTGAAGGTGCGGGCCGGCGAGGTGCTCGGAGAGTTCTCCACGCTGGTCGATCCAGGGGGGCCGATACCGCCGTTCATCTCGGTGCTGACCGGCATCACCGACAGCATGGTCATGGCCGCGCCCAAGATCGAGACGGTGCTGCCGAGCTTCCTGGAGTTCATCCGCGGCGCGACGCTGGTGGCCCACAACGCCGGGTTCGACACCCGCTTCGTCAAGGCCGCCTGTGCCGCGCTCGGCTATCCGCCGCCGGCCAATCCGGTCGTCGACACCGTCGACCTGGCCAGGCGCGTGCTGACCCGCGACGAGACGCCCAACGCCAAGCTGGCCACGCTGGCCCGGTTCTTCCGCAGCCCCGTCGAGCCGTGCCATCGCGCCCTGGAGGACGCCAGGGCCACCGTCGACGTGCTTCACGGGCTGATCGAGCGGGCCGGGTCCTTCCAGGTGCACACGCTGGAGGAGCTGAAGTCGTTCGTCCGCGCGCCGACGCCCGAGCAGCAGCGCAAGCGTCACCTGGCCGAGTCGGTGCCCCACGCGCCCGGCGTCTACATGTTCGAGGACGAGCGCGGCGAGGTCCTCTACATCGGCAAGAGCACCAACCTGCGCAACCGGGTGCGCTCCTACTTCACCGCCGGCGAGACCCGGCCGCGCATCCGCGAGATGATCGGCATCGCCGAGCGGGTGCGCCACATCGTCTGCGCCACCGCGCTGGAGGCCGAGGTCAGGGAGCTGCGGCTGATCGGCGGCGCCAAGCCGCGCTACAACCGCCGCTCCCGCTTCCCCGAGAAGGTCCTGTGGCTCAAGCTCACGGCCGAGGTGTTCCCGCGCCTGTCAATCGTGCGCGAGCTGAAGGACGACGGCGCCACCTACCTCGGTCCCTTCACCAGCGCCCGGCTGGCCGACGACGCCCGGATCGCGCTGCACGAGGCGGTCCCCCTGCGCCAGTGCACCCAGCCGGTGACGCTGCGCACCCGCAGGGCGGCCTGCGCGCTGCACGAGATGGGCCGGTGCGGGGCGCCGTGCGCGGGCGGGGAGAGCCCGGAGGAATACGCGCTCCACGTCGAGAGCGCCCGGCGGGCCATGACGCTCGACGCCTCCCCCGTCTTCACCGCCGTCTCGGCCCGCATGGAGCGGCTGTCGGTGGAGCAGCGTTACGAGGAGGCGTCGGTCGACCGTGACCGGCTGGCCGCGTTCGTCCGCACGGCGGCCCGCATGCAGCGCCTGAGCGCCATCACCCGCATCCCGCAGCTCGTCGCCGCCAGCCCTGCGTTCGGCGGCGGCTGGGACATCCACGTGGTCCGCTACGGGCGGCTGGCGGCGGCCGGGGTGATGCAGAAGGGCACCCACCCGACCCCCTTCGTCGCCTCGCTGACGGCCGCCGCCGAGGTCGTCCTGCCGGGTCCCGGGCCGGTCCACGCCGCGAGCGCCGAGGAGACCGAGTGCATCCTGCGCTGGCTGGAGTCGCCGGGGGTGCGCCTGGTGGAGGTCGACGGCGAGTGGAGCCTGCCCGCGCGGGGCGCGGCCCGGCACAAGGCCCGCATCGACCTGGCCTACCGGCATCTCGATCAGCGGCGCGATCGGGAGGGGCGACCTTTGAGGTGAAACGATAGAGTTGATGCATGGTCACGGCTATCGTCCACATCAATGCAGAGGTAGACCGGATCCCGGAGGTCGCCGAGACGATCGCCGAGATCCAGGGGGTCAGCGAGGTCTACTCCATCACCGGCGAATACGACCTGCTGGCCATGGTCAGGGTCGCCGCCTACGAGGAGATCGCCGAGGTGGTGCCCGGGCGGATCAACAAGGTGGCCGGGGTGCTCCACACCGAGACCCACATCGCCTTCCGCGCCTACTCCAAGCACGACCTCGACGCGGCCTTCTCCATCGGCTTCCCCGAGGCCGACTGACCCCTCCGAGCGCCTGTCCCAGGCGCACCGTACGAACGCCGGACGGGCCCGGACGAGAGATCTCGTCCGGGCCCGTCCGGTTGTGTGGCGTCAGGTGTCAGTGCGTGATGCTGCGGTCGTCGCCACCGGAGCCGCCACCGGAGCCGCCACCGGAACCGATCGCGGCGTGCTCGTCCTCGTCGTGCCCGTGCCCGTCGCCATGTCCGTCGCCGTGCCCGTGCCCGTCGTCCAGCGGGATCTTCTCCCCGCCGTACGCCTTCGACATGATCGCGCGCAGCTTGCCGATCGGCCCGCGCATGCCCTTGGGCGGGATGCCCGAGGGGTCCTCGGCCACCGGCAGCATCAGCACCGGCGTCTTGCCGCGCATGTGGGCCTCGATGTCCTCCGCCGGCGGCGTGTGGACCTCGATGAACTCACCGTGCGGCAGCCGCTTGATCACGCCGGACTCCACACCGTGCGAGATGATCGCCTGGTCGAAGCGCTGCAGGCCGAGGCACATGCGGTAGGTGATCAGGTACGCCAGCGCCGGCGCGACGAAGATCAGCACCCGGCCGGTGTAAGTCGTCCAGTTGAGGCTGACGTGGAAGAACGCCGCGATCTCGTCGTTGGCGCCCAGCAGCCACAGCACGCCGTAGAACGTGATCGCCGACATGCCGATCGAGGTGCGGTGGGGGTTGTTGCGGGGGCGGTCGGCGACGTGGTGCTCGCGGTTGTCGCCGGTCACCCAGCGTTCGAGGAACGGGTAGAGCGCCAGGCCCGTCATGATGATGCCCATCGGCACCAGCGCCGGGATGATGACGCTCAGCGGCAGCGTGCCCGCGTGGGAGGTGCCGAAGAGGTTGATCTCCCACGGCGGCATGATGCGCAGCGCGCCTTCGAGGAAGCCCATGTAGAAGTCGGGCTGCGAGCCGGCCGACACGTCCGCGGGCGTGTAGGGGCCGAACAGCCAGATCGGGTTGATCTGGGTGAAGGTCGCCAGGCCCGCCACCACCGCCAGCGTGAACAGGAAGTACGCGCCCGCCTTGGCCATGAAGGCCGGGTAGAACGGCGCGCCCACCACGTTGGCGTTGTCGCGGCCCTTGCCCGGCATCTGCGTGTGCTTCTGCACCCACATGAGCACCATGTGCGCCGTGACCAGCGCCAGGATGATGCCGGGGATGAGCAGGATGTGCAGCGAGTAGAACCGGGAGACGACATCCTCACCCGGATATTCGCCGCCGAACAGGAAGAACGTGATGTACGTGCCGACCAGCGGCAGCGAGATCGCCACGCCCTCGGTGATCCGCAGACCCGCGCCGGAGAGCAGGTCGTCGGGCAGGGAGTAGCCGGTCAGGCCCTCGGCCAGCGCCAGCGTCAGCAGCAGCACGCCGATGATCCAGTTGATCTCGCGCGGCTTGCGGTAGGCGCCGGTGAAGAACACGCGCAGCGCGTGCACCATCATGCCGGCCACGAAGAGCAGGGCCGCCCAGTGGTGCATCTGCCGCATGAGCAGACCACCCCGGACGTCGAAGCTGATCTCCAGCGACGACGCGTAGGCCTCGGACATCATGACGCCCTTGAGCGGCGCGTACGAGCCGTCGTAGGGCACCTCACCCATGCTGGGCTTGAACCAGAGCGTCAGGAACGTGCCGGTCAGCAGCAGGATGATGAAGGAGTAGAGGGCGATCTCACCGAGCAGGAACGACCAGTGGTCGGGGAAGATCTTGCGCATGTTGCGCTTGAGGAAGCTCGCCCCGCCGAGACGCTCGTCGAGGAAGTTCGACGGCCCGGCGATGGCCTTCGGCGTTTCCTTCAGCTCGTCGCTCATGCCTGGCCTCCCTTCTCCCTGACCTCGGCCTCGGCGTCGCCGCGTTCCCAGTAGCTGGGTCCGACCGGCACCTCGAAGTCGCCCTGGGCGATGAGGTAGCCCTCGGCGTCGACGGTGATCGGCAGCTGCGGCAGCGGCCGGGCGGCCGGGCCGAAGATGACCTTGGCGCCGTCGGCGGCGTCGAACGTCGACTGGTGGCAGGGGCAGAGGATGTGGTGGGTGTTCTGCTCGTACAGGGCCGCGGGGCAGCCCACGTGGGTGCAGATCTTCGAGTACGCGACGATGCCGTCGTGGGTCCAGTTCTGCCGGACGCCGCTCTTGATCTCCTCAGGGCGGAACTTGATCAGGATCAGCGTGGCCTTGGCCAGGGCGTTGAGGTCGTGCTGGTAGCCCTCGGGGACGACCGACAGGATGCCGCCCGGCGAGTTGAAGTCGGCGGCCCTGATGGGCTGGCCGGTGCCCTCGACGACGAGCCGCAGCGGCTTGCCCTCCTTGGTCTTCTCACCCCAGACCGTGTGGCGCAGCATCGAGTTGAACTTCGCGCCCGGCATCTTGCTGTTGTCGAGGTCGCGCAGGAGCACCAGCGGGACCAGGCCGAGCGGCGCCGCGGCCAGCAGCAGCGTGCGGCGCAGCAGCTTGCGCTTGACGAAGCCGCTCTCGTTGGCCCCGCGCAGGAACGTCTCGCCGACGACCTCGCGGTCCTCCTCGGCGGAGGCCATCGGGTGGCGGTCCTGGACCAGCGAGTACTTCGGCATGATCTGGCGGACCCAGATCACGATGCCGACCGCCAGGCCCAGGATCGCGATGGTGAGCGAGCTGCCCAGGGCGAGGTTGGAGGTGCCGGTCGCCTCGGGGCTGCCCACCTGGAAGTAGACGTAGGAGACGATGAACGCGATGGAGGCCAGGAACGTGATCGTGAAGCAGAGCGCCACGATCCTCTCGGCCTTGCGCGCCTTGGCCTCGTCCTGCAGCGTGACGCCGGGGACGTCCTCCTCGACGGCCGCGGGCGCCTCCGCGGCGCCGAGCATCGAGGTGCCCGGCGCGGGGGTGCCGATGACGCGCTTGGGTACGCGCTCGTCGGGCTGCTCGATCTCGTGCTCGTTGTCTGTCATGACTTCTGTCGCTTCTTCGCGGTGATCCAGATGGCGGCAAGTACGAGGGCGGCGATGCCCACTACGAACGCTACGAGACCTTCGGTGACCGGGCCGATGCGCCCGAGGCCGAAACCTCCGGGGTCGCGCTGCTCACGGACCTGGGTGATGTACGCGATCATGCTGCGCTTCTCTTCCGGCGTGATCGTCGTGTCGTTGAAGACCGGCATGGCCTGCGGGCCGGTGATCATCGCCTCGTAGATCTGCGTCGGGGTCGAGGAGTTGAGGTTGGGGGCGTACTTGCCCTGCGTCAGGGCACCGCCCGCGCCGGCCCAGTTGTGACACTGGATGCAGTTGGCGCGGAACAGCTCGCCGCCCTTGCCCGCGTCGCCCATCGCCGGGTCGACCTGCTCGTGCCCGGGCACCTGCGGGCCGCCGCCGAGCGACTGCACGTAGGCCGCGATCTGGCGGGTCGTCGTCTCGTTGACCCAGGGCGCCAGGGGCTTGCGCGGCGCCTGCGGCCCGGGGGCGCCGGCCGGCATGCGGCCGGTGCTCATCTGGAAGTCGACCGCCGCGGCGCCGACGCCGATGAGCGTGGGCGCCGAGGTGGTGCCCTGCGCGTTGGCGCCGTGGCAGCTCCCGCAGTGCAGCACGAACAGGCTCTTGCCCTCGGCCACGTCATCGACCTTGCCCGCCGCCAATGCCGCGTCGGCAGGCTTGCCCGCCTGGACAAAGGCGGCGTATACCATCCCGACCAGCGCCAACGCGAAAATCAGGACGGCGTATCTCGCG
The DNA here is from genome assembly GCF_040649735.1 of Nonomuraea sp. NPDC048892. Lineage (NCBI taxonomy): Bacteria > Bacillati > Actinomycetota > Actinomycetes > Streptosporangiales > Streptosporangiaceae > Nonomuraea > Nonomuraea sp. NPDC048892. Next base: position 280,696 of record NZ_JBEZFZ010000007.1, on the reverse strand, counting down.
AGGGGATGCCGCCGCCAAGCGGTGATCCTAATCACAGAGATCCCGTTCCTTAACGAATGATGTAGATGGTCGCGAAAAGACCGATCCAGACGACGTCGACGAAGTGCCAGTAGTAGGACACGACGATCGCGCTGGTGGCCTGCTCATGCGTGAAGCGCTTCGCGGCGTACGTGCGTCCCAGCATGAACAGGAACGCGATCAGGCCACCGGTCACGTGCAGGCCGTGGAAGCCCGTCGTCAGGTAGAACACCGAGGTGTAAGCGTTAGCGGACAAGGTCGCGCCCTCTGACGCCAGCTCCATGTACTCGTACAGCTGCCCGGCGACGAAGACGGCGCCCATGAGGAAGCTGATGACGTACCAGAAGCGGAGCTTGCCGACCTGCCCCTTCTCTGCGGCCCACACGCCGAGCTGGCACGTCACACTCGACAGAACCAGGATGATCGTGTTGACCGTCGCGAACGGGATGTTCAGGTGAGCTGCCTCAGAGGCGTCGGCACCGGCTTGCAGGAACGCCGGTCCCCACTCGATGCCTCGGCCCTCGCTCACCGACCGGATGGTGAAGTACATCGCGAACAGCGCCGCGAAGAACATGAGCTCAGAGGACAGCCAGACGATCGTACCGACGCTGACCAGGTTCGGTCTCCGGTACGACTGTGCTGTCGTCGTCGAAGTTATTGCGGATGCTGTCGCCACGGGCAGCATTATTGCGGCTCTGGTGGTCGGTCGGTCGCACGACCCCCCGTTAGCAGGTACAAACCGCCTACCAACCTGGGATAATTGGAACAAAACGCCCAGCAGGCATGGTGGCCTGGGTCCGCACCCCTTCGCACCGGTACGATCCAGGTGACCCTACCTCTTCGACTGATAGTGAGCGCGACCGATGTCCACAGGGAGCACCGACGAGAAGATGAAGGTTCTCGTCTACAGCGACGACGCCGCCACCCGGGCCGAGGTGAGCCAGGCCATCGGCAGGCGTCCCGCGGCCGACGTACCGCTCGTGGAGATCGTGGAGTGCGCCACCGAGCCCAAGGTGCACCAGTGGCTGGCCTCCGGCGAGATCGACGTGGCGGTCCTCGACGGCGAGACGCAGCCGGCCGGCGGCATGGGCGTCGCCCGCCAGGCCAAGGACGAGGTCTACGACTGCCCGCCCATCTGCCTGATCATCGCCAGGCGTGACGACCGCTGGCTCGCCGAGTGGTCCAAGGCCGACGCCGTGGTGCCGCAGCCGCTGGAGCCGATGGTGCTGGCCGACACGGTGGCCGACCTCATGCGCCGTCGTTCCGCCACCCGACTCAACGCTAAGTAGGTGCCCATGGACTCCCGGACGACCTGGCCCTCCCTGCTGTCCGCTCTCCTGTCAGGAGAGCACCTCACCTCCGACGAGTCGGCCTGGGCGATGCGGGAGATCATGTCCGGCGCCGCCACGCCCTCCCAGATCGCCGGCTTCGTGATCGCGCTGCGCGCCAAGGGCGAGACCGTGGCCGAGGTGGTCGGCCTGGCCCGCACCATGCTCGACCTGGCCACGCCGCTGCGCGTCGAGGGCCCCGTGGTCGACGTGGTCGGCACGGGCGGCGACCGGGCCCACACCGTCAACGTCTCCACCATGGCCGCCATCGTGGCCGCCGCCGCCGGCGCGCGCGTGGTCAAGCACGGCAACCGGGCCGCCTCGTCCTCCTGCGGCGCCGCCGACGTCCTCGAACACCTGGGCATCAGGCTCGACCTCACGCCCGAGCAGACGGCGCAGGTGGCGAGCCAGGCCGGCATCGCGTTCTGCTTCGCGCCGGTCTACCACCCCGCGCTGCGCTTCGCCGGGCCGACCCGCAAGGAGATCGGTGTCCCCACGGTCTTCAACTTCCTCGGCCCGCTCACCAACCCGGCCCGCCCGTCGGCACAGGCTATCGGCGTCTACGACGCGGGCATGCTGCCGGTGCTGGCGGGCGTCTTCGCCGAGCGCGGGGTCTCGGCCCTGGTCTTCCGCGGCGACGACGGCCTCGACGAGCTCACCATCGCCGCCACCTCGACGGTCTGGGTGGTCAAGGACGGCACGGCGACGCAGACCACGTTCGACCCCGCGGTGCTCGGCATCCCGCGAGCCGACGTGGGCGCGCTGCGCGGCGGCGACGTGGCCTTCAACGCCCAGGCCGTGCACGACCTCGTGCGCGGCAAGACGGGGCCCGTGCGCGACGCGGTGCTGCTCAACGCGGCGGCGGCCCTGGTGGCGCTCGACGGGCCCGGCGACGACCTCGACTCGGCCATGATCGACGCGTACGCCCGCGCGGTGCAGGCGGTCGACTCCGGCGGCGCGTCCGCCGTGCTGGACCGCTGGATCGAGGCCAGCGGCTCCTTCCGCCCCGTCTGAACCACCCCTCCTGAGCGCCCCGTCTGACCGGTTCGTCCGGACGGGCCGCCCGGACGGGGCTGCCCTCCGGCACGGGGACGTCCGATCCGGCCGTCCCCTCTCCTACCTTCCGTAGTACACGGGCCGGGCCACCGTCAGCGGTCGAGCAGGTTGGTGGGGCCGTCCTTCAGCGCGCTCCACTTGAGCCACTGCTTCCAGGTCTCCTGCCAGTGCCCCCACCCGTTGGTGGGCTCCAGCTTCCGCGGCGTCCCCGTGATGATGATCGGATCGCCGATCAGCGTGTTCTTGATGAACCACGCCGCGTTGCCCGGGCTGACGTTCACGCAGCCGTGGCTGACGTTCGAGTTGCCCTGCGACCCGACCGACCAGGGCGCGCTGTGCACGTACTCGCCACTGTTGGAGATGCGCACGGTGTTGTAGACGGTCAGCCGGTAGTAGCCGGCCGAGCCGGGCCCGATCCCCGGCGAGGTCATCACGGTCACGGGCTCGCGTGACATGGCCAGGTGCACGCCCGAGGTCGTGTGGTACTTCCACTGGCCGCCCTGACCGGCGCTCATCGGCATGGTGCGGACGCGCTTGCCGTCCCGCCGGACGATCAGCACGTGCTCGTTGGTGCTGCCCTTGGTGATCTGCGAACGGCCGATCTTGAAGTCGAGCTTCACGTCGCGCTTGCCGTACATGCCGGGTCCGCCGCGCACGCCGGCCAGTTTGGCCTCCACCCGCACCTTCGTGTGCGCCGGCCAGTACTTCCGCGGCCGATAGTCCACGTGCTGGTCGTCGAACCAGTGCCAGGCCCCCTCGACCGGTTTGGAGCTGTGCACGCTGAGGTTGCGCTCGACGGCCACCCGGTCGGTGACGGGCTGGTCGAAGGCGATCATGACGGGCATGCCGACGCCGACCGTCAGCCCGGTGTCGTCCTTGTTCGGGGTGATGGTCGCGATGTCGAACGTCTTGCCGCCCTTGACCGTGGTGAACCCGCTGCGGCTCTCGCTCTGCTTGCCCGCCGCGTCGGCGGAGACGGCGGTCACCGTGTACGAGGTGCCGGGCCTGGCGGTGCCGACGCTGCGCCACCGGGTGCCGTCGGCGCTGAGGACACCCTTGAGCGGGCCCGCCTTGCCCCCGTCCACCCGCACGCTCTTCAGCGTGCCTCCCTGGACCGAGACGACCACGGGCTGGTCCGTGGGCACGTTAGACGTCTTGTCGGCCGGAGAGAACCCCACAGAGGCGCCGGGCGCCTTCCCGGCCATGGCGACCCCCTGGGGGTCCTGCGCCGGGCTCTGCGCCGAGCACGCCGCCAGCAGCGCCAAGGCCAGCAAGCCGGCCGATCCATACGCTCCTCGCCCCACGAGTACTCCCTCGCCCGAGATCGAACCTATCCGCCTCCTTTATTACCCTGAGTAATTGATTCACCACATCCGTACACTGGTAAAGAACACCAAAAAGCGGGCGTCCCTCTCCAAGAGGAAGACGCCCGCTCCAGGTGTGGTGCCTCAGTGCTCAGTGCGAGAAGTGGCCCCGGTAGTACTGGAAGACGAATCCGATCATCGCCATGATGATCAGGAAGACGCCGATCAGGAACATCCAGAAGCCGATCACGAACCCGGCGAAGGCGAAGGCCGCCGCCAGGCAGAGGAACAGCGGCCACCAGCTGCTCGGGCTGAAGAAGCCGATCTCACCCGCGCCGTCACTGATGTCGGCCTGCTTGTCGTCCTCCGGCTGCGCGCCGATGCGCCGCGCGGTGAACATCAGGTAGTAGCCCACCATGAACGCGAAGCCGACCGAGATGGCCATGGCCGTGGTGCCGACCGGCTCACCCTGGCCCGTCGCCGCCTTGGTCCAGAACCAGTAGGCGATGTCGACGCCGGCGAAGAAGACGCCGCACAGCAGGAAGAGCCAACCCTGGACCTTCATCAGCCCTCGACCTCCTGGGTGGACTTGGCGGACGCGTGCGGGTAGTGCAGGTCGAACGCGGGGCGCTCGGACCGGATGCGCGGCAGCCTGGTGAAGTTGTGCCGCGGCGGCGGGCAGGAGGTCGCCCATTCGAGCGAGCCACCGTAACCCCACGGGTCGTCCACGGTGACCTTGGGCGCGCTGCGCCAGGTCTTCCAGACGTTGTAGAAGAACGGCAGCGTCGAGGCGCCCAGCACGAACGCGCCCACCGACGACAACAGGTTGAGGTCGGTGAAGCCGTCGGCCGGGCTGTAGTCGGCGTAGCGCCGCGGGAAGCCGGCCATGCCCAGCCAGTGCTGGACCAGGAACGTCGTGTGGAAGCCGATGAACAGCAGCCAGAAGTGCAGCTTGCCGAGCTTGTCGTCGAGCATCTTGCCGGTGAACTTGGGCCACCAGAAGTAGAACCCGGCGAACATCGCGAACACCACGGTGCCGAAGACCACGTAGTGGAAGTGGGCGACGACGAAGTAGGTGTCGCTGATGTGGAAGTCGAGCGGCGGCGAGGCCAGGATGACGCCCGTCAGGCCGCCCAGGAGGAACGTGATGAGGAAGCCGACCGAGAAGAGCATCGGCGACTCGAAGCTCAGATGGCCTCGCCACATCGTGCCGATCCAGTTGAAGAACTTCACGCCCGTCGGCACCGCGATGAGGAACGTCATGAACGAGAAGAACGGCAGCAGCACCTGCCCGGTCGGGAACATGTGGTGCGCCCAGACCGTGATGGACAGGCCCGCGATCGAGATCGTCGCACCCACGAGGCTGATGTAACCGAAGATCGGCTTACGGCTGAAGACCGGCAGGATCTCGGTGACGATGCCGAAGAACGGCAGCGCGATGATGTAGACCTCGGGATGGCCGAAGAACCAGAACAGGTGCTGCCAGAGCAGCGCCCCGCCGTTCTCCGAGGTGAAGATCTGGGTGCCCAGTTTGCGGTCGGCCTCCAGCGCGAGCAGGGCGGCGGCCAGCACGGGGAAGGCCATCAGCACGAGCATGCTGGTCAGCAGGATGTTCCAGGTGAAGATCGGCATCCGGAACATGGTCATGCCGGGCGCGCGCATGCAGATGATCGTGGTGATGAAGTTGACCGCGCCGAGGATCGTGCCGAGGCCGGACAGGGCCAGGCCCATGATCCACAGGTCGCCGCCGACGCCGGGCGAGTTGATCGCGTTGGACAGCGGCGTGTAGGCGAACCAGCCGAACGAGGCCGCGCCGCCCGGGGTGAAGAAGCCCGAGACGGCGATGAGGCTGCCGAACAGGTAGAGCCAGTAGCTGACCATGTTGAGGCGCGGGAACGCCACGTCGGGGGCGCCGATCTGCAGCGGCATCAGCTCGTTGGCGAAGCCGGCGAACAGCGGCGTCGCGAACATCAGCAGCATGATCGTGCCGTGCATGGTGAACAGCTGGTTGAACTGCTCGTTGCTGGTGAGCTGCAGGCCGGGCTGCGCCAGCTCGGCCCGCATGATCAGCGCCATGACGCCGCCGATCAGGAAGAAGGCGAACGACGTGATCAGGTACATGTGCCCGATGATCTTGTGATCAGTCGAGGACATCCACTTGGCCAGGATCTGGCCCTTGGAGATGGGCCTGACCGGCGCTGTCGTCAGTGGTTCGTGGATGGCGGTCACTGGGCACTCCCCGCCTGCTGGGTCGCGATGTACTGGCTCCACTCCTGCTCGTTCACGAGCTTCACCGAGAAGAGCATCCGGCTGTGGTCGACGCCGCAGAGCTCAGCGCAGCGACCGGCGAAGACGCCGGTGCGGTCGAGCGTCGTGATCTGGAACTTGCGGCCCGGGTTGTTCTCGGGGATGCCGGGGATGACATCGCGCTTGAACAGGAACTCGGGCACCCAGAACGAGTGGATCACGTCGTCGCTCGACAGGTCGAACTCGACCTTCTTCTTCACCGGCAGGACGAGCTGGGGGCCCTGGTGGAAGTCGCTCACCGGCACGCCGGAGACCGGCGCCAGCGTCTTGCCGTCGACGGTCGTGGTGAAGCGCCAGCTCCACTGGTACGCCTCGACCTTGACCTTGACGGGGGCGTCGCCGTCGACCTTGGCCAGCACCTCGCTGTCGCGGGCGGTGAAGAAGAAGAACACCGACACCATGACCAGCGGGATCAGGGTGTAGAGCATTTCGATCGGCAGGTTGTAGCGCACCTGCGGCGGCAGCTCGGCCTTGGCCCTGCGCTTGCGATGGAAGAACGACGCCCACAGGATCAGCACGATGACGACCGCGCCCGTGGCGAGTGCGGCGATCCAGGCCCCGTTCCACAGACTCTGGACCACACCGGCCTCTTCGGTGATGTGGTCGGGAAGAAGGCCGCGAGACCAGTTGGCCTCGGGGACGTCATTAGCACACGCCGTAGCAGTGGCCAGCAGCAACGCCAAAGCGGCGGCTCGTGGCACCCTGCGCCGGGCCAACGAACGCCGCGTCGTACGGCGAGTCGGACTCACGGATCGCCTACCCCACAGATGAAGCCCAAGAGTCTCTCCCTTGGGCGCTCGTATTGCTGTTTTCTGCATCAAGCACAGACTGACAAGCAGACACATTAGCGTGCGGGTGCCTCGCCCCACCTCTCGACCCCTCGATGGCGCCGGAAGTGGGACGATGTATCCCGTGGCGTATTTCGACGCGGCTTCCAGCGAGCCGCTCCACCCCCAGGCGCGCGAGGCGCTGCTGGCGGCGATCGACGCCGGCTGGGCCGACCCGGCGAGACTCTACGGGGCGGCCCGCCGCGCTCACCTGCTGCTGGAACAGGCCCGCACGGAGGTGGCCGAGGCACTCGGCGCGCGCCCTGACGAGGTGTCGTTCACCGCGTCGGGCACGCAGGCCGTGCATCTCGGCGTGCTCGGCACCCTACACGGAAGACGCAGAGCCGGACGCCACCTGGTGACGAGCGCCGTCGAGCACTCCAGCGTGCTGCACGCGGGCCAGGTGCACGAGCGCGAGGGCGGCACGGTCGAGACGGTGGGCGTGGACCTGAGCGGGCGGGTGGACCTGGCCCGCTTCGCCGAGGCGGTCGCCGCGCCCGGCACGGCGCTGGCCTGCCTGCAGACGGCCAACCACGAGGTCGGCACCACCCAGCCGGTGGCCGAGGCGGCCGAAGCCTGCCGCGAGCACGGCGTTCCGCTGCTGGTGGACGCGGCGCAGACGGCGGGCCGGATGCCGATCCCGCTCGGCTGGTCGGTGCTGGCGGCCAGCGCCCACAAGTGGGGCGGCCCGGCCGGGGTGGGCGTGCTGGCGGTGCGGAAGGGCACGCGCTTCCGCTCGTTCCTGCCCGAGGACGAGCGGGAGCGGCGGCGGGTGCCGGGCTTCGAGAACGTCCCCGCCGTCGTCGCGGCGGCGGCCGCCCTGCGCGCGGTCCGCGCCGAGGCGGAGGAGGAGCAGGCGCGGCTCTCCGCGCTCGTCGACCGGATCAGGGCCAGGGTCAAGGAGACCGTCCCCGACGTGGAGGTCATCGGCGACCCCGTCGGTCGGGCCCCGCACATCGTCACCTTCTCGTGCCTGTACGTCGACGGGGAGGCGCTCCTGACCGAGCTCGACAAGGCGGGTTTCGCCGTATCGTCAGGAAGTTCGTGCACCGCTAGTACGCTTCGTCCATCGCACGTCCTTGAGGCCATGGGCGTGCTGACGCATGGCAATGTCCGGGTGTCGCTTGCCAGGGGCACCGGCGCGGACGAGGTCGACGCCTTCCTCGCCGCGCTGCCCGACCTGGTGCGCCGGATCCGGCAGGACGCAGGAGTCGCATGACCGAGGTTACCCAGCCGGCTTTGACGATCGACGCGCTCGGCAAGAAGTGCCCCATCCCGATCATCATGCTCGCCGAGCAGATCAACTACGTTCCGCTCAACGCCGTGGTGGCCGTGCTGGCCGACGATCCCGCGGCCTACACGGACGTGCCGGCGTGGTGCAGGCTGAAGTCGCACCGGCATGTGGGGTCGTACGAGCTGCCGGAGGGCGGCTGGGCGATCCACGTACGCCGCAACTACTGAAAGGCCCGCCGGCCGATTCAGGCCCCCACAGCGGGTAGGGCCTCCCCTTAGGAGTCATCGACAACTCGGGGGGAAGTCATGATCAGCGGAAATCCGCGCGAGACCGCCCGCGACATCATGAGCACGGGCGCGGAGTGCATCGCGGCACACGAGACCCTGGACCGGGCGGCGCAGATGATGCGCGAGAAGGACGTGGGCGCCCTGCCCGTCTGCGGTCCTGACGACCGCGTCACCGGCATCATCACCGACCGCGACATCGTGCTGAAGTGTGTCGCGGCCGGTCACGACCCGTCCAGCGTGACGGCGGGCGAGCTGGCCGTCGGGCTGGTCTGGGTGCCGTCGGACGCGACCGTGCAGGAGGCGCTGGCCCGCATGGAGGAGCACCGGATCAAGCGCCTGCCGGTGATGGAGAACGGCCGCATCGTCGGCATGATCACCGAGGCGGACCTGGCCAGGCACCTGCCCGACGGCGAGCTGGCCGAGTTCGTGCACCGCGTCTACGCCATGCGCTGAAACGCCGTCCGGGCCGTCCCACGCACGTGGGGCGGCCCGTCTCACGTTCTCCGGCTCAGGGGTGGTAGCAGCGGACGTGGGGGGCGATCTCCGCCGCGGCCTCCGCGCCGTACGCGGCGGAGAACCGCTCCAGGAATGCCTTCTGCCCGAGCTCGTACTCCTGCCCGCCCACGCGCTCCAGCACGTGGGTGGCGGTCAGGTTGCCGATCTGCCCGCACCGCTCCAGCGGCAGGCCCCAGGCCACGCCGGCCAGGAACCCCGCGCGGAAGGCGTCGCCGACGCCGGTGGGGTCGGCCTTGCCCCGCTCGGGGGCGGGTGCGACCTGGATGGACGGCTCGCCCTGGCGGTCGATGACGGCGCCCTTGGGGCCGAGCGTGGTGATCCGGACGCCGACCCGGCCGAGGATCTCCTCGTGGGACCAGCCGGTCTTCTGCTCGATGAGCCCCTTCTCGTAGTCGTTGCCGAACAGGTAGGCGGCGCCGTCGACGAGCTGGCGGATCTGCTCGTCCTCCATGCGGGCCAGCTGCTGGGAGATGTCGGCGGCGAACGGGATGCCGCGCTGGCGGCACTCGTCGGAGTGACGCAGCATGGCGTCGGGGTCGTTGGGGCTGATCAGGACCAGGTCGAGGCCGCCCAGGCGGTCGGCCACGGGCTGCAGCTCGATGAGCCGCGCCTCGGCCATGGCGCCGGTGTAGAACGAGGCGATCTGGTTGTGGTTCTCGTCCGTGGTGCACAGGAAGCGGGCGGTGTGCTGGGTCTCCGAGACGTGCACGGAGCCGCACTCGACGCCATGGCGCTCCAGCCACGAGCGGTAGTCGGCGAAGTCGTTGCCGACGGCCCCCACGAGGATCGGCTTGAGGCCGAGACAGGCCATTCCGAACGCGATGTTCGCGGCGCAGCCGCCACGGCGGATCTGGAGGTCATCGACCAGGAAAGAGAGCGACACCCGATCGAGTTGCTCGGCGATGAGCTGGTCGCCGAAGCTCCCAGGGAAGGTCATCAGGTGATCTGTCGCGATGGAGCCGGTTACGGCGATGCGCACGGGATTCTTCTTCCTCGTTGTCAGCAGGCCAATGAGCCCCACGAGGATACGCGAAGGTCCCGCACGCACAAAGGCGAGCGGGACCTGCGGGCCGTGGGCGACCCGTTCTAGTTGAACGAGTCACCACAGGCGCACGAGCCCGTGGCGTTGGGGTTGTCGATCGTGAAGCCCTGCTTCTCGATCGTGTCGACGAAGTCGATCGAGGCGCCCATCAGGTAGGGGGCGCTCATCCGGTCGGTGACCACGCTGACGCCACCGAAGTCCGACACGACGTCACCGTCCATCGAACGGTCGTCGAAGAAGAGCTGGTAGCGCAGGCCGGAGCAACCTCCTGGCTGCACGGCGACCCGCAGCTGCAGACCTTCCTCGCCCTGCTGTTCGAGCAGGTTCTTGACCTTGGCGGCGGCCGCGTCAGTCAGGATCAGGCCCTGTGCCGTGGTCTCGCTGCTCTCAACCGTCATCTGCTGACTCCCTAACCCGGCTGTCTGTTTTCGACGTCCTGCTAATGACGCTACCAACACCTGGGCGATGCCACACATTCCCGGGGCCCCCTCCCCGAGAATGACCACATTTCTCCGTGTGCCATGATGGGTATCGTCAGAACGACGATAAGGGGGTACGGCCATGGCCACCCAGACTGGACTGCCGCTCTTCGTACTCGGCCAGGGTGCCGATCCGCACAGCGAGAAGGGGGTCGACTGTCCCGGCGAGCTGCCGCCGGCCTCCGACCCCGGCCTGGTCGAACGGGCCCGCAAGGCCAAGGAGGCGCTCGGCGAGCGCCTGTTCGTGCTCGGCCATCACTACCAGCGTGACGAGGTCATCCAGTTCGCCGACGTGACGGGTGACTCGTTCAAGCTGGCCCAGCAGGCGGCGGCGCGGCCCGAGGCCGAGTTCATCGTCTTCTGCGGCGTGCACTTCATGGCCGAGTCGGCCGACATCCTGACGGGCGCGGGCCAGAAGGTGGTCCTGCCCGACCTGGCGGCCGGTTGCTCGATGGCGGACATGGCCACGTTCGACCAGGTCGAGGAGTGCTGGGAGGCGCTGGAGGACGCCGGGCTGGCCGATCAGGTGGTGCCGGTCACGTACATGAACTCCAGCGCCGACATCAAGGCGTTCTGCGGCAGGAACGGCGGCGCCGTGTGCACCTCCTCCAACGCCCGCCGCGCGCTCGACTGGGCGTTCTCGCGGGGGGAGAAGGTGCTGTTCCTGCCCGACCAGCACCTCGGCCGCAACACCGCGGTGCTGGAGATGGGCATGTCCCTGGAGGACTGCGTGGTGTGGAACCCGCACCGCCCCAACGGCGGCCTGACCAGGGAGCAGCTTGAGCGGGCCAGGATGATCCTGTGGCGGGGCCACTGCTCGGTGCACGGCCGCTTCACCGCCGAGTCGGTGGACGACGTACGCGCCCGCATCCCCGGCGTCAACGTGCTCGTGCACCCCGAGTGCCGGCACGAGGTGGTGCTGAAGGCCGACCACGTGGGCTCGACCGAGCACATCATCAAGACGCTGGAGGCGGCGCCGTCGGGTTCGAGCTGGGCCATCGGCACGGAGCTCAACCTGGTCAAGCGGCTGGCGCAGACGTTCCCCGACAAGGACATCTCGTTCCTGGACCGGACCGTGTGCTACTGCTCCACCATGAACCGGATCGACCTGCCACACCTGGTGTGGGCGCTGGAGTCGCTGGTGCTGGGCGAGGTCGTCAACCAGATCACGGTGGACGCGGACACCACCCACTGGGCCAAGGTCGCCCTGGACCGCATGCTGGCCCTTCCGTAGGGCCCGGCTCCAGGGCACGGCTCCGGGGCACGGCTCCAGGGCACGGTGAGGCGCCGGGCCGGGGCGGTGTCGCGGCCCTGGCCTGGCCCGCTGCGGACCCTGGCGTGGCGCGGGCCGGCTGAGCTCAATTCCGTTCAGGTCAGGCGAAGTCGTAGCCGAGGCGTACCGTGACGGTGAGCGACTGGCGGCCCGGGCTGATCGAGGCTTCCGAGTCGGCCGCGAAGTTCGCGGCCATGCGTGCCATCGGCCGCGGCGGCGCGGTGAAGTCCTCGCTCACCTCCGTCACCCGCCCCAGCGGGCGCCCGGCCAGCTCGGCGTACTGCGCCGCCTTGGCCGCGGCGTCCCTGAACGCCCGTACCCGCGCTTCGGCCAGCGCCGCGGCCGGGTCGGAGCGTTCGAAGGCCACGCCGTTGAGCCTGGCCTCCTCCCCCACGCCCGCCACGGTGTCGATGACGTGATCGGCCCTGCTCAGGTCGCGGACGACGACCTCGACGCCCTGGACCGCCCGGTACGCGGCCACCTCCGGGTAGTTGGCGTATTCGGGCCCCAGCGACAGCTCCACCGTGGTCACGTCGTCGGCGGCGATGCCCTCGCGTCTGAGCGCCTCGGCCAGCCGGGCGGCGGCGGCCCGTACGGCGGCGAACGCCTCGGCGGCGGAGGTCCTGCGCACCTCGACGCCCGCGTGCAGGCGCAGGATGTCGGGCGCGGCCAGGACCGAGCCCTGGCCGATCACGGTGATGTCCACGAGGCCCAGCCCCTTCGCATGGGTTCCACCCCGATCTTAGGACGCCCCCGGGATCTACGCGGGCACGCGGGCGAAGCGGAATCCCATCTTGTCGAACTCGGCCTTCTCCGCCGCCGTCGCCAGCACCCGCGACACCTGGCCCTTCAGGTCGATGACGACCGCCTCGTACCCCCCGCCCTTGGTCCGCCACACGGCCAGGTGCTCGTCGTCCCACCAGCCGATGAGGCGGACGGCGGCGAACGGGATCGTCACCGCGTCCGTGTCGCCGCCGGAGGTGGAGCGGGCGCACAGCGTGGTGGCGTCCCTCGTGCAGTGGGCCAGGAAGCGGGTGCCGGTCGGCGAGACGTCGTCGCCCTCCACCCACACCGGCGCGCCCACGTTCGTCAGCGTGCGCAGGAGCCTGCCGTTGAGGTCGTAGAACGTCATCCGGTCGCCCACCCACGTGCCCACCGCCTGGCCGCCGGCGTCCCAGAAGAAGCGCCACTTGCCCGCGCCCTGCTCCTTGATCTCGAACACGCGGCCCTTCTCATAGGTGACGTCGATGATGCCGTAGCCGTACTCGACCGTGTCGTCCTGCGTGCCCTTGAAGAGGGTGACCAGGCCGTACCTGCCGTCGGGCGACCAGCGCGGCGTGGTGGGGAAGACCGGCCTGGGGCTGAGCCTGACCAGGCGTTTGCCGCCGGTGGCGTGATCGACGATCGAGACGGTGGCGAAGCCGTCGGTGGTGTAGTCGGCGTCGGTGGCGAGCGCGCGGCCGGTCCTGGGGTCGAGGGCGTACTCGAAGTAGCGGCTGTCGGCGGCGAATGTGCCGGTGGCGGGCTGCCTGACGTAGAGGCGCTTGCCGCTGTCGAGGGTGTAGGAGACGAGTTCGATGGGGTCGCCGGCGTGCTCCTCGACCCGCACCGACGTACCGGGCAGGGAGATCGAACGGGTGGCGGGGTGCGTCGTGGCGGGGCCTGTCGTGGGCGGGGTGGCGGGGGCGGAGGTGACGACCTGGGCGGCCGATGACGTGGGCGTCGCGCCGCCGCCGCCGGAACCCTCGGAGAGCCGGACGGCGACCAGCGCGGTGGCCGTGACCAGGGTGAGCGCCCCCGCTACAGCCGCCGTGACCACCCATCCGGTACGCCGGCGCCGGGTCGGCCACGTGGGCGGACCGGGACGCGGCAGTGGCTGCGCGGCGCCTGACTGGGGCGGGCCCGGGCGCGGCGGAGGGCCCGGCACGTGCGAACCGGCCGCTGTGTACGGGCCACCTGCCACCTGCGGGCCTGCCGTCGTGTACGCGCCGCCTACCGCCTGTGAACCGCCTGCCGCCTGCGGACCTGCCGCCGTATATGGGCCGCCTGCCGTCTGCGGGCCGGCCGGCGGCGTGTGCGGGCCGGCCGCCGCGCTGCCCTGTTGGAGCAGCCCGGACCCCTGGGCGCCGGGTAAGTGTCCGCCGGAGGCCGCCCTGGGGGCGGGGGCGTGGCCGAGGAGGCGCATGAGGGCGTCGCTCGCCGACGGACGTCCGGCGGGGTCCTTGGCCAGGCACTCCGTGACGAGCGCGCGCAGGGCGGGATCCGCGATCGAGCCGGTGTCGGCCTCGGTGTGCAGGATCCGGTTGACCACCGCGGGCACGCTGTCCTGCCCGAACGGCGGCTGCCCCGAGGCGGCGTACAGCAGCGTGCACGCCCACGCGAACATGTCCGATCTCGGCCCCGGGTTCGACTGGGTGAGCTGCTCAGGCGCCATGTACGACGGCGTGCCGATCACGGCCACGGTGAGGGTCGAGCTGAGGTCGAGCGCCTTGGCGATGCCGAAGTCGATCACGCGGGGGCCGTCGGAGGCCAGGAGCACGTTCGACGGCTTGAAGTCGCGGTGCACGATGCCTGCCTGGTGGATGGCGACCAGCGCGGTGATGGTGCCGATGGCGAGCCGGTGCAGGGAGGTGCCGGTGCGGGGGCCCTGCTCGCGTACGACGTCGGCGAGGGTGGGGCCGTCGATGTACTCGCTGACGATGTACGGGCGCCCGCCGTACAGGCCGGTCTCGACGACCTGCGCCGTGCAGAACGGCGCCACCCGCCGCGCCATCGCCACCTCGCGGACGAACCGCTCCGACGCCTCGGCGTCGCCCGCCAGGTCGGCGCGCAGCAGCTTGAGCGCCACCTTCGTGCCGTCCGGTGCCGTGGCGAGGTAGACGATGCCCTGCCCGCCCTCGCCGAGCCGGCCCGACAGGCCGTACGCGCCCACCGTCGCGGGATCGCCTGGCCGCAGACCCGCCAGGTCAGGCATTGGCACCCCCACAAATGGCCTCTTTTCCCGCCATTCTGGTGGGTGGCCCGCATATCCGTCACCCGTTCGAGCAACGCCGCCTCCGCCGACCGGCTCAGGGCCCGCTCCCCCCGTCATTGGATGTGGACTCCCGAGGCGACCCCTCGCTGGCCTCGGGCACCTGGGACGACACATCTCGCCGAACGTGAACGGGAGACAGGGCCGCGTCGGCGGCAGTGTGCGGGTGGTGGAGGTGAATACGCCGTCCAGGCCCTGGTACGCGTACGTGCTCGCCCCCGAGCTCGTCCGCCAGCCGCTCCCTGCAGCCGTCCCGGTCGCCCGCACTGATCACGACGACCGGCACCCCCGGGAACGGCTTCTCGGCCCGGAGCCTGCGCAGGTCGGCGGCCATGTCGCCACGAGCCAGCCACTCCCCCGCCATCGCGGAGACCGCCGTGCCGGTGCGGTAGATCCCCGACGGGTCGGGCAGCCCGGTGAGCAGCCGGTGCGCGGGCGGGCCTGTCAGCCGGGCCAGGACGGTCGCGCCCCAGGTCTCGCCGAGCGCGGGCAGCCAGCGCCCCACCGTCCTGGTGGCCGCCGCCGGCGCAGGCCGTTCGCCGACGCGGACCGGATCCACCAGGACAAGCCGGGCCAGGCACAGCGGGTGCAGCCGGGCGAACGCCTCCGCGTGCCAGCAGGCGACACCGTGGGCGATGACGGTGACCTGCTGGGGGTGGGCCGGGGCCAGCGCGGCCAGCCGGGCGACCTCGGCGTACAGGGTCGGCGGCACGGGCGAGGGCGGACTGAGCCCAAGCCCGGGACGATCGAACCGAATCACCCGACGACCGGCGGCAGCAAGCAGACCAGCCACCACGTCCCAGTGAAACCAGGCCCCCGCCGCCCCCGCCGCGATCAACACCGCAGGCCCGTCCCCCTGCACGACGACATGCTGCCTCCCACCCCCAGCTACCACCCCACCCGAACCCACCCCGCTACCCGCACCCGCAGCGCCGGCTCCATGCCACGCTTCCGCCGCACCTGCGAGCCCCCCGGCACCCGTCTCCATCGGGTGTCCCGCATCGGCCCCGTCCACCGCACCGGTCGCTTCTCCAGCGCCTGCGGCGCCGTCCGGGCGGACGCGGGCGCCGCCTACTCCGCCCATGCGGCCGGGGGCGATTCTCATGGCAGGGGTCAGTGCTTCGTTCTCTTCCCGGTCGTCGGAGACGAGCAGGCGGAGGGCCACGTACACGAGCCAGAAGGCGATCACGGCGAGCTGGGCCCGGTGTGCGAGCCCGGCGCCGCGCCCGCCGGCCAGCCCGGCCACGGTGAGCACCGTCGCGGCCAGGGTGAGCCAGGTGAACAGCCACGACACCCACGACCGCCAGCTCGCGCCGAGCAGCGCCATCGCGGCCACCACGGCCCCCGTGCTCAGTGCGCCCGCCACGAGGTGGATCAGATGGCCGGACGAGGTCCCCTGATGGCCGCAGAGCGGGTCGCTCACCGTGGCACAGTCCAGCGGGAACAGCCCGGTCACGACCGTGAGCAGCCCGAACGCGGCCAGCGCCAGCCAGCCGGGCCATTCGCGCGCCACCCTCGGCACGAGCGTCACGCCGAGCAGGCACGCCAGCCCCGCCAGCACGTCGCTGACCCGGAACAGACGCGTCCACGGCTGGTCACGGGCGGCCAGCTCGCCGACGTAACCGTCGGTCCTGTCCACGGCGGGGGTGGTGAACTGCCCGGTCATCCAGGCGCTGCCGAGTACCGCCGCCACGATGAACGCGGACGCGGCGAACACGAACAACCTTCGCTCCACGTAATGATTAGATCACCGTGGGCGATCGTCGCACATAAGAGCCCCACCCAGAGCCCCGCGCGGAACCCGGCAAAGCTCGGCACGGAGCGCACGGGGCCCGCCGCGAGCCGAGCCCCGCGTGAAACGGGTCAGGGCCGCTCGCGGAAGGCGGGCGCTCAGAGCCCGGGAGCGCCCCAGACGGGGAACCAGCGGCTGAGGTCCTTCTCCAGCGGCAGCTCGCCCTCCAGCGCTCCCCTGGCCTGCAGTTCGAGCGCGTTGTCGCGTTTCTGTCCGGAGGTGGGGGCGAACGGGTAGAAGGTGCCGCGTTTGTACAGGTACACCACGGCCAGCCGCCCACCGCCGTCAGGACGGGCGAACGACACCAGCGAGCACAGCAGCGAAGGCCCGAACCCGGCCTCCTCCAGCGACGAGTTCACCGCGTGCAACTCGGTGACCAGGTCGCTGAGGGCGTCGGGTGAGCGGCGTACCAGGAGCCAGGTGTAGCCGTAGCCGTCGTCGGACTCCTCGACCCGCTCGCCGAGCAGCGCCTTGACGTCGCGTTCGAGCGTGGCGAACGCGACGCCCTCGGCGGCCCTGAACGCCACGGAGCCGGAACCGGTGGGGACGAGCCCGGTCGCGGCCTGCAGCGTCACGGCCGCCGACGGCAGCGCGAACAACGCGTCGAGGTTGGGCTGGACCGGCTTCGACCGGCCGAGGAGCGAGTCGAGCCAGCCCATGAGGTGTTCAGCCCCTTCCGAGTTGCCGCGAGATGTTCGCCAGCTGCTCCAGCCGGCGCTCCAGCGGCGGGTGCGTGGAGAACAGGCTCGCCAGCGTCTCGCCCTTGGCCAGGGCGGGCGCGAAGTAGAAGGCGTTGAACGGCTCCGCCTCGCGCAGATCCCTGGTGGGGATCCTGGCCATCTCGCCGCTCACCTTGGTCAGCGCGCTGGCCAGGGCCGATGGGCGCTGCGTGAGCAGGGCGCCGGCCCGGTCGGCGGCCAGTTCGCGGTAGCGCGACAGGGCCCGGGTGAGCAGGAAGCTGACGGCGTACACGATGACCGACACCAGCAGGATCACCAGCCCGATGGGCACGCCGCCCTGGCCGTTGCCCGCTCGGCGGCCGCCGAGCCCCGTGTAGAGAGCGAAGCGGGTCATGAGGCCCGCCACGATCCCGAGGAACGAGGCGATCGTCATGACGGCCACGTCACGGTGGGCCACATGGGACAGCTCGTGGGCGATCACGCCCTCCAGCTCCCGCGGGTCCAGGCGGCGCAGGATGCCCGTCGTCACGCAGACGACGGCCTTCTTCTGGTTGCGGCCGGTGGCGAACGCGTTGGGGACGTCGGAATCCGCGATCGCCACCCGAGGCTTGGGCATGTCGGCCATGGCGCACAACCGGTCGATCAGGCCGTGCAGCTCAGGGGCCTCCTGCGGAGAGACCTCCCGCCCGTGCATCGCGAACAGGGCGATGCGGTCGGACAGGAAGTACTGCACCAGCAGCAGGCCGCCCGCCAGCACCAGCACGGTCAGCGCCTGGACACCGAGAGCGATCAGGACGCCGACGAACACCACGTAGAGCAGGCCGAGCAGGAACATCGTCACGACCATGCGGCTGGTCAGGCCGCGATCGGACGCGAACCGCGTGCTCACGGTCTCAGCCCGGGATCAGGCCCTGGTCGCCCAGCATCTCCCGGACCTCCTCGATCGAGGCGTCCGCGGGGGGAAGGATCAGCTCTGACGGCTCAAGGCTGTCGTCGGAAAGCGCCTTGCCCACATGGCGCACCTTGTCGAGCAGCGCGTGCAGCTTGACCCGGAACGACTGCTCGTCGCCCGCGTCGATGGCCGCTTCGAGCTCGGAGTCCAGCTCGTTGAGGACCGAGATGTCTTCGGCGGAGATCTCCACCTGACCCTCGCCCATGATCCTGACGATCATGCGCCCTCCCCAGGCTGGCGCAGCTGCTGGGTGCCACCCTGCTGCTGCGGCTGGGCCTGCGGCTGAGGCTGAGCCTGCGGCTGCCCCTGCTCGATGGCGCTCTGCGGCGCCGGGCCCTGGCCCAGCTCGGCCTTCATCCTGGCCAGCTCCAGCTCGACGTCCATGCCGCCGCCCATGCGGTCGAGCTCGGCCTGGATGTCGTCGCCGCGGGTGCCGCTGTAGTCGTCGAGCGCGCCACTGGCCAGCAGCTCGTCGATCGCGCCGGCGCGGGCCTGCATCTGCGCCGTCTTGTCCTCGGCGCGCTGGATCGCCAGGCCGACGTCGCCCATCTCCTCTGAGATGCCGGAGAACGCCTCGTTGATGCGCGTCTGCGCCTCGGCCGCGGTGTAGGTGGCCTTGATCGTCTCCTTCTTGGTGCGGAAGGAGTCGACCTTGGCCTGCAGCCGCTGCGAAGCCGTGGTCAGCTTCTCTTCCTCGGCCTGGAGGTTGTCGTGCTGAACCTTGAGGTCGGCCATCTGCGACTGCAGGTTGGACCGCCGCTGCAGCGCCTCGCGGGCCAGATCCTCGCGGCCCACGGACAGCGCCTTGCGCCCCTGCTCCTCATAACGTCTGGCCTGGCTCTCCAAGCCGTTGATCTGCAACTCCACCCTCTTGCGCGAGGTGGCGACGTCGGCCACTCCTCGGCGCACCTTCTGCAGCAGCTCAAGCTGCCGCTGATAGGAGTAGTCAAGGGTCTCGCGCGGATCCTCCATCTTGTCCAGGGCCTTGTTGGCCTTGGACTTGAAGATCATCGAAAGTCTCTTCATCACGCTCATGCGCGTCGGCCGTCCCCTTCTAGGTCGTGCTGGTGTTATCCCGTGCAGCGCAGCCGCCTTGGGATTACCCTACGCATAACGCACGAGGGCGTCACTAAGTTGCAGTCCAGGTAGGGTTGACGCTGTGTTGCGACGCCGTTCCCAGACCTCCGTGGACGACACCCCCGTCCCCGTTGACGATCCTAAGCCCCAGGGTAAAGGTCGTCCCACACCCAAGCGCCGCGTTGCCGAAGGCAAACGGCGCCAATACGTCTCCGCGCCGAAAGACCGCAAAGAGGCCTATCGGCAGATGCGGGCCAAGCAGGCCGCCGAGCGCGATCGTGCCCGCCAGGGCATGCTCGCTGGTGACGAGCGGTATTTCCCCGCTCGTGACAAGGGCCCAGCGCGCAAGTTCGCGCGTGAATGGGTCGACTCGCGGCGGTTGCCGAGCCAGTATTTCCTGCCGTTCTCGCTAGTCATCCTGCTCGCCACATGGGTTCCCTGGCCGATGGCCATCAGGGCCCAGGTGCTGGGCTACGTGGTGACGATCGGCTGGCCGATCATGATGATCGGCGTGCTCTTCACCTCGGTCTACGTGGCCTGGAAGGTGAAGAAGGTGGTCGCGGAGAAGTTCCCGAACGAGAGCGTCAGAGGCGTGGGCTTCTACGCGGCGATGCGGGCTTTGCAGATCCGCAAGCTGCGCTTCCCGCCGCCCTCAGTGCTGCCTGGTGGCAAGCCGGTCCCGCCGAAGAAGTAACGGATATTTTCCGAAATTTCGGCCGTTTCCCGGCAAACGCCGCGACCCGCTGCGTGCCGCCGCCCTGTGCGGCGGCACGGCCGGTGGCGAAATGTCGCGGTGTCCTGCGGCGGTGGCGGTGGCGTTACTTCCAGCGCAGCAGGCCGCGCTCGACCGTCGGGCGCCGGCCCTCGGACTCCCGCTCGCCGTCGAGCGTTAGGGCCGTGCCCTGCTCCAGGGCGTCGGCCACCGCCCGCATGAGCGCGTGGTACGACGGCACGCGGAGCATGCCGTCCGTGCCCTCCCAGGCGACGGCCCCGTCAGCGGGGGCGCTCATCGCGAGCTCCGCGGCGTACGTCACGACGTGCTCCGTCGCGTCCGATCCGCGCCCCTGACGGGACAGGAACGGGATCATCCGACCGTTCCGGCGGCCGGGCGCGATCTCCGAGGCGCACAACCGCCGCCAGGTGTCCCTGATCTGGCGGATGCCGAGGTGGGACGCGACGCCCGACCGGACGCCCAGCCCCAGCCCGAACGCGCCCGCACCGCGCGAGCCGTTGTGGCGCAGCAGCGAGGCCCGCAGGTCGTCGGGGAAGTTCACACCCATCTGCGCCTCGGCGACGGCGATCGTGCGCGCCTTGCCGGGGGCCCTCAGCGTCCGGTACGTGCGGGGCGCGTTCGCCTTCAGCCACCGTTCGATCCGCCGCCACTGCCGGTCGACGGCACGCTTCACCGTGGGATCGATCGGCCGCACCGTCACCGGACGCGGCGCAGGCGCACAACCTGAGCCGGTGTCGGGGCCGGATTCGGGGCCGAGACCGGAGTCGCGGGCGCTCGCCGCGGGCGAAGGCACGGACTGCGCGGTGGGCTCTGCGGTGGGCGGGGCGGGATTCGGCACGGTGGCCAGGATCTCGTCCCAGGTCAAGGAGTCCTCGTACGCCGCCCGCGCCTGCCACCCGCCCGCCGGCATCAGGGCGAGGACCAGCGTCAGCGCCACGATCGCCACGATGCCGGCCCAGATCGCACCCATCCCCGCACGGCGAGCGCGGCGGACGGGCGCCACCGGAGCGGCGGGTTCCTTCCGCGGCAGGCGGGCACGGCGGCGCAGTCGTACCGCGATCGCGGTCAGGATGGCCGCCGTCAGCGCCAGCCGTACTAGCTTCAGCACGTCGCGCACCCTATCCCGAAACGAATCACCCCATGCGCCGGGATTAAGGTCGGACCTATGGAATTCCGACACCTCGGCCGCAGCGGCCTCATGGTCAGTGAGATCAGCTACGGCAACTGGATCACCCACGGTTCCCAGGTCGAGGAGGAGGCCGCCAAACTGTGCGTGCAGGCGGCCCTCGACGAGGGGATCACCACGTTCGACACCGCCGACGTCTACGCGGGGACGAAGGCTGAGGAGGTGCTCGGCCGTGCACTGAAGGGCGTGCGCAGGGAGTCGCTGGAGATCTTCACCAAGGTCTACTGGCCGACCGGCCCCGGCCGCAACGACCGCGGCCTGTCGCGCAAGCACATCACCGAGTCGATCAACGGCTCCCTGCGCCGCCTGCAGACCGACTACGTGGATCTCTACCAGGCGCACCGTTTCGACTACGAGACCCCGCTTGAGGAGACGCTCAAGACCTTCGACGATCTCGTACGCCAGGGCAAGGTCCTCTACATCGGCGTCAGCGAGTGGACCGCCGAGCAGATCGCCCAGGCGCTCAAGATCGCCGATGAGATGGGCTTCGACCGCATCGTGTCGAACCAGCCGCAGTATTCGATGTTGTGGCGCATCATCGAGCCGGAGGTCGTGCCGCTGAGCGAGAAGGAGGGCGTGGGCCAGATCGTCTGGTCCCCGATCGGCCAGGGCGTGCTCACCGGCAAGTACCTCCCCGGCCAGCAGCCGCCCGAGGGCTCGCGGGCCACCGACAAGAGCGGCAGCGCCATGATCGCCCGGTTCATGCGGGACGACGTGCTCACCCGCGTGCAGGAGCTCAAGCCGATCGCCTCCGACCTGGGCCTCACCATGGCGCAGTTGGCGATCGCCTGGGTGCTGCAGAACCAGAACGTCTCCAGCGCCATCGTCGGCGCCACCCGGCCCGAGCAGGTGCGTGACAACGTCAAGGCGTCCGGCGTCAAGCTGGGGGCCGACGTGCTGGAGCGGATCGACGCGGTGCTCGGCGGCGTCGTCGAGCGCGACCCCGCCAAGACCGTGAGCCCGCAGACCCGCCCATAACGCGCCCACGTAACAAAAACCCCTTGAGCCGCAAGACGCTCAAGGGGTTTTTCTTTTATAGGGGAATCACTGCTGGCGCAATGACAATCCCGTGTATTCAACACGGTCCTCTTCGAGCAAAGCGACCTGCTCGACACCGGATTCCAGCAGGTCACGATAGTTTTCGCCGAGCCAGGACTCCGCGTCGGCCTGGCTGGGAAAAACCTCTCGCGGCAAAGGGCGATCCGTCACCTCACCACCATTTGCATTTTCATAACGCCACCGCCATGTCATGCCATACGCTCCTTTTCCGCGGGTTCGCCGGCGCACCCTCCGCAGGCACTGGAACCCTACTCCCGAGCTCGGAGGTCAATCGATGCTGCGCGCGTATCGTGTTGCGGCCGGGGTCGCCATCGGGGCGGCCGCGTTCCTCTCCCTTCCCCATTCCGCACTCGCCGCCACGCCCGTCGCCCCCGGCGGGCCGGCCCCCGGAGCCGCCGACCCCGGCGCGCCGCGGTCGTGGAGCGCCTGGCTCAGCGACGGGACGGCCTGGCTCGCGGCCGATCCCGCCGGCTCGCCGCCTGACGGCTCCGTCATCGGCTGGCGCTTCTCCGTCGTCGCGGAAGGGGCCGGCGACTCCCCCGGCGGGGAGCTGCCGTCGTTCGAGTCGGTGTGCGGCCGGGACACCGCGGCCTCCGGGCACAAGCGGGTGGCCGTTTCGGTGGACTTCGGCGACGGGGACGCCGACGCCTACCCGGGCGACCAGCCTCCCGCGCAGGGGGTGCTGCGGTGCGTGGCGGGCGCCGAGGACGCCACCACCGCCCGGCTCCTCGCCACCGCCGCCCAGGTCCGGGTGAACGCCGAGGGCGACGTGGTCTCCGTGTCCGGGTACCCGATGCGCGAGCGCGGCGGCACCGAGCTGACCGCCGCCACGCCGGCCACCCCTGGCGGGCCGCCTGTCCTGCTGATCGCGGGCGGGGCGGGCGCGCTGGCCCTGCTCACGGCCGGCGCCGTCGTGGCCACCCGCCGCCGCACCCGCACCCCCGCCGAAACCCTCCGATAACCGACTCGCCGGTACGCTCGGCGCGGTGAAAGTCCTTCTCACCGGTACGGCGGGCGGCGCGGGCTGGCCGGAGCCCGGCTGCCGGTGCGTCTCCTGCGCGAGCCTGCCCCCGGGTCACCGCCGCCCGTTCGGCGTCGTCGTGGACGGCGTGGCGAGCTTCCCCTTCGACGCCCCGCCGGACGGTTACCGCACCCACGCCGGCGGCCTCGGGCTCTCCTGCCCGGACGGCACCCGGCTGCTGTGCCTCCCCAGGGACCAGGTAGTGCCCACAGACGCCAGGTACGACGTCGTTCTGATGGACCTGCTCGATCGCCCGGAGCGTCTCGGGGAGTTGCGCAGGGCCGGGCCGGCGGACGGCGCGACCGTGGTGGTGGCGACCGGCCTGGACCACCGGATCAGGTCCGAGCGGGAGCTGACCCGCCGGCTGCGCCTGTGGGGCGCCCTGAGCGTCCCGGACGGCACGGAGCTGGAGGTCACGCCCGGACGCGGCCTCACAGCGGCGTCACGGCCTCCAGGGGCCCAGGACGACGCCATCGTCACCGAACGCGAGCCACACCCGTGGCGGACGTTGCTGCTGGGCGGGTCCAGGTCAGGAAAGTCGGCCGAGGCGGAGATGCGGCTGGCCGGCGAGCCGTACGTCACCTACGTGGCCACAGGACCGGCCGGCGCGGGTGACGGCGAGTGGGCGGCGCGGGTGCGGGCGCACCGGGAGCGGCGGCCCGCGCACTGGGCCACCGCCGAGACCACCGACCTGGTCACGGCCATCGGCGCCGCCACCACCCCGCTGCTGATCGACGGCCTGGGCACGTGGCTGACGGCGGTGTTCGACGAGCACGGCGCGTGGGAGGGCGACCGCGCGCCGGTCGCCGCCGCCTGCGACGCCCTGGTGGCCGCCTGGCGCCAGACGCCTCAACCGATCGTGACGGTCTCTGACGAGGTGGGGATGGGCGTGGTGCCCGCGACGGCCAGCGGGCGGGCGTTCAGGGACGCGCTCGGCCGGCTCAACGAACGGCTGGCCGCCGAGTCCGAGTACGTGGCCCTGGTGGTCGCCGGCCGCCCACTCGAACTATGACCCCACCACCCCGCCCTGACCGTCACACCCTCGTACCGTGACCCCGGACGCCCCACCACGACCGCGCGAGCGCCCAGGCCCGGGATCAGGGGCGGGCGGCTCTGGCGTACCAGCGGCCGTCGATGCGGTCCACGGTCAAAGGGCGGCCGAAGCAGTCGCTGAGCTGGTCGGAGGTGAGCACGTCGGCCACGGGACCGGCGGCCAGCACCCTGGCGTCGCGCATGAGCATCGCGTGCGTCGTGGTGGCCGGCACCTCCTCCAGGTGGTGCGTCACCGTGACGGTGGTGAGCACGGGCCGGGTGGTGGCCAGGTCCTCGACGGCGGTGATGAGGTCTTCGCGGGCGGGCAGGTCGAGCCCGGCGAACGGCTCGTCGAGCAGCAGCACCGCGGGATCGCCCATGAGCGCCCTGGCCACCCGGATCCGGGCCCGCTCCCCCTGCGAGCAGACACGGAACTTCCGCTCGGCGAGGTCCTTGCAGCCCAGGTCGGCCAGCAGCCGGTGGGCACGGTCGTGCTCGGTGTCGCCGTACTTGTCCCACAGCGGCACGCTCGTCCCGGTGTGCCCGGTGAGCACCACGGCGAGCGCGGTCGCCCCTTCCTCCTCCATCAGCTCCTCGTCCACCAGCCGCTGGCTGGAGGCGACGAGACCGATGTGGCGGCGCAGCTCCCGCAGATCGACCCGGCCGAGCCGGTGGCCGAGCACCTTGACGGCACCCTCGCTGGGATGCCGTACGGCGCCCGCCAGCGACAGCAGCGTCGTCTTGCCCGCGCCGTTGGGGCCGAGGATGGCCCAGTGGTCGCCGTAGTCCACCTGCCAATCGACACCGTCGAGCAGCGTTTTGCCGACAACCCGGACACCTACGCCTTCCAGTTCAACCACGTGCATCCCGCCACACTAGTGGGCCCTAGGATCGTGCGTTATGCGGCTGATGGACGGTGTGCGGCTGGCCGTGGGCACGCTCAGCGTCTTCCCCGTGCGCGTGGAGCGGGTGGATCGGCAGGTGGCGGGGCGGGCCATGACCCTGGCCCCGGCCGTCGGCCTGGTGCTCGGACTGGTCGCCGGGCTGCCGCTGCTGCTTCCCGCCCCGCCCCTGCTGGGGGCCGCGCTGGCGGTGGGGCTGCTGGCGCTGCTCACCCGGGGGCTGCACCTCGACGGCCTGGCCGATCTCGCGGACGGGCTGGGGAGCGGCAAACCGGCCGATCAGGCGCTCGGCATCATGAAAAAGTCGGACATCGGGCCTTTCGGCGTGATGACGCTGGTGTTCACGCTGCTCGTCCAGGTGGCGGCGGTCGCGGAGGCCGGCTACTGGGCGCTGGTGACGGCCTGCGTGGCCGGGCGGCTGGCGCTGGTGTGGGCCTGCCGGGCCGGGGTCCCCGCCGCACGCCCCGAGGGGCTGGGGGCGATGGTCGCGGGCACCGTACGCCGCTCCGCAGCCTGGCTGGTCACCCTGGGCACGGCGCTCACGGCCGTGGCGATCGGCCTGCTCGCCGACGTCTGGAGCGGCGTCCCCGGTGACGTGTCCTGGTGGCCCGAGCCGGTTCCGGCGAGCACGGAGGTGTACGGCATGGTCAGGACCTTCCCGACCGATGCTGAGCGCATCGTGGGGGAGGTCGGCGGGTGGCTGTCGGGCCCCGCCGGCGCCCCCATCGCGCTGCTCGCGGGAACGGGCGTGGCCCTGCTCCTGCTCCGCCACGCCAGGCGCCGGCTCGACGGGATCACCGGCGACGTGCTCGGCGCGCTCGTGGAGACGGCCACGGCCGCCGCGCTGGTGGCCTGGGCCCTCTTCCCCTGAACGGGCCGGCCGCCACGAGGGCGACCGGCCATACAGGCGAAACGCGGCAGAAGCCCGGGCGAAGCCGGCAGGCCGCCCGGCCCGTTCAGGTGGCCGGTTCGGACTCGACGGGGGCCGGCTCGGGCGCCGGCCGCGGCGGACGTACCGGAAAGAAACGCAGCAGAACCGCGCAGAGCAGCGCGAGCACCACCCAGCCCACCACGCCGGTGATCCCGGCCAGCACCTCGTTCGGCGGCGCGGCGGCGTCGCCGAGCAGCAGCGCGACCCCGGCGACGGCGTTCAGCGAGCCGTGCGCCACCACCGCGGGCCACACGCTCCCGGTACGCAGCCGCAGCCACCCCAGCAGCACCCCGGCCAGCATGCAGAAGCCGATGAAGACCAGCGCCGCCCATGAGCCGAGCCGCGGGTAGTTGTAGCCGAGCAGGGTGAGCGGCGCGTGCCACAGGCCCCAGATGGCGCCCGACATGAGCAGCCCGGCGAACACGCCGTTCGTGGCGGCGAGCCGGGGCGCCAGCCAGCCCCGCCAGCCCCACTCCTCCCCCAGCGCCGGGATCGCGTTCAGCACGGGCCCTGCCACGCAGGCGATCAGGATCTGCACGATGGCCAGGGTGCTCGGGTCCGCGGGCGGCTGGACGCCGTTGGCCCGCAGGCCGGCGGCGAAGAGGCTGAGCCCGGACAGGTCCAGGGAGACGAGCCCGACGGCGGCGCTGAGCCACAGGGACAGGAACGTCAGGACCGGCACGCCCGCCCAGGCCGCCAGCATCATCAGGAAGGTACGGCCCTTGCGCTCGCCCAGCGTGAGCCCGGTGTGACGGGCCCATTCACGGAACGGCGCGCGCGACAGCGCCCAGACGCCGAGCACGCCCACCGACGGGGTGAACATCATCAGCGCGCCCAGCCCCTGCATCAGCGGCGAGCCCAGCCCGCCGCCGAACCACAGGGGGAGCGCCACGGCCCAGGACAGCCCGAAGGCCAGGACGAGGAAGACAACAAGGGGTTTTTTCACGACGTAACACGCTCCGCGATGAGGGTGTTGATGAGGGAGGCGCCGCGTTCGGCGTCGTCGATGCTGATGGCGAGCCGGCCGCCGGAACGGTAGCGCAGGACCAGGCATTCGCCGCCGCGCAGCATGATGGCGGCGCTGCCCGGCAGGCCACGGAAGCCCCAGCCGCCGACCTCGGACGGCCGCAGCTCCTCGGCCCACGCCGACTCGACCTTGGCCAGCGGGATGGTCCGCGCCGGCCGGCCGAACGGCCCGAACCCGATCACCACCTTCTCGTCGATCACCTTGACGGTGAGCGCCATGGTGGCCAGCCCGACGACGAGCACGATGACGAACGCGGGCAGGGCCGCGCCGACGCCGGCCACCCCGGACACTCCGGACGCACCGAACACGGTCAGTGCGGTCGTCACCACGATGACCGCCAGCGCGCAGAGGGTGATCGCGGTGAGCCACGGGTTGACGATCCTGCTGACCCAGACCGCCCGCTGCCCAGGGCCGAGGCGCAGGCGCGGCGGCGCCTGCTCGCCGGGAGACGGCTCGTCCCGCGGGCCCCTGCCCAGATAGCCGGCGGCGGTGCCGGCGACGATCATGCCGAGGATCACCAGGAGGACGTGCCAGCCGGGCAGCTCGGCCGCGCGCCAGCCGGGGGCGTCGAGGTTGACGGACAGGGTGGAGGCGGCGGCGCCGAGCAGCAGCGCGCCCAGCCCGAACAGCAACCCCCACCAGGTCACCCGGGCGCCGCGCCGGGCGCCGGCCCGGCCGGCGAACACCACCAGGAGGAGCCACGGCACGACCCACATGGCCGAGGACGTGACCACATGAGCGGTGAACGACATGGAGCCGTCGGGGACACTGCCGGACGAGCCCCAGTGCGTGGCCAGGGGATCGGGCAACCGGTCGCGCAGCGCGAGCGGCGCCAGGATCAGCACGGCGGTCACGGCCGCTCCCCAAACGAGGGCGACGGCACGGGGTCTCATGTCAGGTCCTCCAAGATGTCGATGAGGTCGTCACGGCTGTAGCCGTACTTCTTGGCCTCCTGCAGCAGCTCACGCGCCCGCTGGGCGAGCAGGGCACGGCCGTCGGCGCGGCCCGCCACGCTGACGCCGCGGCCTCTCCTGAACTCCAGCAGCCCCTCGTCCCGCAGGTCGCGCAGGGCCCGCAGCACGGTGTTGGTGTTGATGCCCAGCGCGCCCGCCAGGTCCTTGGCCGGCGGCAGGCGGTCGCCCGGCCGGTAGGAGCCCTCGCCGATGGCGCGGCGGATGGCGCTCGCCACCTGTTCGTGCAGGGGGCGGGCGTCGTGAAGATCGAGCGTCAGCAACATGGTGCTAATGACACTAGCACTATTACTCAACCGGGCGTCAACCAGCGATTGGTAGGATGAACCCCTGTTTGTGAGTACGCAGAAACCGTGGATAGCATCGGTTTACGTGACCACTGTGCGGCTGAACTCAGCAGATCCCGTCTCCATCGACACCGACGCCTTGATCGTCGGCTTCAGACCGGGCGAGGACGGCCCGGTTCCCGCGTCGGGCGCCGACTCCCTCGGCGCGGCCTTCGATGGCAAGCTCACCGCCTCGCTCGGCGCCGTGGGCTTCACCGGCAAGCCCGGCGAGCTGGCCAAGCTGCCGGCCTTCGGCGCCATCGCCGCCCCGCTGCTGGTCGCCGTCGGCCTCGGAGACTCCCCCGGGCCCGAGGATCTGCGCCGCGCCGCCGGCGCCGCCGTACGCGCGCTCGCCGGCACCTCCCGCGCCGTGCTCGCCCTGCCGGCCGGCACCGCGGCCGAGGCCGAGGCGGTCGTGCTCGGCGGGCTGCTCGGCGCCTACTCCTTCTCCCGTTACCGCACGAACGGCGAGCAGAAGGCGCCGGTGGCCGAGCTCACCGTGGTCACCGACCAGTCCGAGGAGGTCGCCGAGCGCGCGAGCGTGCTGGCCGAGTCGGTCTCCCTCGTGCGCGACCTGGTCAACACGCCTCCCTCCGACCTGTGGCCGGCCAAGTTCGCCGAGCTCGCCGAGCAGGCGGGCGGCAAGGCAGGGCTGACCGTCGAGGTGCTGGACGACAAGCAGCTCAAGGACGGCGGCTACGGCGGCCTCATCGGCGTCGGCCAGGGCTCGGTCAACCCGCCGCGCCTGGTCCGCCTGGCCTACAGCCACCCCGAGGCGGCCAAGACGCTCGCCTTCGTGGGCAAGGGCATCACGTTCGACTCGGGCGGCCTGTCGCTCAAGCCGTCGGCCTCCATGGACTGGATGAAATCCGACATGGGCGGCGCGGCCGCGGTGCTCGGAGCGGTGATCGGCATCGCCAGGCTCGGCCTGCCGGTCAACGCCGTCGGCTACCTCTGCCTGGCGGAAAACCTGCCGAGCGGCACCGCGCAGCGCCCCTCCGACGTCATCCACAGCTACAGCGGCAAGACCGTCGAGGTGCTCGACACCGACGCCGAGGGCCGCCTGGTGCTCATGGACGGCATCGCGCGCGCCGCCGAGGACGGCCCCGACCTGATCGTCGACGTGGCCACCCTCACCGGCGCCCAGATCGTCGCGCTCGGCTGGCGCACCGCCGGCGTCATGTCCAACGACGACGCCGTACGCGAACTCGTGGTCGAGACCGCGGGCGAGGCGGGCGAGGGCGCGTGGGGCATGCCGCTGCCCGAGGAACTGCGCAAAGGTCTCGACTCGCCCATCGCCGACATCGCCAACCTCCAGCCGGAGCGATGGGGCAGCATGCTGGCGGCGGGCATCTTCCTCAAGGAATTCGTGCCCCAGGGGGTGCGCTGGGCCCACATCGACATGGCCGGCCCCGCGTTCAACAAGGGCGAACCGTACGGTTACATCCCGAAGGGCGGCACGGGCGCCTTCACCCGCACCCTCATCGGACTCGCAGAGCGGCACGCGAGCATCTGAAACAAATGAAAAGATGACGGCATCACGAACACCCCGACAAGGAGCCTTCCTGTGGCCTATGACATCGTCGTCCTAGGGGGCGGCAGCGGCGGTTACGCCTGCGCGCTAAGGGCGGCCGAGCTGGGCAAGTCGGTCGCCCTGATCGAGCGGGACAAGATCGGCGGCACCTGCCTCCACAGGGGATGCATCCCCACGAAGGCCCTGCTCCACTCCGCCGAGGTCGCCGACGAGACCCGCGAGAGCGCCTCCTTCGGCGTCAAGGCGAGCTTCGAGGGCATCGACGTCCAGGGCGTCCACGCCTTCAAGGACAAGATCGTCACGCGCGCCTGGAAGGGTGTGCAGGGCCTGCTCAAGGGCGCCGGCGTGACGATCGTCGAGGGCGAGGGCCGCCTGGTCGGCGCCAACAGGATCCAGGTCGGCTCCGAGGTCTACGAGGGCCGCAACCTCGTCCTGGCCACCGGCTCCGCGCCCAAGACCCTGCCCGGCCTGGAGATCGACGGCGAGCGGGTGATCACCAGCGAGCACACGCTCAAGATGGACCGCGTGCCCGCCTCCGTGATCGTGCTGGGCGGCGGCGTCATCGGCGTCGAGCTGGCCAGCGTCTACCGTTCCTTCGGCGCCGAGGTCACGATCGTCGAGGCGCTGCCGCACCTGCTGCCGACCGAGGAGGAGTCCAGCTCCAAGCTGCTGGAGCGGGCCTTCCGCCGCCGCGGCATCAAGTACGAGCTGGGCGTCTTCTTCGACGGCGCCAAGACCACCGAGACCGGCGTGGTCGTCACCCTGGCCAACGGCAAGACCCTCGACGCCGAGCTGCTGCTCGTCGCGGTCGGCCGCGGCGCGGTGTCGGCGGGCATGGGCTTCGAGGAGCAGGGCATCACCGTCGAGCGCGGCGCGGTCGTGGTCGACGAGCACTGCCAGACCTCCGTGCCCGGGATCTACGCCATCGGCGACCTGATCCCGACCCTGCAGCTCGCGCACGCCGGGTTCGCCGAGGGCATCATGGTGGCCGAGCACATCGCGGGCCTCAACCCGCCGCC
The DNA here is from genome assembly GCF_040649735.1 of Nonomuraea sp. NPDC048892. Taxonomy (NCBI): domain Bacteria; kingdom Bacillati; phylum Actinomycetota; class Actinomycetes; order Streptosporangiales; family Streptosporangiaceae; genus Nonomuraea; species Nonomuraea sp. NPDC048892. Next base: position 249,752 of record NZ_JBEZFZ010000007.1, on the reverse strand, counting down.
GATCGACTACGCGGGCGTGCCGCGCATCACCTACTCCGACCCGGAGGTCGCCTCGGTCGGCATCACCTCCGCCCAGGCCGCCGAGCGCGGCATCGAGATCGTCGAGCAGGTCTACGACCTGGCGGGCAACCCCAAGAGCCAGATCCTCGGCACCTCGGGCGCCGTGAAGGTCATCGCCCAGAAGGACGGCCCCGTCGTCGGCGTCCACATGGTGGGCCGCCGCATCGGCGAGCTCGTCACGGAGGGCCAGCTCATCTACAACTGGGAGGCGCTGCCCGCAGAGGTCGCCCAGCTCATCCACGCACACCCGACCCAGTCCGAGGCGGTCGGTGAGGCGATGCTGGCCCTGGCCGGCAAGCCGCTGCACGTACACAACTAGTCCAGCCCTCGAGATCAGAACGCGAGAGAAGAATAACGATGCCGGTCTCCGTACAGATGCCCCAGCTCGGCGAGAGCGTGACCGAGGGCACGGTAACCCGTTGGCTGAAGAAGGAGGGCGAGCGCGTCGAGGCCGACGAGCCGCTCCTCGAGGTGTCCACCGACAAGGTCGACACCGAGATCCCGTCGCCGTCCGCGGGTGTCCTCACCAAGATCGTCGTGGCTGAGGACGAGACGGTCGAGGTCGGGGCCGAGCTCGCCGTCATCGACGAGAACGGCCAGCCCGGCGCCGCGGCCCCGGCTCCCGAGGCGGCCGCCCAGCCGGCTCCCGAGCCTGAGCCCGAGCCCGAGCCGGAGCCGGAGCCCGCACCGGCTCCTCCGGTCTCCTCGATCCCGCAGCCGGCTCCCGCGCAGGCCGCTCCTGCCCCCGCTCCGGCGCCGGCCCCCCAGGCCGCTCCTGCGGCGCAGCCCGCCCCCGCCGCCGAGCCCGCCCCGGTCGCGTCCTCCGGCGACAGCCCCTACGTGACGCCGCTGGTCCGCAAGCTCGCCAACGAGCACGGCGTCGACCTCGACTCCGTCAACGGCACCGGCGTCGGTGGCCGGATCCGCAAGCAGGACGTGCTGGAGGCCGCCAAGGCGCAGCGTGAGAAGGCCGCGGCCGCCCAGCCCGCCGCCGCTCCCGCCCCCGCCGCCCAGCCGGCCGCCGCTCAGGCTCCGGCCGCGCAGGCTCCGAGCGCCGCGGCGCCCGAGCCGGTCGAGGTGGACACCACGCTGCGCGGCCGCACCGAGAAGATGTCGCGCCTGCGTCAGACGATGTCGAAGCGCCTGGTCGAGTCGCTGCAGACGGCCGCCCAGCTCACCACCGTGGTGGAGGTCGACGTCACCAAGATCGCGCGGCTGCGCGACCAGGCCAAGGCCGACTTCCTGCGCCGCGAGGGCGTCAAGCTGACGTTCATGCCGTTCTTCGAGATGGCCGCCATCGAAGCGCTCAAGCAGCACCCCAAGCTCAACGCGACGATCAACAACGAGACCATGGAGGTCACGTACTTCGACGTCGAGCACCTGGGCATCGCGGTCGACACCGAGCGCGGCCTGATCGCGGCGGTGATCAAGAACGCGGGCGACCTCAACCTCGCCGGGCTGGCCCGTAAGACGGCCGACCTGGCCGAGCGCACGCGCGCCAACAAGGTCACGCCCGACGAGATCACCGGCGGCACGTTCACGCTGACCAACACCGGCAGCCGTGGCGCGCTGTTCGACACGCCGATCCTCAACCAGCCGCAGGTCGGCATGCTCGGCACCGGCGCCGTGGTGAAGCGGCCCGTGGTGATCGACACCGCCGAGGGCGAGGTCATCGCGGTGCGCTCGATGGTCTACCTGGCGCTGACCTACGACCACCGCCTGGTCGACGGCGCCGACGCCGCCCGCTTCCTGACGACGGTCAAGCGCCGTCTGGAGGAGGGGCGTTTCGAGGCGCAGCTCGGGCTCGCGTAACGCGGGGTCTTCGATCGGCCGGGCGGTCCCTCCGGGGACCGGCCCGGCCTTTCGCCGTTCCGGCCCGCTTGTCCGGAACTCTGCTGGAACGCTGCCAGGTCCTGGGGGTCGCGGGCGCGCGTCCTGGCGGCCGATCCGGCGGGGCGCGGCGTACTGTGAGGGCATGGCGATCATCGTGACCGGAGCGTCGGGCCTGCTGGGGACGGCACTGAGCGCCGCTCTGCGGGCGGACGGGCGGGAGGTCGTCCGGCTCGTACGCCGCACTCCCGCGAAGGACGACGAGGCCTACTGGCAGCCGGACGAGCAGGTCGTCGACCTGGCCGCGCTGGAGGGCGCCGAGGCCGTCGTGCACCTGGCCGGGGCGCCGATCGGCGACAGGCGCTGGAGCCCTGCCTACAAGCGCGAGCTCGTCACCAGCCGGGTGCACGCCACCCGGGTGCTCGTCGACGCGCTCGTGCGGCTCTCCAGGCCGCCTGAGGTGCTCCTGTCGGCCTCCGGCGTGGACTTCTACGGCGACACCGGTGACGAGGTGATCGACGAGAGCCGGGGCAGGGGCAACGGGTTCCTGGCCGACCTGTGCGAGCGCTGGGAGAACGAGGCCAGGCGGGCCGGCACGGCGGGGATCAGGACCGTGCAGTCGCGCACGGGGCTGGCGCTGAGCCGGGACGGCGGCGCGCTCGGCCGGATCCTGCCGATCTTCCGGATGGGGCTGGGGGCGCCGCTGGGGTCGGGCAAACAGTACTGGTCGTGGATCACGGTGGACGACTGGGTGAGAGCCGCCCTCCATGTCCTGAAAAATCGGGAAATCGAGGGGCCGGTCAATTTCACCTCCCCTGAGCCCGTCACCAACGCCGAGTTCACCAGGACACTCGGAAAGACCCTGCGCAGGGGCACGATGCCGATCCCGGTGCCGGCGTTCGCGCTGGCCGCGGGCATCGGCGAGTTCGCCCGCGAGGGTCTGCTGCCCAGTCACCGCGTCGTGCCCGCCAAGCTGACCGCCGCCGGCCACGCCTTCTCCCATACGAGTCTCGGCGAGGCCCTGCGCGCCGTAATCTAGTGCCCGATCCTCGTTCAGCAGCTGGGAGAACTCCGACATGACCCGGTCAGGCCAATCACACATCCTCGCCATCGGGGGCGGGTCCTTCCGCCCGAGCAGCCGCCACAACCAGATCGAGGCCAGCGCGCTGCTGCGCTACGCCCTCGACCTGACCGGTCAGGACCGTCCCAAGGTGGGCCTGGTGGCCACGGCGATGGGCGACTCCTCGGACTGGACGCTGAAGATGTACGGCGCGTTCGCCGGCTGGGACGTCGAGCTGAGCCACCTCACGGTCTTCCCGATGCCCAACGTGGCCGACCCACGGGCCTGGATGCTCGACCAGGACGTCATCTACGTCAGCGGCGGCAGCGTGGCCAACCTCATGGCGCTGTGGCGGCTGCACGGGCTCGACGAGGCGTTCGAGGAGGCGTGGCGGTCCGGCGTGGTGCTGTCGGGCCAGAGCGCGGGCGCGCTGTGCTGGCACGTCGGCGGCAACACCGACTCCTTCGGCCCCGACCTGCGGGTGTGGGCCGAGGGCATGGCGCTGCTGCCCTACTCGTGCGGCGTCCACTACGACTCCGACCCGCAGCGCAGGCAGCTCCTGCACGACTCGGTGGCCAGTGGCGAGCTGCCCATGGGCTACGCCGCCGACGAGGGCGTGGGGCTGCACTACGTCGGCACGGAGTTCATCCAGGCGGTGAGCGTGGAGCCGGGCGCGTACGCGTACAAGGTGGAGAGCGAGAGCGAAGGAAGGGTAAAGGAGTTCAGGATCGAACCACGGTTGCTGACCCCCTGATTACCCTTCAAGGGTGAGGGAACGGCACAATAGGCTCATGCGCCCCATCCAAGGGGACGATCCCCACGCACTCGCCATCGTCCGACTCGGTGTCGACGTTCCCTACGAGCAGGCCTGGTCGCTGCAGCGCTGGGTGCACGGCAAGCGGGCCGCAGGTGAGCTGACCGACACCGTCCTCATCCTGGAGCACGCGCCCGTCTACACCGCGGGCAAGCGCACCGCCCCGCACGAGCGGCCCTCCGACGGCACGCCCGTCGTCGACGTCGACCGGGGCGGGCGCCTGACCTGGCACGGTCCCGGGCAGCTCGTCGCCTACCCGATCGTCGCCATCACCGACGTGGTCGCGTACGCCTGCGCCCTTGAGGAGACGATGATCCAGGTGTGCGCCGACTTCGGCGTCACGGCCCGGCGGATCCGTGGCCGCGGCGGCGTCTGGGCGGCCGGCGACCCGGTGCTGGGGCTGCCCGACCGCCAGCTCGGCGCGGTGGGGCTGCGTGTCTCGCGGGGGGTGACCATGCACGGGTTCGCGCTCAACTGTGCCAACGACCCGCGCTGGTTCAACCGCATCACGCCGTGCGGCATCCAAGGCGTCGGCGTCTCCTCGCTGTCGGCCGAGACGGGCCGGCGCATCGTGGTCGAGGAGGTCATCCCGATCGCGGAGAAGCGGCTGGCGGAGGCGCTCGGCAGGGAGCCGTTCGACCTGCACGAGGAGGACCTGCTGCGCAGGTGACCGAATCGGCACCTGACCGCTGCGGAAACAGGACCGTCCCCGGCTTACCATCGCGCCTGTGAAGCGCGTCCTCGCTCTCGTTCTCGCGCTCGTGGTGCACCTGCTGACGCTGGGGTTCGTCGCGCTGGGCGCGGTGGCCATCGCGAGGGCGCCCGGCTTCATCTGGTCGTGGCTCTTCGGCGGCGCCTGCCTGGCGATCGGCTGGGCGCTGCGGCCGCGCCTGGGCGCGCTGCCCGCCGACGCCGAGGTGCTCGACCGCGAGCAGGCCGCGCAGGTGTACGCGGTCGCGGACCGCGTGGCCGGGCGGATCGGGGTCCCGCGGCCCAGGAAGGTGGCGGTCAGGGACCTGGCCACGAGCACCGCCTACGACCGCGTCGGGCTGGCGCGCACCCCCGTCCTCGTCATCGGGCTGCCGCTGTGGCTGGCACTGCCGCCCAAGCAGCGGGTGGCGCTGCTCGCGGCGGCGTACGCGCGGCTGCCGACGGGCGGCGAGCGGGTGGTGAGCGAGGCGCTGGCCACGCTGGAGTCCTGGCGGGACGCGCTGCTGGGGTCGTCGGGGCCGCTGCGGGTCAGGGACGAGGCGCAGACGAAGATCGCGGCCTCGTCGCTGGGCGCCATGGACCATCCCGGTACCACGTACGAGGCGGCGGGCGCGTTCGGCCGCCTGATCGGGCGGGTGCTCGGCGGCCCGGTGCTGCTGATCCGGTACGCGCTGACCCGCCTGGTCCAGGCCGGCGCGGCCCGTACGCTGGTCAGGCAGCGGGCGCTGGCCCTGCGCGTCGCCTCCGAGCGGGAGCTGGCCGAGCTGGAGGAACTGGCGGCGGGCGCCGGCTACCTGGCGCCCATGCAGGCGGCGGCGCTGCGCGGCGAGAGCGTGACGTCGATCAGGCAGAGCGCGCTGGCCAGGTTCCTGCTCACCGACGACGGCGTGCTCGACTCTCCCCCGCACTCCGAGCTGCTCGGCACCCGTGACTCGGAGCGGATCGACGAGGAGCTGCTGGCCCACTACACCCGGGCGATCCGCGGCTTCGGCCTCATCGGTTCTCCGTGAGCCTGGCCGGGAAAGGTCCGATGAGGGGGTGTTTCCCGACCCTGGATCCGGCCGCCGCCGCAGGAGACGTAAGCTGTGAATGTGACCGTTGCCCCTGAAGGCCGAAAGCTCCTCCGTCTGGAGGTGCGTAACGCCGAAACCCCTATCGAGCGCAAGCCCCCGTGGATCAAGACCAAGCTGAAGACGGGCCCCGAATACACCGAGCTGAAATCGCTCGTGCGCCGGGAGGGCCTGCACACGGTCTGTGAAGAGGCGGGCTGTCCCAATATCTACGAGTGCTGGGAAGACCGCGAGGCGACCTTCCTCATCGGCGGCGACCAGTGCACCCGCCGCTGCGACTTCTGCCAGATCGACACGGGCAAGCCGAAGGAATACGACCGCGACGAGCCGCGCCGGGTGGCCGAGTCCGTCCAGCAGATGGGCCTGAAGTACGCGACCGTGACCGGCGTGGCCCGCGACGACCTGCCCGACGGCGGCGCCTGGCTCTACGCCGAGACCGCGCGCCAGATCCACGCGCTGCTGCCCGGCTGCGGCGTCGAGCTACTGGTGCCCGACTTCAACGGCAACCGCGACCAGCTGGAGGAGGTCTTCTCCAGCAAGCCCGAGGTGTTCGCGCACAACGTCGAGACCGTGCCGCGGATCTTCAAGCGCATCCGGCCCGCGTTCCGCTACGAGCGCTCGCTCGGTGTGATCACCACGGCCCGCGAGGCCGGGCTGGTCACCAAGTCCAACCTGATCCTGGGCATGGGCGAGACGCGCGAAGAGGTCTCCGGGGCCATGCGCGACCTCCACGACGCCGGCACCGACCTGCTGACGATCACGCAATACCTGCGGCCGACGCCGCGCCACCACCCGGTGGAGCGGTGGGTCAAGCCGGAGGAGTTCGTCGAGCTGCAGGCCGAGGCCGAGGCCATCGGGTTCGCCGGGGTCCTGTCCGGGCCGCTGGTGCGCTCGTCGTACCGGGCCGGGCGGCTCTACCAGCAGGCCATCGCGGCCCGCCAGACCGCCTGACCGCACCACCGAGCAGCCCCGGGGCCCACTCCCCGGGGCTTCTTCGTGCCCGCGCCTTCACGGGCTTTCCTGCGTAAGGCGCGCGTGCCGGAGGATCGCGCGGCCGGGCGGCCGGCGTCCCGCTATGTCGCGGGCCTCGTGAGGGAGCGGCCGGCGTCCTGCTATGTCGCGGGCCTCGTGAGAGGGCGGCCGGCGTCCTGCTATGTCGCGGGCCTCGTGAGAGGGCGGCGGGCCTGCCGGAGTGTCGGAGTGCGTCGTTAGCATGGGCAGCCCAGCCGATGGAGGGCGCCCCGCGATGGCCGTTCTGATCCGCACGAGTGACCTGCCGCGAGCGCGTCGCCACGACGCCTGGCGCAGCGTCGTCTGTGACACGCTCGGCCCGCTCGACCTGCGCATCGACGCCGAGGCGCCGCTCCGGGGCGAGATCGGGTTCGGCCGGCTCGGCGCCGTGGGTGTCGGCCGGATCCACACCTCCACCCCGCACAGCGTCCACCGCACGCCGAGCCTGATCCGCCGCGACAACCCCGACCACTACCGGGTGGTGCTCGCCCTCGACGGCAGCCCGCGCCTTGAGCAGGACGGCCGCCGTACGGTGCTCCAGCGGGGCGAGTTCGCGATCTACGACTTCACCCGCCCCTACGAGCTGGGCTACGACTCGGAGGTGCGGCTGGCGGTGTTCAGCTTCCCGCGCGACCGGCTCGCCTTGCCGATCGACGCGGTGGCCGAGCTCGCCGCGCTGCCGATCGGGGCCGAGACGGGCGCCGCCGCGCTGGCCGTGCCGCTGCTGCGCCGGGTGGCGCTCGACCACGAGACCTACCGCGATGCCAGCGCGGCGCGGCTGTCGACCGTGGTGACGGACGTCGTCGCCGCGGCCGTCGCCGAGCGCCTCGATCAGGAGCGCGCCCGGCCGGTCGAGCTGCCCGACGACTTCCGGCAGCGCACGCTGCTGCTGCGCGTGCGTGCCTTCATCGAGCAGCGCCTGGGCGAGAGCGACCTCGATCCGGCGGTGATCGCGGCCGCGCACCACATCTCGGTGCGCTACCTGCACCGGCTGTTCGAGTCGGAGGACACGACGGTGGCCGCGTGGATCCGGCAGCGCCGGCTCGAACGCTGCCGGGCCGACCTGATGGCGGGCGGTACCCAGTCCGTCAGTGCTGTGGGGGCTCGGTGGGGGTTACCGGATTCGGCGCATTTCAGCAGGTTGTTCCGGCGCGCGTACGGGATGCCGCCCGCGGAGTTCCGGCGCGCGCACGCGATGAGCCACGAGCCCGCCACCGCGCTGCGCTGAACCCGCGCACCAAGCTCGTCCACCCGAGGCGTGCGCCCAGCCCGACCCACGAGCCCGACTCGTGCGCCCGGTCTGCCCGCTCGATGACGTCGCGCTGTTGATCCCGCCCGCCCGGACGGGCGGCGGGTTCGTGCGCTGAACGTCAATTCGCCTGGCGCTCAGGTGCAAGACCGGCCGGGGGCGTGCCCAGCAGACTGGAGGCGTTCCGCAGACGAGAAGGGATCCGGAGATGCAGCTCTTCGTCAACCTGCCGGTCAAGGACCTCGACCGGTCGAAGAAGTTCTTCACCGAGCTGGGCTTCACCCTGTTCGGCATGGCCGACGACATGGCCTCGGTGGTCATCAGCGAGCAGACGCAGGTGATGCTGCTGGCCGAGCCGACGTTCGCCGCGTACACCACCAAGGAGGTCGCCGACGCGGGCAGCAGCACGGAGGCGATCCTGGTGCTGGGGATGGAGAACCCGGCGCAGGTGGACGAGCTGGTCGACAAGGCGCTGGCGGCCGGCGCCACCCCGGCCGGGGTGAAGCAGGAGGCGGGCTTCCGCTACCAGCGCGGCTTCGCCGACCTCGACGGTCACCACTGGGAGGCGCTGTGCCTGGTTCAGCCGGCCGGGTGACGTCGGCGGACGGCACCGTCATCGCGTACGACCGCCGTGGCGAGGGGCCGGCGGTGGTGCTGGTCCAGGGGGCGTTCGCGGACCGGCGGCATCCGCTGATGACCGCCATCGCGGACGGCCTGGCCCGATGGTTCACGGTGTACTCCTACGACCGGAGGGGGCGCGGGGACAGCGGCGACACGGCGCCGTACGCGGTGGAACGGGAGATCGAGGACCTCGCGGCGGTCATCGACGCGGCGAGCGCCGCGCCAGACCGAGCGGTGCACGATTCCGCGGGCGACTCCACGGGCGGGTCGGCCGGTAGGTCGGCGGGCGGGTCGGTCGGCGGGTCGGTCATGGTGTTCGGCGGGTCGTCGGGGGCGGCGCTGGCGCTTGAGGCGGCGGCGGTGAATCCGGCGATCGCCAAGCTGGCCGTGTGGGAGCCGCCGTACCACGTGGACGACGGCGCGCCCGCCCTCCCCCTCGACTTCGCCCGGCAGCTCGGCGCGCTGGTCGAGGCGGGCAGGCGCGGCGAGGCGGTGGAGCGGTTCATGGTGGAGGCGGCCGAGGTGGCGCCGGCCGACGTGACCGCGATGCGCTCGCACCCGTTCTGGGAGGAGGCCGAGGCCATGGCCCGCACGCTGGTCTACGAGGCCGCGGTGCTGGGTCCCGGCAACGCGCTGCCGGCCGGGCGGCTGTCCGGGATCAGGCGGCCCACGCTCGTGCTCAACGGGGCGCTGAGCCCGCCCTGGATGGCGAACGCGGGCCTGGCGGTGGCGGAGGTGATCCCGGGCGCCGTGCGGCGGGTGCTGGAGGGCCAGGCGCACGACGTGGCTCCTGAGGCGCTGGTGCCGGAGGTGCTGGAGTTCTTCGTGGCGGCATGACGGGTGGTGACGCGGGCTCATCGACGCCGCGACGCGATCCGTCGAGCGCTGGATGCGGGCTCATCGACGCCGCGACGCGGCCCGTCGAGCGCGAGACGCGGGCCCATGGACGGCCCGGCGCGGCGTCCGGCTCAAGCTCAGGGTCAGGCTAATCGCGAGCCGACAGCGAACGGCGGCGGTCAGCAATGGTGAAGATGTAATCACAACGGGCAAAACGGCCGGGCCGCGTTTTCCCTCCTGCACCAGTTGGTTTGTATCCTTCTGAGCATGGCAAAGTCCGAGGATCCAGAGAAGCCGGGGCGTCTCAAGCAGCTCCGCATGGTCGCGCAGATCATCAAGCAGGCCAATCCCAAGGGGATGCCGATCGTCTTCCTTTCGGCGGTGGGCACGCTGGCTGTGGTCGTCGTGATCGGCCTGGTCACGGACTACCTGTGGTATTCGGTGTTCATCGGCGTCCTGGCCGCGTTCACCGTCGGCCTGGTGGTGTTCGGGCAACTGGCGCAGAAGGCGCAATACTCGATCCTGCACGGCCAGACCGGCGCGGCGGCGGCCGTGCTGCAGGGCATGCGCGGCAACTGGCAGGTCACCCCGGCCATCGCGGTCAACCGTGACCAGGACATCGTCCACCTCGTGATCGGCTATCCCGGTGTGGTGCTGGTGAGCGAGGGGCCGGGCAACCGGGTGGCGAAGATGCTCACGGCCGAGAAGAAGCGCATCTCGCGGGTGGCGCTGGGCATCGAGATCTACGACATCCAGTGCGGTGACGGCGACGGGCAGGTGCCGCTCGGCAAGCTGCAGCGCCACATCATGAAGCTGCCGCGTAACCTGAAGAAGCCCTCGGTCAACGAGGTGAAGGACCGGCTGCGTTCGCTGCCGCGCAACATGCCGATGCCGAAGGGTCCGATGCCCAAGGGCGCCCGCATGCCGCGCGGCCCCAAGATGCGCTAGTGCTGTCGTCCTCCTCGCGGGCCAACCGCGGCTGGTGGGACGGCAACGCCGACGACTACCAGGTCGAGCACGGCGGTTTCCTGCGTGACAGCGGCTTCGTCTGGGGTCCTGAGGGCCTCGACGAGGCCGCCGCGCGCCTGCTCGGCGAGGTGCGCGGGCGGCGGGTGCTGGAGATCGGCTGCGGCGCGGCGCAGTGCGCGCGGTGGCTGGTGTCGCAGGGGGCGCGGGTGGCGGCGTTCGACATCTCCCACCGCCAGCTGCGCCACTCCCAGCGTCTCGACGACGCGACCGGCCTGCGGGTTCCGGTGGTGCAGGCCGACGCCGAGTCGCTGCCGTTCGGGCCGGCGAGCTTCGACGTGGCCTGTTCCGCGTACGGCGCGCTGCCGTTCGTGGCCGATCCGCTGGCCGTCTTCCGCGAGGTGCGCAGGGTGCTGCGGCCGGGTGGCCGGTTCGTGTTCTCGGTGAGCCATCCGATCCGGTGGGCCTTCCCCGACGATCCAGGGCCGGGCGGGCTGACCTCCGACCGTTCCTACTTCGACCGCAGCCCGTACGAGGAGCGCGACGAGCGCGGCACGCTGACCTACGTCGAGCACCATCGCACGATGGGCGACTGGGTGGGGCTGCTGGCGGCGTCGGGCTTGACGATCATCGGGCTGCTGGAGCCCGAGTGGCCCGAGGACCATGAGGGGGTGTGGGGCGGGTGGAGCCCGCTGCGCGGCCGCCACCTGCCCGGCACGGCCATCTTCAGCTGCGCGAATATCTAGCGGCCATGGTGCCGAAGACCTTCTTCGGGCTCCAGGCGCCGTCGTCGTCGAGTTTGATCACGCCGTACGAGCCGAGGTCGGCCGGGCCGGTGCGGTTGTAGGCGGCGAACGTGAACCACAGGGCGGTCTCGACACCCTCTCGCTCGAAGACGTCCATCAGCTCGGTGAAGTAGCGGACCTGCTCGTCCTCGTCGCGCACGGCGCCGTCGGGCACCGCCCACGCCACGCCGCCCCGCTCGCCCGCGCCCCGGTAGGCGCAGGTGCCGAACTCGGTGACGGCGACCGGCTTGCCGTGCTTGAACTGGGCGCGCAGCTCGTCGGCGAAGTCGTGCGCGTTGTGCGCGGCGCGATAGGCGTCCACGCCGACGATGTCGTACGGGGCCCAGTCGATGGGCTCCCACGGGCCGGAGGCGTAGCTCAGCCGCCCCCCGAACAGCGGCCGCACGCTCTCGGCCACCCGCTCCATGTAGCCGCTGAAGCGCGGCATGACCTGCATGAGCGTGGTCCACCACGCCACGTCGCCCGTGACCATCGCCTGGAGCCGGTCGCGGTAGCCCGCGCCCTCGATGAACCCCTGGCAGAACGCGGTGAGCTCGCAGCCGGTGACCAGCACGACCTCGGCGCCGGAGCGGCGCAGGGCCTCGGCGCGTCCGGCGGAGTCGGTGAAGACGGCCAGCGCCTCGTCCTCGGTGAGGTCCACGGGGAACGGGGCGAACCAGACCTCCATCCCTTCGGCGGCGGCGTGCTCGGCGGCCACGGTGATGCGCGCGGGGTCGGCGCCGGAGATCCTGACGGTGTCGCAGTGGAGCTCGGTGGCGATCAGCCGCATCTCGCGGGCGACGGTGCCGGGGTCGAAGACCTTGCGGGAGTTGTCCTCCCCCGGCAGGATCCCGACGTCATAGTTGATCCCCTTTTTCATGATTTATCTCCCTTTAGCGTCGCGAAACCGTACTCAAGGAGGTCGAAGGCCAGCTCGACCTCCTCGCCGAGCAGCCGTCCGGCCTCCTCCGGCGACACGCCCGTGGAAAGCCGGTGGAAGAACGCCTCCTGCAGCGTGGTGATGGCGGCGGTGATCTGCGCGGCCATGAGCCGGGGCGCGAGCCCTCGCTCCGGCAGCGCCTCGGCGAGTGCGCAGGCCAGTTCCTCGCGCTGGCCCATGTGCGCCTGTTGGACCCCGGCGAGCAGCGCGGGGCTGGCCGAGATCACCCGGATCCGGGTGAGCAGCCCCCCGACGTCGATCTCATCCCGGCCCATCCGCCGGTAATGCTCGCGCAGGGCCTGGAGCGGCGTACGCTCGCCCCGCCCGGCCACGATCGCGGCCGTGTCCTCCTTGACGCCGTCGAGCACCAGGGAGTCCTTGGACGGGAAGTACGCGAACAGCGTGACCTTGGCCACCCCCGCCGCCTCGGCGACCTCGTTGACGGTCACGGCGTCGTAGCCGCGCTCGTCGAACAGCCGTAGCGCCACCTCGGCGATCCGCCGCCTGGTCTGCTCCTTCTTCCGCTCCCTGAGCCCTGACATCATCATGCGGACAGCCTAAACCATACCGGGTACATTTATGAACCCGGTATGGTTTTTCTGTCAGCAGGTCACATGCGGACGACCATCGTGTTGGACACCCGATCGTGCACCCCGCGGTGGTCGCGGTCCCAGATCAGCGCGGGCACGGCCAGGCAGAGCAGCACCGTACGCACGAGCACGGGCAGCAGCCGCGGGTCGCCGCCGTCCATCGCGGCGACCCTGATGCCCATCAGCCGGTGGCCGAACGTCTGCCCCATGAACGCGATGAGCAGCAGGTATTGCACCGCGAAGACGGTCACCGGCGCCCACGGCGACTCGGCCGGGTTGATCCTGAGCAGCAGCTGCACGACCACCCACGTACAGATCATCCAGTCGATGACGAGCGCGCCGATGCGGCGCCCCCAGCCCGCCACCGATCCGCTGCCCTCCTGGGGCAGCCCCAGGCGCTCTCCCGGGTATCCGAGATCGACTCCGGCGGCGCGCACACCGCCCAGCCAGGTCTGCGTCCACCGAGGCTCGTTGCTGCTCATGACCTCAACGGTATCCGCCCGGGAGGCCGGTCGGAATTGTGACCCGACCGCGTCACAGCCACGCCAGAATATTCGCCATGCCACACGGGGATGATCTTGACCAGCGCTTCAACGAGCTGGTCTCGCAGATGGACGCCGGCGAACAGCGCCGGATGCGCTCGTCGGCCAAGAAGGGCGCCAGGAGCGCCTCGAACGAGGGCAAGGAGCACTTACCCGGCGGGCCGGGCCGGCGCCGCGACGCCGGCCGCCCCGGCTGGGAAACGCCGCCGCCGCGGCCACGGCGCAGGGCCGGGCGGGCCTGGCTGGCGGGCGCCGGCATCTCGATCGTGCTGGCCGCCGCCGCCGTTCTGGTCACGATGCGACCCGACCTGTTCCGGCCTTCTGGCCCGCTGCCCGGCGACCCGTTCGAGCTGGAGACCGTGGACGTGGCGCACCCGTTCGCCGGGTCGCCCGCGGAGAAGTACGCCGACGGGATCGCCGGGTTCACGCTGCCCGAGGCCAAGGCGCTCGGCGGGCTGACGAAGAAGGACGTCGCCGCGGGGCTCGAACGCACGCGTGAGCTGCTGGCCGCGGCCTACCTCGACAAGAAGACCGTGCTGGGCGGCAAGCCGGAGGCCTTCGCCAAGCTGCTGCACCGCGACCAGCGCGGCTGGTTCCGCAAGAACCTGGCGGACAAGGAATATGCCACCCGCTACATGGTGCACAGCTTCGCCCCCGGCAGCGTCGAGCTCACCACCGACGTGATCAAGGTGAACGGCCGGGCCACCCTGGGCACGTTCAAGGAGAAGAACCTGCGCGGGGTGAGCGTCAAGCTCAACTACCTCGCCGTCTACGCGGTGCACCGCCCCGGCCGGGCGCTCACCATGATGCGGGTCGTCGCGCACGAGACCGGCGAGATCCAGCTGTTCCGCCAGGACGGCCGGCTCGTCACCTGGGTGGAGGATCTGGGTGCCAGTGTCACTCCGGCGCGCTGCGACACGGAGGACGGTTTCGTCCATCCCTTTTTCGACGACTCCCCGCCCGACAAGGTCAAGGCCACGGGGAAGCCTCAAGACCCGTACGCGCTGGACCAGCCGCAATCGGACGACTGCACGACGACGGAGGCCACATGACGTCGCGTAACACGTGCGAAACAATCGAGACACCATACGGAAACGGCCACGCCCTAGCGTCGGCATGATGGCCAGTCCCCAGGGAGGTTCGAGAGTGTTCAACTCCGCCGACGACGTCCTGAAGTTCATCAGTGACGAAGGGGTGCAGTTCGTCGATGTCAGGTTCACCGACCTGCCGGGGACGACGCACCACTTCACCTTCCCGGTAGAGAACTTCAGCGCGAGCGTCTTCACCGACGGACTCATGTTCGACGGCTCGTCGATCCGCGGATTCCAGGCGATCCACGAGTCCGACATGCTTCTGCTGCCCGACCCGACGAGCGCCGTGGTCGATCCGTTCCGTCAGCACAAGACGCTCAACATCAACTTCTTCGTGCACGACCCGCTGACCGGCGAGGCCTACAGCCGCGACCCGCGCAACGTCGCCCGCAAGGCCGAGGCCTACCTCAAGGGCACGGGCATCGCCGACACGGTCTACTTCGGCCCTGAGGCCGAGTTCTACATCTTCGACGACGTGCGCTTCGAGACGAAGCAGAACGCCGGCTATTACTACATCGACTCCATCGAGGGCGCCTGGAACACCGGCAAGGCGACCGAGGGCGGCAACCTGGGCTACAAGCCGCGCTACAAGGGCGGCTACTTCCCGGTCCCGCCGATGGACCACTTCACCGACCTGCGCTCGGAGATGGTGCGCAACCTCATCGAGGCCGGCATCGAGGTCGAGATGCAGCACCACGAGGTCGGCACGGCCGGGCAGGCCGAGATCGACTTCAAGTTCGGCACACTGCTCAAGACCGCCGACAACCTGATGCTGTACAAGTACGTCATCAAGAGCACGGCGCTCGAATACGGCCACACGGTCACGTTCATGCCCAAGCCGATCTTCGGTGACAACGGCTCCGGCATGCACTGCCACCAGTCGCTGTGGAAGGACGGCTCGCCGCTCTTCTACGACGAGGTCGGCTACGCGGGCCTGTCCGACACGGCCCGCTACTACATCGGCGGCCTGCTCAAGCACGCCCCGTCGCTGCTGGCCTTCACCAACCCGACGGTCAACAGCTACCACCGCCTGGTCCCCGGCTACGAGGCCCCGGTCAACCTGGTCTACTCCCAGCGCAACCGCTCGGCGTGCGTCCGCATCCCGATCACGGGCTCCAACCCGAAGGCCAAGCGCATCGAGTTCCGCGTCCCGGACCCGTCGTGCAACCCGTACTTCGCCTTCTCGGCGATGCTGATGGCCGGCATCGACGGAATCCGCAACAAGATCGAGCCGCCGGAGCCGGTCGACAAGGACCTCTACGAGCTTCCGCCGGAGGAGGCCCGCCAGGTCCCGCAGGTCCCGGGCTCGCTCACCGACGTGCTCAACGCGCTTGAGGCCGACCACGACTATCTCCTTGAGGGTGGCGTGTTCACGCCCGACCTGATCGAGACGTGGATCGCGTACAAGCGGGAGAACGAGGTCGACCCGATCCGGCTGCGCCCGCACCCGCACGAGTTCGAGCTCTACTACGACGTGTGACAGCGGGTTTCCCGGCCTCGGCGATTTCCGTGAAATGGCGCTGAGCTGGGAGATCCTGTCGTCACCTGCCGCTGCTCCTCATTGCTGAGCGGCGTCGGCCGGAACAGAGGCGGAACAGAACGGCCCGGCACCGTGTATCGGTGCCGGGCCTTCTGCGCTGATGAGAGGGCCCGAGCGGGTGAGGTGCATCGCAAGGCCGACGGCACGTCGGTGGTGCTCCCCTGCGATGGTGTGCAGTTGCTTCCCCGTACCGGCTGGTGGGCGGCCTGGTGAGGGATTGCCAGGTGCCGCAGGCCGTCGTCGCCGCGGCCCGAGCCGAGGCGTCCGGGCTTCGGACCAGGCTCGCTGCCGCTACCGAGCCGGTCGTACTCGCAGGCTGGGAGTGGCTGAGGCGAGCTCGATGAGCCGGTCTCCCGACAGGGGCGATTGACCGCCTGGTGGGTGTCAGCCGGCCGCTGGCGTACGGGAGCGGGTGGACAGGGCGTACGCGGCGCAGGTCAGTGCCGTCAGGGCGGCCGCGACCAGCAGGGGACGTCCGACGACGCCCATGACCGCCACCCCCAGGGTGGCGCCGACCTGGCGGAAGGCGTTCAGCACGCCGCCCGCGGTGCCGGCCGTGCCGGGCGGCGCGCTGCCGATGATTCCGGTCATCAGGGCAGGCAGGACGAACGACAGGCCGAAGCCCATGACGACGAGCCATGGCGCCGGTGAACCGGTGAGCGCCGCTCCGGTCAGGCCGGCGGCGATGAGGACGAGGCCGACGAGAATGGGTGGGCGGGGACCGTAGCGGGCCACCAGCCGCCCGGTGAGCAGCGGGTTGACCGTCATGGGCAGCGTGAGTGGCAGGAACGCCAGCCCGGCCGCCATGGGGCTCAGGTGGCGAGTCTCCTGCAGCAGCAGCGTCAGGACGAACAGGGCGCCGGAGAAGGCGAAGTTCGCCACCGTGCCCGCCAGCAGTTGCGGCCAGGTGGCGGCGAGCAGGCCGCCGGGCAGAGCGGGGGCGTGGCTGCGCCGCTCCGCGAGCACCAGGACGGTGAGGACGGCGACGGCTGCCAGACCGGCCACGGGCGCGGCGTCGATGAGGGCCTCGGCGACCAGGCCCAGGAAGGCACAGGCGAGGACCTGGACCCGCCAGTCGATCAGCCGGTGGCCGCGCGGCGAGGCGGCCCCACGCATGGCGAGCAGGCTGATCAGCGCGATGGGCGGGTTGAGCAGGAAGACGGCACGCCAGCCGTACAGATCGACGAGGACCCCGCCGAGCAGCGGCCCGGCGGCGAGCGCGGTGCCGGTGATGGCGGCCCACAGGCCGGTGGCGCGGGCCCGGGCGGCGGGCTCCGGGAACATCTCGGCGAGCAGGCCGAGCGAGCCACCGGTACAGAGCGCGGCCGCCACTCCGAGCAGGGCACGCAGGCCGATCAGCGACCCCAGGTCCGGCGCGGCGGCGCTGAGCAGGGAGATCACCCCGAAGGTGGTCACACCGAGCTTGAAGATCCGCGCCGCGCCGTACCGGTCGGCGACCGCTCCACCAGCGAGCAGGCAGGCGGCGAAGGCGACGGTGTAGGCGTTCACCGCCCACTGCTGGCCGGCCAGCGAGCCGCCGAGCGAGGCGCGCAGGTCGGGCAGCGCGATCGTCAGGGCGGTGGTGTCGAGGATCACCAGGAAGTAGGCGAGGGAGAAACCGAACATGCCCCTCAGCCTGCTGAGATGTGGTGCGGCGGCTCAACAGGCACAGCCTGCGGGGGCGTTCGGGAAAGCCGTATGCTGAAGGCCGTGGATTTGCGGCAGTTGAGGGGTTTTGTGGCTGTTGCCGGGTCGGGGACCGTCACGGCGGCCGCCGACAGTCTGGGCCTGGCGCCGGCCTCGGTGTCGGAGCAGGTGCGCAGGCTGGAGGCCGGCCTCGGCGTCACGCTCTTCGAGCGCACGCCACGAGGCATGCGGCTGACCGAGGCGGGCAGCACGCTGCTGGCGCGGGCCCAGAGCCTGCTCGACCACGCCGACGAGGTACGCAGGGCCGTGACGGGCGCCCGCCGCCGCGTGCGGATCGGAGCCCTGGAGATGCTGGCCGCGGCCAAGCTCCCGACCGTGATCCGCCGCCTGTCGCGGCGCCGCCCCGATCTGGACGTGAGCGTCGAGTCGCTCACCAGGCAGCCTCTGCTCGACGCGGTGGCGGGCGGCCGGCTGGACGCGGCCCTCCTGCTGGACCTGGGCGACCAGGTCGGCGGGCTGGGGTTCGCCCGGCCCGCCGGGATGGACCACCTGGACGTGGGCGAGGTCCGGCTGTCGCTGGTCGCGGCGCCGGACGGCGACCGGGAGCCGCTGCTGGTGAGCCCGCAGGGGTGCTCGATCCGGCTGGCGGCCGACCAGTTGTTCGGCACGGGGGTGACGCGCAGGGAGCTGACCAGCATCGCCACCGCCCGCGAGTGGTCCAGGCAGGGGCTCGGGGCCGCGCTGCTGCCGGACTTCGCCCTGGGGACGGATGTGGAGTCGGGCGCGCTGGTGGAGCTCGACTTCGCCGCGCCCCCGCTGGCGTTGCGGCTGATCTGGCAGCGCGAGCGGGAGCCGTTCCTGCGCGATGTCCTGTACGCCCTCAGCGCCGCCTGAGCACGGCCGCGGGTTCTGGGAAGGCCGCCGCTGCTCTGCTGACCGCCCGGGCCTACGGCTCGCGGCTATCGGGGCTGATCCGGGTTGCCGGAAGGGGAGCGCGGTGGTCGGGGCGCAGAAGGGCGTGGAGCGGGAGCGGCTCTGGGCGGAGGAGGTCGCGCTCGTCCCGAGGTTCGCCGCGTTCGAGGCGGCCTCCGGCAGGCAGGTGCGGCTACGGGCGGCGCAGGCGGTAGAGCACGTGCGGGGACAACGGATGGTCCGCCGGGAGCAGGGGGTGGGCGAAGTCCTCGGCCGGGTCCCTGGTCAGGCCCAGGCGCCGCATCACGGCCTGGGAGCGCAGGTTGCTCACGGCCGTCATGGAGATGATCGCGTCGAGGCCGGCTTCTTCGAAGGCGTACCCGAGGGCCCGCCTGGCCGCCTCGGTCGCGTACCCCTGCCCCCACGCGGGCCGCGCCAGCCGCCAGCCGATCTCCATGGCGGGCAGGAACGGCGCGTCGAACGTCTGCAGGGCCAGCCCGGTGAAGCCGATGAACTCGCCGCTCGCGCGCACCTCCAGCGCCCACAGCGAGTAGCCGAGCCGGTCGAACTGGTCCTCGATCCGGTCCACCAGGACGTCGCTCTCCTGCCTGGTGAGCGGCGCGGGGAAGTGTTCCATGACCTCGAGGTCGGCGTTCATGGCCGCGAAGGGCTCCCTGTCCTCTTCGCGCCATCTGCGCATGATGAGGCGCTCTGTCTCCATCCGAGCTAGGGTACGCGGCCCAGGAACGATCCGAGCTAGAGTACGCGGCTCAGGAACGCCTGCGTCCGCGCACTGCTCGGGTTGTCCAGCACGTCGGCCGGCGTTCCCGACTCGACGACCACTCCCTCGTCCATGAAGACGACCCGGTCGGCCACCTCGCGCGCGAACCCGATCTCGTGGGTCACCACGATCATGGTCAGCCCGTCCTCGGCCAGGCCCTTCATGGTGGCCAGCACCTCGCCGACGAGCTCGGGGTCCAGGGCGCTGGTGGGCTCGTCGAAGAGCATGAGCTTGGGCCGCATCGCCAGCGCCCTGGCGATGGCCACCCGCTGCTGCTGCCCGCCGGACAGCTGGCGCGGGTAGCTGCCCGCCTTGTCCTCCAGGCCGACGCGGCGCAGCAGGGCGTGCGCGCGCTCGCGCACCTGCTCGCGCGGTTCGCCGCGGACGCCGACGGGCGCCTCGATGACGTTCTGCAGCACGGTCATGTGCGGGAAGAGGTTGAACTGCTGGAAGACCATGCCGATCTCCCCGCGCTGCCGGGTGATCTCCTTCTTGCGCAGGTGCCGGACCTTGCCGCCGGACGCCTGGAACCCGATCAGCTCACCGTCCACGTGGATGGCGCCGCCGTCGATGGTCTCCAGGTGGTTCACGCAGCGCAGGAACGTCGACTTGCCGGAGCCGGAAGGACCGAGGACGACCACGACCTCCCCGGCCTGGACGTCGAGGTCGATGCCCTTGAGCACTTCAAGGTGGCCGAAGTGCTTGCGCACGGCGCGGGCGTGCACCATGGGGACGCTGCTCACGAGGTCACCTCCGGGGTACGGCGCCGCCGGAAGGCCGCGAACGCCCAGAAGCCCTGCGGGGCGTTCCTGGTCGCGCCGCGGGCGTAGTGGCGCTCGATGAACGACTGGCCGACGTACAGGATCGAGGTGATCACCAGATACCAGACGCACGCCACGATCAGCAGCGGGATGGTCTGGAAGGTGCGGTTGTAGATGGACTGCACGGTGTAGAGCAGGTCGGCCAGCGCGATGACGCTGACCAGCGACGTGGCCTTCAGCATGCTGATGACCTGGCTGCCGGTCGGCGGGATGATGAAGCGCATCGCCTGGGGCAGCACGATCCTGCGGAAGGTGCGCGCGTCGCTCATGCCGAGCGCGGCGGCGGCCTCGCTCTGGCCGGGGTCCACCGACATGAGGCCGCCGCGGATGATCTCCGCCATGTACGCGCCCTCGTTGAGCCCGAGGCCGAGGATGGCCGCGAGCAGCGGGGTGATGAGCGCGTTGGTGTCGGCGGCGACGAACTCGGGGCCGAACGGGACACCGAAGGAGATCTCCGGCAGCAGGTACGACAGGTTGTACCAGAGCACGAGCTGCACCAGCACCGGCGTGCCCCGGAAGAACCAGACGTAGAGCCCGCACGCGCCGCGCGCCACCGGGTTCTCCGACAGCCGGCCGATGGCCAGCAGCACGCCCAGCACGACGCCCACGGCCATGGCGATCACGGTGAGCAGCAGCGTGGTGGCGATGCCCTGGCCGATGAGCTGCGCGTTGACGTAGCGGCCGACCACGTCCCACTGGAAGTTGGGGTTGGTGACCAGCAGGCTGACGAGCTGCGCGGCCAGCACGAGCAGCACGATCGAGGCGACCCAGCGCAGCGGGTGGCGGGTGCGCGCGGCGCCCGCGACGTCGATCTCGGGCAGGACGCTGACAACAGTCGTCTGGTCCGTGCGGGTCATGACGTGGCCAGGTTCACGCCGGCCTGGTCCAGCTTGTTGTCGGAGGTGCCCCACTTGTCCATGATCTTGTCGTACGTGCCGTTCTCGATGAGCTTCTGGAAGCCGTCCCTGAGCACGTCACGCAGCGGCGAGTCCTTGGCCACCACGGCCCCCTGGTAGAGGTCGTCGAACCCGTTGGCCTGCCCCTTGCCGGCCAGCTCCAGCTTTCCGCCGGCCTGGTCCACGAAGTAGGTGAGCGGCGCCTGGGAGGAGAAGAACGCGTCGGCCCGCCCCGAGCTGACCGCCAGCACCGAGGTCGGCTGGTCCTTGTACGACTGCACGGTGATCTTCGGCTTGCCTTGCTTCTCGCACGTGGCGGACTGGCTCTTGATCACGCTCTCGGCGGAGCCGCCGGCCATGACCGAGATCTTCAGCCCGCACGTGTCGGCGACCGAGCCGATCTTGTCCGGATTGCCGGCGGGCACGGCGAAGACGACGTACTCCTTGACCCAGTCGACGAAGTCGTTGGCCTTCTGCCGGTCACGGAAGTCGCCCACGGGGCCGATGGCGAAGTCGTAGCGGCCGGAGGCGATGCCGGTGAGCGAGCTGGGCAGGCCGTCCACGGTGACGTGCTCGATCTTGACGCCGAGCACCTGGCCGAGCGCCTCGGACATGTCGGCGGCGGCGCCGGTCAGCGACCTGCCGTCGGCCCCGGCGATCTCGTACGGCGGGAACGAGCCGTTGTTGACCGAGACCAGCTTGCCGGACTGCTTGATCTTGTCGGGCAGCCGATCGTGCAGGCTCTGGTCCTTGCTCTGGGCGGCGGCGGGACCGGCGGGCTCCTGGGAGTTCAGCACCCCCTCGGCCTCCTCCGGGTTGGCGCCGCATCCGGCCAGCGCGAGCACGGCCGCGGACACGGCGGCGGCCAGAGCGGTGGTGCCGCTCCTGCGGGCGGCACTCCCCTTGACGCGTCCTCGCACGGGACGCTGGGGCAGGTCGTGATCAGGCATGTCGCTCCAATCGCGGGTCCACGGCGAAGCGCCGGTTGTCGAGGACGGGCAGGGTGCGGCGGGCACCGGCGAGCTCGCCCGCGTCGGCGTCGGCCCAGAGCAGCCCCGGCGCGTCGCCCAGGCGGGCGCGGGTGATGCCGAGCGGGTCGACGATCATGCTGGCGCCGATGTTGCGCCGGCCGCACTCGCCGGAGGCGGCCACGTAGCAGGTGTTCTCCAGGGCGCGGGCGGTGACCATGACCTCCCAGTGCCATTCCTTGGCCGGGCCGCGCACCCACGCGGCGGGCAGCGCGAGCACCTGGGCGCCCTGGTCGGCCAGCAGCCGGGCCAGCTCGGGGAAGCGCACGTCGTAGCAGGTCATCAGGCCGACCTTCCAGCCGGCGCAGTCGATCACGACGGGCGCGTTCGCGCCGGGGACGACGTTGTCGGACTCGCGGCGGCCGAAGGCGTCGTACAGGTGCAGTTTCACGTACGTGGCGACGATCTCGCCGTCCCTGGCGGCGACGAGGACGTTCGACACCCGGCCGTCCGCCTCCGGCACGTGCACGCCGGCGATCACGGTGGTCGAGGAGCCGCGCGTGCGCTCGACCAGGCCCCTGACGAACGGCCCGTCCAGCGGCTGGGCGGCCTCGCGGATGCGGGCGGGCTCGTCCACGAAGAGGGAGAGCGCGCCCTCGGGCAGGACCAGCAGGTCGGCCCCGCCGGCCGCGGCCGCGTCGATGAGCTCGTGGCAGGTCTTGAGGTTGTCGTTCCAGTCCTCCGCGGAGGCGAACTGTCCGACGGCGATTCTCAGCTGGGTCTTCATGCGGCGAAAACCTCCTCGGCTTCGATCCGGCGGTGGGAGATCCCCTGGGCGTGCAGCTCCTCGCAGAAGGCGGCGACCATGGGGGCGTTCTGGGCGGCGTCGTACGGCATCCAGTCCCGGCCGAAGGTCTCGGCGGTGCCGGCGAGCTCGGCGAGCAGCCACGGCGTGGTGTCGGCGAGCAGCCGCCGGCGCAGCACCCAGTGCCGCTTGGAGCGCTCGAACAGCTCCGTCACGGCCTGCGGCAGCCACGGGTGGCGCTCGACGCTCTCGCGCTTGAGCGTCACCAGGTGGATGCCGGGCACGAAGCCGGTCCGCTGGTAGTAGGCCAGCTCGGCGGCGCGGTGGTCGGGCAGCAGGTGGCGGAAGCGGCTGCCGGGGGTGAAGAACTCCTCCGGCATGAACGGCGTCATGATCGCGTCGTAGTGGCCGTCCGCGAGCCCTTCTGCCAGGCCGTCCCCGGTCACGGAGACGTTGTCGGGGAACGGCACCGGCCCGATCCGGTCCTTGCCGGTCTCGCCCGCCACGAGGGGGCCGACCGTCCAGGTGATGCCGGCGAGATCGACGCCCGCCTCGCGCAGCAGCGCCCTGGTCCAGGTGTTGCCCGAGTCGGGCCAGCCGGTGAGGCCGATCCTGGCGCCCTTGAGCTCCTCCAGCGAGGTCAGCTCGCTGTCGCTCCGTACGAGGACGCACCGGTGCCGGAAGCCGCGCATCACGAAGACCGGCAGCCCCACGAGCCGGTCGTCGCCCGAGGCGCGGCCGAGCACGTACCGGCTGAAGGACGTCTCGCCCCCGTCGAGGCCGGGCTCCTGGAGCACGTCCGGCGTGACGGCGCGGGAGTCGAGGTCCAGCTCGAACCCTTCGGGCCGCACGGCCCCTGTCACGACCGGCACGAGATGGTCCCAGTCCCGCACGGCGAGGCGAATCTTCGCCACCAAATCCCCCAAACAGCCACGAATTGCGATTGATTTCCCGAAACAATATGTTCAGGGACGAAGCCACACAAGAAGATCTTTGTTGCTGAACAAAGATTTACAGGGGGACAAAGTGGACGTCGCTTGGCTGGCGCGGCAGATCGGCGACCCGAGCGCGCGCGGCATCGCCGCCGCGCTCACCGACCTGATCAGGGAGGGCACGGTGACGGCGCAGACCCGCCTGCCGACGGTCCGCGGCCTGGCCAGGGAGCTCGGCGTCAGCTCGGGAACGGTGGCCGAGGCCTGGTCGGAGCTGCGCCGCCACGGCATGATCCGCACCGACCGGCGGCGCGGCACGGTCGTGCTCGGCCCGCCCGACGTGCCCCGCCCGATCCGGTACGAGCGTCTCGGCCACTGGGGCGACCGCCTGGCCATCGATCTGACCATCGCCTCCCCCGACACGGCGCTGCTGCCGCCGCTGGAGGCCGCGCTGGCGGCGGCGGCCGGCGCGCAGGGCCTCAACGACTACGCCCGCGAGACGATCACGCCCCGCCTGCGCGCCGCCGTCGAGCCGGACTGGCCCTTCCCCGCGCGCGGCTGGCTGGCCGTCGGCGGCGGGTACGAGGGCGTCCAGCTGCTCTGCCAGACCACGGCCCTGCCGGGCGACCGGATCGCGATCGAGGAGCCCACCGGGGCCAGGCTCCTGGACATCCTGGAGCGGACCGGCGCGCAGATCATCCCGGTCGCCTGCGACGAGCACGGCCCGATCCCCGCCGCGCTGGCGCAGGCGCTGCGGGCCAGGCCGGTGGCGTTCGTCTACCAGCCGCGCGGCCAGTCGCCCTGCGGCCACGCGGTGACGCGGGAGCGCTCGGCGGAGCTGGCGGCGCTGCTGGAGCCGGCCAAGACGCTCATCGTCGAGGACGACGGGATGGGCGAGCTGTCGGTCTCGCCGATGGTGAGCCTGGGCGCCCGCTTCCCCGACCGTACGGTGCTGGTCCGCTCGTACTCCAAGTCGCACGGCCCCGACCTGCGCATCGCCGTCATCGGTGGGGCGGCGGACGCGGTGGAGCGGGTTCGCGTGCTGCGCAGCTTCGGCACCGGCTGGACCAGCAGGATCCTGCAGGACACGCTGGCCCACCTGCTCGGCGACGCGGACGTGCGCTCACGGGTGGCGCACGCCCGCGAGGTGTACGCGCGCCGCCGCGCCCGCCTGGCCGCCGAGCTGGCCGCACGCGGCGTCCGGACCGGCGGCGGGGACGGACTGGCGCTGTGGGTGCCGGTACGCGACGAACCGGCGGCCCTGGTCACGCTGGCCGCCCACGGGATCTCGGTCGCGCCGGGCAGCCGCTACGTGATCGGCCCCCCGCAACGCCACCACCTGCGGCTGGCCACGGCCCGGCTCACCGACGACCCGGACGATCTGTCCGCGCTGGCCGACGTGATCGCCCTGGCCGCCACGGGCGGCGACCGGGTCAGCCCGTCGCCATGAACGCCCGGCTCATGAGCGCTTGGTCTTGATCCCCGTGATGCGCCGGAACACATCCCACCAGAACGGCGCCCCGAACAGCAGCGCCACGTACGTCAGCAGGAACCCGGGCCAGTGGCTCGGCGTGCTGACCCGCTCCCACCAGACGGCGAAGTTCGCGTGCACGCTCGGGGCGCCCTCGGCCGGGATCGACACGCTGACCATCGCCTGCCCCACCAGCTTGACCAGGGCCGGCTCGCTGAGCACCTCGGTGACGCACGGCACCGGATCGCCCCCCTGACACTTCGCCTGCAACTGGTCGTACGCCTCAGGCCCGGCCACCGCCGTCACCGAGGCGCGGTAGGCGTTGTCGCGCAGCAGCGTCTTGGCGTACTCCAGCCCGTCCATGCTGAACAGCAGCGTCACCACGATGCCGAGCGCCGCCACCACCCACTTGACGTAGCGCTTGTACAGCATGGACAGCCGCTGCATCTCCCCGTCGAACCAGCTCTCCACGCCCTGCCTGAACCGGTCGAGGTCGCCCTGGGCACTCTCCCACACGCCCTTGAGGTGCCCGTACAGGGGGCTGTCGATCTTCCGCAGACCGTCCAGGAACTGCCGCATGTCGCCGTCTCCGGCGGCGGCCAGCTCCATGACGGCCATCGCGAAGCGCGCGGGCGGGATGTCGGCGATGCTGGTCTTGCCGCGCTTGGCGTGGTCGATCTCGCGGACCCGCTCGTAGAGCAGGTTCATCATGGCGCGTCCGGTTCCGGCCTCGGGCACCTCCCCGGCCTTGGCCGGTGACGGGTCGCTGCTGTGCGTGGGGCGCGGGTCGCGCAGGAACGGCAGCACGCTGAACACGCCGGCCGCACCGGCCGGCAGCCACGACCCGGTCTTCTTGTCGGCGCCGTCCATGGTGTCCCTGAGGTAGGCCCACAGGAACTTGCTGCGGATGGCGAACACCCGCACGAAAGCCTCGTTGAGCCCGCTCACCAGCAGTGACAGCAGCAGGAACGCCACCACCAGCCCGAGGGCAAGGTCCACATATACGGATAACACCGCGCATTCATACACCCACGCGGCGTGGTGCCGCAATGCTCAGGCGCCGTAGAACACCCTGTCCACGACCTTCCTGGCCCGCCGCGTCACCCGGCGGTAGTCGTCGAGGAAGTCCTCGGAGCCGTCGGGCGGGTAGCCGAGCGCCTGGGCGATGCGCCTGCGCTCTCCCGAGTCGGCCGGCACGCTGTCGCCGGGGCGCCCCTTGACCAGCATGATCGCGTCACGTACGCGGGAGGCGAAGGTCCAGGCCTCGGCCAGCACCGTCTCGTCGGCCGGGTCGAGCAGTTCCTCCGCCACCGCCGCGCGCAGCGCCTCCAGCGTACGGGTGGTGCGCAGGGACGGCCGCGCGCCGGCGTGACACAGTTGCAGCAGCTGGGCCACCCATTCCACGTCGGACAGCCCGCCGGGGCCGAGCTTGGTGTGCAGCGCGGGGTCGGCGCCGCGCGGCAGGCGCTCGGCCTCCATCCGGGCCTTCAGCCGCCTGATCTCCCTGATCGCGTCGCCGCGCAGCCCGTCGCGGGGGTAACGCAGCTCGTCGATCATGGACATGAACTCCGCCCCCAGCCGCGCGTCACCCGCCGAGAACCTGGCCCGCAGCAGCGCCTGCGCCTCCCACGGCGACGACCAGCGCGCGTAGTAGGCGCGGTAGGAGGCCAGCGTGCGCACCAGCGGGCCCTGCCGGCCCTCGGGTCGCAGGTCGGGGTCGATGATCAGGGGCGGGTCGGGCGCGGGCAGCGACAGCAGCCGGCGCACCTCGTTGGCCACGGCGTGGGCGGCGTCGGTGGCCTCGCGCTCGTCCACGCCGGGCAGCGGCGAGTGCACGAACATGACGTCGGCGTCGCTGGCGTAGGAGCTCTCCATGCCGCCGAGCCGGCCCATGGCGATGATCGCGAACGAGGTGAGACCGGCCGCCCGGCCGAGGGCGGCGTCCAGTGCGGCCTGCAGCGTCACGTCGGCGATCTCCGAGAGCGCGCAGCCGACCGTCTCGATGTCGATGAGGCCGGAGATGTCGGCCACCGCCGTGCGGAACAGCTCCCTGCGGCGCAGCGCCCGCACCGCGGCGACGGCGGTCTCCGGGGCGCCCTCGTGCCGGGAGACCGCGGCCGACGCCTCGCCGAGCAGCGCCTCCTTGCCGCGTACGGCCAGCTCCTCGTCGGAGCCCAGGATCGCGACCGCCTCGGGCGCGTGCATGAGCAGGCCGGTGGCGTAGCGGCTGGTGCCGAGCACGCGGGCCATCCTGGCGGCCACGGCCGTCTCGTCGCGCAGCAGCCGCAGATACCACGGAGTGGTGCCGAGCTTGTCGCTGACCTGCCGGAACCCCAGCAGCGCGGCGTCCGGGTCGGGCGTGTCGGCGAACCAGCCGAGCATGACGGGCAGCAGCGTGCGCTGGATCGCGGCCCGCCTGGAGACCCCGGAGGCGAGACCGGCGATGTGGCGCAGCGCGCCGTTGGGATCGACGTAGCCGAGCGCCTCCAGCCGGGCCGCCGCCGCCGTGGTGGACAGCCGCGCCTCCGACTCCGGCAGCCGCGCCACGGCCTGCAGCAGCGGCCGGTAGAACAGCTTCTCGTGCAGCCGCCGCGCCTCCATCGCGTGCCGCCGCCACCGGGCCGTGAACTCCCCCACCGGGTCGGCCTGCATGCCGAGCGCCCGGCCGAGCCGGCGCAGGTCGTCGGTGTCGGTGGGCACGATGTGGGTGCGCCGCAGCCGGTGCAGCTGGAGCAGGTGCTCGACCTGGCGCAGGAACGTGTAAGCCTCCGCCAGCCCCTTGGAGTCCTCGCGCCCCACATAGCCGCCCCGCGACAGCGCGGCCAGCGCGGGAAGCGTGGCCCTGCGGCGCAGCAGCGGATCGAGCCTGCCGTGCACGAGCTGCAGCAGCTGCACCGCGAACTCGATGTCACGCAGCCCGCCGGGGCCCAGCTTGAGCTGGCGTTCGCCCTCGGCGCGCACGTGGGCCTCGACCCGGCGGCGCATCGCCTGCACGTCCTCGACGAAGTGCTCGCGGGTGGCCGCCGTCCACACCATCTCGTTGACCGCCTCGACGTAGGCGGCGCCCAGCTCCAGATCGCCCGCCACCGGCCGGGCCTTGAGCAGCGCCTGGAACTCCCAGGTCTTGGCCCAGCGCCGGTAGTAGGCGAGATGGCTGGCCAGCGTGCGCACCAGCGGCCCCGCTCGGCCCTCGGGGCGCAGCCCGGCGTCCACCTCCCACAGCGAGCCCTCGGGGGTGGTCGCGGTGCAGGCCCGCATCATCGCCTGGGCCAGGCGGGTGGCGGCACGCAGCGCCTTGGCCTCGTCGGCGCCTTCCTTCGGCTCGGCCACGAAGATCACGTCGACGTCGCTGATGTAGTTGAGCTCCCTGGCGCCGCACTTGCCCATGCCGACGACGGCGAGGCGGACGTCGTCGGTCTCGACCTCGGCCCGCGCGATGGCCAGCGCGGCCTCCAGGGCGGCGCCGGCCAGGTCGGACAGCTCGGAGGTGACCTCCGCCAGCGTCGCCTCGCCGGTGAGGTCGCGGGCGGCCAGGTGCGCCAGCCTGCCCCGGTACGCCACCCGCAACGCCACCAGCGCGTCCGCCGCCGAGGCCCGCGGCTCGCCCGCATCTGCGGCAGCTCCTTGGGGGGCGGCCGCTTCCCGGGTGCCTCCGTCCGGTACGGCGCCGACGGCGCGGAGCAGCTCGGGGCCGGGGCCGCCGAGTCGCGGCTCGGTCAGGAGCGCGACCTGGGCGGGGTGGCGTACGAGATGCTCGCCGAGCGCGGCGCTGACACCGAGCACGGCCAGCAGCCTGCGCCTGAGCCCTTCGTCGGCGCGCAGGGCGTCGAGCACGCCGGGGTCGCGCTCGGCGAGCCGGGTCAGGGAGGCCAGCGCCAGATCGGGATCGGCGACGTCCACCAGCTGGTCGAGGACGTCGTCGAGATCGACCGCGGACTGGCGGACGAGCTGGGCGGCCCTGGCGCCGTCGGCGAAGCCGAGCTTGGCGAGCCGCGCGGCGGTGGATTCGATCCTGGGCACCTCTCCATCTTGACAGCTCTCTCCCGCGCGGCCGTAGCATGAGAACGCAACGTTGCGTTGCGTTTCGCGAAGGGCGGGATCGATGACGGAGCGGGAAACAGCCGGCCGGGTGCCGGCGGCAGGGCGGGAGGCGGGCGGCCGGGTGCCGGCGGCGGTCGCGTGGGGGCTGCTGGCCGCATGGACGGTGCACGACGCCGAGGAACTGGCCACGATGGCGCGCTGGACCCGCACGGCCCGGCCCCGCCTGGAGGAACGCCTCCCCGGCGTGCCGTGGGAACGGCTGGAGGTCTCGCAGCGGCACGTGAACGTGGCCATCGGGCTGATGGGTGGGGTGATGGCGGGGGCGGCGGCACTCGGGGCGCGCACGGGCGGACGCAGTGCGGTGTTCCAGGCGGCACTGGCCGGCTTCGGCGCGCACGGGGTGCTGCACCTGGCTCAGGCGGCACTGTTCCGCGGCTACACGCCCGGGGCGGCGACCGCGCCCGTCGTCGTGCTCCCGTACACGGTGTGGGCGTGGCGGCGACTGCGGGCGTCAGGGGTGCCGATGCGGCCGGGGTACGGCGGTGTGGTGGCGCTCCCGCTGATCATGGCCGGCGTGCACATCCTGGCCCACGCCCTCGCCGGCCGCCACCGGAAGAACGGCCACGAACGGGGGCGCGGGGCCTGGCTCCCGCGCGGACGCCGGACCGAAGCCGGGAGCGGGCTCCGGTGAGGCGTCAGGCGCGGGCGGAGGTTCTGACGACGTCGGCGAAGGCTCGTGCGACCGGCCGCCAGGTCGACACCAGCGCGCCCTCGGCGGCCTTGACCTCGGCGTTCAGCTCCTCGGCCGTGTCCAGGGGCGGCTCTGCCGTCCACGAGGCGAAGATCTCGGGCGTGGCCTCGGGGTGGAACTGCACCGCCCAGGCCGCAGGGCCGAGCCGATAAGCCTGGTTCCGGTACGGGTCGCCGGTCATCAGCGGCACCGCGCCTTCGGGCAGCCGGGTGATGGCGTCCTGGTGGTACTGGATCGCCACGGCCCGGCCGACGCCCGACAGCAGCCGGTCGGAGGCGGCGGCGGGCAGGGCGACGACCTCGCGCGCGCCCACCTCCACGCCGTGCGCCCCGCGCTCCACCGTGCCGCCGCAGGCCATGGTGAGCAGTTGCGCGCCCAGGCAGACGGCGAGCGTGGGCGTGGCGTCGTCCACGGCCCGGCGCAGCAGGTCGCGGGTGGCCGGCTGCCAGGGGCTGCGCTCGTCCTCCCAGGCCGCGGCGGCGCCCCCGAGCACGATCAGCCCGTCCGCCGCCCGTTCGGGCACCTCCTCCCCCAGGTACGGCCGCACGACCTCGCAGGCCAGTCCCAGCCAGCCGGCCAGGTACCCCAGCCCGGCCTCGGCCTCGTGTTCGATGACGGTGATCCGCATATCACCCATTATCCGGCTATTCGTCCCAGCTGAGCTGCGCCTAAGCTCCGACCATGAGCGTCGAATTCGATGAGGCCGGCGGCCTGCGGATCGCCACCTTCGGCACCGGGCCACGCAAGATCATCGCCGTGCACGGGATCACCGCCTCGCTGATGGCCTGGGGCGCGGTCGGCCGGCGGCTGCCCGACGGCTGGTCCCTGGTCGCGATGGACCTGCGCGGGCGCGGCCACAGCGCCTCCCTGCCCGGCCCGTACGGGCTCGACCGGCACGCCGAGGACGTGCTGCGGGTGGCCGAGCACGTCAAGGCGGGCCCCGACGCGGTGCTGACCGGGCACTCCATGGGGGCGTACGTGGCGGCGCTGGCCGGTGCACGGCGCGACTTCGCCCGGATCGTGCTGGTGGACGGCGGCCTGCCACTGCCGCCGTTGCCCGAGGGGATGGACGCCGACGCGGCCACGGAGGCCACGCTGGGCCCGGCGCTGGAGCGGCTGCGGCGGACGTATCCGTCGGCGGAGGCGTACGTGGACTTCTTCAAGGCGCATCCGGCCTTCGCCGGGAACTGGAACGCCGACGTGGAGGCGTACGTACGCTACGACCTGACCGGGCCGGACGGAGCCCTGCGCTCGCGCGCGGTCGGGGAGGCGGTGCTGGAGGACGGGCGCTGGCTGCGCCTGGAGCCGGACCGGATCGCCGCCGCGCTGGAGGCGATCACCTCGCCGCTGCGCCTGCTGCGGGCCCCGCGCGGGCTGCTCGACCAGGACACCGGCCTGCTGCCCGACGACCTGGCCCTGCCGTGGGCCGCCCGGCTGCCCGGGCTGCGCGACGAGCTGGTGCCGGACTGCAACCACTACACGATCCTGTTCGACGAACGCTGCGTCGCGACCGTCGTGAACCACCTCACCGCCCCCGAGTGACCCCCTCACGGAACGGCGAAGGCCCCGGACCAACGTTCGGTCGGGGGCCTTCGGAAGTCCGGGCTAGCGTGGAGCGATCCAGGTGGCGCGCGCGGCGGCGACCAGGGTGCCGTCAGCCTCGTAGATGGCGCTCTGGCCGAACATCTTGCGGCCGTCGCGGCCGGTCGGGCGGGCGACCACCGAGTAGCGCCCGCCGGGCAGGACCGTGCGGTGGATCTGCACGACCAGCCGGCCGAGCAGGGCGCTCTCGCCCGGGCCGAAGTGGGCCCAGCCGGAGATGCAGTCGAGCACCGCGCCGACGATCGAGGCGGGCACGCCGTCCTCGCCCGCCACCGTGTGCGGCACCACCCAGCCGGCCGCGACCAGGTCCGTGCCCTCCACGGGGCCGGGGAAGATGCGCAGGCCGTCGCCCGGCTCGCGCAGACCGCAGGCGAAGCACTCGGCGAACGGGTGGGCCTTCAGCCCCGCGAACCCGGCCTCGGCGCGGGCGGCGTCGTTGAACGGCACGAACGCCGGCCCCTCCAGGTCCTCGGCCACCGGGATGGCCTCGACCAGCAGCTTGTCGCCGTGGGACAGGGACACGGTGTTGGCCACGTGTTCCAGCCGCAGCTCGGTCTCCAGCGGCGTGGGGGCGTGGAGGGTGACCTCGACGGCTGATCGACCACCGTTCAGCGCCTCGGCCATGGTGCCCGCGATCCACCCGCCGTTGGCGAGACCCACGGGACCACGGTAGCGCTCGGGAACGGTCAACACGGTCTGCAGGGCAGCCGTCGTCATGCCACACCCTCCTATATCGCCACACACGGCGAAAAGTCCGGAAATATCATAAAGAGCAGACCGATTTTACTGGACGCCCGGTTTCCCGGAGGCGTGGGGGTCCGGCGGTTGCTCCGTACAGCTCCATAACGCCTCGAAGGGGCTCGGAACTTCCCTCACCCGGGCATCACGACGCTAGGCGTCCCACATCGCTGGGATGTGACTCGGGGGTCAGAAGCAACGAAAATCGGCCTCACTCCGAAGTGCTCGGGGAGTGAGGCCGATCAAGGCGTTGGCAGTACCTTAACGGGGTTTCCCACGTCTCGCGACCAATCCCCCGATACTCCCGTCCCGATCGCCACGGCACCCGGCGCAGGGAGGCCGTGACCGGAACGGAACGGTCGAATATCGGCTTCCGCGCGCGTTCGCGGCCCGCCTCGGGGAGGCTGGAACCGCACACGCCTTATGCTGACGCGGCTGGGCGGACGAGAAGGCGAGTTGCGGGGGTGAGTCTGTGCCGGGGGCGAGGTTGCGGTTCCCGCCCGGATCCCTGGTCATCCTGACCGGGCTGCCGGGCGCGGGGAAGACGACGCTGCTGCGCCGCCTGTACGGGCTGCACGGCGCCGAGAGCGTCCCCCTCATGGCCGGCGCGGTCGCGGTGATCGACTCCGCGCAGTCGAAGCACCACTGGCACGGCCGGCTCGTCTGGGCCCCCTATCCGCTGCGCCGCGCCGTGGTGTTCGTCACCCATGTCGGCCGCATCAGGCGGGCCCTGCTCGCGGGTCACTCGGTCGTCGCCCACAACCGGGGCTGCGGGGCGTACGTGCTGCGGGGCTTCGCCTGGCTGGCGCGCAGGCACGGCGCGGACTTCCACCTGCTGCTGCTGGACGCGCCGCCGGAGGCGGCGCTCGCGGGCCAGCGGGAGCGGGGCCGGGTGGTGGCGCCGCGCACGTTCGCACGCCACCGGCGCAGCTGGGAGCTGCTGATGACCCGGGTCAGAAGCGGCGACCCGGCGCCCGCGTCGGGGGCCCGTGTCGTCGACCGGGCGCAGGCCGCCCAGCTGCGGGCCATCGTCTTCGAGCCGGCCCCGGCCGAGCCCGCGCGGCCCCCGATCGCGCCCTCGGTCAGGCCCCCGATCAGACCTCAGAGCACCGGCAGGTAGCGGCCCAGCTCGAACTCGGTCACGTGGCGGCGGTATTCGCGCCACTCGCTGCGCTTGTTGCGCAGGAAGAAGTCGAAGACGTGCTCGCCCAGCGTCTCGGCCACGAGTTCGCTGCGCTCCATGACCTCGATCGCGTCGTTGAGCGAGCCGGGCAGCGGCTGGATGCCGAGCGCCCGGCGTTCGGCGCTGGTCAGGGTCCAGACGTTGTCCTCGGCGGCGGCGGGCAGCTCGTAGCTCTCCTCGATGCCCTTGAGCCCGGCCGCCAGGATCAGCGCGAAGGCCAGGTAGGGGTTGCAGGCCGAGTCGAGCGAGCGGAACTCGATGCGGGTCGAGCCACCCTTGTGCGGCTTGTACATCGGCACCCTGACCAGCGCGGAGCGGTTGTTGTGGCCCCAGCACACGTAGGAGGGGGCCTCGCCGCCCTGGCCCGCGATGGCCTCGGCGCCGCCCCAGAGCCGCTTGTAGGAGTTGACCCACTGGTTGGTGATGGCCGTGATCTCGGCGGCGTGCCTGAGCAGGCCGGCGATGAAGGAACGCCCGATCTTGGACAGCCGGTAGTCGGAGCCGGCCTCGTAGAAGGCGTTTCTGTCGCCCTCGAACAGCGACATGTGCGTGTGCATGCCGGAGCCGGGGTGCTCGGTGAACGGCTTGGGCATGAACGAGGCCCAGATGCCCTGCTCCAGCGCGACCTCCTTCATGACCAGGCGGAAGGTCATGATGTTGTCGGCCGTGGTGAGCGCGTCGGCGTAACGCAGGTCGATCTCCTGCTGGCCGGGCGCGCCCTCGTGGTGGCTGAACTCGACGGAGATGCCCATCGACTCCAGCATCATGATCGCCTGGCGGCGGAAGTCGTGGCCGGAGCTGTGGGGCGTGTGGTCGAAGTAGCCGCCGGAGTCGATCGGCTCGGGCCGCTCACCGGGCTCGGGCCGGTTCTTCAGCAGGAAGAACTCGATCTCGGGGTGGGTGTAGAAGGTGAAGCCCATGTCGGCGCACTTGGCGAGGGTGCGTTTGAGCACCCAGCGCGGGTCGGCGTGCGACGGTGAGCCGTCGGGCATGAGGATGTCGCAGAAGATGCGCGCCGCGCCCGGCGTCTCGCTGCGCCAGGGCAGGATCTGGAACGTGGCCGGATCGGGCTTGGCCAGCATGTCGGACTCGTAGACCCGGGCGAAGCCCTCGATCGCGGAGCCGTCGAACCCGATGCCCTCGGCGAAGGCCCCTTCGAGCTCGGCCGGCGCGATGGCCACGGACTTGAGGAAGCCGAGCACGTCTGTGAACCACAGCCGGATGAACCGGATGTCGCGTTCCTCGAGCGTGCGGAGCACGAACTCCTGCTGGCGGTCCACAGCATCCCCTCGTTTGAACTGACAGTACAGGCTATATACCAGCATGCCGTGCCCGTGTTTCGCACACGTTACGGGGGGTGCCGGTGCGAGCCTCGCTGACAAAGCCCCCCGCCCCGACTTACTGTGATCACGCAGTCAGTCTCGGGGGAGGCATTGGTGGCTATCGACCTGCTCAATCACAAGCTCGATCGGGCGTTCGACCACATCGACGCGACCGGAAACGGCGTCGTCGAGCGTGAGGACCTGCTGGGGCTGGGCGCGCGCATCCTGGTGGGCTTCGGGGAGTCCCCCACTTCGGTCACCGGGGCGAGCCTCGTGGACAGCTTCGACGGCATCTGGTCCACCCTGTCGGAGGAGCTGGAGCGCGACGGCGACTCCGGCATCACGCGCCCGGACTTCCTGCGGGGGATGACGGCGGCGTTCGTCACAGGCGACCGGTACGACCCGGTGTTCAAGCCGGCCACGCTGGCGGTGGCCGAGCTGTGCGACGCCGACGGCGACGGGCGGATCGGGCCGGCCGAGTTCCGGACGATGCTGTGCGCGTTCGGCGTGGCCTACGACGACGTGGACGAGGCGTTCGACCGGCTCGACCGGGAGGGCAGGGGCGCGCTCACCGTGGACGAGCTGGTCCTGGCCGCCGCCGACTACTACCGCAGCGACGACCCCAACGCCGCGGGCAACTGGCTCTACGGGCCCCTGTGAAGCACCCAGTGAAGAGCCGAGCGCAGAGCCCGGAGCAGAGCCGGGAGCACGACCGGGAGCAGGACCCGGCGAAGAGCCAGGGCGAGAGCCCGGGGACGAGTCCGGCGGAAAGTCCGGTGAAGGCGGCTGTGAACACGACGATGATCAGTACGACGAGCACCACTACTGGCACCACCACGGGCAGCACTACTGGCAGCACGACGGGCACGATGACCACCACCGTGCTGGCCACCGTGCGCACCGCCCTGCGCTCCGCCCTGGCGTCGATGCTGCCGCTGCCGCGCAGGGGCGGCCCGGCCGCGCAGGCGCTGCTGCCGCTCACCGAGCGGGTGCCCGCCATGGCGGCGCCGTGCCGGATGCATCCGGCCGTGTACGCGATCGAGGCCGCGGTGATCGACTGGGCCAGGCGGACCGGCCTGCGCGCCGACCCCGACGTGGGCTACCACCGCATGGCGGGCCGGGCGTTCGCCGAGTTCGACGCGGCCGCGGCGGCGCTGTTCGCGCAGTGGCTGACCTGGCTGTTCCACCTGGACGACGAGCTCGACGAACGCTCGGGCCCGCTCGAGGTCTTCCACGGCATGCTCAAGGGCGCCTCGCGCCATCCACTGGAGGCGGCCTTCGCCGACCTGTGGCGGGTGACGAGCGCGCGGATGAGCGACCGGTGGCGGGCCAGGTTCGCGGTGGGGCTGCAGCGCCAGTACGACGCCTGCCGAACGGAGGCCGAGAACCGCGCGGCCGGGCGGATGCCGACGCTGGAGGAGTACCC
Source organism: Nonomuraea sp. NPDC048892 (assembly GCF_040649735.1). Classification (NCBI taxonomy): domain Bacteria; kingdom Bacillati; phylum Actinomycetota; class Actinomycetes; order Streptosporangiales; family Streptosporangiaceae; genus Nonomuraea; species Nonomuraea sp. NPDC048892. The sequence goes on along the minus strand of NZ_JBEZFZ010000007.1, from coordinate 213,739 downwards.
GGCGCTGCGCAGGGGCACGGTGGGCCCCTACCTGTACGACCTGGTGGAGCCGTGCCTGCGGGTGGAGGTGCCGGGCTGGCTGCACGAGTCGGAGCCGTGGCAGCGGCTGGTGAACGCCTGCAGCGACGTCACCGCGTGGTGCAACGACGTGGCCTCGCGGCCGAAGGAGCACGGCGACGTGCACAACTTCGTCGTGCTGGCGATGCGCCAGCTCGGGCTGGGCGAGCGGGCGGCGACGGCGTGGGTGCTCGACCGCATCGCGGCGCGCTGCCAGGACATGAGCGAGGCGGCCAGGCGGCTGCCGCTGGACGACCTGGAGCCGAAGGCGGCGAGAGACGTCAGCAAGGTGGCCTGCGCCTACCTGGCGGCGCCGCGCGCCCACCTCGACTGGCTGCTGGAGTCGAAGCGTTACGCCTGACCGGCGAGCGCGTCACCGGTGGGGGTGCGACGGTAGACGACCTGCTTGCCGAGCCGCATCCCCACCGCGAGCCCGCCTCCGCTCAGCACGCTGAGGTGCTGGCTGATCGCGCCCGGCGTGAGGGACATGCGCCCGGCGAGCGCGGTGGTGGTGGCGGGCTCGGCGAGTGCGAGCAGGATCTGGGCCCGGCTCTTGCCGATCAGCGCGGCCAGCGCGCCCGGCGCGGGCGGCGGGCCCTGCTCCCACAGCGTGCCGACGCCGTGCACCGGGTAGACGAGCATCGACTGGTACGGCGCCGTCATCACCGCCACGGCCGGCCAGTAGAAGGCGCTGGGCACCAGCACGAGCCCGTCGCCGTGCGTCTCGCCCGACTCGCACCAGGGCCGGTCGATGATCAGCCGCTCCCCCGTCCACGTCACGGCCGGGCCGAGCCCGGCGAACAGCTCGCGCGCCCCGCCCTGCGCCAGTTGCCGCGAGCGGCGCAGCACGTCGCGTTCGAGCAGGGCGTACACGCGGGGCCAGAACTCCGCGAAACATTCGTCCCAGTACGTCCGCAGCGTGTCGGCGACCCTGGCCACGCCCGCCTCGGGGTCGGCCGTGAACCGCGCGATGACGGCGGCGTCGGTGCCGCGCACCTTCGCGGCCTCCTCCGCGGCCCGTGCCGGGTCCGTCCTCCTGACCCGGTCGAGCTCGGCGGCGAAGTCGGGCATCGGCGTGTCGGGCGGCGGGGTGACGAAGTCGGCCAGGTATCCGGACGGCGGCACGAGCGCGAACAGCTCCGCCAGGTCGAGCGCGCGTGCCTTGGAGCGCACGGCCTTGAGCCAGGGCAGGTGGATGGACTGCCTGGCCGGCTGCTGGAGGGTGCGCAGGCTGGTCACGAGCTCCCACATCGGCGAGAAGGCGAACCTGATGCGCGCCACGTCCTCCGGCTTCATCACCCAGGTAACGGTCATCCTTTTAGTGTGCACTAAATCGTTCGCCCGCCGAATGCCGACATATCACGCTTGCTTCCGTGTCGAGAGCAACTGTGGAGCGGCCGTCTTTCCTGCGGTCGCAATTAGGCGGTCTGCCGCGTCCGTTCTGGGCCCTGTGGAGCGGCACCCTGGTGAACCGGCTGGGCACCATGGTCGTGCCGTTCACCGGCGTCTATTTGACGCAGAGCCGCGGCCTGTCCGTCGTCGCGGCGGGCCTGGTGATGGGCGTGTTCGGGGCGGGGTCGCTGCTGTCGCAGGTCGTCGCGGGCGTGCTCGCCGACCGGATCGGGCGGCGGGCCACGCTGTCCGGCGGCATGCTGGCCACGTCCGCGGCCATGCTGGCGCTGGGCTACAGCACGTCGCTGCCGGCGATCCTGGCCTCGATGTTCGCGCTCGGCCTGGTGATCGACGCCTACCGGCCCGCCTCGAACGCGCTGGTCGCCGACCTGGTCCCGCCCGAGGAGCGGCCCAAGGCGTACGGGCTGCTGTTCTGGGGCGTCAACCTCGGCTACTCGGTCGGCATGACGACCGGCGGCTGGCTGGCCGGGATCGGGTTCATCTGGCTGTTCTGGATCGACGCACTGTCGGGCGTGGTCTTCGCCGTGCTGGTGTGGCGGGCGGTGCCCGAGACCAGGCCCGAGGGCGGCCACTCGGCGGGCGGGTTCCTGGTGGTGCTGCGCGACCGGGTCATGGTCGGGTTCACGCTGGTGGTGCTGGGCAACGCGCTGGTCTACGCGCAGACGATGTCCATGCTGCCGGTGGCGATGACCGGCGTGGTGAAGCTGACGCCCGGCCAGTTCGGCACGGCCATGGCGCTCAACGGGGTGCTCATCGTGATCGTGCAGCCGCTGGTGTCGGGGTGGCTCGGGCGCATGGACCCGGCCAGGACGCTCGCGCTGGGGCTGGCGGTGATGGGGGCCGGGTTCGCGATGACCGCGTACGTGACCACCACGCTGGGCCTGGTGGTGACGATCGCGGTGTGGACGGCCGGCGAGATCATGACGGCGGGCATCGCCGGCGCCGTGGTGGCCCGGCTGGCGCCGCCCGAGTTGCGGGGGCGGTACGCGGGGCTGTTCGGGTTCGCCTGGTCGCTGGCGGGGATGCTGGCGCCGCTGCTCGGCGCGCCGCTGCTGGAGCTGGGGTCGCGGGCGCTGTGGTTCACGATCGGCGGGGTCGGCTTCGCTTCGGCGATCGGCATGCTCCTGCTCGGCCCGGCCATCAGACGCCGCTGACCGACCCCGGCGGGGCGGCGTCCGGCGCCCCGCCGGGCCGGGACCGGCGCTCGGCGGCGCTCGGCGGCGGCCGGGGGGCGCCCGGCGGGCGCCCGGCGGGCCCGGGCACGGTTGCGGCGCGGGACCGATGGCGAAATTTCGCCATGTACCCGGACCCGCCGCCCCCTCTACAGTTACGCCTGACATGCTGACCTTCACCGCTCTCGGACCGTTCCAGGCCTGGGCCGACGGAACCCCCCTCGACCTCGGCGGCCAGCGGCAGCGGGCGGTGCTCGCGCGCCTGCTCGTGGCCGGTGGCCGCGCCGTCCCCGTCAACACCCTCATCGACGAGCTCTGGCCGGGCAGCCCGCCGGCGCAGGCGCTCTCCACGATCCAGGGGTACGTCTCCCGCCTGCGCCGCGCGCTCGAACCCGGCCGCGCGCCCCGCGAGGAGGCCGGCGTGCTGGTCTCCGCCTCTCCCGGGTACGCCCTACGTGCCCGTACCGAGGAGGTGGACGCCTGGCACTTCGAGGCGCTGATGCGGACCGACGGCACGCCCGCGCAGGTGTGGGCCGCCATGGAGAGCGCGCTGGGACTGTGGCGCGGGCCGGCGCTGGCCGAGTTCGGGGAGCTGAGCTGGGCCGCGACCGAGGCGAGCCGGCTGGAGGAGCTGCGGCTGATCGCCGTCGAGCGGCGGGCGGGCGCCGGGCTCACGCTGGGGCGGGCGACGTCGCTGGTCGCGGACCTGGAGGCGCACGCGTCGGCGTACCCGCTGCGTGAGGAGGCCTGGCGGCTGCTGTCCGTGGCGCTCTACCGGATGGGCCGCCAGGGCGACGCGCTGGCGGCGCTGCGCAGGGCGCGCGCCGTGTGGCGGGACGAGCTGGGTCTCGACCTGTCGGCCGGGCTCAAGAGCCTGGAGGCCGACATGCTGGCGCAGCGCCTGGACGAGCCCCAGGCGGCGGCCCCGGCGGCCGTTCGCGAGCCCGGCGTGCTGCGCGTGCTCGTGGCCGACGACCAGGCGCTGGTACGGGCCGGGCTGCGGGCCATGCTGGAGAGCGAGGCCGGGGTGGAGCCGGCCGGCGAGGCGGCCGACGGCGAGGAGGCCATCGCGGCCGCCCGCGCGGAGCGGCCCGACGTGGTGCTGCTCGACATCCAGATGCCGCGCCTCGACGGCCTGGCCGCGGCGCGCAGGATCCTGGCCGGCGAACGGCCGCCGAAGGTCGTGATGATGACCACGTTCGGCAGCGACGAGAACCTGTACGCGGCGCTGCGGGCCGGGGTGAGCGGGTTCGTGCTGAAGACGTCGGCGCCCGAGCAGTTCCTGGCCGCGATCAGGGCCGCGGCGGCGGGCGACGCGCTCATCGACCCCGCGGTCACCACGCGGCTGATCGCGGCGTTCGCCGGGCGCACCGACCCGGCCTCTCCCCCGGCGCTGGCCGGACTCTCCGACGACCGGCTCGACGTGCTCAAACTCGTGGCCAGGGGGCTGACCGACCGGCAGATCGGGCAGACGCTCGCGCTGGCGGAGGAGGAGGTGGGCCTGGTGGTCAAGGGGCTGCTGGAGCATCTCGGGCTGTTCGACCGGGCGCAACTGGTGATGGCGGCGTACGAGTCGGGGCTGGTCACACCGGGGGCGAAATGAGCGCCTTTTCGTCGCTTTGACGATAAAAAAGTCGGCATACTAGGCTGTTCGCGTGGCACAACTGCGCATTGCCCTGGCACAGACGAACCCGACCGTAGGCGACCTGAGCGCCAACGCGGACCGGCTGGTCGCGTGGACCCGCGACGCCGCCGAGCGCGGAGCTCACCTCGTCGTCTTCACCGAGATGTTCCTCACCGGCTACCCGGTCGAGGACCTCGTGCTGCGCACGTCCTTCGTGGACGCCAGTATCGACACGCTGGAGGAGGTGGCCCGCCGCCTGGAGCGGGAGGGCCTGGGCGAATTGCCCGTGGTCGTCGGCTACGTCGACCGGGCCGGCCTGGCGCCCAGGGTCGGGCAGCCCAAGGGCGCCCCGCTCGACGCCGCCGCCCTCCTCCACCGAGGGGAGGTGGTGACCCGCACGGCCAAGCATCACCTGCCCAACTACGGGGTGTTCGACGAATACCGCTACTTCGTGCGCGGTGATCGGCTGCCGATCTTCCGGCTGCACGGGGTCGACGTCGCGATCGCGGTGTGCGAGGACCTCTGGCAGGAGGGAGGTCCCGTGTCCGTCGTCGGGCAGGCCGGGGCCGGGCTGCTGGTGGCGCCGAACGCCTCGCCGTACGAGAAGGAGAAGGACGACGTACGGCTGGAGCTGTGCGCGCGGCGGGCCCGCGAGGCGGGGTGCGCCCTCGCCTACGTCAACCAGATCGGCGGGCAGGACGAGCTCGTCTTCGACGGCGACTCGATCGTGGTCGACGCCGCCGGGGAGCCGGTGGCGCGGGCCGGCCAGTTCAAGGAGGAGCTGCTGGTCGTCGACCTCGACGGCCTGCCGGTGGCCGACGCCGAGCCCGGGTCCTACCCGTACGACGCGGGCGACGGCTCCACCATCACGGTCGAGCGGCTGATCCTCTCCTCCGAGCCCGTCGCGCCTTACGAGCCCGAGCCCGGCCGCGTCGCCGAACGGCTCGACCCGCACGCGGAGGTCTACTCCGCGCTCGTCCTCGCGGTACGCGACTACGTGGCCAAGAACGGCTTCGAGTCGGTCATCCTCGGCCTGTCGGGCGGCATCGACTCCGCCCTGACCGCCACCATCGCCGCCGACGCCATCGGCCCCTCGCGGGTCAACGTGGTGCTCATGCCCTCGCGCTACTCCTCCGACCACTCGCTGGCCGACGCCGAGGAGCTGGTGCGCAGGCAGGGCATCACGGCGCAGGTGGTGCCGATCGCCGACATCGTCAGCGCGTTCGAGAAGGAGATCGAGCTGTCGGGCCTGGCCGCCGAGAACCTCCAGGCCAGGGTACGCGGCATGATCCTCATGGGCCTGTCGAACGAGCACGGCCACCTGGTGCTCACGACCGGCAACAAGAGCGAGCTGGCCACCGGCTACTCCACCCTCTACGGCGACTCGGCCGGCGGCTTTGCCCCGATCAAGGACGTGCCGAAGACCATGGTGTGGGAGCTGTCGAAGTGGCGCAACGCCCACTCCGGCGAGGGCTTCCTGCTGCCGGCCGAGCGGCCTATCCCGGAGAACTCGATCACCAAGGAGCCCAGCGCCGAGCTGCGGCCTGACCAGCGTGACACCGACTCGCTGCCGCCGTACGAGGTGCTGGACCGGCTCCTCGACGACTACGTCGAGAAGGACATGGGCTCCCGGGAGCTCATCGCGGCCGGCCACGATCCCGACCTGGTCACGCGGGTGATCCGGCTGGTGGACGTGGCTGAATACAAGCGCCGGCAGTATCCGCCCGGGCCGAAGATCACCCCGAAGAACTTCGGCCGCGACCGTCGTCTGCCCATCACCAACCGCTGGCGGGAGACCACCGGCTGACGGCCTGTCCACCGCGCGGCGGCGAGGGCCGGCGCGGCGACCGGATCGGCAGACAACGACACGGGACCGGCGACGGTTGCTGAACCGTCGCCGGTGCCGAACCGACGCCGGTGCCGAACCGGGAACGGTGCTGAGCCGACGCCGGTGCCGAACCGGCGATGGCACGGGAACCGTCGCCGGTGCGGCACACGCGGGCGCGGACGTCCCCTCAGACAACCGCGCCCACCTCGCACTGCGGCATGCCGCGACTGGATGCACGACTGCGGGCAGCCCTCTGGCGAAACGCGTAACCAGTAAGTTACGCTTTCCGGGTGGACGAGGTGGCAGGGGCGATCGCGGATCCGGTGCGGCGGCGGATCCTCGTACTGCTCAGAGACGGACGGCTGACAGCAGGCGAGCTCGCCGGGCAGTTCGCGATCAGCAGACCCGCCGTGAGCCGCCACCTGCGGGTGCTGCGGGAGAGCGGCCTGGTACGCGACGAGCTCGTCGGCAGGCAGCGCTTCTACACGCTCGACCCGGAGCAGTTCACCGAGCTCATCGCCTGGCTGGCGGCGTTCGTGCGCCCGTCCGGCTGGGAGCACCGCTTCGACGCGCTGGAGACCGAGGTCTACAGGACGCGCCGCGAACGCCGCGACACCACCCAAACCAGCAGTCCAAGCAGCAGAGAGGAACATTCGGCATGAGCCCGAGCCCCATCCCCACAGGCAGGCTGTTCCGCACGGAGGAAGGCAGCGACCTCGTCCTCACCCGGACCTTCCGCGCGCCCGCAGAAGACGTGTGGGCCAGCATCACCGAGTCCGACCGCACGGCCCGCTGGTTCGGCCCCTGGGAGGGCGACGCGGCGCCCGGCAACACGATCAAGGTGCAGCTGCGTTTCGAGGAGCAGACGCCCTGGTACGACATGCGCATCGACGCGTGCGAGCCGCCGCGCCGGCTGGCGATCTCCTCGCTCGACGAGTCCGGCGCCTGGCACCTCGAACTGCTGCTGACCGAGACGGACGGCGTGACCGAGCTGCGTTTCGTCCAGCACCTGGAGTCGGAGGACGGGATCGGCGACATCGGCCCCGGCTGGGAGTACTACCTGGACCTGCTCGTCGCCTCCCGCGACGGCTCCCCCACTCCCGGCTTCGACGCCTACTACCCGTCCATGCAGGACTACTTCACCCGCCTGCGCGACGACGCGTGACCGACTCCCGGCGAACGAGGCCCAGCGAACGACGGCGATGAAGCGATGCCGACGAAGCAGCACCTGACGATCACCGGCGACAAGACGGCGGCAGTTTGCCGGTCACGGTGGGAGCCATGAACGAATTGGTGGCGCCATGAATTGTCGGTGGGGCCTGGCACAGTAGCCGCGTGGCTCAACCTCTGAAGGAAATGATCAACCTCCAGTCCGTGTCGGTGCTGGCCGACGGGCTGACCGCGGCCTGGGGCCGCTTCCCCCGTGACCGGTTCGTCGAGCAGTCCCTGGCCGGCCTCGACGGGCTGGAGCTCAAGGCACGCGTCGCCCACGTCGCCGCCGAGCTCCACGACGCGCTGCCGCTCCCCTATCCGCAGGCCGCCGAGCTGATCCGCGAGTGCGTCCGGTCGGGGCTGACGCTGGACATGTGGAGCGGCTGGCCGGTCACCGAGCACACGGCGGGCAGGGGCCTCGACCACCTGCACGAGGCGATGGACACGCTGTCCGTGCTGACCCCTTACGCCACGGGCGAGTTCGCCGTACGCCCCTATCTGGAGCGCTACCGCGACGACGCGTTGAAGATCATGTACCACTGGGCGGAGTCACCGGACGAGCACCTGAGACGCCTGGCCTCCGAGGGCTCACGTCCGAGGCTGCCCTGGGCCGGGCGGGTCGGCTGGCTGATGACGCCGGGCCCGACCCTGCCCCTGCTCGACCGATTGCGCGACGACCCGAGCGAATACGTGCGCCGCTCGGTCGCCAACCACGTCAACGACCTGGCCAAAGACCATCCGGAGGCGGCGATCCGGCTGCTGGCCCGCTGGCGTTCCGACGGCGGCTCCCACGTGGAGAAGGTCCTCCGCCACGCCGTACGCGGGCTACTGCGCTCCGGCCACCCCGAGGCACTGACCCTGGTGGGCGCCACACCGGGCAGCGGCGCGGTCGAGGGACTGGCCCTGGAGACCGACACCGTACCCGTCGGCGGAAAACTGGCCTTCACCGTCACGGTCACAGCGGGCGCGGCCGGCCCGGTCCTGCTGAAATACGCCGTCAGACGGACGGGCTCCCGCCGCGTCTTCCACCTGGGCCAGCGAGAGGCGACCGGCCCCGGCGAGACGTTCACCGTACGCAAGAGCCACTCCTTCCGCCCGGTCACCACCCGCGACGAGCCACCCGGCGCCCGAGAGCTCGACGTGATCGTCAACGGCAGAGTGGCCGCCACCATCCCCTTCACCCTGATCGCCGCCCCAGGTTCCCTGAGCTGACCAGATGACCGGCGTACCAACGACTCCAACAACCGTCGACCCGTCAGGCACCGCCCTGCTCCAGATCGAGCTGGGCGTCATCTGGCGACTCGACGAGCAGGGCCGTCTCCCCGGCCCGGAGTCCATGGTGATCGGCATGACAGCCGACGGCCTGATCGCCGCCGTCTCCCACACGCTCCCCACCCCTCTCGCCCAGGCCCTCCTCACCCTCGCCACCACGCCGACACCCCAGCCGCCCGGCAAGGCGGCGTCCGAAACAGCCCTGGCAACACCACCCGAGACAGTCACCGAGACAACATCCAAGACAACCTCCGGGGCTGCCTTCGGAGCGGTGCCTGACGTGCTGGAGGCTTGCCGGGCCTTGCTGGGCGGCGACAGTGTGACCGTGTCCGGCGGGCCGAGCTACCTGGTGACGCCACCCATCCGCTACGACGTCCCCGTCGACGTGCTCAGATCGGACGAGCCCGCGCACGCCGCCCTCGTACGCCCGCTACGGGCCGAGGGCTGGGACCCCGACGAGTGGGACGAACTCGCCGGCGGCGGCGAGGGCGCACCCTGGGCGATGATCGTCGAGAACGGCGAGGTGGCGGCCCTCTGCCACACCGCCCGCCTGACCCCGGCCGGAGCCGAAGCCGGCACCTGGACCGCACCCGCGTACCGAGGCCGAGGCTACGCCGCCGCCACCACCGCAGTATGGGCGGGGATGCTGCCCGGCATCCGGTTGTTCTACAGCACGAGCGCGGACAACCACTCCTCACAACGGGTGGCACAACGCCTGGCCCTGCGTCCCCTCGGCTGGTTCTGGAAACTCACCGCCTGACACCACCACCGGCCGCAGAAGCCGCTCGAATGATCCTCCGAACTACTTACAACGACTCACCCAGAACCCCTCGGACCGACTCACCCCAGACCCTCGGCTCAACTCCCCCAGGTACCGGACCAACTCCCTCGGACCGCCACCCTGCCAGACCGACTCCGACCCCCCGTAGGAAACCAATCGTTCAGTGGGCGAACCGGCGAATCGCCCGAAACCATCCCCCACACGAGCTACCGAACGTCCCCCGAGTGAGGCGTTCCGTTCCTATGCGGTGCCGGCGTGGAGGGCCTCTCGTTCCCACCGTTCCCGCGGCTGGGTGTGCAGGCGCCAATAGTGCTCGGCGATGTCGTCAGGGTCGAAGTCCGTGCCGGGGGCGACAGGGCCGGCGACGGTGACGCTGGCCGCGTGGACGCCGGCGGGCCCGTACTCCTCGTCCAGCAGCGCCACCAGTGTCCGCACGCCGGCCTTGCCGAGGGACAGGCTGACGTACCCCGCCTTGGGTTCGGGCATGCCGCCCGTCACGATGAACGTGCCGCTGCCCCGTGCGGCCATCGCGGGGGCCACGTGCGCGGCCGTGACGAGCGCGCCGACCACGTTGACCGCCCAGGCGTCGAGCTGCACGCGGGCGCTCACCTCCCCGGGCGAGTCGCGGCGGATGATCGCGGCGTTGTAGACCACGACGTCCGGCGTCCCGAGCTCCTGTGCCGCCGCGTCGAGTGCGGCGCGCAGTTCGTCCTCGTTCGTGCTGTCGGCCCGGTACGCGAGCGCCCCCTCCAGGTCGAGGGTGCTGCCGGTACGCGAGACGAGGGCCACCCGCAGTCCCTCCTTCGCGAACCGGCGGGCGACGGACCGCCCGATCCCTGGACCCGCCCCGATGATGACCGCTCCCGGCATCGATCTCCTCCTTGACGTTGTTGCGACTGACAGTCGGGACGGTAAGGCGTCACATCGATGTGAAGGTCAAGGCGAACGCATGAAGATCGGCGACCTGGCGCGCGAGACCGGGGTGAGCAGGCGGCTGTTGCGCTACTACGAGGAGCAGGGGCTGCTGCGGCCCCGGCGGCTGCCCAACGGCTACCGCGAGTACGCGGAGACGGACGTGGCCGGCGTGCGCCACATCCGCGCGATGCTCGCCGCCGGCCTGCCGACCGCCGTCATCGCCCGCCTGCTGGACTGCGTGCACGACGACGACAGCGAACGGATGGTCCCGACCGGCTGTCCCGGGATGGTCACCGACCTACGGCATGAGCAGCAGCGCATCGCCGCCGAGATCGACCGGCTGCGGACGTCCCAGGAGGCGCTCGACAGCATGATCACCTCCGCCTTGCGCGACAACGCCGATCCCCGCTCCGAGCCGGCGTCGAACCGGCTCCGCGGCGAAAACAGCCTGCGGTCGTGATCGTCCGGCCGGTAGCCTGGCTCACATGTGCACCTACGCGGAGGTCCACTACAAGGTCCACTATGTGTGCGTCCCCTGCCGCCGAAGCTGCAAGCAGCCGTGGCGTGCGGAGGCGAGCCGTTGTGTCCGCTGCCGCAAGCCGATGCTGTTCGCCGGTCATGACTTCGCCGCGCCGCGCCGGGGCGACGGGCGCGGGTGGCGGGCCGTGGCCGCCGTGCTGGGGGCCGGGCTGCGGTACGAGGGGTTCGAGCCGTGCGGGTGCGGGCAGCAGCCCAAGTTCCGTCCTCGTACGAGTGCGCAGGTACGGGCGCGCCGGCGAGTGGCCGCGCGCAAGGGGCTGACCGACGCCGAGGCCCTCGCCCTGCGCGACCCGTCCGACGCCTGACCTGCACGATCGCGGCAAAGGCAGCCGGCCCCGAACTGCTCAACCTTGCCGGGGTCTTCGGGACGAAGGTCACAACAGTCGCGTCTCAGACCTGGGGTCCTCAGGGGCCGGCATCTCAGGCCCGGGGTCCTCAAGGGCCGGCGTCTCAGGGGCCGGCGTCTCAGGTCGTAGCCGGGCGGCGATGCCGTCCAGGATGATGTCGAGGCCGAGCGCGAACTGCCGGTCGAAGTCCGCGTTCTCCGCCTCGTCCACCCGCGTCTGCCCGGCGTACTCGGACATCCGCCCCCGAAGGAGCCCGGCCACCCTGGCCCGCAGCTCGGCGTCGGCCGCGGGCGTTCGGACCGTGGCCCACCAGGTGTTCTCCGCGGCGACGAACCCGTTCACGTACGACGTCAGCGTCCCCACGGCGGCGGTGAGCTCGGGCCCGGCCACCCCGGCGCCGGCCAGCGCGCCGTAGAACAGGCGGGAGCGGGCCAGCGCGTTCGGGCCCAGCAGCGGGCGGGTGGCGGTGAGGGCGGGTACCCAGGGGTGGCGGCGCATGACGGCGCGGCTCTGGGTGAGCTGCCGGGTCAGCAGGTCCCGCCACGGGAGCGGCCCGACCGGTTCGGCGATCTCGCCGATCACCTCGTCGAGGGCCAGGTCCAGCACGTCCTCCTTGCTCTGGACGTACTCGTACAGCGACATCGTCCCCGCTTTGAGGCGCGCCGCGAGGCCGCGCATGGAGAACCCGCCGACGCCCTCGGCGTCGAGGTGCGCGACGGCGGCCGCGACGATGCGCTCGCGCGACAACCGGGGCCGGCGCGGCGGCCCCTCGTCGCGGAACCAGATGGTCTCCGGCACCGATCCCTCCCCAAAACACAAGCCGTGCACTGTACGGAAAACCGTACGGCTAGCTTGCCCCATCAAGGCGGAAGGAGAACTCATGAACTGGGACCAGGACCACGCGATGCTGGCCTTGCGCGTCGATCGCCTGATGAGCGGCGGTTCCGGCGGCACGATGCTCATCTACCGCGGCCCCGCCGAGTGGAGCGAGCAGGCGTCCGCCGAGCCGCCCCCCGCGCCGGGCGCGCTGGCGGAGGAGGCGGAACGGCTGCTGGAGAGCGCCCCGACGCCCTTTCTGGCCGCCCAGGTACGCGCCCTGCGCGCCGTGGCCCGCTACCTGGACGGCGACCGGCCGCCACTCGCCGAGTACGGGCGGGAGTGCCTGGGCCTGACGCCCCGGTGGGTGCCGGAGGAGCTGTTCGAGCAGGCGCACGCCGAGCTGGACCGGGCCCTGCCGAAGGGCTCCGGTTCGCTGGCCGGGCGGCTGCGGGCCTGGCGGCAAGCCCACACGCTGGAGCCGATCGAACGGCTGCCGGAGCTGGTGGCCCTGGCGGTGGACGAGACCCGGGCCAGGACGAACGCGATCATCCCCCTGCCGCCGGGCGAGGTGGTGGAGTGCCGGCTGGTGGGGGGCGTGGCCTTCCACGGGGCGGGCGAGTACGAGGGCGGCCTGAAGTCCACGATCCACGTCAACAGGGCGATCCCCTTCAATCTGGCCGACCTGCTCTATCTCGTGGCCCATGAGGGCCATCCCGGGCACATCGCCGAGTCGATGCTGAAGGAGCGGCACATGCCGGTGCGGTTCATGCTCTCGCCGGCGTTCGTGCTCAGCGAGGGGCTCGGGCTGCTCGCCGAGGAGCTGCTGTTCCCCGGGGACGAGGCCCAGGAGTGGCTGAACGCGAACATCCTGCCCAGGGCTGGGATCCGGCCGGACGGAAGCGACTTCGCCGCCGTCCACCACGCCAGGAACGTGCTGTGGGGCGTGTGGGGCAACGCGGCGTTCCTGGCGGCCGAAGGGCGGGGCATGCCGGAGTTGTCGGCGTACCTGAAAAAATGGGCGATCTACGACGACAACGAGGCGGCGCTGGCGGCCAAGCTGCTGACGCCGTCCCCGGCGAGTCCGTATATTTTCGGGTATTTCCACGGATGGGAGCTGCTGCGGCCCTGGACGGCCGGCCCCGAGCGGGTCCGCCGCCTGCTCACCGAGCAGTTGCTCCCCTCCGACATCGCTCTGTCCGGTTGATCGAGCCCGCAGGAAGATACCGACCATGCTGCTCACCCACCTGACCGCCCGTCAGCTTCCTGAGGACTGGCCCGCTGCCCTGCCTCCTGTTCGCCGGCTGGCGGAGCGAGGTCTTGAGCTGACCGCCCGGGTCACCTTCTTCGTCGGAGAGAACGGCTCGGGCAAGTCCACCATCATGGAAGCGATCGCCGACGTGGCCGGCATCAATTCCGCCGGCGGTAAGGCCGGTACCAAGTACGCCAGCACCGGGCCGATGACCCCGCTGGGCGAGGTTCTCGACGCCGATCTCACCGCTTCGGGAACATGGCTGCTGCATGGTCCCCGGCTCAAGCGGCGCGCATTCTTCTTCCGCGCAGAAACGCTGTTCAACCTCGGGCAGAACGTCTCCGGCAGGCCCGGCTTCTGGGATGAGGATCTGACGGAGCAGTCCCACGGCGAAGGGTTCTTCACCGTTCTCGAACGCATGGTGTCGGGGCCGGGGCTTTATCTGATGGACGAGCCGGAAGCCGCACTGTCATTTCTGTCCTGCGTACGCCTGGCCGGCCTGATGCAGCGGGTCGCGGACGAGGGCGGGCAGATCATCTGTGCCACCCATTCACCGATCCTGACCGGTCTGCCGGGCGCGCAGATCATCGAACTCGGCGAGCACGGCATGCGTACGACCGCCTGGGAAGACCTCCAGCTGGTCGATCACTGGAGGCGCTTCCTCGCCAAGCCGGACTTCTACCTGCGACAGGAGGAGTGACGCCTCAGGGCGCCATTCCGGCCAGAGCCGCGTCCACGACGCGCTGGGGCAGGTCGGGCGGGAGGTCGCCGGCCGGGCCCCACTTGGTGTGCCACAGCATGGCGCCGGAGATGAGCGCCATGCCCATGTCGACGTCGAGCTCCGGCTTGAGCTCGCCGGTGGTGACGCCGCGCTCGATCACGGCGCGCATCGCCTGCCGGCGCGGCTCGACGGCACGCTTGAGGAAGCGTTCCATCAGCCGGGGATAGCGGTCGGCGTCGCTCATCGCGATGTTCATCACGCACCGGCCGCGCGTGTCGCCCGACTCCTTGCGCATCGCTTCGAGCAGGCTGATCAGGTCGTCGCGTACGGATTCGCCGGGCAGCTCCGGTATCGGCGCCCTGAGCGTGGCCAGGGCGTCCACGATCAGGTCCTCCTTGTTGGACCAGCGCCGGTAGATCGTGGTCTTGCCGACGCCCGCCTTCGACGCGATCGCCTCGATGGTCAGCTCGGACACGCCCATGCCCTCGGCGATCAGGTCGAGGGTCGCCTCGATGATCGCCTTCTCGGCCTTCTCGCTGCGCGGACGGCCCGCCGGGCGGGCACTCGCGGATTCCTGGATCGACATCGCGGCCTCACCATACATCTACAGCGCGCGAGCGCTGTGGTCCGACATGGGGAGGCGGCGCGCCTCCCGCGCGTCCGCCTCCCTCGTGAGCGACTGATCGCCGCATCGGCCCGTGCGTCCCCTCACCCGGAGGAGGACGACAGCGCCGGTTCCCGCCGCTCGGCGTGCTTGGCGGCGCGTGGCTTGCCGGGCATCCACCGCACGACCACGGCGAGCCCGATCAGCGCGATCACCGCCGAGACCGCCGCCGTGATGTGCATGCCTTCGATGAAGGCGTGGAACGCGGGCTGGACCAGCGCCTGGCCCCGCTCGCCGAGCTGATCCACGACGCCCATCGTCGCCATGATCGACTCGCCGGCCGCGTGCTGGACGCCCGCGGGCAGCCCGTCCAGCGCGGGCGCGATGCCGCCCCGGTAGCTGGACGACAGCACCGAGCCGAGCACGGCCACGCCGAGCGCCCCGGACACCTGGCGGACGGTGTTGCTCATCGCCGAGCCGACGCCGGCCTTCTCCCTGGGCAGCGACTCCATGATGGCGGTGGTGGCGGGCGGCATGATGTTGGCCATCGCGGCGCCCTGGACGAAGAAGATGACCTCGATCAGCAGGACGGGCGTGTTCTGGTCCAGGAACGCGTAGCTGGCCAGCACCAGTGTCACCACGCCCATGCTGACGCCGGCCGACAGCTTGGCGCCGAAGCGCTCGTTCACCCGCTGGCTGAGCGGGGCGAAGATCAGCTGAGCCGCGGCGAACGGGATCATCAGCGCGCCCGCCTGGATCGGCGTGAACCCCAGCACGATCTGCAGGTAGAACGTGAGGAAGAACATCCCGCCCATCATCGCGAAGAACATGATGCCCATGAGGCCGATGGCCGTGCTGAACCGGGCGTCGACGAAGCTGCGCACGTCGAAGACCGGGTGGTCGATGCGCCGCTCCCACCAGACGAACACGCCCAGCACCGCCAGCCCGAACAGCGTGGGCACCAGCACCTCGGCGCTGGCCACGGTGGCCAGCTCGCCGCCGCGGATGATGCCGTACACGACGGCCACCAGACCGATGATCGACAGCACCACGCCGACCGGGTCGAGCCTGGACGGCTTCGGGTCGCGGGATTCGGGCACGATGGTCGCGATGAGGATCATGCTGATCACCACGATCGGCACGTTCACCAGGAAGACCGAGCCCCACCAGAAGTGCTCGATCAGCAGCCCGCCGGTGATCGGCCCGATGGCCACCGCGATCCCGACGCCACCGGCCCACACCCCGATCGCCTTGCCCCGCTCGGCGGGCGGGAAGACGTTCGAGATGATCGCCAGCGTGGCCGGCATGATCGCCGCGCCGCCGATGCCCATCGCCGCCCTGGCCAGGATCAGCTGCATCGGATCCTGGGAGTAGGCACTGGCCAGTGAGGCCAGCCCGAACAGCGCCATGCCGATGAACAACATGCGCTTGCGTCCGGTCCTGTCACCGATCACCCCGAACGTGAACAACAATCCGGCGAACACCAGTGTGTAGGAGTTGATCGCCCATTCCAGCTCGCTCTGCGTGGCGCCCAGACCGACCGTCTTGTCGGCGATGGTCTTCATCGCGACGTTGAGGATCGTGTTGTCCAGGACGACCGCCAGCAGGCTGAACACCAGCACGCCGAGGATCCCCCATCGGCGTGGATGCCCCGTGTTCACTTCCATGGAGAGTCCTTAATTTCGATACGTCTAAGTTTCGCAACGTCACCGTATCGCAAGCTATTCCGATACGCAACGGTCCCGTTTCGTAAACCCTGGGTAAACTCTCGCCGTCCAGGGCCCGACGCCTGAGGTGAGCCTGTGTCCGCCCAGGTCAGGGGCACTTCTCTTGGTCCTGCGGGTCGGCGTACGGCCGACTCCCACGAGGGATGGAACGCCCCCTGAACGGCGCCTGCCACGTCTGAGGCCCACCCGCGGGTCTTCAGCGTGACCGGCCTCGGCGCAGCTCAGACAGGGTCACGCCGCGCCACACTGTGCTGCAACACCAACAGCCCCGAAAGCCGTCTCAACTCTCGGGTGACGTTGACCACACCTTCATCACTCGACGCACGAGCACCCCGGGACAGGCCCGGCGACGGTCAGTCGCGCGGCGACGGCACCGGTGCGCTCGCCGCGACCGCTTCAGCGGCCGGGACCGCCGACGTTGGCTCAGCCGCTTCCGCCACATCAACCGCGTCGGCGGCCGCAGCCGGCGGGGCCATGACGGTGGCCGGCGCCGGGCGGCGGCGCCAGAACGGGAGCGCGGCCAGCACCATGGCCACGCCCGCCAGCCCGGCCACCACGAACGCCCACTGCGGCCCCATCCCGTCGATGACGACGCCCGCGATGGGCGCCGAGGCCGCACCGCCGATCAGCAGGGCGGTGCCGTGGAAGCCCATCGCCTCGCCCCTCGCCTCGCTGGGCACCCATCGGGTGAGCACGTCGACCGTGGCGGACAGGGACGGCGCGCAGAGCAGCCCGGCGGGCAGCAGCGCCAGGATCAGCCAGTGCCATCCGCCCCCGACCAGCGCCACGGGAACGGTCGCCAGGCCCATCGCGGCGATCAGGGTCAGGGGTGACAGTCCTCTGGACAGGCCGCCGTACACGAAACCACCGATGAGCGAGAAGACGCACCAGATGGCCACGGCCAGCCCCACCCACGCGGTCTGGCTCGCCTGGTTCATGGTGGCGACCAGGGACAGCTCGGTCGCGGTGAGCACGAACGTGGCCGCGGCCGCCGTGCCGAGCAGCGCCACGAAGGCCGGGGTGAGCCACTGGCGGCGCGACACCCGCGCCCTGCCGCCCTCGGCCTCCGCCACCAGCTCCTCGGCCGAGCGGATGGGCGGGTTGAGCACGATCAGCCCCAGGCCGGCCACGGACATGCCGGCGCCGATGACCGTCATCGTCACGCCGCTGCCGAGCGTCGTGATGCCCGCGACGGCGAGCGCGGGCCCGGCCATGTAGGACAGCTCGACCATGATCGAGTCGAGCGCGAACCCGGTGCGCCGCTGCTCGACCGGCACGATGGCGGCCAGGCACTGCCTGGTCACGCTGAACACCGGCAGCCCCAGCAGCCCGGCCAGCGCCGCCGCCACCACCAGGGCGGGGAACGGCAGCGCCCACGCGCACGACCAGAAGGCCGCCTGCGCCACCGTGGTGACCGCCAGGACGGGACGAAGGCCGTGTCTGTCGACGAATCTGCCCGCCAGCGGCGAGCCGATGGCCATGCCGATCGTGCTGGCCATGGCGACCACCCCCGCCGGGCCGTAGCGAAGACCCATCACCTCGGCCACGTGCAGGGTCAGCGCCATGCCCGTGGCCGTGGCCGGCACGCGGGCAAGCAGCCCCACCAGGAGCAACGTGGGGACGCCGGGGATCTTGAACAGGCGCCGGTAAGGGGCGAGAGCCATGGTGTTTGTTACCTCCGCACCAATTCTGGCAAGAGGCACCGACAGTTTCGCCACCGGTTTTCGGCCGGGAGCCCGCGTGACATCATCGGAATGAGTCCGGGGACGCCGCTGGGGCGCCTCGAGACGGTTCTGGAGGGTTACTCATGTCCTCTTCAACTTCAACGACTTCTTCGACGACGTCGACGCTGTACGGCGGCGCGGCCGGACGCCGCGTCACCGTCCGCGACCTCGCCGCCGCCAAGGAGCGCGGAGAGCGGTGGCCGATGCTCACCGCCTACGACGCGATGACGGCGAGGGTGTTCGACGCGGCGGGCATCCCGGTGCTGCTGGTGGGCGACTCCGCGGCGATGGTCGTCTACGGCTACGACTCCACGCTGCCGGTCACGGTCGACGACCTGCTGCCCCTGACGGCGGCGGTCGTACGCGGCTCGTCGCGCGCCCTCGTGGTCGCCGACCTGCCGTTCGGCTCCTACCAGGCCTCGCCGGCGCAGGCGCTGGAGTCGGCGGCCCGCTTCATGAAGGAGGCGGGCGCCCACGCGGTCAAGCTGGAGGGCGGCCGCCGGGTCCTGCCGCAGGTGGAGGCGCTGGTGTCGGCCGGCGTGCCGGTGATGGCGCACCTCGGGCTGACCCCGCAGTCGGTCAACGTCATGGGCGGCTACCGCGTTCAGGGGCGCGGGCAGTCCGGCGACGAGCTCATGTCGGACGCCAAGGACCTGGAGCGGGCCGGGGCGTTCAGCGTGGTGCTGGAGTGCGTGCCGGCCGACCTGGCCCAGCGGGTGACGACGTCCCTGGCGATCCCGACGATCGGCATCGGGGCAGGGGCCGCTACGGACGCGCAGGTGCTGGTGTGGCAGGACCTGATGGGGCTCACGCCGCGGCCGGCCAGGTTCGTCAAGCGGTACTCGGGGCTGGCGGAGGAGATGGACCGCGCGGTACGCGCCTTCGCCGACGACGTGACGTGCGGGGCGTTCCCCGCACCCGAACACACCTACAGCTGACCGCACGTGGTGGCCGGCCTCCCACCGGCCACCACCCACCGGTCTCCCTGCGCGCACCCCCGGCCTGTCTCCGCGCGCACGACCGGCCCCGCCCCGCACCCGACCCGTCCCGCACACGGCCGGCCCGCTCCCGCGCCGGCCGACCGGCGGGGGCCGTCCGTGGCGAGGGTGGCGGGGTTGGTCCGTGGCGAGGATGGCGGAGGATCAGTCCGCGGTGAGGGTGGAGGGTCGGTCCGTGGCGAGGGTGGGAGGGTCAATCCGTGACGAGGGTGGCGGGGTCGGTGTTGGAGCCGCACACCACCACGGCCACCCGTTCTCCGGGCGCCGGGGTGTAGACGCCCGACAGCAGGGCCGCGTAGGCGGCGGCACCTGAGTGCTCGGCCACCACCCGGTGCCGCTCCCAGAGGGTACGCCGGGCCCCAACGATCGCCTCGTCCGTCACGAGGACGCTCTCCACCCGGTCGCCGGACAGGATCTCGAACGCCAGCCCGCCGATCCTGGAGGCGCCCAGCGCGTCGGCCGCCACGCCGCTGACCTCCACCGGCACCGGCTCGCCCGCCCGGCGCGCCGCGTGCAGGGTCGGGATCCGCTCGGGCTCGACCGCCACGATCCGCGGCCCGCCGCCGTCTCCCCTGCCCTCCGCGCCGCCGGACGCCGCACCGTCCGCGCCGCCGGACGCCGCACCGATCGCGGCCCCGGACGCTCCGCCGATCCCGGCCCCGGCCGACGTGCCGACCGTGATGCCGGCCGCGAAGCCGCCGCCTCCGACCGCCGCCAGCACCGTGTCCACGCCGCCGGTCTGCTCCATGAGCTCCAGCCCGGTGGTGCCCTGCCCGGCCACCACCTCGGGCTGGTCGTAGGCGTGCACCATGAGGGCGCCGCTCTCGGCGGCCCGCTTGGCGGCGGCCTCGGCGGCCTCCGCGTAGATGGCGCCGGTCTGGGTGATGTGCGCCCCCAGCGCCGCCAGGCCCGCCACCTTCACCGGGCTGGTCACCTCGGGCACGAAGATCTCGGCCCGCGCCCCGAGCGCCCGCGCCGCGAAGGCCACCGCCAGCCCGTGGTTGCCGCCGCTGGCGGCGATCACCCCGCTCTCCGGCAGCTCGCCGGCGGACAGCATGCGGTTGAACGCCCCGCGCACCTTGAACGAGCCCGAGTGCTGGAGCAGCTCCAGCTTCAGCCACAACCCGTCGGCGATCTCGATGACCGGCGTGCGGAGCACGTGACCGCCGATCCTGGCGGCCGCCGCCAGAACGTCCTCATGAGTAACAGCGCACATGGTGCGAGGCTATGCCAGAGCCTGGGCCACGTCGGCCCACAGGTCCTCGGGATGCTCGATGCCGACGGAGATGCGTACCGTGCCCTCCCCGATGCCGCTGCGCCGCAGCTCGTCGGGGCTCAGCGAGCGGTGCGAGGTGGTCGCGGGGTGCAGGATGAGCGTCTCGACGCCGCCGAGCGAGGGCGCGAGCAGCGCCAGCCGTACGGAGCTCATGAACTTCTCCCCCGCCGCCCGCCCGCCGGCCAGGTCGAACGAGAACACCCCGCCGAAGCCGGGCAGCAGCTTGCCCGCCAGCTCGTACGACGGATGGGACTCCAGCCCCGGCCAGTGCACGGCGGCCACGGCGGGGTGCTCGGCCAGGCGGGTGGCCAGGAGTTCGGCGTTGGAGCAGTGGCGGTCCATGCGCAGCGCGAGCGTCTGCAGCCCGCGCAGCGTCAGCCAGGCCGCGAACGGGTCGGCCGAAGCGCCGAGCTCGATCGCGAAGCGCCACGACTGCTCGTAGAGCTCCTGGTCGGCGAAGACCGCGATGCCGCCCACCACGTCGGTGTGGCCGGACAGGTATTTGGTGGTGGAGTGCACGACGATGTCCGCGCCGTGCTCGAACGGCCGGCACAGCAGCGGCGTGGCGAACGTGTTGTCCACCACGGACAGAATGCCGAGCTCGCGGGCGGCCTCGCACATCGCGGGCAGGTCGGCGACCAGCGTCATCGGGTTGCTGATCGTCTCCAGGTAGACGAGCTTCGTCTCCGGGCGGACGGCGGCGCGCAGGGCGGCGGGGTCGTTCTCCGGCACGTAGGAGACGGCGATCCCGAACCGCTCGGCCAGCTCGTTGATCATCGTGGCCGTGCCGCCGTACAGGGAGCGCTGGGCCACCAGGTGGTCGCCCGGCCGCAGCAGCCCGAGCAGGACGACGTTGATCGCCCCCATGCCCGATCCGGTGGCGATGGCGCTGGTCCCGCCCTCCAGCCCGGCCACGGCCAGCTCCAGCGAGCGCACGGTCGGGTTGCTGTAGCGCCCGTACACGTACGATCCGTCGGGGCGTCCCATCGACGCGGCCATCACGGCGGGGTCGTCGAAGACGAACCCGGAGGTCTGGTAGATGGGCATGGTGATCGGACGGCTGCCGTCGATGGGCGGCGTCGGGACGTGCACGGCCTTCGTGTCGGGGCGGAGTTCGCTCATGTCACCAGGATTCCTTGCCGGAGTATGTCGCGTCAGAGCCAATACGGCAGAATTGGTCCATGAATGGGGCCAATCTCGATGATCTGGTCGATGCGCTGGGCCGATGGGCGTCGGGGCGCGGCCCACTGTACCTGCTGCTCGCAGCCGGTCTGCGGGCGCTGATCGACGACGGCGTACTGCATCCGGGCCAGCCGCTGCCGCCGGACCGGGTGCTGGCCAGGCGGCTGGCGGTGGGCCGGGGGACGGTGGTGGCCGCGTACGACCTGCTGCAGCAGGAGAGCCGCGTCGTGCGCCGCCAGGGCAGCGGCACCAGGGTGGCCGCGCTCGACCTGCCCGCCACGAGGACGGCCGACGGGGTGGCGGCCAATCCGCTGCTGCAGCACATCCTGCACCCGCCTGACGGCGTACAGCTGCTGACGTGCGCCGCCCCGCAGGATCCGCCGCCGGCGCTGTCCGAGGCGTACGCCGAGGCCGCGGAGCGCCTGGCCGGGCTGCGCGACATGGGCTACCAGCCGGCCGGCGACCCGGCGCTGCGCGCGGCGCTGGCCGCGTACTACACCGGCAGGGGCGTACCGACCTCGCCCGAGGAGATCATCGTGACGACGGGGGCGCAGCAGGCGCTCACGCTGCTCGCCTCACTGCTGCTGGCGCCGGGTGACACGGTGCTGGCCGAGACACCGACCTACCCGGGGGCGCTGGAGGTGTTCCGGCACGCGGCGGCGGCCGTCCGGCCCGCGGCGGGCATCGAGGACGTACGCGAGCGTCCCGCTCTGGCCTACTTCGTCCCCACGGCCCGCAATCCGGACGGCGCCGTCATGGACACCCCGTCCCGCAGGCGGCTGGCCGACCTGGCCGCCGCGCACGACGTGCCGCTGATCGAGGACGAGGTCTGCGCCGAGCTGTGCTTCGCCGAGGAGACACCCGCGCCGGTGGCGTCGTTCGGCCGGGGCGAGCAGGTGATCACGGTCGGCTCGCTGAGCAAGCTGGTGTGGGGCGGGCTGCGGGTCGGGTGGATCCGCGCAGCGGCGCCCCTGGTCTCGCGGCTGGCCAGGCTGCGCGCGGTGCACGACCTCGGGGGCGAGGTCGTCAGCCAGTTCGCCGCCGCCGTGCTGCTGCTCCGGCTGGACGAGGTGCGCTCCGCGCGGATCCGCACGCTGCGCGCGCGGCACGAGCACCTGTGCGCCGAGCTGCGGACTCGCCTGCCGTCCTGGACGTTCGAGCCCGCGCTCGGCGGCCAGACCCTCTGGGTACGCCTCCCGCGCGGCGACGCCGACTCCTTCGCCCAGGTCGCGCTGCGGCACGGGGTCGCCGTCGCGGCCGGCCGGTCGTTCGACCCGCTGGGCGGGCACACCGACCGCCTCCGGCTGCACTACCTGTTCCCCGAGGAGGAGCTTTCGCGAGCGGTGAACAACCTGGCCCTGGCCTGGGCCTCGTACGACGGGGCGGGGCACACCCCATCTCGGTGTGCCCTCATCGTCTGACAGGGTGGGATGATGCAGACGACGTTCGTACTCGTGCACAGCCCCTCCGTCGGGCCCTCGACGTGGGCTCCCGTGGCCGAGTCGCTGGAGCGCCGCGGGCACGCGGCCGTGGTGCCCGACCTGACCGGAGTCTCGGCGGGAGGCGCACCCTACTGGCCCAGGGTGGTGGAGACCGTGCGTGCCGCCACCCCCGACACCCCCGTGGTGCTGGCCGTGCACAGCAACGCCGGGTTCTTCCTGCCCGCGATCAAGGAGGGGCTGGGCGATCGGGTGGTGGCCTGCGTGTTCGCCGACGCGCACGTCCCGCCCAGGCAGGGGCTGGTCAGGACGGCCGAGGAGGAGTTCCTGCCGTTCCTGCGCGACCTGGCCGGTCCCGACGGCGTGCTGCCCCGCTGGACCGACTGGTGGGACGAGGAGGACGTGGTGGCCATGCTGCCCGACCCCGCCGTCCGCATCCGGGTCGCGGCGGAGCAGCCCAGGCTGCCGCTCGACTACTACATGCAGGCGATCCCGGTGCCGGCCGGCTGGGACGAGGTCAGGTGTTCGTTCCTGTGGTTCGGGCCCCCTTACGACGCGGCGGCGGAGGAGGCGGCCCGGCGGGGCTGGCCGGTGACCCGCCTGCCCGGGCTGCACCTGCACCAGATCGTCGATCCCGAGGGCGTGACGGACGCGCTGCTCAAGCTGTCCAGGAAGTCGTGAATTCTTCACTGTCGCGGGCGACGGGGCCCGGCGACAGTGGTGCGCATGACAGCCATCGAAGTGAACGGGCTCCGTAAGAGCCATCAGGGATTCGAGGTGGTGCGGGGCGTCTCGTTCGAGGTGGGCGAGGGCGAGGTCTTCGCCCTGCTCGGGCGGAACGGCGCGGGCAAGACCACCACGATCGAGGTGCTGGCGGGCTTCCAGCGGGCCGGGGGCGGGAGCGTGCGGGTGCTGGGTCACGACCCGTACGCCGAGCGGGCCGCCGTACGCCCGCGTACCGGCATCATGCTGCAGGAGGCCGGCTTCTTCCCCGAGCTGACCGTCGCGCAGACCGTCGACGCCTGGCGCGGCTTCACCGACGCGCCCCGGCCCCGGGACGAGGCGCTGGAGCTGGCGGGCCTGACGGCGCGGGCGCGCACCCGGGTGCGGCAGCTGTCCGGCGGCGAGAAGCGCCGGCTCGACCTGGCGCTGGCCCTGCTGGGCCGCCCCGACGTCCTGTTCCTGGACGAGCCGACCACCGGCATGGACCCGCAGGCCCGCGCCGCCACCTGGACCGTCATCCGCGACCTGGCCGCGAACGGCACCACGATCCTGCTCACCACGCACTACCTGGAGGAGGCGCAGCGCCTGGCGTCCGCCATGGCGATCATGGACGAGGGCCGGATCGTGGCCTCCGGCGGTATGGCCGAGACGCTCGCGGCCAGGGGTGGGCGGGTGGCCTTCCGGCTGCCGGCGCACGTCGGGACGGATGAGCTGCCGCTGCCGGCCACCGTGGCGGACGGGCTGGCCGTGTGCCGGGCCGCCGACCCCGACCTGGCCGCGCAGACGCTGCTCACCTGGGCGGCCGAGCGCGGGCTGCGGCTGGAGGGCCTGGAGGTCCGCGCCGCCACCCTGGAGGACCTCTTCCTGGAGCACGCGCCGACCGCACGATCCACGGAGGCGCGCTTTGCGGAGGACGCACGAGCCGGCGAGAACGCACGATCCGGTGAGAACTCGCGATTCGCGGAGGACGCACGATGAGCCTGGCCGCCACCTACCGTCTCGGCACGCGCCTGTTCTGGCGGGACAAGTCCATGTTGTTCGGCTCGGTCATCACGCCGGTCGGCCTGGCCGTGGGCATGCCCGTGCTCATGCGCCACGTCACCCGTGACGGCGCCGCCAACGCCACGGCGATCTTCCAGAGCACGATCGCGATCCTGCTGGCGATCACCGCGTTCATGAACATCGTGGTGGCCCTGACCAGCCGCCGCGACCAGCTCGTGCTCAAGCGGCTGCGCTCGACCCGGCTGACGGACGGCCAGATCCTGGCGGGCCAGATCGCCGGCACCGCCACCCAGACGGTGGCGCTGATCCTGCTGTGCGCGGTCACGGTGCGGTTCGCGGCCGACGTGCCGTTCCCGCCGGACCCGCTCGCCTTCGCCGCCGTCGTGGTCGCGGGCTCGGCCGTGCTGTCGCTGCTCGGCGCCGCGTACACGGCCGTGGTCCCGCGCGCTGAGCTGGCCGCCGCCTTCACCATGCCCGTCTTCCTGGTGGCCGGAGTGTCGGCGGGCGCGATGGGCCCCATCCCGCTGCCCTCCTGGCTGCGGCCGGTGCTGGACCTGCTGCCCACCACCGCCGTGGTGGACGCCATCAGGACCGGCGACCTGCTCGTGCCGCTCCTCGTCCTGGCCGGGTGGGCGCTCGCCGGCCTGACCGCCGTCCGGCTGTGGTTCCGCTGGGAACCCCGCCGATCGTAGGGGGCAGATCGTAGGGGGTCATAATCGACGTCGTGGTCTCCTCGTCCGCCCGGCGGCTATCGAGCGCGCTCATCACGGCCGTCTCGTGCGCGTACACGATCATCGCCCTGGTCTACTTCCTCCAGGGCGCGCTCTACGGCGTGCTGGCCGTCGTGGTCTTCCTCGTCGTGGTGGCCACCCACTACGTCAACATGCGGGCGGGCCTGCGCGGCGAGCGCCCGCCGGGCTTCCCCTTGACGGTGGTGCTGCAGGCGGTGGCCACGTACCTGCCCGACTTCCTGCTGCCGGGCGGCATGTCGGCGCTGACCACTCCGCTGCTGGCCGGCACGCTGCTGGTCTACCTGCCGCTGCGCTGGGGCGGCGCCGCGGTCGGGCTGATCATGCTGTACGAGGGCACGCTGCTCTGGTGGGGCCCGCAGGCCGCCCACGTGACCCTGTTCTACGTGGTCACCGTGCCCACGACCGGCGCCATGATCTACGCGCTGGTCCGGTTCACCCGGGTGACCGCCGAGCTCGAACAGGCCAGGGCCGAGCTGGCGGACGCCGCCGTACTGAAGGAACGGCTGCGCATCTCCCGCGACCTGCACGACGGCCTGGGCCGCAGCCTCACCGCGATCGCGCTCAAGGGAGACCTGGCCGGCCGCCTCATCGACCGCGACCCAGGCACCGCCCGCGCCGAGGTGGGCGAGCTGGTGCAGGTGGCCAGAGAGGCGGCCCAGGACGTGCGTCAGGTGGTCAGGGGCTACCGGGCCATGTCGCTGACGGGCGAGGTCGACCGGGCGGTGGCGCTGCTGGAGTCGTCCGGGGTGAGCGTCCAGGCGCACCTCGCCGACGTGACGCTGCCGAGGCGGTCGGAGGAGGCGCTGGCGTGGGCCGTACGCGAGGGCGTGACCAACGTCCTGCGCCACAGCCGGGCCACGACCTGCACGATCACGACGTCGCTACAGGAGGACACGGTACGCCTCGAACTCGCCAACGACGGCGCCCCACCCGACCCCGGCACCGGGACCGCATCCGGCGGCAAACCTGGCTCCGGGTCCGCGTCCGCCCCCGGAACTGAGTCCGGCGCCGAGCCTGGCACTGGCACCGCGTCCGACGCCGGCGGGGCGTCCGTCTCCAGTGGCGGGTCCGGAGCATGGGGCACCGGCATCATCAGCCTGGCCGAGCGGGCCGCCCAGGCGGGCGGTATGGCGGCCGCCGCGCGGACTGGCCAGGGCGGGTTCGTGCTGGCCATGGAGGTGGCCGTCCGGGCGGAGGCCGCCTCATGATCAGGGTGCTGCTCGCCGAGGACATGCACATGATCCGCGCCGCCCTCACCGCCCTGCTCCGGCTGGAGTCCGACATCGAGGTGGTCGCGGAGGTGACCCGAGGCGACGAGATCGTCCCCGAGGCGATGCGCGTGCGGCCCGACGTGGCCGTTCTCGACATCGATCTGCCCGTGGTGGACGGCATCACCGCCGCCGCCGTGCTCCGCGAGCGTCTGCCGTCGTGCCGGGTGCTGGTGCTCACCGCCATGGGCCAGCCCGGCCACGTCCGCAGGGCGCTGGCGGCCGGCATCCAGGCGTTCCTGGTCAAGGACGCCCCCGGCGACCGGCTGGCGGAGTCGATCCGGCGCTCCGCCGCCGGGCTGCGCGTCCTGGACGCCGAGCTGGTCTCCTCGGCCATGGAGTACGGCGAGAGCCCGCTCACGCCCAGGGAGACCACCGTGCTCAGGGAGGCGGCCAGAGGCGCCTCGGCCGAGGAGATCGCCACCCGCCTCCACCTGTCCCCCGGCACGGTACGCAACTACCTGACCGGGGCGATCACCAAGACGGGAGCCCGCAACAAGATCGACGCCATCCGGATCGCCGAGGACGGCGGCTGGCTGTAACACCCACCGAACGCCCGCCGAACCCGTGCTCGATCACCTGTGTCCGGTGGCCGCCCATGCCTGGTGAGCCGATCACTGGTGGCGGCGCATTCTCGTGAGCCCGCCCACGCCGGAGACAGTCTCGTCGACGGTCAGATGTCGGTGACGCGCAGGCCGGCGTGGGCCTTGTAGCGGCGGTTGATCGAGATGATGTTGGCGGTCAGCGCCTCGATCTGGTGGGCGTTGCGCAACCGCCCGCCGTACACCCCGCGCACCCCCGGAATGGCCTCGGCCAGCGCTCGCACCAGGTCGGTGGCCTCGCGGTCGTCGCCCAGCACCAGTACGTCGAGATCGACCTTCTCCACCGCCGGGTCCATCAGCAGCACGGCCGACACGTGGTGGAAGGCCGCCACCACCCGGCTGTCGGGCAGCACGGCCGCCGCCTGCTGGGCGGCGCTGCCCTCCTCGACCGGAAGCGCGTAGGCGCCCTGCTTGTCGAACCCGAGAGGGTTGACGCAATCAACGACGATCTTGCCGGCCAGCTCGCCCCGGAGGGACTCCAGCAGCGCCTTGTGCCCCTCGTACGGCACCGCCACGATCACGATGTCGGCACGGGCGGCGACGGCGGCGTTCTCGTCACCGGTCGCGCCGGCGCCGATGGAGTCGGCCGCCTCCTGAGCGCGCTGCGCGCTGCGCGAGCCGATCAGCACCGGGTGCCCCGCCAGCGCGAAGCGCCGCGCCAGCCCTTTCCCCTGGTCACCGGTGCCGCCGAGGATGGCGATGGAAAGCCCGTTCACGTCTGTCATAGCCAGATCATGTCAGGCCCGCCGGGCCCACGATCCGGGTGGGCCCTTTTTGCGGCGGCGACGCCCGGCGGAGCACACCTCGTGCCCGCGCATCGGCACTGAATCGGTCACCACGTCCCCGCCCGTCAGGCACCATGGGGTGATGGACTCAGGATCGGTGGCACTCCTGCGCGAACTGCTCTCCGAGACCGGCTGGCTCGACCGCGCCCGCGAGCTGGGCGTGGCGCTTCGTGCCACGCGTTCGCCGGGTGGGCTGCTGGTGGTGGGCACCCCCGACGAGGAGCCCTGGCATGTGACCGCCCACCTCGCCGACGAGGCCCGCCTGTCCGGTCTGCCGCAGCTCGCCCCCACTCTGGTGCGCTGGTCGCCGCCGGTGGACGCTCCCCCGCACCTGCGCGTCGGCCTCGACCGGCTGGAGCAGGCAACTCGCGGGGAGACGTTGTTCGTGCTGTCCGAACGGCAGGCGCCGGTCCCGCTGCTCGAACGGGTGGACGACGCGCGGCGCGTCGGGGCCACCGTCCTGGCGATCGAGGGCGGCGACCCCGAGCTGACCGGGCTGGCGCACGACGCGATCACGGTGCCGCGCGACGGGCCGGTGACGTTCGACGGGGCGCAGCACCTGGTCAGCGCGGCGGCCGGCGAGCTCGAACGGCGCCCCGGCCTGCGCGCCCGCCTGGCGAGCCTCCTGGACAAGGTCAGCGGCCCCCGCCTGACCGACTAACCCGCTTCGCCGGGCTCGGCCGTCTGCTCTCCCAGTCGCCCCCGCAGCGACGCGGCCAGGTCCGCGGTGGCTTCCTCGATCGCGCCGATCACCACGGCCTGCACCGGGTCGGGCTCCCCCGACCGCGTACGGCTCACGCGGGTGACGGCGTCCAGCCGGCGGGCCCCCACGTCGCGCACCTCGCTCACCCGCACCTCTCCCTCCGGCACGTCGAGCAGCGCCAGCGTGGGCACGATCGCCACCCCGTGCCCGGCCGCCACCAGCGCCAGCGTCGGCCCGAACTCGGTGATCACGTGCACCTTGCGCGGCTCGAACCCGTGCAGCCCGGCCAGCCGCTCCAGCGCCTGCCCGCACGCCTGGTTCGGCTCGCCCGCCACCCAGGGCAGCCGGATGAGGTCGGCGACGGTGGCCGGCGGCTCCGTCCAGTCCGGCGGGACCACGATGCGGTATTCGTCCACGTACAGCAGCCGCGTGCTCAGCGACGGCTGCGACAGGGCGGGCAGGCTCATGTCCTGCTCGGTGATGAGCAGGTCGACCGCCCCGAGCCGCAGCTCCTGCAGCGCCGGCTGCCCGTAGATCTCGTGGATGATGAGCGAGATCTTCGGATGGCGTACGGCCAGCTCACGCATGGCGGGCACCAGCACGTGCTTGATCACCGTGGGGAAGGCGGCGATGCGCACCGGCCCGGCCAGGCGCTCGGTGAAGCGGGTGAGCTCCCGCTTGGCCTCGTCCAGCTCCTCCTCGACCCGTTCGGCGTAGCCGGCCAGCACCCGCCCCGCCGGGGTGAGCGACACGCTGCGCTGGGAGCGGTCGATGAGCGCGAGCCCGACCTCGCGCTCCAGCTGGGCGAGCTGCTGGGAGACGGCGGAGGGCGTCAGGTAGAGCGCCTCGGCGGCCCGCATCACGCCGCCGCGCCGCGCGACCTCGCGTAAGACGCGCAGCCGCCGGGGGTCGATGTCCATGCAGGTCAGCTTACGCGCG
Organism: Nonomuraea sp. NPDC048892; assembly: GCF_040649735.1. NCBI lineage: Bacteria > Bacillati > Actinomycetota > Actinomycetes > Streptosporangiales > Streptosporangiaceae > Nonomuraea > Nonomuraea sp. NPDC048892. The sequence continues at coordinate 184,065 of NZ_JBEZFZ010000007.1, read as the reverse complement.
CAGTGAAGGAGCCTTCATTTGTGCTACAGGGCCCGCGATCCCGACAATGACGCCATGGATCTCCTGCTCGCCGTCGTCGGCTGGCTCGGCGCCGCCCTGCTGCTGGCCGGCTACGCGCTCGTCTCGTCCTCCCGCCTGTCGGGCGACGGGACCGCGTACCAGCTCATCAACCTCGCCGGCTCGCTCGGGCTGATGATCAACAGCGCCTACAACGCCGCCTGGCCGTCGGCCGGGCTCAACCTCGTGTGGGCCGCCATCGGCGTCGTGGCCCTGGTCAAGCTGGCCCGGATCGGGACGGTGCGCAAATGATCGTCGAGCTCAGCCACCGCATCACCGACGGCATGCGCACCTATCCCGGCATTCCGGCCCCGCGCCTGGGTGTGCACCTGAGCAGGGAGGACTCGCGGAAGGTGTACGCGCCGGGCACGGAGTTCCACATCGGCACCATCACGCTGGCCGCCAACACCGGCACCTACCTCGACACCCCCTTCCACCGCTACGCCGACGGCCCCGACCTGTCACAGGTGCCGCTCACCAAACTGGCCGACCTCCCCGGCCTGGTCGTCCGCGCGCCCGGCCGCACGTCCGGCCATGCGGGGCACACCGGCACGGAGCCGGACGTGCGCGGCACCGGGCGCACGACGGACGCCGGCGAGGAGCCCGCCGTCAGCGACGCCGGCCGCGCGGTGCGGGTCAGCGAGGAGCTGGACGTACGGGGCCGGGCCGTGCTCATCCACACCGGCTGGGACCGGCACTTCGGCACCGACGCCTACCTGCACGGCCACCCCTACCTCGCCCCCGAGTCGGCGGCATGGCTGGCCGAGCAGGGCGCGGCCCTGGTCGGGATCGACTCCCTGAACATCGACGACACCCCGGCGCACGGTGAACGCCCCGCGCACTCGATCCTGCTGGCGGCGGGGATCCCCCTGGTGGAACACATGACCGGCCTGGCAGCGCTGCCCACCGAGGGCTTCCGCTTTCACGCCGCGCCACCGATGATCACCGGCATGGGCACGTTCCCGGTCAGGGCATACGCGATCCTCCCCTTGTAGTTTCTGGCCCCGGCGTGCCGTCAGTCATCGTCCTGGTCGGCTTCGTCCCACGCCTTGTTGCGGTCGGCGGCGCGCTGGAGTGCTCCCGCCGCCTCCTGCTCCGAGGCGTAGGGACCCATCCGGTCCTTGTTGGGGCAGCCCTCGTCGGGCTCGACCCGCATGTGCTTGAGACAGAACCACCACTGGCCTTCGCTCACAAGGTCAATTCTGCCCCGTAGACTCAGGTTTCATGACGACACTGCTCCAGCCAGGGCGAGTCTCGCCCCTGCGAAAGGTCCCCGCGCACATCGAGCGGCCGGAGTACGTCGGCAAGAAGCGCCCCAAGACCGGCGAGTCCGACGTGAAGAGCCCCGAGACCATCGAGCGGATGAGGGTGGCCGGCCGGATCGCCGCCCAGGCTCTCGAAGAGGTCGGCAGACACGTCCGGCCCGGCGTCACGACCGACGAGCTCGACCGGATCGGCCACGAGTTCCTGCTCGACCACAACGCCTACCCGAGCACGCTCGGCTACAAGGGCTACCCGAAGTCGCTGTGCACCTCCATCAACGAGGTCATCTGCCACGGCATCCCCGACGACACCGTGCTGCGCGACGGCGACATCGTCAACGTCGACATCACCGCCTACATCGGCGGCGTCCACGGCGACACCGACGCGACCTACCTGGTGGGCGAGGTGGACGAGGAGTCGCGGCTGCTGGTGGAGCGCACGCGTGAGGCGACGATGCGGGCCATCAAGGCGGTCGCGCCCGGCCGCCAGCTCAACGTGGTCGGCCGGGTCATCGAGGCGTACGCCAAGCGGTTCGGCTACGGCGTGGTGCGCGACTTCACCGGCCACGGCATCGGCACCAGCTTCCACTCCGGCCTCATGGTGCCCCACTACGACGATCCGTCGCTGCGGGTGGAGCTGGTGCCCGGGATGACGTTCACCATCGAGCCGATGCTGACGCTCGGCACGATCGAATACGAGATCTGGCCGGACAAGTGGACGGCCGTGACGAAGGACCGCAAGCGCACGGCCCAGTTCGAGCACACGATCGTCGTCACGGACACGGGCAGCGAGATCCTCACCCTCCCCTGACCCGGCCGCCCGAGCCCACCAGCCCGAGCCCACCGGCCTGAGCCCACCGGCCCGAGGCCCCGGACCTCGGGCCCTGAGGCCCCGGAAGCAGGCGCCCCGGGCCGGAGCGAGCCGGCGGGCGAACGCGTCAGCGGTGGCGGGGGACCACCCCCGTCACCGTCGTGCCCTCGCCCAGCACGCTGTTCACCGACAGGGTGCCGCCGATCTCCGCGAAGGCCGCCCGCATCCTGGCGATCCCCCGCCCGTTCCCGCTCAGCGGGAAGCCCTGGCCGTTGTCACTGATCGTCATGCGCAGCCCGCTCTTGCCGGCCGTCACGGCGATGGACACGGTCCTGGCCCTGCTGTGCAGCTCCACGTTGGACAGGGCCTCGCGCATGGTGGCCATGACGCCGCTCGAGACGCGGGAGGGCACGTCGGTCGAGGGCAGTGCCCAGGTCTCGACCGCGATGCCCGTCCGTTCCGACCATTCGGCCAGGTAGCTTTCGAGCGCCTCGGCCAGGCTCTGCCCCCCGCGCATCCGTGTCTCTTCCGACAATGGTTTCGCCTTCCTTGGCACCCGGGCCCAGCGCCGGTCCCCACTCCAGCGCTCCCCGACCGGCGCTGCGCGCCCCCCTCAAGGCCTGCGCACGCTAGTCAGTGGGGTTATGCCCGTCTCCCCTGTAAGAAAGGCTACCTGTCGGTCCAGAGACTTGTAGTCGGAAGGTAGAAGGCCATGACCGAACCGCTACTCGCCCTTGTCAGCGCGGTTGAGACGGGCGAGATAGTCGTTGTAGGAGTCGAGTTCCGGGTCTCCTGCGCCGGTCCGGTCGGCCCGGCGGTCGGCCCGGCGGGCCTGCCTGTCGTCGTCCTTGTACCACTGGACGGCGATGGCGAGCAGGACGAGCAGCGTCGGGATCTCGCCGAACCCCCAGGCGATGGCGCCGCCGTCGCGCTGGGTCTGCAGCAGGGTGTCGCCCCAGGTGCGGCCGAGCTGTTCGTACCAGCCTGAGGCGATCACGGAGCCCATCATCATGAGCGCGATCCCGAAGAAGGCGTGAAACGGCATGGTCACGAAGAGCATGAGCAGCCGCCACACGTACGGGAGCCGGTGCGGCCCAGGATCGACCCCGATGATCACCCAGAAGAACAGGCTGCCGCTGATCAGGAAGTGCAGGGTCATCCAGATGTGGCCGAGGTGCTCGTTCATCGCCGACTCGAACAGCGGCGTGAAGTAGAGCGCGTAGGTGGAGGTGATGAAGATGGCGGTGGCGACGAGGGGGTGAGTGACGACCTTGGTGAAGCGGCTGTGCAGGATCGTGGTGATCCACTCGCGCGGCCCTCGGTCGCCTCTCCTGGCCGCGGGCTTGAGCGCGCGCAGGGCCAGCGTGATGGGCCCGCCGAGGACGAGGAAGATCGGCACCACCATGGACAGCGTCATGTGCTCGATCATGTGGATGTCGAACATGACCTTGGCGTAGCGGGCCAGGCCGCTCTGGGTGGAGAAGACCAGCAGGGCCACGCCGATGTACCAGGCCGCGGTGCGTCCCCACGACCAGCGGTCGCCGCGCCGCAGCAGCCGGATCACGCCGACCGCGTAGAGGCCGGCCAGAGCGGCCGCCACGACGGCGAAGAACAGGTCGAACCACCACATCGTGAAGATGCCGGACAGCGTGAGCGGCGGCGGGAGCGGGAAGCCGAGCAGTTCGAAGGCCCGGTCGGCGGGGACGGCGTATTCGGGCGGCGGCGTGCGCGACAGCGCCACGGCCACGCCGACGGTGGCGAACATGAGCAGCGTCTCGCCGCCGGCCAGCCGGGTGAACGCCCGCGGCTTGCCGGCCCGCAGGTCGGTCAGCGTGCGCTGGCGGTGCCAGTAGCCGACGTAGCCGAGCAGCACGAAGGCCACGATCTTGGCCAGCGCGAGCAGGCCGTACTCGGAGACCCACAGGTCGGAGAGCGCGCCCAGCCGCGCGACGAGCGCGAACAGCCCGGACAGCCCCACTCCGGCGTAGCACCACAGCGCCATCCGGGAGAACCGGGTGGCGACCACGTCGAGCTGGGGCTGCTTGCGCAGCGCGTGCAGGGCCAGCACGCCGAGCCCGCCCACCCACAGGGCGAGCGAGAGCAGGTGCAGCGAGACCGAGGAGGTGGCCAGGTCGTGGTTGGGCGAGGAGGAGGTGTGTCCGGTGAGCGGCGCGGGCAGCAGCGTGACGAGCGCGAACACCAGCAGCCCGGCGGCGGCGCCGGCCGTGATGGCGCCGCGCGAGAACAGCGCGATGGCCACCCCGAACAGCACCACGAGCGTCAGCGCGACGCCCTGCGTGGTCTGGGTGGCGTAGCTGGTCAGGATGGTGCGTTCGAGGATCTGGGGCACGGTCCTGCCGATGGACTCGGCGACGCCGAAGACGATGGCGAGGAAGGCCGATCCGGCCCACACCAGCGCCGCCCACGAGGCGGCCTTGACGTAGTCGAGGGCGCTTTTGCCGAGCACGCCCTTGTCGTTGGGCAGCAGCAGGGCGGCCATCAGGAGCAGGCCGACGGTGACCACGCCGGCGGAGTCCATCAGCAGCTTCGACACCGGCAGGCCCCACCGCACGACCGCGCCGGAGTCGGGCAGGCCGGGGATGATCCTGGGGAACGCCCTGCCTCCGGCGATCATGCCGATGACCAGGGCGGCGATCGCGGCCGCTGAGGCCGCGAGAGTGAGGCGCACGGCCCTGCTCATGGCTGCTTTTTCCGCGCGCTGAGCAGGAAGCCGATGCCGATGCCGACGAGGGCGCCGATGACGACGATCAGCCAGACGGGGAAGGAGGCGTCCTGCCCGGCCGAGGCGCGGTCGGCGACGGCCTGGCTCTCGGGCGCGCTCGCGGCGGGTGACGGCGGGCTCGCGCTCTGCTCCGCCGACGGCGCGGCGCTGCCCGTCTCAGCGGGCGTCCCAGTGGGCGTCTCAGCGGGCGCGGCGCCGGTGGCGGTGGCTTCGGCAGAGGCCGAGGGGCTGGGGGACGGCGTCGCGCCCTCCACCCGGAACGGGATCTCGCCCTCGATCGGGTGCCCGTCGGACGACACGACCCGGTAGGCGATCGTGTATTTCCCGTCGGGCAGCGGCCCGTCGACCGCCTGCGTCACCTCGGCGCCGTCGATCTCGGGCTTGCCGCTCTGGTATTGAGCGTCTCCGGCGCCGCGCACGATGACGAACGGCATCCGCATCTTGGCGCTGAACTCGAGCCTGACCTCGTCGAGCAAGGTGACCTTGGCGCCCTTGGCCGGGGAGCTGCTCTTGAGGACGTCGTGCGCCAGCGCGGGGGCCGCGGCGCCGAACACGAGCAGGGCGGCGGCGAGCATCGCGGTGAGGGCCGCGATCGGGGTTCTCTTCATGACACCCCCAAGGCTACCGACGCCACTGCCCGGTCCGGACTCCGCTCTACAATCCCGCGCAGGCGAGCGCGCGCTGGTAGGCGTCGACCGCGCCGTCGGCGTCGCCGAGCTGCTCCATCGTCTCGGCCGTGGCGTACCAGTGGGAGGCCGAGCGGCGGGAGTCGGGCAGCGGCGAGAGCCAGCCCTCGACGGCGGCGGCGTGCCTGCGCCCCTCCTCCATCCGGCCGACCTCGCCGTAGATGCGGCCGAGCAGCAGGTTGGCCTCGGCGCCCATGACGTGGCCGTATTCGGGGAGCAGGTTTCTGCTGGCCACGGCGTGCTCGGCGGCGCTGTCGAGGTCGTGGGTCATGTATTCGGCGCAGGCCAGCTCCAGGAAGAGGACGGCCTGGTCGATCGTGCTGGTGGAGGTCTGCTCGAACTCGGTGATGGCCGCGCGCAGCACGTTGCGCACGCTCATCGGGTCCTGAGCGCCGGTGCGCAGCCGGGTGCGCGCGGACTGGACCCGCATCCTGGCGGTGTTGCGCGGCTGGCCGTGTTCGAGCTGGACGGCCAGGGCCCGCTCGATGAAGGTCACGGCCTCGTCGTTGTGGCCGGTGGCGCGGGCGACGAGGGAGGCGTTCCAGTTGGCCGCCACGATGGAGCGCGGCGTGCCCAGGGTGTCGGCCGCGTTGAGCAGCTCGGCCGCGAACTGCCTGGCGCGCAGCATGTCGCCGCGCTCGTAGTAGGCCATCAGCAGCGTGGCGGCCAGCTCGACGAGCAGATCGTTCCAAGGCTGGCGGGCGTTGCCGCTGAGCAGCTGCTCGCCGACCTCGACGGCCTCGCTGAGCCGCTCGCTCTCGCGGTAGGCGCGGCACAGCGCCACGGCCACCTCGATGGCGCGCTCGGGGGAAAGCTCCTCCTCGCGCAGCTTGAGCATGATGGAGATCGCCTGGTCAAGGTCTCCCCCGGCCTCCGTGGCCAGGGCCAGCCCGAATTCGGCGTCTTGACGCAGCGCGGTCAGACCTGCCAAGTTACTGTTTCCCAGGAGCTCCGCGAAACGCGTGCGGGCCTCGGCGACCTCGCCGTTCTCGAGCGCGAGCCGCGCATAGCCGAGGGCGAGCTCGATGTCCTCCATCTGTTCGGCGGTGACGCCGTTGATCAGATAGGACAGCGAGCAGTCCAGCTTGTTGGCGAGCAGCTCCAAAACCGCAGGGGTGGGAGTACGCTTACCGCTCTCGATCAGTGAGACGTAACTGTCGGACAACTCGGGATGGGCCAGCTGCGCCTGTGACAAGCCGCGTTGCCGCCGAACCGTCTTGATACGGAGTCCGACTAGGTCAGATGTGGTCACAGCAGCCGCTCCCTGAGAAGATAAGTCCGAGCAACTCACATAGGCGAGGGAGAAACCCCCATGCGCATGCGCATTGCCCTGTCAATCCTGGCTGTCGCGATCGGCGCCGCGGTAGCCCTTGGAGGTAATGTTACGGCCGCAGGTGCCGCGACGTCTTCCCTCTCCAGCGCGGCCACCGACATCGGTTGCTGCTGAACCGGCCGATGCCGGGAAAGGACAAGGCGACACCCCGGACACGTACCGCACTTCGTGTCCGTCTCACGCGATGGCTCGGCCGGTGAAAGGACCCGCTGGTCCCGCCACCTGCCGTCCACGCAGCCCATACTGAGCGGCCGGTCAGACAGGGCCCCTGTGACCTAATACACACCCAGCACGGTCGAATGACAAGGTATCGACCGCATCTACATTTCTTCTACATGCGTCACGGGGCCCTTGCCGCCTCCACGAGCGTCTAAGCTCCCTACGTGGATCCGACAGTCGATCACGGGAGTCCGAGGGCGGCCGGTCTGACCATAGGTCTGCTGGGACCGGTGACCGGCGCCCTCGACGGCGCGGGCATCGATGCGGGCCCTCCGCTGCAGCAGGCGATCATGGCGATGCTGGCGGTCCGGGCCGGCCGGGTGGTCACCCTGGCCCAGCTGATCGAGGGCGTGTGGGGAGACTCTCCCCCGCCCAGCGCCGCGCAGAGCGTCTACACCTACATCGCCGGGTTACGCCGGGCCTTCGAGCCCGGCCGGGGTCGGCGCGAGCCCCCCGGGGTGCTGGCCCGCACCGCTGGCGGCTACCGGCTCAACCTCGATCCCGAGCAGGTCGACACCCACGTCTTCGCCGGGCGGGTGGCCGCGGCGGCGCGGGCGAGCAGGGCCGGCGACCTCGAAGCGGCGGTGCGCGAGCTCGACGAGGCCCTCCCCCTCTGGCGCGGCCGGCCGCTGAGCGGCGTGCCGGGCCCCTTCTGCGACGACGAGCGCGCCCGCCTGGAAGAGCTGCGGCTGACCGCCGTCGAGGCGCGGGCCGAGGCGCTGCTGCGGCTGGGCCGCCCGCGAGACTGCCTCGCCCAGCTGCAGGACCTGTCCCGCGGCCATCCGCTCCGCGAACGCCCCCGCGAGCTGCTCATGCTGGCCCTGCACGGGTGCGGGCGCCAGGCCGAGGCGCTCACGCTCTACGAGCAGACCCGGCGCGTGCTGTCGGAGGAGCTCGGCGTCGATCCCGGTGCGGGCCTGCGCCAGGCACACCGCGTCGTCCTGTCCGGCACCGGCGGGCCGGCCGTGCCCGATCCCCTCATCCCCCGACAGCTGCCCCGCGACCTGCTCGCGTTCGTCGGCCGCTCGCGGGAGATCGTCCGGCTGCGGACGCTGCTCGACCCCTGGGACGAGGATCCGCCGCATCCGTTCGTGGTGATCTGCGGCCCGCCGGGCGTCGGCAAGTCGGCGCTGGCCGTCCACGTCGCGCACGCGGTGCGCGACCGGTTCCCCGAGGGGCAGCTGTACGTCGACCTGCGCGGCGGCACCCCCAACGTGGCCCGGCTGTCCTCGCACGAGATCTTCAGCCGGCTGCTGCGCGGCATCGGCACGCCCGACGACGCCGTGCCGGTGGACGAGGACGAGGCCGCCGCCCTGTGGCGGAGCAAGCTGCAGGGCAGGCGGCTCCTCGTTCTCCTCGACAACGCGGCCGACCTGGGCCAGGTCAGGCCGTTCGTCTCGGCGCCGCTCGGCACGGCGGTCCTGGTGACGAGCCGGGAGTCGCTCGTGGCCGGCGACGACTGCGTTCAACTGCGGCTGGGCCCGCTGTCCGACGCCGAGGCGACCGCCATGCTGTCCAAGCTCGTCGGCGCCGACCGCGTCTCGGCCGACCTCGGCCAGACCACGCGGCTGGCGCGCCTCTGCGACGGCTTCCCCCTGGCCCTGCGCATCGCCGGCGCGCGGCTGGCCGACCGCCCCGACTGGGCCGTGGGGGCGCTGACGGCGCGGCTCACCGACGAACGGCAGCGGCTGCGGGAGCTGGAGGCGGGCGAGCTGGCCGTACGGTCGAGCCTGGCGGCCAGCTGGGGCGCGCTCAACGGCAGCAGCCGCGAGATCGACGGCGACGCGGCGCGGCTGCTGGGCCTGCTCGGCCTGCTTCACGTGCCCGACATCACCGTGGAGGCGGCGACGGCGCTGTCCGGTTCGCCGCCGTACCAGGTCGAGCGGGCGCTCGAACGCCTGTGTGACGCCCACCTGCTGGAGGCGACCGAGCCGGGGCGCTACCGCATCCACGACCTGGTGCGGCTGTTCGCCGGCGCGCTGATGGAGGCCGGGGAGCGCGTGCCGCCGCTGCGGCGGGCCATCGGCTACTACGCCGCGTCCGCGCGGGCCGCGGCCGTCACCAGCCAGCCGCACCGGGTCCACTGCGCGTATCCGGAGGTCAGGGAGCGGGGCCGCAGGTTCGGCGGCGCGGACGAGGCGCACGACTGGCTCAGGAAGGAGGAGCCCATCCTGCTCGCCGCCGCCTTCCAGGCGATGGCCGACCAGGACGACGACATCGCGCGGGCGGGCACGGCGATCGGTTTCGCGCTGTGGTGGTACCAGCAGCGGGCCTACCGGGTGGCCGACCTGGTCTCGCTCGGCGAACGGCTGCTTGCGACGGGGCGCCGCCTCGACGACCCGATGATCACGATGGAGGGGCACGCCCACCTCGCGACGGGCCTGTACCTGAGGGGCGACCGCTCCGTCTTCCAGCACGGCGAGCAGCACCTGCGCCTGGCCCGGCAGCTCGGTGACCGGTTCAACGAGCAGCGCGCGCACGGCAACCTGGCCTCCACGCACGTCAAGTGGGAGCAGTTCGACGACGCGCTTGAGCACGCGCGGGCTCAGCGGGAGATCGCGTCCGGCATGGGGTCGCGGGTCGGGGAGCTCTACGCGCTGCTGACGATCGGGCGCGTCTGCATCGAGCTGGGCCGGTTCGACGAGGCGCTGGGGGCGCTGGACGAGGGGGCGGAGATGGCCCGCCGCGCGGGCGACGGGCTGCGGCTGGTGGAGTTCGCGCTGGCCAGGGGCAGGGCGCTGATCGAGCTGGGCGAGCTCGCCACGGCGCTCTCCGTGCTCACCGACGCCTCGGGGCCCGCCCGGTTCAGCAAGATGACGGAAGTGGGCTGCCTGGTCTACCTGGCGCGGGCCCACCGCCTGCTCGGCCAGGGCCGGGAGGCGATGCGGCGCGGCGCGGAGGCGGTCGCGCTGGCCGAGAGCATGGGCAGCGCGTACTGGCTGGAACGGGCGGTCAAGGAGCGCGAGGCCGCGGGACCGGCCAGAGACTCGGTCACCACCTGAGCGGCCCGGTCACCGGGGCGGCGCGGTCATCGGGGCGGCACGGTGTCCCTGAGCGCGAGGAAGAAGTCGACCCGGTCGGCCATCGTGGACAGGTCTCTGCCGGTCAGCTCCTCGATCCGGCGGATGCGGTACCGCACGGTGTTGACGTGCACGTGGAGCAGCTCGGCGCAGGCGTTCCACGAGCCGGCCCGGTCGAGGAAGATCCCGAGCGTGCGCACGAGGTCGGACTGGTGCCTGCGGTCGTAGTCGAGCAGCGGCGACAGCAGCCGGGAGGAGAAGGAGCGGCGCACGTCTCCCGGCACGGTGGCCAGCAGCAGCGCGTGGGTGTAGATCTCGTCGCTGGTCACCACGCCGCCGTCGCGGGCCTCGGCCAGGCGGCGGGCGTGCCCGGCCTCTTCGACGCCGCCCTTGAGCGCGGCGGCGCCGGTGAGCGCGCCGCTGAGGCCGGCGCACACGCGGGTGCCCGGCAGCGCGGAGAGCACGGCCACGCCGGCGCGCAGCCGGGCGGCCAGCCCGTCGGCGGTGCTCTCGCGCAGCGGCACGACGGCGACCGCCCCACCGGCTCCGGCGGCGGCCACGACCTCGCGGCCGAGCAGCTCCTCAACGATCTGACCGCCGAGCGTGGCCGGGTCGGGGCCGCGGGTGGCGCCCTGTGTGGGCCCCTGGGTGGACGCTGCGACGTCCACCACCGCGTACGGCTCCGCCGCGTCGATCCCGCACATGCGCAGCCTGGCGTTGAGCTCGGACACGTCGGCCTCGGTCAGCGCGGCGGCGACGAGCTGACCGGCCAGGCGGCGCTCGACCCTGCGGCCCTCCTCGATCCGGCCGCGTTCGAGGCCCACGCAGGCGGCCAGCTCGTAGCCCAGGTCGGCCCGGCCGAGCAGGTCGCCGTCGCAGGCCAGCGCCCAGCCGGCGGCGCGGTGGCCGCGCCCGACGGCGAAGATCGTGTGCTCGCCGGCGACGGCGGGCAGCCGGGGCGCGGCCAGGTACGCCTTCGCCAGCCCCACGGGATCGCCGGCCGAGCCCACGATCACCTCGCCGGAGGCGGACAGGACGGCGCCGGTGACGCCCAGCTCGGCGGCGGTCACCCGGAACAGCTCGGTCAGGTCGGCCCCTTCGGCGAGGGCGGCGACCAGCCGGCGGTGGCGGCCCAGCGCGTCGCGCACGTCACCGGCCAGCCGGGGCGCGACCAGCTCGGCCAGCGTACGGAAGGAGACCTCGACCGGCACGTCCACCAGCGGCAGCCCGGCCTCCGCGCAGGCCGCCACCAGGTCGTCGGGCACGTGGCCCAGCCAGGCCCGGCCGGCGCCCAGCGCGGCCACCCCGGCCCGCGTCAGCGCGGCCACGAACCGGGCGGAGTCGGCCGGGGCGTGCCACCACATCAGCCCGGTCAGCACCAGCTCACCGCCGCCGAGGTAGCGGCCGGGCTCGGGCAGGTCGGTGATGTGCACGGTGCCGAACTCGCGGCCGGGGTCGCCGGTGAGCAGGGTCAGGCGCAGGTCGTCGATGGCCAGCAGGTCGGAGATGCGCACTTGGAGGAATATACAAGCCCGATATGACAAGCGATGACCGCGATTTCACGTCGGGCGCATAGGTCTGCCCGCCGGGCGGTGCTCTACTCGGAGGATGACCCAGACCTCAGACACGGGGACCACAGACACGGGGACCACAAGCACGGGGACCACAAGCACGGGGACCACGTACACGGGCACCCCGGTCACCGGCGTCGGGGAGAGCGCGCGGCGGCCGGACGCCACGCTCAAGGTGACCGGCGAATTCGCGTACGCCTCCGATCTGTGGCTGGACGGCATGGTCTGGGGGGCGACGCTGCGCAGCCCGCACCCGTCGGCGTGGATCCGCTCCATCGACGTGGGCCCGGCGCTGCGCATCCCGGGCGTGTTCGCCGTGCTGACGCACGAGGACGTGCCGGGCGAGAAGTTCTACGGCCTTGAGCACAAGGACCAGCCCGTGCTGGCCATCGACCAGGTCCGCTACCAAGGCGAGCCGGTGGCGCTGGTGGGGGCCGACCATCCGGAGACGGCCCGCAGGGCGGCGGCGGCCATCGTGGTCGAGTACGAGCCGCGCGAGGCCATCACCGACCCCCGGCGCTCCCAGCACTTCGTGCGCCACCAGCCGGTACGGCGCGGCGACACGTTCGAGGCCGAGGTGGTCGTCACCGGCGAGTACGAGGTCGGCATGCAGGATCAGGCGTTCCTCGGCCCCGAGTCCGGCCTGGCCGTGCCCGCCGAGGACGGCGGCGTGGACCTCTACATCGCCACCCAGTGGCTGCACGTGGACCGCGACCAGCTCGCGCCCTGCCTGGGCCTGCCCCAGGACAAGGTGCGCCTGACGCTGTCGGGCGTGGGCGGCGCGTTCGGGGCCCGCGAGGACCTGTCGATGCAGGTGCACGCGTGCATGCTGGCGCTGCGGCTGAACCGCCCCGTCAAGATCGTCTACGGCCGGGAGGAGTCGTTCTTCGGTCACGTGCACCGCCATCCCGCGCGGATGCGGTACGAGCACGGCGCCACCCGTGACGGCCGGCTGGTCTACGTCAAGGCGGACATCCTGCTGGACGGCGGCGCGTACTGCTCCTCCTCCCCCGCCGTCGTCGGCAACGCCGCCTCGCTGGGGGTGGGTCCGTACGAGGTGCCGAACGTGCGCGTGGACGCGACCGGCGTCTACACCAACAACCCGCCGTGCGGCGCGATGCGCGGGTTCGGCGCGGTGCAGGCGTGTTACGCCTACGAGTCGCAGATGGATCGCCTGGCCGAGGCGTGCGGCCTGTCGCCGATCGAGATCCGGGTGCGCAACGCCGTCTCCCAGGGCTCCCGGCTGATCACCGGCCAGCTGATCGACGCGCCCGCCCCGCTGGCGGAGATGCTGCGCGACCTGGAGGCGATGCCGCTGCCGCCCGGTGAGCCGACACGAGACCTGCGGGGGCTGCCGGGCGGCGTCTCGCAGACCACGCACGGCGAGTCCGTCCGCAGGGGCGTCGGCTACGGCGTGGGGATCAAGAACATCTGCTTCTCCGAGGGCTTCGACGACTACTCCACGGCCCGGGTGCGGGCCGAGCTGATCGGCGGCGAGCCGCACGTCACCGTGCACACGGCGGCGGCCGAGGTGGGCCAGGGGCTGGTGACGGTGCAGGCCCAGATCGCCCGCACCGAGCTGGGCGTCGAGAACGTGACCGTGGCCGCCGCCGACACCTCGGTCGGCTCGGCGGGCTCCTCCTCGGCCTCGCGGCAGTCGTACGTGACGGGAGGCGCGGTCAAGGCGGCCTGCGAGGCCGTGCGCAAGCGGTTCGAGGGGCTGCCGGCCGCCGAGGCGCTGGCGCGGTTCGGGCCGATCGAGGAGACGCGCGAGTACCGGCACCGGCCCACGTACCCGATGGACCCGCTGACCGGGCAGGGCGACTCGCACACGCAGCTGGCGTTGTGCGTGCACCGGGCGGTCGTGGACGTGGACGTGGAGCTGGGCCTGGTGAAGGTGGTCGAGCTGGCGGCCGTTCAAGACGTGGGGCGGATCCTGAACCCGCAGGCGCTGGAGGGTCAGATCCACGGCGGCTCGGCGCAGGGGCTCGGCCTGGCGCTGATGGAGGAGATCCAGGTCCGCGACGGCCAGGTACTGAACCCGTCGTTCACCGACTACCTCATCCCCACCATCCTCGACATGCCGCCCATAACGATGAAAATCCTGGAAAATCCGGACCCGTCGGCCCCGTACGGGCTGCGCGGCGCCGGAGAGCCCCCCACTCTGTCCTCCACCCCTGCCATCGCCGCCGCCGTCAGAGCGGCTACGGGACTCCGGTTGACTCGTGTTCCGATCAGGCCGGAAGATATCGCCTTGTTCGACAGCGGTACGTTCCATGAAAGCTCGACAAAGGGGGCATCCGATGACAAGCGCGCATGAGGCGGCCGAGGCGGAGTTCAGACGGTTCGACTCCGACGGCGACGGGCTGCTGACCGCCGACGAGATCAGGCAGGCCAACGAGGCGCTGGGCGGGCAGGGCGCGTCGGAGAGCGAGATCGAGGCGTTCATCCGCTCGGCCGACAGCGACGGCGACGGCACGGTCAAGCTGGAGGAGTTCGTCGCCCTGGTGGGCCACGGCCGCCACGAGAAGGCTTGACCGCCGCCCACCCTGGGTAGGCCACCCGGCATTCCCCCTGATCACACGAGGGGGAATGCCGGTGCTCGACCGACTCTTCGAGCTGAGCGGCCGGGGCAGCGCCGTCGGCCGTGAGGTGCGCGGCGGAGTGACCACGTTCGTGGCGATGGCCTACATCATCCTGCTCAACCCGATCATCCTGGCCGGCGCCAAGGACGTCACCGGCGCCCGGCTCTCGATCGGCGAGCTGACCACCTCCACCGCGCTGGCCGCGGCGATCTCCACGCTGCTCATGGCCTTCGTCGGCAACGCCCCCTTCGGGCTGGCCGCGGGGCTCGGGCTGAACGCGGTCGTCGCCTACCAGGCCGCCCCGCACATGACGTGGGCGCAGGCCATGGGCCTGGTGGTGCTCGAAGGCGCCGTGATCATCCTGCTCGCGGTCACCGGCCTGCGCACGCTGATCATGAACGCGATCCCGCTGGCGCTCAAGCACGCGATCAGCGTCGGCATCGGGCTGTTCATCGCGCTGATCGGCCTGGTGGACGCCGGCTTCGTGGCGCGGGGCTCGGGCACGCCGGTGCAGCTCGGCGCGACCGGGCACCTCACCGGCTGGCCGGTCGCGGTGTTCTGCTTCGGCCTGCTGCTGATGATCCTCCTGTACGTCCGCGGGATCCCCGCCGCCATCCTCATCAGCATCGCCGTCACCGCGCTCCTGGCCATCCTGGTGAACTCGCTGACCGCCGTCGACCCCGCCGACTGGGGCGTGGTGGCCCCGCGCGTGCCCGAGTCGCTGGTCGCGGCGCCGGACTTCGGGCTGGTCGGCCAGTTCGACCTGTTCGGCGGCTTCGTGACGGCGGGGGCGCTGACGGCCACCGTGGTGCTGTTCACGCTGGTGCTGTCGGGCTTCTTCGACGCCATGGGCACGATCATCGGCGTCAGCGACGAGGCCGGTCTCGTGGATCAGGAGGGCCGGGTGCCCCGGCTGGGCCGGATCCTGACCGTGGACGGCGTGGCCGGCATGGTGGGCGGCGCGACGAGCTCCTCGGCCAACACCGTCTTCGTGGAGTCGGCCGCAGGCGTGGGCGAGGGCGCGCGTACCGGCCTGGCCAGCGTCGTGACGGGGGCGCTGCTGGGGCTGACGCTGCTGTTCACGCCGCTGGCGGCGGTGGTGCCCGCCGCCGCGGCCGCGCCCGCGCTGGTGCTGGTGGGGGCGCTGATGATGACGCAGAGCAAGAACGTGCCATGGAACGACCTGGACCTGGCCGTGCCGGCCTTCCTGACCATCTCGCTGATGCCGTTCACGTACTCGATCACGAACGGGGTGGGCGCGGGCGTGATCGTCTACACGCTGATCAAGGCGGTCAAGGGGCGCTTCGCGGAGATCCCCTGGCTGCTGTGGGTGGTCACGCTGGTCTTCCTGGCCTACTTCGGCATCGACTGGCTGGAGGAACTGTTCGCCTGACGGATGCCTCTAGCGGATGTCGGCGCTGTTGCAGGCCACGCCGTTGGCGTCGGCGTCGACGTACCAGGTGTACTCCTCGTGCGTGCCCCGGTAGTAGGGGCCGTCGCCGGCCGCCACGGCCTCCTTGCAGGAGGCGTAGCGCTTGTCGAGGGCGCGGCCGCCCGTCGCGGGCGAGGTGGTGCCGCCGGGCTGACCGGTCGCGGCCGGGCCGGTCGTCGCGGGGCCGGTCGGCTGCTGGGGCGTGCCGGTGCCGGGGGTGCCCACGTCGGGGCTGCCCGTGCCGGGGGTGCCCTGGTCGGGAGTGCCCTGGCTGGGGGTGCCCGCGTCGGCCGGGCTCGTGCCGGTCGGGTTCGCGCTCGGCGTGCCGCCCATCAGGCGGGTGACCAGCGCGTCGGCGTCCTCCTTGGTGAGGCCGGAGATGCTCACGCTGTCGCCGTTCATCTGCTGGGTGACGATGGGCGCGGCCAGCACGACCTTGGGCCGGTCAGCCTGCTCGGGCGCCAGCACGATCGCCACCGCCCGCTGGTCGGGCACCAGCTCGTCGATGAGCTCGACCAGCCGGTCCTTGAACGCGGGCGCGATCGCGATGCGCACGGAGTATTGGCCGTCGTTGCCGCGCACGGCCTCGATCCGCTGCACGGCGCCGACCGTGACGCCGTCTTCGAGCAGGTAACAGGTGCGCTGCTGCTCGTCGAGCACGGCCGGGTCGCCGGGGCAGGGCGCGACCTTGGTCTCCCTGACCGGCGCGAAGTGGATGGGCACGGCCAGGTGCTGCGGGGGTGTGCCGCCGAGCAGCGGCGTGTCAGGGCTCCTGGTCATGAGGACGGCGACCGTGCCGAGCACGCCTGCGACGAGCACGACGAGGACGAGCGAGACGATCAGCACGATGGTGGTGAGTCTGCTGGCCTTCGGCTCCCCCGGGTCCGCCAGCGGCGGCTCTTCCGGCTTGTCCATCGATGACGAATCCCATCCTGATGTTCGGGCTGCCGGTGAGCCTATCGAGGAGAAGCCGCACCGGGGTAATCAGCCGGGCAATCCTCACTGATCTGTGAGCTGAGGGGAAGAAACACAGCAGGAAGGCACGTCCGGCGAGAAGAGCTGTCCCATGAAGGTCGGAGTACCGCGCGAGGTCAAGAACAGCGAATATCGGGTGGCGCTCACGCCGGCCGGCGTGCACGAGCTCGTCCGGCACGGCCACCGCGTCTTCGTCGAGGCGGACGCCGGCGCGGGCTCCGCGATCCCCGACGCCGACTTCGCCGGGGCGGGCGCCGTCCTGGTCCCCGGCGCCGACGAGCTCTGGGGCACGGCCGACCTGGTGATGAAGGTCAAGGAGCCGGTCGCCGAGGAGTACCACCGGCTGCGCAAGGGCCAGGTGCTGTTCACCTACCTGCATCTGGCCGCCTCCGCCGCCTGTACGCGGGCGCTGCTGGATTCGGGCTGCACCGCGGTGGCCTACGAGACCGTCCAGACGCCCGGCGGCGCGCTGCCGCTGCTCGCGCCCATGTCGGAGGTGGCCGGGCGGCTGGCGGCGCAGGTGGGCGCCTACCACCTGATGCGTTCGCAGGGCGGCAGGGGCGTGCTGATGGGCGGCGTGTCGGGGGTGCGCGCGGCGCACGTCGTGGTGATCGGGGCCGGGGTGTCCGGCATGAACGCCGCCGCCATCGCGCTCGGCATGCAGGCCGAGGTGATGCTGCTGGACAGGAACATCGACAAGCTGCGCCAGGCCGACCTGATCTACCAGGGCCACTGCCAGACGATCGCCTCCAACATGCTGGAGATCGAGCGCGCGGTGCTGGAGGCCGACCTGGTCATCGGCGCGGTGCTGGTGCCCGGCGCCAAGGCTCCTGAGCTGGTGAGCAACGACCTGGTCAGCCGGATGAAGCCGGGCTCGGTGCTGGTGGACATCTCGATCGACCAGGGCGGCTGCTTCGCCGACTCGCGGCCGACCACGCACGAGCGGCCGACGTACCGGGTGCACGACTCGCTGTTCTACTGCGTGGCCAACATGCCCGGCGCCGTGCCGCACACCTCGACGTTCGCGCTGACGAACGTGACACTGCCGTACGCGCTGGCCATCGCCGACCTGGGCTGGCGGCGCGCCATGCGCGAGGACGCCAGCCTGGCCGCCGGCCTGAACACGCACGAGGGGCGGCTGACCAGCCGCCCCGTGGCCCAGGCGCACGATCTGGAGTGGACGCCGCCGCGGGAGATCCTCGGCTGAGCGACCGGTTCCCCCTGGGGTCTGTTCATCGAGCGCCCGAACAGTTACCGTAAGTAGTGATCAGCTACTTACGGTGACAACTCGGCATGAGAGCCGCGCAGGGCCCTGCGGGGGCGGGGCCCTGCGCTCAGGCCCGGCTACTGCTGGCTCTGGCTGGGCGACGGGGAGAGGGTCTCCATCGGCGTCTGCTGCTGGCCCGTGGGCTGCGGCGGGAGCGGCGCCTGGTCGGCCGTGGTGGTGATCGCGTCCTGGCCGCCGCAGGTGGCGCCGGGCTCAGGCGTGTCGGCGCCGTTCTGGTAGCGCTTGATGAACGCCCCGAGCTTCGGGTCGGCCGGGTCGGTCAGCTTGAGCTGGTGGCCCCAGGAGGAGACCACGATCGGGGCCGGCAGGTTGGGGAAGGGGCTCATCAGCATGTAGTCCTGCTGGCCGGTCGAGCCGGCGACCTCCTTCAGCTTGTCGACCTGCGCCTTGGCCAGATCGGGCCGGTAGGTGATCCAGACGGCGCCGTGTTCCAGCGAGTGCACGGCGTGCTCGCTGTGGATCGGCTTGTCGTAGATGGCGCACTGCTGCCAGTAGTTGTTGTGCTCACCGCCGACCGGCGGCGTCTCCTTGTACGAGACCGCGTTCCACACGTGCTGACCGGCGTCGTACTTGGCGCTCGTCACCGCGTCGAGCGAGGTCTGCCTGGCCTCGTTGATCAGATAGAAGCCGACCACGCCGACGAGCACCACGATGATGAGCCCTCCCGTGCCCCACATCAGCAGTGCGGCGCGGCGTTGTTTGCGCTGCTGCTCGGCCCGCATCTTCTGCAGATGCTCGCGCCGCGCCTGCGCCTTCTCCTTCGTCATCGTTCCTCCATCGGCGTGCCAACTCCGGGGTCACCCTATGCCCTCTGGGCGTATGCAGAGAATAAGAGCGACATAAGCGTCCGATCACGAGTCCGGCCGCAGGTGGGTACGCTGGACGGGCGATGGAAAAGCCCGTGAGAAAACCTCTTCTGCTCATCTGCGGCGT
Organism: Nonomuraea sp. NPDC048892; assembly: GCF_040649735.1. Lineage (NCBI taxonomy): Bacteria > Bacillati > Actinomycetota > Actinomycetes > Streptosporangiales > Streptosporangiaceae > Nonomuraea > Nonomuraea sp. NPDC048892. Next base: position 165,150 of record NZ_JBEZFZ010000007.1, on the reverse strand, counting down.
GCTGGTGCTCGCCGCGGCCGCGTTCCTGGTGTTCGGCCGCGACGGCACGCCCGGCGACGCCTCGCCCGAGGCCGGGTTCGCCCGCGACATGGCCACGCACCACGCGCAGGCCGTCGACATGGCGTTCATCGTCAGGGACAAGGGCCCCGCCAAAGAGATCAGGAGCCTGGCCTTCGACATCATCAACACCCAGGCCAACCAGCGCGGCATGTTCCAGGGCTGGCTGCAGCAGTGGCAGCTCACCCAGGCGACCGACCAGCGGCCGATGGCGTGGATGAGCGGCCACGGCCACGGCGCCGCCCCGGCCGCGACGGTCCCGGCGGGGACGATGCCCGGCATGGCCACCCCGGAGGAGCTGACCAAGCTCAAACAGGCCGAGGGCACGCAGGCCGAGGTGCTGTTCCTGCAGCTGATGATCCGCCATCATGAGGGCGGCGTGGAGATGGCCGAGGGGCTGCTCAAACTGTCCACCCGCAGCGAGGTGGTCAGCATGGCGCAGAAGATCGTCGACGGCCAGACCGGGGAGATCAAGCTCATGACGGAGTTGCTGAAGCAGCGGGGCGCCCAGCCCTACCCGTCGATACTGAAGACCTCATAGGGGCAGAACAGGGGCAGAGCGATGCGCGCCGACGCGGTCGTCGTGGGGTCGGGGCCCAACGGACTGGTCGCCGCCGTCACGCTGGCCCGCGCCGGGCGCGAGGTGCTGCTGCTGGAGGCGGCCGAACGGTTCGGCGGCGGGCTGAGGTCGGCCGAGCTGACCCTGCCCGGCCACGTGCACGATCTCGGCGCCACGGTGATGGCCATGGCGCTGGCCTCCCCCGCCTTTCGCGGGCTGGAGCTGAAGGGTGTCGAGTTCGCCCACTCCCCCGTGGCCGCGGCCCATCCGCTCGACGACCGGCCGGCCGTGCTCGTCCACCGCGACGTACGGCGCACCGCCGAAGGGCTCGGGCCCGACGCGGGCGCCTGGCTGGCCAGCGTCGGGGCACTGGTCAAGGCCGGATTGCCGCTGGTCGAACTGCTGCTCAAGCCGCTGGGCCCGTGGCCGGTCGCGCCGCGTGCCTTCGCGGGGGCGGCCTGGTTCGGGCCCATGGCGGCGCTGCCCGCGACGACCTTCGCCAAGGCCCTGCGGACCGTGGAGGCGCGGGCGCTGCTCGCCGGCATGGCCGCGCACTCGATGCTCGACCTGCGCTCCCCCCTCACCGCCGGCTACGGGCTGACGCTGGCGGGCCTGGCCCACCTGGTGGGCTGGCCGGTCGTGCGGGGCGGGTCGCAGGTGCTGGCCGACGCGCTGGTGGCCGAGCTGAGGTCGCTGGGCGGGCAGGCCGTGGCCGGGCATCGGGTACGCCGCCTGGCGGAGCTCGACGCGCCGATCGTCGTGCTCGACGTGACGCCCCGGCAGCTGCTCGCCCTGGCCGACCTGCCCGCGGGTTACCGCCGGCGGCTGGAGCGCTACCGCTACGGGCCCGGGGTGTTCAAGCTGGACTGGGCGCTCGACGGGCCGGTGCCGTGGCGCGATCCCGCGGTCGCCGGGGCGGCCACGGTGCACCTGGGCGGGACGTTCGAGGAGATCGTGCTCAGTGAGGCGGAGATGGCCGCCGGGCGGCACTCGCCCCGGCCGTACGTGCTGCTCGTGCAGCCGTACGCGGCCGATCCGACGCGGGGCGGGCACACGTTGTGGGCCTACTGCCACGTGCCCAACGGCTCGGCGTTCGACATGAGCGACGCGGTGGAGACCCAGATCGAGCGGTACGCGCCCGGCTTCCGCGATCGGGTGCTGGCCCGGCACGTGTCGGGGCCCGCCGAGTTGGAGGCGGGCAACCCCAACCTGGTGGGCGGCGACATCGGGGGCGGGCTGGCGAGTCTGGGGCAGTTCCTGCGCCGCCCGGTCTGGTCGCCCGCGCCGTGGCGGACGCCGCTGCCGGGGGTGTTCCTCTGCTCGTCCTCGACGCCGCCGGGGCCCGGTGCCCACGGGATGGGCGGCTGGCAGGCCGCCCGCCTGGCCCTGCGCACGTAGGCGGTCAGTGGTCGCCGTCGGTGGCCTGGAGTTCTTCGGCCAGGGCGGTGGCGAAGGCGTCCACGTCCTCCTCCGTCGTGTCGAACGCGCACATCCACCGCACCTCACCGGTGGACTCGTCCCAGGTGTAGAAGCGGAACCGCTTGCGCAGCCGCTCGGCGGCGTCGCGCGGCAGCACGGCGAAGACGGCGTTGGCCTCGACCGGCCGGGCCAGCTCCACGCCGGGGATCTCGCGCACGGCCTCGGCCAGCCGCCGCGCCATGGCGTTGGCCCGCCGGGCGTTGCGCAGCCACAGGTCGCCCGACAGCAGCGCCTCGAACTGCACGGAGACGAACCGCATCTTCGACGACAGCTGCATGAACGTCTTGCGCAGGTAGTCGACCCCGGTGGCCGCGTCCGGGTTGAGCACGACGACGGCCTCGCCGTACAGCAGGCCGATCTTCGTGCCGCCGAAGGAGAGCACGTCCACGCCCGCGTCGGTGCTCAGCGCGCGCAGCGGGACGTCGAGCGCGGCGGCGGCGTTGGTCAGCCGGGAGCCGTCGAGGTGGACGAGCAGGCCCAGGTCGTGGGCGTGCGCGCAGATCGCGGCGATCTCGGCGGCGGTGTAGAGGGTGCCCAGCTCGGTGGTGTTGGAGATCGACACCACCTTCGGCTGGGCGCGGTGCACGTCGCCGAAGCCCCACGCCTGCCGGTCGATCAGCTCGGGGGTGAGCTTGCCGTCCGGCGTGGGGACGGTCAGCAGCTTGATGCCGCCGGCCACCTCGGGGGCGCCGCCCTCGTCGGTGTTGATGTGGGCGCTCTCGGCGCAGATCACCGCTTCCCACTGGGCGGTCATGGAGCGCAGGGAGACGACGTTGGCGGCGGTGCCGTTGAACACCGGCCAAGCCCGCGCCGCCTGGCCGAAGTGCCGCTGGAAGACCTCCTGCATGGCCTCGGTGTAGACGTCCTCGCCGTAGGCGATCTGGTGGCCGCCGTTGGCCGCGGCGACGGCCTGGAGGATCTCGGGGTGCACCCCCGCGTAGTTGTCGCTGGCGAAGGCCTTGAGGCGGGGGTCGTGCCGGGGAGTCAAGAAGTGAGGTCCAATCTGGTGCCGTTGATCTCGGCGGCCGGGCGGTCGTAGAGGCCGCCGACGGCCGCCGCCAGGTCGTCGACGTGGGTGAAGCCGGGAAATTCCGCGTCGGGGTCGGCGGCGCGCATGGCGTCGTTGACCAGGGCCTTGACCACGAGGATGGCCGCGGCGGAGCCGGTGCCCCTGAGCGCGTCGGCCAGGGAGAGCGTCCAGGACTCCGCCGCCGCCTTGGCCGCCGCGTAGGGGGCGCCCTTGGCGCTCGGGGCCTCGGCGGCCTTGGCCGAGACGATCACGAAGCGGCCGTTGTCGCTGCGGCGCAGCAGCGGCTCGAAGGCCAGCGAGACGTGCTGGAGGGTGCGGATCAGCAGGTCGTGCAGGAGGTCCCAGTCGCCGAGGTCGGTCTCGGCGAATGAACGGGAGCCGCGCCAGCCGCCCACCAGGTGCACCACGCCGTCCACCCGGCCGTGCTCGCGCTCGACGCGGGCCGCCAGCTCGGCGACGGCCCCGCGGTCGAGCAGGTCGACGTCGTCCTTGTCGACGCCGATCACGGTGTCACCCTTTTTGCCGAAATATCCGCACACGGCGGCACCGGTGGGCCCGCCGGCCCCGGTCACCAGAATGATCATGCTCGGAGTCCCTTAGTCGATTCGACCACGTCGGCCAGCTTACGGCGCAGCGCCTCGTAGAACATGCTGAGGGGGAACTCGTCCGGCAGGACCGCGTCCACCTTGGCCTTCTGCTCCTCGGGCAGCGCCTGCACGCCCTCGGCCCAGACCGAGGCCGGATGCGGCGCCACGTACGCGCTGACCAGCTCGTGCGCCGCCAGCCAGTGGGCCAGCTTGGAGCGGTCGATGCTGTCGCGGTAGAGCTTCTCGACCTCCCCGCGCAGGTCGGCGACCCCGTCGGCGACCCGCTGCCAGTCGATCGTGAGCCGGTTGTCGGTCCAGCGCACGATGTCGTTGCGGTGCAGGTAGGCGAAGAGCAACTGCCCGCCGAGCCCGTCGTAGTTGCGCACCCGCTCGCCGGTGATCGGGAACCTGAACAGCCGGTCGAACAGGATCGCGTGCTGGACGTAGCGGGCGTGCGGCACCCCCTGGGCCTCCAGCTTCACGGCCTCGCCGAACGCGGTCAGGTCGCAGCGCAGCTCCTCCAGCGAGTACAGCCAGTACGGCATCCGCTGCTTGATCATGAACGGGTCGAACGGCAGGTCTCCGTGGCTGTGCGTCCGGTCGTGCACCAGGTCCCACAGCACGAACGTGTCCTGGGCCAGCCCCTGCGAGCGCAGCAGCCGGTCGGCGTCCGGCGGCAGGTCCAGCCTGAGCGTCTCGACGGCGGCCCTGGACACCCGCCTGAACCTGGCGGCCTCGCGGTCGGCGAAGATCCCGCCCCAGGTGAACCGCTCGGGCGCGCGGCGCACCGCGACCGTCTCGGGGAACAGCACGGCGGAGTGCGTGTCGTAGCCGGAGGTGAAGTCCTCGAACGCGATCGGCACGAACATCGGGTTGTCGTAGCCGCCCGCCTCCAGCTCGGCCAGCCAGCCGGGCCAGATGGTCCTGATCCAGACGGCCTCCAGGTTGCGGCTGGGATTGCCGTTCTGCGTGTACATGGGGAAGACCACGACGTGCTCCAGCCCGTCCACGCGCTGGGTGTCGGGGTGGAACAGGTCGAGCGAGTCGAGGAAGTCGGGCACGCCGAGGTCCTGGGCGGCCCACTTGAGCAGGTCGGCGCGGACGGCCGCGAGGTAGGCGGCGTCGTGCGGGAAGTGCGCCGGCAGCTCGCCCACGTGCCCGGCGATCTCCGCGACCAGCTCCCCGGCCCGCGCCCTGGACTCCTCCGGCACCGAGCCGTCCTTGGCCTGCAGCGGCCGCAGCTCCTCCACCGACGTCTTGAGCTTGGCGAACAGGGCGGCCTTCGCCTCGTCCCTGGCCCGGCCGCCCGTCTCGGCGTCGGGGACCCTGGCCGCCCAGGTGATCACGTTGCCCCAGAGCGTCCGGTGGTCGTGGTCGTCGATCGAGTCGTCGCCGAACAGGTCGGAGTCGGCGAACACGGCCACCCGCCCGCGCCCGTGACGCAGCGCGACGGCCAGCGGCGCGCCCGCCGGGTCGGCCGCCGCCGACGTGGCGAACAGCACCTCGGGCGCCTCGCGCGGCTCACCTTCCGTCGTGAGCGTGCCCGCGCGGTAGAAGCAGGCCGACCGGACCCCGGCCAGCAACCCCGAGTCGCTGGAACGTTCCCCCATCACCCAGGTGGCCACGCCCCTGAACGCGTGCGCCGGATCGCGTACGGTGCCGTGCACGACCCGCACCCCGAACCGGGCGAGCAGCTCGTTCAGGTTGTTGCCGTACTTGTCCTGCTCCTCCTCGGCCAGCACCACCAGCCCGCCGCCCCCGGCGACGAAGTCCTCGACGGCGTCCAGTTCGGCCGCGGAGAACAGGGGGCTGCCCTGCCCCGTGGTGCGCTCCCAGCGCTCACCCGACGGGTGCGCGATCACCAGGACGTCCTGGTCCGCGAGGGCTCCGGCGTCGAGCGGGCCCCGCGTGCGGGCCGTGACCGTGTGCCCCAGGTGCCGCAGCAGCCCGGCCGCGCGGGCGTAGCTGTTGTCGTCGGGATGGGCGGGGTTGATGGCCTCGGCCACCTCGCGCCGGACGGTCCACGACTCGCTGTGCGCTTCGTCGAACAGCACCCGAGGAAACGATGACATGAAAGATCTCCTGTATCTACCGCCTTATGACGGAAAATATACACACAAAGCGGGCATGCTCCGCCAAACCCTTCCGCATGGTGAGACGGCTCAGGCCGCGCCGGGGCTCACGACGCCGGTCTCGTACGCGAAGACCACGGCCTGCGCCCGGTCGCGCAGCGACAGTTTCATCAGCACCCTGGCCACGTGCGTCTTGACCGTGGCCTCGCCCACGTACAGCTCTCTGGCGATCTCCGCGTTGGTGCGGCCGCGCGCCAGCAGCCGCAGCACCTCCAGCTCGCGCGGCGTCAGCTCGGCCAGCGCGGGCGACGGCCTCGGCTCGGCCCGCCCGGCGAACGAGGCGATCACCCGCCTGGTCACGGCCGGGTCGAGCAGCGCGTCGCCGGCGTGCACCACCTTGATCGCCTCGATGAGCTGCTCCGGCGGCGAGACCTTGAGCAGGAACCCGCTGGTGCCGGCGCGCAGCGCGGCGTAGAGGTTCTCGTCGGTGTCGAACGTGGTCAGCGTGATGACCTTGGGCGGCGAGGGGACGCCGAGCAGCTCCCTGGCCGCCGCCAGGCCGTCGAGCCTGGGCATCGAGATGTCCATGAGGACGATGTCCGGCCGCGTGCGCCGGGCCACGGCGACCGCCTCACGGCCGTCGGCCGCCTCGCCGACGACCTCCATGCCGGGGTCGCTCTCGACGACCATGCGCAGCCCGGCCCTGACCATCGCCTGATCGTCGGCGATGACTATGCGAATGCCCACACGCCGGAGGGTAGACGCCGCGCGCCCGGCTGAACACCGCCGGGAGGCGGCGGCCAAGCCGGGCGCAAGTGAGTTCCAAGTCAGGACACGCGCACGCTCTGCCTGATCCTGGTCTGGGTGGCGTCGTCGCAGGTGGATTTGGCGCAGAAGTACATGACGAGCATGGTCTTGGGCTCGCGGTCGATCACGTAGCTGACGAACGCCAGCGTGGTGCCGCTGTCGGGGTCGTGCAGGTTGCCGTCGAAGCGGGTGGCCGGGCTGTCGCCCGCCTGGTCCTGGACGGGTTTGCCGACGTTGACCTGTCCGGGCAGGAGCACCTCCATCTTGGCCTTCATCAGTTCCGAGGTGCCGTTGGCGTCGAGGGTGTCGGAGACCTGGACGTAGACGCCGGAGGCGGCCTCGGGGTCGTCGGCGACGATCTGGGTGATCTTCGACCAGTCGGCGCCAGGACCGGCCACGAACAGCTGCTCGAAGTCGGTGGCGTGCGGGGAGACCACGGCGAAGAGGTCCTGGTGGGTGCGGACGGTCCAGTCGCCCGGATACTCGAACGTGAGCGGCGCGGCGGCGCTGGTCTTGTAGCGGGTCCAGGTCTCGCCCTGGTTGCTGAGGATGACGAACGCGACCAGCGCGAGCGCCGCGACGGCGGCCACCAGCGTGGCGGCCACGATCGGCAGCCGCCCCGGCCGCTTGGCCGCTCCCCTTCCCGCCGCACCGAACGGCGCGGCATGCCGGGGCCCCGTGCCAGGACCCGCGGAAGAGCCGGCAGAGCCTGCGGAAGGGCCCGCAGCAGGTCCGGCGGCAGGTCCCGCGGCGAGCCCCGGGACGGGCGCCGCGTGCGGCAGCGAGTGCGGCCCCGAGGACGGGCCGGGGGGCGGCTGCTGTACGGGGTACGGCCCCGAGTGCGGGCTCGCCCCTGGCGGGGGCACCAGGTGCGGCCCCGAGCCAGGCCCGCCGAACGGGTCGTACCTCGGCCCGCTGATCGCGTCGCGCAGCGCGGTCACGAACTCGGCGCAACTCGCGTAGCGCTGCTCGGGCGACTTGGCCAGCGCCCGCATCATCACGGCGTCGACCTGCGGCGGCAGCTCGGGCCTGATCTGCGACAGCGGTGTGGGCTGCTCGGCCAGGTGCGCCCAGAGCAGCGCGATGTCGTTCTCCCGCTGGAACGGCAGCCGCGCCGACAGCCCCTCGTAGACCACGCAGGCCAGGGCGTACTGGTCGCAGCGGCCGTCGATGTGCTCCTTGTTGATCTGCTCGGGCGACATGTAGCGGGGCGTGCCGATGAACTGGTCGGTCTGCGTCAGCCCGGAGATCGACGAGCGGTGCTTGGTGATGCCGAAGTCGGTCAGGTAGACGTGGTCGCCGGCCAGCAGGATGTTGGCCGGCTTGACGTCGCGGTGGATCAGGTCGTGGGCGTGGGCGGCGTCGAGCGCGGCGGCCACCTGGGCGAAGATCTGGTTCGCCTGGCCGATCGGCAGCGGCCCCCGGTCGTAGATGAGCCGGCGCATGTCGAGGCCGTCGACGTAGCGCATGGCGATGTAGAGGACGCCGTCGGCGTCGGCGTTGGCCTCGTAGATCGGGATGATGTTGGGGTGCTCGATGCTGGCGACCGTCCTGGACTCCAGGATGAAGCGCTGCCTGAACCGGTCGTCGACGCTCAGCACCGGGTTGAGGATCTTCAGCGCCACCCGGCGGCTCAACCTCGGGTCGAGTGCCAGGTAGACGACGGCCATGCCGCCCTTGCCGACGATGTCCTCGATGTAGTACCCGGCCACCTCCTGGCCGATGAGCGATCTTTCGTTCAATGGCATCACGTCTCGATGGGGTGGCCGCAGTAGCCGCAGAAGCGGTGTGCCGGTCCGAGCCTCATGCCGCACGACGTGCAGTACTTGATCGCCGGGTCCGGCGCGGTCATCACCTGCTGCTGCTGCGGGACCACTTGGAACGACTGGGACCGCCGGACGACCACGGTCTGGTTGGCGCCGTCGTCGAGCGGAGGACCGGCCGCCAGCGGCTCTGGCAGTTCTGTCGGTGTTTCAGGAGAGCGGCGACGCCACAGCAGATACGCTCCACCGGCCGCGGCTATGAAAAGTATCGCGGCCGCCAGGATGAAGGGCCACAGCGGCGTGGAGCGCACGGGCTCGCTCGCCGGCTGCTTGGTGCCCTGGTCCTCAGGCCCGCCGCGCTTGGCCAGCGAGGTCTTGAGCAGCCCGGCCGCGACCACGTTGCCGGGGTAGAGCTCCAGCACGCGCTGGAAGCCCGGCGCGGCCTCGGTGTAGTACTTGGTGTGGTAGCGGGTCAGCGCCGCCTCGAACGCCGTGTCGATCGCGCCTCTGCGCGGCACCACCTTGGCGGCGGCCAGGATGCCGGTGATCTCCCTGACCCCGATCATCCTGCCTTCCTTGCCGCCGCCGACGAGCATGCCGATGACGTGGCCGTCCTTGTCGCCGATGACGGGCGCGCCGACCAGGCCCTTGTCCGCGAGGCCGCCGAGCTTGACCGGCTCGTCCACCTTCTTCTCCGGGTCGGCGAACGGCCGGCCGCCCGATCCGGCCCCGCCGCCCGCGGCCAGGTGGGCGATCTCGACGCTGTGCGCGACGTTCGGGCCTGGACGGCCCAGGAAGCCGGCCACGTTCGTGGGTGAGCCCGCCTGCTCGGGCACCTTGCCGGCCAGCGGCGCGGTCGGCATGCCGACGCTGCCGGCGGCGGGGGTCAGCGGCACCAGCACGGCCGGGCTGTCGGGGTCGGGGCCGGCCTTGATGCACTTGACCTTGAACCCTTCCGCGCTGGCCGGCGAGACGTTGGGGAAGGCCGTGATCTCGGTGGTGACGTTGATGATGCAGGTGGCGGTGCTGCTCTTGGGCGGGTAGCAGTCCTGGAGGTGGCGGTTGAGCAGGTCGTCGGAGAGCTTGTGCTTCTTGTCGTCGTCGGGGATCTTGACGTCGTGGTGCTCGGCGAAGATCTTGTTGGCCGCGCGGACGGCCACGTCGTCCGGGTTCACCGCCAGCCGTCTCAGGGCGACGATCGTGCCGTCGGGGCTGACGACCGTACCGGTGCCCTGGGCGAACGGGAAGTCATAGGACCGCTCCACATGCTTCAGCTCGCTGACGTGATCGAGCAGCGTGATCTCCACGTGGGACACGGCTTCGAGTCGTACGACGGCGGGGCTCACCAGGTCGGTGATCCCGCTCGGGTGTTCGTGCGCCGCGACCGGCAGCGCGGTGAGCGCCAGTGCCGCCGCGACGCCGGTGACAAGAGCTGTGAGGCGCGCCATCTCTCCGCTCCAAACGCAGGACCTAGGACCAGCGTCCCAATCACCTGCCGTAAGTCAATAGACCACTTCATAGACAAGCGCTTGCTCGGGGACATAACGTACGTGAATGGGTTACACGATCGGCGTGGACGTCGGCGGTACCTTCACCGACGTCGTCGTTCGGGACACGTCCGGCGCGATCTCCGTGGCCAAATGTCTGAGCACCCACTACGACCCCATCGCGGGGATCGTCACCGGCGTTACGCGGGCGCTCGGCGGCCGGGACCCGGCGCAGGTCACGCGGGTGGTGCACGCGACGACGCTGGCCACCAACGCGGTGCTCGAACGTACCGGAGTACGTGTCGCCTATGTCACGACTCGGGGCTTTCGGGCGGCCATTCCGCTCGGCCGCTACGCCCGGGTCGAGGAGGACCGCTACGACCTGCGCTTCACCCCGCCCCCTCCTCCCGTGGCGCCCGGCGACTGCTTCGAGGTGGTGGAGCGCGTCTCGGCCCGCGGTGAGGTGCTGACCCCGCTCGACCCCGCCTCCGTGCGCCGGGCCGCCGCCGAGATCGCCGCCCGGGGCATCGGCTCGGCCGCGGTGTGCCTGCTGCACGCGTACGCCAACCCGGCCCACGAACGGCAGGTGGCCGCGATCCTGCGCGAGCGGATCCCCGATGTGGTGACCTCCTCGGAGATCTGGCCGGAGATCCGCGAGTACGAGCGCGCCACCACCACGATCATGTCCGCCTACATCGGCCCCCTGATGGCGTCCTACCTCACCCGGTTGCGCGAACGCCTCGCCGATGTCGGGATCCGCGCGCCCGTGCACGTCATGGAGTCCGGCGGCGGCGTCGTCTCCGCAGAACGGGCCGCCAGGCGGGCCGTGGCCACGATCGAGTCGGGCCCGGCCGCCGGGGTGCTGGCGGCGGCCTCGCTCGCGGCGTCGGCCGGGTTCGCGGACGCGATCTCGTTCGACATGGGCGGCACCACCGCCAAGGCGTGCGTCGTGCGCGGCGGGCGGCCGGAGATCACCCACGAGTTCCACGTGGGCGGCAAGGGCAGCTTCGGCGGGCGCAGGGCGGGCACCGGCGTGCCGGTCAAGACGCCCGCGATCGACCTGGCGGAGGTGGGCGCCGGCGGCGGCAGCGTGGCCTGGCTCGACCCGGCCGGCGCGCTGCGGGTCGGCCCGCGCTCGGCCGGCTCCTCCCCCGGGCCCGCCTGTTACTGCCTGGGCGGCTCCGAGCCGACCGTGACGGACGCGAACCTGGTGCTGGGCTACCTCTCCTCGGCCTCGATCCCGCTGTCGCCCGCGCTGGCGGACAAGGCGCTGGACCGGCTGGCGGGGCCGCTCGGGGTGACGCGCGAGGAGGCCGCGTACGCGGTGCACTCGATCGTCAGCGCCTCCATGGCCTCGGCCGTGCACGTGGTGACGGTGCAGCGGGGCATCGACCCCCGCGGCTTCGTCCTGGTGGCCTTCGGCGGGGCCGGGCCGATGCACGCGGCGCGGGTGGCGGAGCGGTTCGGGATCTCGACCGTGGTCGTGCCGCCGTACTGCGGGGTGGCCTCGGCGGCCGGGCTGCTGGCGGGCGAGCTGTGCGCGGACCGCGTCCTGTCCCGCCTGGACGCCCCCGACCCGGCCGCCCTGCTCGCCGGCCTGGCCTCGGACGCCGCCGCCGACCTCGGCGTCTCGCTCTCCGCGCCGGAGGTCCGGGTGCTGCGGTCGGTGGACGTGCGGTTCAAGGGGCAGTCGCACGATCTGACCGTGGAGTGGACGCCCGATCGGGGGGAGCTGGAGTCGCGGTTCTTCCTGCGGTACGCGCGGGTGTACGGGATCGAGCAGCGGGGGGAGATCGAGCTGGTGAGCTACCGCGTCCGCGTCACCACCCCGGCCGGCCAGCCGGAACCCACGCCCGGGATCGGCCGGTCCGACGCGCCGCAACCGGCTTCTGGCCCGCCACAACCCCGCGCGTCCGGCACGCCGCGGCCCACGCCGCCCGACGCGCCGCAGGCCGCTCCAGAGCCCGGCCTGTCCGGAGTGCCGCGCCCTGGTCCGGACCCGCGCCCGCCGGCCCCGGCTACGCGCCGGGCGTACTTCCCCGAGTGCGGTGGTTACGCCGAGGTGCCCGTGCACACCAGGGACACCCTGACCGGCGAGCTGCGCGGCCCGGCTGTGGTCGAGGACGCCGAGTCCACGATCGTCGTCCCGCCCGGCTGGACCGCGACGCTCGCCCCTGACCTGGCCGTCCACCTCACCAGGAGCGGAGGCGGCCGATGACCGATCCCCTGACCGCGGAGGTGCTGCGCAACGCGCTGGTCGTGGCGGCGGAGGAGGCCAGCATCGTGGTGGTGCGCTCGGCGTACTCGACGTTCATCGTGGAGGGCTCCGACGCCTCGGCCGCCGTGCTGGACGCGCGCGGCCGTCTGATCGCGCAGTCCATGGCCACGACGCTGATGAACAGCATGGCGCTCAGGGTCGCCCTGCCCGAGCTGCTCGCGGACTTCCCGCTCGGCACGATGCGCCCGGGCGAGGTGTACGCGCTCAACGACGCCTACCGCGGCGGCGTCCACACCAACGACCTGCTCGTCTTCCGCCCCGTCTTCGCGGAGTCCGGCGACGAGCCCGCGTACTTCACCGCCACCATGATCCACGTCTCCGACCTCGGCGGCCTGTCGGCGGGCGGCATGGCCCCGCTGGCCACCGACATCTTCCTGGAGGGCCTGCAACTGCCGCCGGTACTCCTGGCCACCGAACGAGGGCTCGAACCGGCCGTCGAGGCGATACTCAAGGCCAACAGCCGCACTCCCGACAAGGTGATGGGCGACGTCAGGGCCCTCGTGGCGGGCACGGCGGTGGCCGCCGCCCGGATGGAGGCGCTGATCGCCGAGTACGGCGTGCGCGGCCTGGCCGAAGGCGTCGACGACTACCTCGATCACACCGAGGCCAGGACCCGCGCCGCGCTGGCCGAGCTGCCCGAGGGCAGGTTCGCGGCGGCGTACCCGATCGACGACGACGGGATCGACCAGGACAGGGCGCACCACGTCCGGGTGGCCGTCACGCTCGGCGGCCGGTCGGCGGTGCTCGACTTCGCCGGCACGGACCCGCAGGTCCCGGCGGCGATCAACGCCTCGGCGTCGCAGTCGCTGGCCGCCGCCGTCTTCGCGATCCGCTGCTTCCTCGATCCGGCGATCCCCATGAACGAGGGCTGCCTGCGCGCCATCGACGTGCGCCTGCCGGAGGGCTCGCTGCTCAACGCCCGCTCCCCCTACCCGTGCGGCGGCCGGTACGTGCCCATCTACGCCGCCATGGAGGCCGTCTTCCAGGCCCTGTCGGACGCCGTGCCCGAGCGGGCCATCGCGGCCAGCGGGATCCTGCAGCCGTTCTCGATCGCGGCGGTGGGGGCGCCGTACTGGATCCACCTGTCGTACGACTTCGGCGGCGTCGGCGCCCGCAGGGACCTGGACGGGCCCGACGCGACGGGCGTGCACTTCGGCATCGGCCGCAACTCGGTGCCGCAGGTGGAGCCGGTGGAGAGCCGCTGCCCGCTGATCGTGGAGTCGATCGAGACGATCCAGGACTCCGGCGGGCCCGGGCGGCGGCGGGGCGGGCTGGGCTCGCGGACGGTCTACCGCTTCCTGGCGGACTGCCACGTCACGACCCGCGGCGACCGGCTGCGGCTGGCGCCTCCTGGGCGGGAGGGCGGCCTGCCGGGGCGGCTGGGCGGCTTCTACCGGCGGCGGCTCGACGGGACGGTGGAGCGGCTGGCGTCGAAGGTGAACAACGTGCGGTTCGCGGCCGGGGAGGCGTTCATCGTGGAGACGACGGGCGGGGGCGGGCTCGGGCCGCCCGGGGAACGGGAGCCCGAGGCGCTGCTGGCCGATCTCGACGCCGGCCACGTGTCAGCGGACGGCGCGGCCCGCGACTACGGGTAGGCGATCAAATCGGCGGGATCGAAGATGACCGGAAAGGGCCGTGAAAGACTGACCTTGGTCCCGGCCTCGTGGGCGCTAGGCCCCCGGTAGGAGTCGTCTTCGAGCTCGTAGACGTAGAGCTGCGGCCCCTCGTCGAGTTCTATCCGCCAGTAGGAGGGGATCCCCGCCGCGGCGTACGCGGCGGCCTTCGTCGCCCGGTCGCGGATCCTCGTGCTCGGGCTGACCACCTCCACCGCCAGGCACACGTCCTCGGGAGCGAACATGAGCTGCACCGACTGGCCCCTCTCCGTCGGCACCACCACAAGGTCGGGGATGTAGAAATCGCGGTCGGAGGCACGCACATTGACGGCGGAGTACACCAACAAGTGCGGCGGCGACGCACGATGGAGGATCATCTGCAGCTGGAAGATCGCGTGTTGGTGCAGGGGGGTTGGGGCAGGGCTCACCAGCAGGCTCCCGTTGAAGAGCTCGTAACGGTTCCCGTCGTCCGGGAACTCGAGCAGGTCGTCGACGGTGAACGACGCGCGGGAGGGAACCGTGCGCCTCGTCAGCGTCTCGTCGGCTTCCGTTCCGGTCTTCGGTTCGATCGTCGCCATTGCGGTCACCCACTCATCATCGGGAGTCTCGCTCTCGCCCACATGCTACTTCCCCGAAAAAACTCACTTTAAGTGGCCGGGCCGCCACGCCTCGGCTCCGCGGCGCACGGCGGTGTGCACCGCTCGTGCCACCCTGGCGCCCCACTCCGAGCGGGGGCCGCCGAAGACCTCCTGCGGGCCGGCCTCGGGGACGGCCACGCAGACCGCGTCGGACGCCGTGCCCGTGCCGGGGAAGCCGGTCTCGATCATGGCCTGGGATTTCGCCTCGGTGACCGTCATGACCGTGTTCACCAGCGCCGCGTCCGTCATGGCCACCGGCAGGACCACGACGATGTTGATCGTCCCGACCCTGATCGGGGCCAGCTCGGGATCGGTGTGCCCCTCGGGGGCGGCGGCCCAGGTGGGGACGCGCAGGCCCACGGTGGCGTACGCCTCGACGCCGCCGTCCGCGGCCCGTACGTACCGGTCCACGGAGGCGGCGGTCATCATCCCGACCCCTTCGCCGTGCGCCGGCCCGAGGGAGGCGAGGTGGTCGGCCGGGTCCATCCGCGCGTAGCCGGCCACCACCTGCGCGTTCAGCACCCACTCCCGCGCGCCGATGCCGCCGCCCAGCATCGCCGAGGAGATCATCCGCCAGCCGGGCCCGAACTCCCAGAGCAGCGACCCGAGCCGGGCCCCTTCCTCCGTCCGGTAGGTGAGCTTCACGGTCCTCCTCTGACCAGGTGCACGACGGGCCGCCCGTCGGGCCCGGGCTCGATCTTCACCCGCGCGTCGAAGTGCCGTCCCACGAGGTCCTCGGTCAGCACCTGGGCAGGCTCGCCGGCGGCGGCGGCGCGACCCTCGGCGAGCAGCAGGAGGCGGTCGGCGTACAGGCCGGCCACGGTGAGGTCGTGCAGGGTGGTGACGACGGTGAGGCCGTCGGCCCGCCGCAGGCGGTCGATCAGCTCCAGTGCCTGCTGCTGGTGCCCGAGGTCGAGCGCGGTGGTGGGCTCGTCGAGCAGCAGCACGGGCGCCTCCTGGGAGAGCGCCCTGGCGAGCACGACGCGCTGCCGTTCGCCGCCGGACAGTTCGCCCGCGCGGCGCATGGCCAGCTCCGTCAGGTCCAGCCGCTCCAGCACCGACTCCGTCACGGCCCGGTCGTGCCGGCTCTCCCGCCCCAGATAGGGGATGTACGGGGTGCGTCCCAGCAACGCGTAGTCGAAGACCGTCATGTCGGGCGGCAGGGCGGGCGTCTGCGGCGCGTACGCCACCAGCCTGGCCCGCTCGCGCGGCTTGAGCGCGGCGGCAGGCCGCGAGCCGAGCACGACCTCGCCCCGCCGCGCGACGAGCCCCATGACGGCCTTGAGCAGGGTGGACTTGCCGGCCCCGTTGGGCCCGATGACGGCGCACCACTCGCCGCGGCGCACGTCGAGGTCCACACCCGACAGCACCTCGCGCCCCCCGAGCCGTACGGACAGTCCATGAGCGCTGATCATGTGGCCGCCCGCCTGGTCACGCGCAGGACGGCGACGAAGAACGGCGCGCCGACGAACATCGTCACCACGCCGATAGGCAGCTCGGCCGGCGCGATCACGGTGCGGGCGACGAGGTCGCCCAGCACCAGGAACGCCGCCCCGCCGATCATCGACAGCGGCAGCACGACCCGGTACGAGCCGCCGGCCAGCCGCCGCACGACGTGCGGGATGACGATGCCGACGAACCCGATCAATCCACTCACCGCCACGGCGGCGGCGGTGGCCAGGGAGGCGGCCAGCAGCACGGTGAGGCGTACGCGGGCGGCCCGCACGCCGAGGCTGCCGGCCTCCTCGTCGCCCACGGACAGCACGTCGAGCATGCGCCCGTGCAGCAGGAGCAGCACGGAGGAGACGGCGGCGTACGGCAGGACCAGCCAGAGCTGGTCCCACCCGCCGCCGACGTCGCCGAGGATCCAGGAGTAGACCCGCTGGAGCTCCTCGACCTTGAACTGCTGGATGAACGTCTGGATCGCGGTCAGGAAGGACGTGACCGCGACCCCCGCGAGCACGAGGGTGGCCGTGCCGCCGGCCCGCCCGGCGGTGCTGCCCAGCGTGTACGCCAGGAACACGCCCCCCACCGCCCCGATGAAGGCGGCCACGGGGATGCTGCCCGACACGGACGGCAGCAGCACGATGGCCGCGGTCGTCGCGAGCCCGGCGCCGGCGGCGGCGCCGAGCAGGTAGGGGTCGGCCAGCGGGTTGCGGAAGACGCCCTGGTAGCCGGCGCCCGCCATGGCCAGCAACCCGCCGACCACGGCGGCGACCAGCACCCTGGGCAGGCGCAGCTCGAACAGCAGCCCCTGCTCGACCGGCGCCAGCCCCGAGTCCACGTGAACGAACGGCAGCCAGTCCGCCATCTGCAGCACGACCTGCCAGGGCGAGATGTCGGCCGCCCCGTCGAGCAGGCCGGCGATCATCGAGACGGCCAGCAGGCCCAGGGCGCACACCACCCACAGGGGTCTGGCCCTGGCCGGGCCCGCCTGCCTCACCACGTCAGTTCGAGCCCGCCTTGGAGGCGGCGGCCACGGACGCGCCGATGGACTCGGCGAGCTGGACCACGCGCGGGCCCCACCGGGAGGCGAGATCGTCGTCGAGCTGGACGACCCGGTCGTTCTTGATCGCGGACAGATTCTTCCAGCCGGGCCTGGCTGCGAGGGTCTCCTTGCTCTGCTGGCAGCACTTGACGTCGGCCAGGAAGATCAGGTCGGGGTCGGCCTGGGCCACGAACTCGGCCGACAGCTTGGGGTAGCCGCCGGCCGCGTCGGGCGCCTCGTCGGCGATGTTGGTCAGGCCGAACATGGCGTAGACCTGGCCGATGAAGGTCTTGGACGTGACGGCGTAGGGGGTCTGGTCGAGCTCGTGGTAGTAGCTGAGCTTGCCGTCCTTGGGCGCCTCGGCGGCCAGCTTGTCCAGGGCCGTCCTCATCCCGGAGACGACCTCGCCGGCCTTGGCCTGGTTGCCGGTGGCGGCGCCGATCTCGGTGATCTCCTCGTACGCCTCGTCCAGGTTCGTCGCGGCCGGCTGGTGCAGCACGGGCACGTTGAGCTTGCCCAGCTCGGCGACGACCTTGTCGAGGTCGTCGGAGACGATGACCAGGTCGGGCTTCTGGGCGACGATGGCCTCGATGTTCGGCTTGAAGCCGGACAGCGCGGTCTTGGGCGCCTCCGGCGGGTAGTTCGACCGGTCGTCCACCGCGACGACCTGGGGGCCGGCGCCGATGGCGAAGAGCGTCTCGGTGTGGGTGGCCGACAGCGAGACGATCCGCTTCGGCTTCCCGGCGATGGTGACCTTGCCGTTGGCCGCTTCGACGGTGACGGGGAAACCGGCGGCGGCGTCGGAGGTGGCGGAGGAGGTGGGGGCGGCGCTGGAGGGGGACGCGGACGGGGAGGCTGTGGTGCCGCCGCCCTGGCCGCAACCGGCCAGGAGGAGCGTTCCCAGCAGCGCGCCCGCGAAGGCCGTGCGTACGGGCCTCACGAGTGGTCCTTTCACACTGTTCGGAACCGAGAGACCCGCGATGAGCGACGGATCACCCTTTTCCACGAGGGTTGATGACGTCAGCGCGGAGGCAGGCGACCTGGCTATGACAGTTGCGGGACAGCGCCGGACTCGCACCGGACTTCGCTGCGCTCTGCGCGTCGGACGTACGCTATCAATCCTCCTGAAGCCGCCCGCGTCAAGGGGTGAGTTGGGCCTCCGCCTCGGCGATGATCCGCTGGATGCGCAGCCCGTGGGCGGCGTCGAGGGGGTGTCCGCCCTGGCGTACGGTCCTGGCGAACTCCTCGGCGACCGTCTCCAGGGGGTCCTCCTCGAAGTGCGGCAGGACGGCGCTGCCGGTGCGGCCGTAGACGGCGATGGTCTGCGGGGGCGCCTCGCCGGGCGTGGTCATGCACAGCGACACCTCGCTGACGGCCCCGCCCTCGTGTTCGAGCAGCAGGCCGGTCCAGCCGAGCGAGCGGCCGTGCGCGCGCACGCCGGTGACCCGGCCGAGCGCGGCGTCCAGCACGTCGATCACGTGCGGGCCGACGTCGAGCAGCGCGCCGCGCTCCAGCCGCCAGGGGGTGGCGAACGGGTGGTCGCCGAGGAGGGTGCCGGAGATGTTCACGGCGTGGCCGCCGAACGGCTCGATCTCGGCGCAGCGGGCCAGGAAGTCGCGGGTCTGGGCGGCGTAGCGCAGGGTGAGCACCATCTGGGAGGGCACGCCCGTCTCGGCGATGACGTCGGCCAGGCGGCGGGCGTTGTCGAGGGAGTCGGCCAGCGGCTTCTCCAGCAGCAGGGCCTTGCCCGCGCGGGCGGCGAGGGCGGCGTACTCGGCCTGGACGGCGGGCGGGACGCAGAAGGCCACGGCCTCGCAGTGGTCGAACAGCTCCTCGATCCTGGTGAACACGGGCGCGCCGAGCTCGGCCGCGCTCTCGGGGCGCCTGGCCCACACCCCGGCCAGCCGCGTGTGCGGCCCCTTGGCCAGCATCGGCCCGTGTGCCATCCGTGCCCACGGCCCCGCTCCGACCAGCCCGACCGCCACCGGCTCCATACGTCCTCCTAGATCAGCTCAAAGCCACCATAGGGGACGTTCCGGACGGGAGGCGCCGCCGGGTCACTGGTGGTCGCGCCACTGCTGGACGGCGTGCTGCGGCCGGTGCGCGAGGGTGCCCGAGTCGAGGACGAGGGTCTGGCCGGTGAGGCAGCGGGACTCGGCGCAGGCCAGGAAGGACACCAGGTCGGCCACGTCCTCGACCGTGCAGGCCCACGGCAGCAGGCGCTCGGCCGCCTTGTCGGCGAGCTGGGCGGGCGTCATCGCGCGCCGAGCGGTGTCGGTGAGGACCAGGGCGGGGGCCACCGCGTTGCAGCGGACGCCGCGTGGGCCGTACATCGTCGCCACGTAGCGGGTGAAACCGATCAGGGCCGCCTTCGAGGCGCCGTACGCGGCGTGCGCGACGTCCCCCACCAGCGCCGACACCGACGAGGTCAGCACGATGGCGCTGCCTTCGCCCATGGCGGGCACCGTGTGCTTGACCATGAGCATGGCCCCGCGCAGGTTGACCTCCATGGTGCGGTCCCAGACGGCGGTGTCGAGGTCCTCCAGGGCGCCGTCGCGGCCGTACACGTCGGGGTCGAGCGCGGCTGCGTTGGCGTGCAGCACGTCCAGCCGCCCGAACGAGGCCACCAGCGTCGCGACGGCCTCCTCCACCTGCTTCTCGTCGGAGACGTCGCAGGTCAGCGCCATCGCGGTGCCGCCGTGGGCGCGGATGGCGGCGGCGCAGGCCCGCGCGGCGGCGGCGCGCAGGTCGAGCACCCCGACGCAGGCCCCCTCGGCGGCCAGGCGGGCCGCGCAGGCCGCACCGATGCCGGACCCGGCGCCGGTCACGAGCGCCACGCGCCCGTCGAAGCGCCCGTTCACCACTCCACCGCCAGGGACGACAGGCCGCGGCCCACGATGGACCTGCGGTAGGCGATGTCCTGGCCGGGCACGAGCCGCAGGCCGGGCAGGCGGCGGCCGAGCACCTCCAGCGCCGTGCGCAGCTGCAGCCGGGCCAGCGCGGCCCCGACGCAGAAGTGGATGCCGTAGCCGAAGACCAGGTGCTCGGCGGCGTTCGGCCGGTCGATGACGAACCGCTCGGGATCGGGGAAGACGCTCTCGTCGTGGCCGGCCGAATCGGTGGACAGCAGCACCAGGGCGCCGGCCGGGATCGTCACGCCGCGCAGGGTGAGCTCGCGCGCCGCGTACCTGAACGAGCCCAGCGACGCGCCGTCGATGCGCATGCACTCCTCGGAGGCGTTCGCGAGGAGCGCGTCCGGCACCGGCCAGACCCCCTCGCGCAGCAGCCGCAGGACGGTGTTGCCGAGCTGGTTCGGGACGGTGTCGTTGCCGCCGAGCAGGATCGTGGAGATCAGCTCCACCACCTCGCGGTGGGTCAGCTCCGCGCCGATGAGCGCGGTCATCAGGGAGGTGAAGTCGTCGCGCGGGTCCTTGGCGCGGGCGGCGACCAGCCGGTCCACGTAGTCGAGGTAGTCCAGGAAGCTGCCGGCCAGCTCCAGTTGCCGTTCCGGCGGCTGGGGCGACAGGAAGAGCTGGAACCAGTCCTTGACGTGCGCCTGCACGAACGCCTCGTCCGCCTCGGGCACTCCGATGAAGCGGGCGGTCAGCTTGATCGACGGCTCGTGGCCGAGGTCGGTGATGAAGTCCGCGTGCCCGCGCGGCGCCACCCGGTCGAGCAGGTCCTCGTTGAGCCGGCGGAAGCGCTGTTCCAAGGCGGCGACCGCGCGCGGCGTGAACGCCCTGGACACCGACCGGCGCAGGCGGGTGTGGTCCGGCGGGTCCACGTTCGCCACGAAGCTGGACAGGAACGAGCCGTGCTCGCCCAGCTTCTCCCTGGTCTCGCGGGTCAGGCTGCGCGAGATCGTCAGCGAGCCCTTGGAGGAGAAGCTCTGGGGGTCGCCGTACGCGGCCCGCACGTCGGCGTGACGGGTCAGCACGTACGCGCCGAGGTGCTCGCTCTTGAACACCGGCGACGCGGCGCGCAGCCGCCGCAGGAAGGCGTAGGGGGCGGCGACGTGCCAGTCCGACGTGACGTCGAAGTCCTCGCTCATCCGAAGATCCTCCGCGGGTTGCCGACCATCATCTGATCGATCTGGTCGTCCGTGACGCCCCGCCGGCGCAGCTCGGGCAGCACGTCGCGGGAGATGTGGAGCAGGTGGTAGCGGGGGTGCCGGCGCCGGACCACGCCGGCGTCGAAGCGGTCGTTGAAGCAGTAGGAGTCGTGGCCGAGCACCATCCGGCCGGCGTGGCCGCGCGCGCACATCTCCGCCACGATCGCCACCCGGTCCTCGAACGGGCTGATCGTCTCGATGCCGAAGCGGTCCATGCCCAGGTACGAGCCGCGCGCGACCAGCTCCTCCAGGTAGGCCACGTCGGTCGAGTCGCCGGCGTGGCCGATGACCACCCGGCCGAGGTCCACGCCCAGCGACTCCAGCAGGTCCTGCTGCTCCAGGCCGCCCTTGGAGGCGCTGTGGGAGTGGGTGGTGATCGGCGCGCCGGTCTCCAGGTGGGCCTCGGCGACCGCCCTGAACACCCGTTCGCAGCCCTTGGTCATGCCCAGGTGGTCGGAGGCGCACTTGAGCATGGCGGCCTTGACGCCGGTGCGCCCGATGCCCTCGGTGAGGTCGCGGACGAAGAACTCGGCCAGCCGGTCAGGCCCGCCGAACAACGATCCGGGGCCCCGGTTGCCGAAGTAGGGCGGCAGCGCGTCGTAGGTGTAGAGGCCGGTGGCGGCCACGATGTTCACCTCGGTCAGCTCGGCCACCCGTTGCACGGCGGGGACGTAGCGCCCGAGCCCGACCACGGTGAGGTCCACGATCGTGTCGACGCCCTCGGCCTTGAGCGCGTCGAGCTTGCCCGCCGCCTCGCGGGCCCGCCGTTCCAGGTCCCAGCCCTCCGGAATGTCCGGCCAGTTCCACAGGATCTCCGGGCTCAGCCCGAAGACGTGCTCGTGCATGAGCGTCGCCCCGAGGCCGGCGACCGGGCCTCTCACGGTCTCGGGCACGGGAACCTCTCGTGCTCGAACGGCTGGTTGACCCGCAGCCCGAGCCCGTCGGTCTGCCGGTAGGGCAGGCCCGTGTAGAGGGCGTCGGCGTCGAAGTAGGTGACGGTGAACGACAGGCGCGGGCTGTCACGGCGGTTGGCGGGGGCGCCGTGCACGGTCAGCGCGTGGTGCACGGTCGCGTCGCCGGCCTTGAGGTCGAGCGGCGGCGACAGCTCCAGCTCCTTGAGCCAGGGGTGCTGGCTGAGCTGGTCGTCGCCCGGCCGGGTGAAGCTGCGGCCGAGCAGGCCGCAGCGGTGGGAGCCGCTGTAGAAGCGCAGCGACCCCATGTCGGCCGGCACGTCGGCCAGGGCCAGCCAGACGGTCAGCATGGCCGAGCGGTCCATCGGCATCCAGGGGAAATCCTGGTGGAACTCGGTCGCGCCGTGCTCACCCGCCTCCTTGACCAGCAGGTTGGTCACCTGGACGCGGACGGCGCGCACGCCGCGCAGCAGCCGTACGGCGGTGCGGCCCATCCCCTGGCTGAGGGCCAGCGCGCCGAACAGCTCGTCGCTCGCCGCGATGTCCCTGGACTGCCCGAACGCCTGGTCGACCAGCGTCTCGCGGCTCTTCGCGCGGGCGTCGAGATGGCGCATGGCCCGCTCGCGCAGCTCCGCGGCCAGGTCCGGCTCGATCAGCCGGTCGAGCCTGACCCATCCGTGCTCGTGGAAGAACGCCGCCTCGTCGTCGCTCGCCTGGCGCACGGGGATCTCCATGGGCCCAGTCTGACACCTAAAGCAAGCGCTTGGTAAGACGCGTCGCGATGATTGTGGTCCGGCCGGGGGCCTCCTTCAGCTCCAGGATGCCGTGCAGCGGGTTGGTGGCCTGCCGTACCTTGCGCTTGAGGTCGGCCACGGTCAGCACGCACACCGCGACCGCTCCGGTCATGACGGTGACGGCCAGGGGCACGTTCGTCAGGTCGCGCAGCGCGACGAAGGCGAGCACGCCCGCCGCCGTCAGCGCGGCGGCGTAGTGGATCGCGACGCCGGCGACGAAGGCCGACCGGAGCGTGAACAGCCCCGCCGAGGCCCGGGCGGTGAGCAGCCACAGCAGCCAGACTCCGGAGACGAGGCCCGCCCAGGCCAGCCAGGCGGGCGGCCCCGGCCACTCACCGGTCAGGACGACCACGCCGCGCACCACCGCGAGCAGCGGAAGCAGGGCGGACAGCACCACGCTGAACAGCCAGGGACCCGAATCCTCGCGCTCGGGCCCGGGAAGGACGGCCAGGAAAGTGGCGAAGCCCAGCACGACGGCCGCGATCGCCCAGTTCCAGCCGATCAGCTCAGCGAGCGTCACCAGCGCGAGCGATCCCGGGGCCGCGACCACTGCCGGCAGGAACAGCAGCACGCTGGTCACCACGGCGGGTTTGCAGCGCAGGACACTCCAGCCGATGGCGCCCTGCCTGGTGAGGTCGAGGACGAGCATGGCCGTGATCACGGCGATGGACGTCGCCGCGAGCAGGGCTCCCCAGGCGAGCCACGGCTCACCCCACGGCGCCCGCCCGTTGAGCACCAGCACGGCGCGCATCCAGGCGGCCAGGACGAGACCCGACGTCAAGGCGGCGATGAGCCCCACGTGCATGCCCTGCCGGAACTCGACGGGCGCCGTGACCCGCCGCCAATCGTCCTCCGTGGCCGCCCGCCCGGACGCACCGAAGAGGCGGGTCAGGAGCCTCATACGCTGTGCCGGGTTCAGGCTGTCCAGCAGCGTGTAGATCGCGGGATGCGACTCGAAAGTCCATCGCGACACGAGCGCGTCCAGTTGTTCGCTCAGCTCCTCCTCGGAAACGAGCGACAGACTCTCCCCAGGGGGTATGGCCAGGTGTGTCTGCGACTTCCCCAGAGCCATCGCGACCAGCGGGAGCGCCAACCGGCTGTCCACGCGCACGTGCGGCGACACGGTCTCCGCGTCCGAGTCCGCGAGCAGCCACGCGATGCGTTCCGCGACCGCGGTCAGGGCCGCGGGCGAACTCTGGGCGAACGGCGCCCACACCCACGCCAGCCCGGGCCCGCCGACCGGCTCCGCGTCCGGTGGCGGGTCGCCGAGTGCCGTCTCGATGTCGGCCGAGCGCAGCATGGCCCCCAGATGCCAGGCCGCCCTGGTCGCGACCGGCTTCTCGGCGGACAGCAGTCCGGCCAGCGTCCAGGCCGCCTCCGGCGTGCCGATCGCGGCCAGGTCGTCCACGGCCGCCGGATCGTGCGGCGCCCGGTTGCGCAGGGCGCCGATGGCGAGGTTGCCCATGTCGATCAGCGCCGTACGCACCTTCGGGTCGTCGGGGGCCAGCCCGGCCAGGACCTCGGCGGCGGCGGGCAGATTGGTGGCCGCCAGCGCGGCGATCGCGGCCTCCCGCCGCGCCCCCGAGCCCGTGCGCGCCGTACGGGACAGGAACGCGTAGACCTTCCGCCCCCGCTCCCCCGGCCCCGCGGCCACCAGGGCGAACGCGCCGATCGTCTGCTCGGCGTCGGCCGCCTGCCCCGGCTCCCCCAGGTGCCGCTCGAACCACGCGGTGATCTCCCCGGCCAGCTCCTCCTCCAGGTCCGCCGCCTCGGCCACGCAGGCGAACGCCAGCACCCGGTCCCGCCGGTAGATCTCGCGGACCACCCCGGACGCCGGCCGTCTGGTCACCCCGCACCACATCTTCACCACCTCGCGCCACACGTCCGGCGCCTCGGCGTGCGCGCGCAGCAGCTCGTCGGGGTCCTCGGCCAGCTCGCAGGCGGAGAAGTACTCCTGCAGCGTCTGGTGCGCGAAGCTGAACCCGCGCCCGCCGTCCACGGGCAGCAGCAGCCCGGTCCGCTCGACGATCTCGGTCAGCATCGGCTCGGCCGCCTCGGGCTTGCCGCCGAACCTGGTGGTGATCACCTTCTCCAGCTCCGCGAGCACGTTCTCGTACGGGAGCGTGAGCCGGTCCTCGCGCCCGATCGCGGTCCTGTGGGCCAGCAGGGCCAGGCGTTGCAGGGCGCGGCGGCGCTGCTGCTCCTTGAACCGGGTGGCGTGGGTGAGCTTGGTGCGCAGCAGGTAGTCGGTGGCGTGGGCGTAGAAGACGGTGCGCGAGTTGGGCAGCTTGATCTCGTCGTCGCCGTTGTAGAGGTAGGCGATCATCGTCAGGAGCAGCGGGTTGCGGGCCAGCTGCATGATCAGCGGCGCGTCGCGCAGGGTGGCCATGAGCTCGTCCACCCGCTCCCTCCTGGCGTGCGCGTCCTCCGGGGAGCCGCTTCCGTTCTGCCAGGGCCAGCTGGTCAGGAAGCGCCGCATCTGCGCCTCGTCGAACGGGGCCACCTCCACCGTGCACGTGGCCACCTCGGCGAGCCGGCGGTCGTAGACGGCCGAGCGGCAGGTGACCACCATCTGGTTGCCGTCGGGATGGTCCCTGGCCCACGCCTGCAGCTCGGTCACCACCCGCTCCTGGTCGGCCATGGCGACCTCGTCCAGCCCGTCGAAGAGCACGGTGAGGCAGCCGCGTTCGAGCAGCCGGTCGAGGTAGGCCCCCGCGTCGCCGACCCGCTTGAGCGCGCCGGCCACGTGCGCGTGGAGCGGCCTGGGATCGCCGCTGCACGCGCGTAAGCGGACGAGGACGGCCACCCGCCGGGTGCGTCCCTCGCCCAGAACGGTCTTGGCCCACTGCAGCATGGAGTGCCGCAGCAACATCGACTTGCCGGCGCCCGGCGGCCCGAGCACGACCGTGCACGGCTCGTCCCTGACCCGGGCGTACATGTCGTCGGAGCCGGGCTGCAGCCGGTCGTCGTCGTGGCGCAGCGGCACGTAGACGCCGTCCATGCGCAGCTTCATGCCCTCGGTGAACGGCACGTGGAAGGTGGCGAACTCGTCGCGGACCCTGGTGGCGTAGCGGCGCAGCCCGCGCCGGTTCCACCGGCCGCTGCCCAGCGTCCTGGCGGCCAGCTCGTCGCCGACGTGCTCCGACAGCCGCCCCCACCAGCGCGCCAGTGCCTTCCTGGACAGCAGGACGAGCAGCACGAGCACGACGAACCAGACCGGGTGCTGGAAGAACCTGACGAGCTCGTCGAGCGAGGGCAGCTTCATGGGCGCTCCACCGGGGCGGTCCCCGAATTCTAACGGCGTTCCCCCGTCCGAGCCCTGCGATTAGTATCCCAAGCAAGCATTTGGTCCAACGAAAGGGCGCGCCGATGCGGCGGTTCAGGTTCGGGGCGGTCGTACGGGAGGCGGCGTCGGCGAAGGAGTGGGCGGACAAGGCCAGGCGGCTGGAGGAGACCGGGTTCGACGTGCTACTCGTGCCCGACCACCTGGTGGGGCCGAGGTTCGCCCCCATCGCCGCCCTGACCGCCGCCGCCTGCGCCACCACCCGGCTGCGGGTCGGCACGCTGGTGTTCGCCAACGACTTCCGGCATCCGGCCGTGCTGGCCAAGGAGACGGCCACGCTCGACGTGCTGTCCGGCGGGCGGCTGGAGGTCGGCATCGGCACCGGCTGGATGGCCGGCGACTACGCGGGGGCCGGGCTGGAGCTGGCACCGCCGGGGGTCAGGATCGAACGGCTGCGGGAGGCGCTGGCCGTGCTCAGGGGCCTCTGGGGCGAGGGCCCGTTCCACTTCGAGGGCCGGCACTACCGGATCTCCGGGCTCGACCAGCGGCCCAAGCCCGTGCAGCGGCCGGGACCTCCGCTGGTGATCGGCGCGGGCGGGGCCAGGATGTTGCGGCTGGCGGCCGAGGAGGCGGACGTGGTGAACATCGGCACGCGGGTGCTGCCTGACGGAAGCGGGCCCGACGCGGCGGACGGCGGGCGGCCCGCGCTGCTGGCCAAGCTCGCCGCCGTACGGGAGGCGGCGGGCGACCGGTACCCGCGCCTGGAGCTGGGCACGAGCGTCATGCAGGCGGGCGAGCTGAAGCCGGAGGAGACGTGGAGCGCGGCCGACAGCTCCGCCCTGGACGGGACGCCCCAGGTCCTCCTGGGCACCCGTCACGACATAGCCGACAAGCTCCGCTATTGGCGGGATGAGCACGATATTTCGTATTTCGTAGTGCATCATGAGCGCGACCTTGCCGCGTTCGAGCCCGTCGTCGAGGAACTGGCCACCTGACGCGACCGCACGACCCGCCGTGCCCGATGATGGGAACCATGGACGAGATGCTGCTGCTCCGGCACGGTGAGACCGAGTGGAGCAAGGCGGGCAGGCATACAGGCCGCACGGACCTGCCTTTGACGGAGCACGGCGAGGAGCAGGCCAGGGCGCTGGCGCCGCTGGCGAAGGAGCCGTTCGGCCTGGTGCTGGTCTCCCCGGCCCAGCGGGCCAGGCGCACGGCCGACCTGGCGGGTCTGACCGGCTACGAGATCGACCCCGACCTGTGGGAGTGGGACTACGGCGGCTACGAGGGCATCACCACACCCGACATCCGCCAGGGCCGGCCCGGCTGGTACCTGTGGCGCGACGGCGTGATCCCCGGCGACGCCGACCATCCGGGCGAGAGCGCCGCGCAGGTGGCCGCCCGTGCCGACCGGGTGATCGCGCGGGCGCGGAAGGCCGGCGGACGGGTGGCGGTGGTGGCGCACGGCCACTTCCTGCGCGTGCTGGCCGCCCGCTGGCTGGGCCTGGCGCCCGAGGAGGGCCGGCTGCTCAAGCTCGACACCGGCACCTACTCGCGGCTCGGCTTCGAGCACGCGGAACCCGTCCTCACCACCTGGAACGCCCCGGTCGGCTGAGCCGCCGACCGGGCGCGCAACCCGCCGAAACGGGCAGGCCGGGCAGTCTGTTCAGCCGACCTTCGCGCGCAGGGCCGACTCGTGCAGGGCCCGGCTCACCAGCCAGCCGCGCAGCGACCCCAGCCCTGGATCGTAGGACTGCGGGCCCTCCCAGAGCGCGACGAAGACGTTCTGGGTGATCTCCTCGGCGTACGCCTGGCTGCCGGTGACCTTGGCCGCCACCCCGAACACGTACGAGCCGTGCAGGTCGTACGCCTCGGCCAGGGCGTCGAGGTCGCCGGCCGTCAGCCGTGCGCACAGGTCCATGTCGCTCATCAGTCGCATCCCAGCGTGGCGGCGGCGCGGATCAGGTCACGGGCGAGGGCGGGGTCGCCCTCGGCGGCGTACGGGAACGAGCCCGGCGGCCACCGGTCGGCCAGCAGGCGGCAGAAGCCGACCGCGTCCGCCGAGATGAGCACGGCGACGTGGTCGGAGGCGGGCGAGAGCGGGATCGTCCAGGTGCCGCCGCCCGGGCCGGTGAGCACGATGGTGGCGGAGACGTCACGGCGCGGGCCCTTCATCGCGCGCGGCAGCAGCGCGAGCCCGAACTCGGCGATCATGTGCACGTGCTCGGGACGCGGCGCGGCGCGGGAGCGGTCGGTGGCGGCCCTGATGTCGTCGGCGTGCGTCCAGGTCTCGAACGTGCGCTGGATCATGGCCTGGCGCAGCGGCGCGCGGGCCGGGCGGGTGCCGGCCAGCGAGACCTCCACGCCCATGAGCACCTCGCTGCTGGCCGAGACCCGTTCGAGCAGGGTTCCGGCCTGCTCACGCCAGCGCCGGTGCGCGGGCGCGCCCTCGTCGCGGCCCGGCAGCCCCATGAACGCCGCCACGGTCGCGTCGTTGGCGGTCAGGTGCTCGACCAGCCCCCTGACGGTGCCGTGCCGGGCGATCGGGGCCTCCCACTGCGGCGCGCTCAGCTCCGCGAGCAGTTCGTCCATGACGGCGACCTGCTCGGCGTAGGGGGTGGCCACGCCGGCCACGCCCACCGCGGCGGGGCTGCGGCGGCGCCGGGCCATGGACAGCACGGCCGCGCGCAATGACGGTGGCGGCTCGACGGCCGTGCCGGGCTGGTCGAGCAGGGCGACGGCGGCGCCGCAGTCGGGGCACGAGGCGACATGATCGTCCGGCCGCTGCCCGTTGTAGAGGTATGAGTCTGACATGACCACCTCCGCGGCCGACGCTAGGCCGGCGGTTCTCCCGGAGCCAGGCGGCAACCGGGGAAGGGTGCCAGAAGCGTCTCACGCCAGCGGCCTTCTAGGTAGTCGCGAGCCCGTTTTCCCCAGTCCAGCAGCCGGGAGTCGGGCGCCACCTCGTCGTCGAGGCCGAGCGCCGCGTCCCTGGCGCGCTGGGTGGCCAGGTGGTCGTCCAGGGAGACGGCCCACAGGGTGACCGCCTCGGTGTCGCAGAAGAGCACCTCGTACAGACCGGCCAGGGTGTGGCCGTGCTCGGCGAGGACGGGCGCGCGCTCGGTGCGTACGGCGTGCAGGTAGTCGAGGGCGGCGCCGGGGCGGACGCGGGCGCTCTCGAAGAGGTAGAGCTCGGCGGCGGGGGCCGCGGACAGCGGCGGGCAGCCGGGGGCGGCGCCGAGCGGCCGGGAGAAGGCGGAGAAGCGCAGGTCGTCGATGTCGGACAGGAACAGGCGCTCGTCCACGCCCTGATAGATCTCCATCATCTGCCGCCAGCCGCCGTCCCAGCCGCCGTGGCAGTCCCAGAGCGTGACGACCTTGAACTGCGGATGGCCGGTGATGCCGACCGCGTAGAAGGCCCCGACGAGGTCGATCTCGCGGGACCTGATGGACATGCCGGAGGTGAGCGACGGCGCGGTACGCGTCTCGTCCTCGCGCTTGTAGCGGGTCAGCCAGGTGAGGTATTCCAGGGGGCGCCTGGAGTTCATCGGCCGGAAGTCGACCTCCTCGATCAGGTGGATCGCTCGCCGCACCACGCCTCCTCTACCAAGCGGTTGCTTGGCCCGAGGATAGCGATCAGGCGGGCGTCTGGGAAGGTTGCGGTCCTCGGCCGGTCAGCCACTCCAGCACCCTGCGGTGCCCGGAGGCGGCGTCCTCGAAGTGGCCCCAGTGCCAGTAGCGGGGCTGGTCGCGCAGGCCGGTCACCCAGGTCCGGTAGGAGACGGTCGCCCCCGCGGTGGCCGGCGCCACGCCGTAAGTGCGGATCACGACCTTGCCGCCCGGCGCGAACAGCACGTCGTCGGCGATCGGATACAGGGTCATCTGGTCGAGCATGACTCCGATCCTGACCGCAGGACGAGGCCGGGCGGTTACGCCTCCGGCGCGCCGCCGTTAAGCGGGCGCGCCGGAGGTTACAACGCTGTTAAACGAGGAGGCCGTCGAACTCTCCGTCCTTCACCCCGAGCACCAGGGCCCGGATCTCGTCGCGGGTATAGATGAGCGCGGGGCCGTCGGGGAAGCGCGAGTTGCGCACCGCGATGCCGCCGTCGGGCAGCTCCGCGAGTTCCACGCAGTTGCCCTGCGAGTTGCTGTAGCGACTCTTACGCCAGGCGACCTGGGTCAGGTCCGCCGCGGGCATGCCGTTGTAGGTCTGGTTCATCTACATCTTTCTGAGAAGACCGCCGATGAGCTCGACGGTGCCCCCTGGCGTGGTGCTCTCCACGCACAGCTGCTCCATGGCCGTGAGGTACGGGTCGATGTCCTCACGTTTGTCCAGGTACAGGGCACCCCAGAGCTGCTCGACATAGACAACGTCCGACAAGTCGGACTCGGGAAACCGCAAGATGCTGAACGCGCCCCCTTCGGCGGCATGTTTGCCGAACCTGAAGGGCATCACCTGGAGGGTGATGTTGGGAAGGGCGGCGACTTCTAGCAGATGCTGGAGCTGCTCGGCCATGACTTCCCGCCCGCCGATGGTCCGCTTGAGCGCCGCCTCGTCGATGACGGCCCACAGACGGGGGCCGTCCTTCTGGGTGAAGCGCTCCTGGCGCTGCATACGCATGTGCACGCGCCGCTCGATTCTCTCCGGACTCGCATCGGGATTACCCAGCTGGAAGACCGATCGCGCATACGAGGCCGTCTGCAGCAGGCCGGGCACGAACTGCACCTCATAGGTGCGGATCACGCTGGCTGCCTCCTCCAGGCCGATGTACGTGGTGAACCACGACGGCAGTTCGGCGGAGTACTTGTGCCACCACCCGGGGGTGTTGGCCTCGCGCACCATCTCCAGCAGGGAACGGCGTTCGGCATCGTCGACGACGCCGTACAAGGTGAGAAGGTCTTCTACGTCACGTGTCTTGAAACCGACGCGGCCGAGCTCCATCCGGCTGATCTTGGACTCGGACGCCCGGATGTGGAATCCGGCCTGTGCCCGGTCGAGCCCGCTGGCCTCGCGGAGACGCCTGAGGCTCGCCCCCAGCATGATGCGCCTTACGGTCGAACCGGAACCGGGCGGATCAATCGACACGTGCTGCTCCTTGGTCGTTTCCTTGCGACACAGTCTGTCACTTCACGGCCGAAAGATCATGGGCCGCGGACAAGATCCCCTTTCCCCCAAATTGACCATTTGAGGGCAACCGTAGCGTGTGCACGAGTTGTCTGCACGTGCATTCGCTCTTGCACCTGCACGAGAGTTTGGCGCAGAATGATCAACGTGCAACAAACCACGGCACACGGCCAGTGGACCACGTTCGATTGGTGGCCCCCAATCGGTTGGTGGCCGGAGGCGGCCGGCGATCTGCTGGTGCCCGGACCTTCCGCGAGCGCCACGTTCGTACTCCCGCCCACCGCGTCCTCGGTTCACGCCGCCCGGAGCTTCACCGCCGGCGCCCTGTCGGGCTGGGGCCTGGGTGAGGAGCTCGCCGACAACCTCGAACTGGTGGTCTCCGAGCTCGCCACCAACGCGCTGCGCCACGGCCTGTGCCTCGACGACCCGCGCCGCGAGCGCACGGTCCACATGTCACTCGTCCGCCGCGGGCCGCTCATCACCTGCGCCTTCACCGATCCAGGCTCCTCGGTGCCGGTGCTGCGATACCCTGGGCCTCTCGACACCGGCGGCCTCGGACTCCACATCGTCGAATCACTCAGCCTCCGCTGGGGCTGGTCCGCACTCGCGCCTCACGGAAAGATCGTCTGGGCAGTCCTCTCCTGACCGGGGGTGATCTGCATTACCGTGGATGGTCATGGCTCACGGTGAGTCCGGCGCGCGACCCCATGAGAGTGCTGACAGATGGAAGATCACCTGCTCGGCTGGCTGCGAAAACTAGACGAAGAACGGCTTGGCCGCATCCTGGCGAACAGGCCCGACGCCATCGCCGCGCCCTGGCCCAGGCGGCTCGACACCCTGGCCCAGCGGCTCGGCAACGGCTTCGCCGTGATGGAGACCCTGCGCGGGCTGCCCCTGCCCTGCCTGCAGCTCGCCGAGGCCGCGCTGGCCATGACGCGGCCCACCCTGGAGACGCTGGCGCGCTTCGTCGACGCGCGCCCCGAGGACGTCACCCCCTGGCTGGAGCACCTCTACGATCACGCCCTGGCCTGGCCGGGCGACGACGGGGTGATCCACCTCGCCGAGGGCGTCACCCGCTACTGGTCCGCGCCCCTGAGCCTGGGCGAGCCGCTCGATCACTACCTCAACTCCTGGTCCATCAGCAACGACGCGCTGCACGCGCTCGCCCGCGCGCTCGGCCTGCCCGCCCACGGCAACAAGCGCCGCATGATCGCCCGCGTCATCGACACGCTCGGTGACCTCGCTCACGTCAAGGCGCTGATGCGCAAGGCGCCCGAGGGCACCGTGGCGCTGCTCGACCGGTTCGCCTGGGAGGGGCCCGCGCTCGACGTCGACGGCGGCAGGTTCGTCGTGCCGGGCACGCCCGAGAAGTGGTGCGCCGACCACGGGCTGCTCTTCCGGCCGAGCTGGCACGTCGCGGAGATCCCCCGCGAGGTGGCGATCTGCCTGCGCGGCCCCGCCTACCATCCGGCCTACCGGCCGGAGGCGCCCGAGGTGGCCACCATCCCGGTCGATCCGGAAGAGGTCGACCATCTGATGACGCTGGCCGCACCCCACGTGGTCGAGCGGTGCGCCGCCCTGCTCGACAACACCTCCAAGACGCCGCTGCCGCTGCTCAAGACCGGCGGCGTGGGCGTGCGTGAGGTCCGCAGGGTGGCCAAGGAGACCGGCTGCGACGAGGACGAGACCCGGCTGCTGCTGGAAGTGTGCACGGTGGCCAGGCTGCTGGCCTGGGACGAGCCGTCCGGCGGCATGATCCCCACCGAGCGCTTCGACCGGTGGCGGCTCGACGAGGGCGCGGCCCGGCTGCGGGTGCTGCTCGCGGCCTGGTGGCGAATGGAACGATCTTCCCTGCGCAAGATCGACGGCAAGTACGGCACCGTGCTCGGCGACGACCCCGCCGGCAGCGCGCTGGCCCGCATCCGCAGGGCGGTGCTGTCGGTGCTGGCCCACCTGCCCTCCGGCACGGCCTTCGCCGACCGCGACAGCCTGATGAGCAGCGTCCACTGGCACGCGCCGCTGATCGACGTGCCGCTGCTGCGCGAGTGCGCGCCCGCGGTGCTCGACGAGGCCAGGCTGCTCGGCCTGCTGGCCAACAACGCGCTCACCGACCTCGGCCGCGCGCTGGCGGGCCTGGGCGCGAAGGCCGGCGACGAGAACGACGACGCCGTCCCCGTGGTCGAGCACGATCCGGTCCTGGCAGAGGCGGCCACCCGGGCGCTGGCCAGCGTACGCAGGAGCGCCCTGTTCGGGCCCGACCTGACCGCGGTCGTCACCGGGCCGCCGTCGGCGGAGCTGGCGGCGCTGCTCGACCGGACCGCCGAGCGCGAGTCCAGGGGCGCGGCCTCGGTGTGGCGCTTCACCACCGAGAGCGTGCGGCGGGCGCTCGACCGCGGCTACGAGGCCGACGACCTGCTCGACGAGCTGGCCACGGTCGGCACCATCCCGCAGCCGCTCGAATACCTCGTCCGTGACACCGCCCGCAGGCACGGCGAGGTCACGGTCAGCACGGTCGGCTGCGTCGTGCAGGCGCCCGACCCGGCGTTGCTGGCCGAGATCGCCGCGCACCGGCGGCTCGGACGGCTCGGCCTGCGGCTGCTGGCGCCCACGGTGCTGGTGAGCGGGGCGCCGGCCGATCGCACGCTGGCGGCGCTGCGCGAGGTCGGCTACTCCCCCGTGCCCGTCTCCGATACCGGCGAGATCACCATCCACCGGGTCAGGTCGGAAGAGCCGGCCAACGGCAAGCTCATCCTGCTGCCCGGCGGGCAGGTGGCCGAGCTGTCGGAGTTCCCCGGCCTGACGGAGCTGGAGGCGCCCGCCCACATGCTCGCCGAGCCGGCACCCGACCCCTACGAGCACGCCCGCCGCCTCGTCGCCGCCGGCCGCAGCGAGGACGCCAAGAACGGGCGCACCTGGGCCATCATCGGCCGGATGGCGACCAGGCTGCCGACGGCGCAGCAGTCGCTGCTCGGGTTCGTCGTCGACCGGGGCGTGCGGGCCGGCATCACGCTCACCGACGGGCTGACCGCCACGATCAGCCACGGCGAGCTCAAGGGCGCCGCGCTGGACGCCTGGTGCGAGGAGGCGGGCGACTACCTGGAGTTCCCCCTAGCCGAGATCGTCGAGGTCCGCGGCGCCTACTGAGGCCGGCGGCCTACGTGAGCTGGGCGGGCGGGCCTACGTGAGCGGCCCTACTTGAGCGGCTTCGCCTTCTTCAGGTTCGCGACCAGGCCCTCCAGGAAGGCCGCGTAGCCCTGGTAGCTGTAGGGCGCCTCGGCGTTCCACGGGTAGAGCTGGCCCGCCTCGACCGCGGGGAGCTTGGCGAAGGTGGGCTTCTTCATCATCTCCTCGGGCTTGAGCGCCTGCGTACGGGTGTCGTAGAGGATCACGTCGGCCTCGTACTCGTCGGCGTTCTCCCAGCTCAGCGTCTGGAAGAAGCCGCCCTCGTCCACCTTCGACGGGGTCACCACGTTGAGACCGGCGTTCTTCAGGTGCACGATGTCGGGATATTCCGGCGGGTTGACGATCCAGAACGCGTCCGCGCCGCCCGACACCATGAGGATCTTGAGGTCACCGAACGCGGCGAGCTCCTTGGTGGCCGCCTCCATGCGGGCCTTGGCCTCGGGCACCCCCTGCATGTCCGCGCCGAGTGACTTGGCCAGCGCCTCGTAGGTGCCGATCACCTCGGTGGCGCTCTTGCCGGTGAGCATGACGCCCACGCTGGGGGCGACCTGCTCGATGGTCTCCTTGGACTTCTCGGGCACGTACCAGAGGGTGTCCTTGACGTACATGCTGCTGACCAGGAGGTCGGGCTGGAGGCCGATGTACTGCTCGACGTTGAACTCGTCCCAGACGTTGCCGAGGCCGGTGACCTTGGTGATGTCGACGTTGCCGACCTGCGGGTCCTTGCTGCCGTCCTTGAGCTTGTGCGGGCCGAAGACGGCGATGGGGCGCACGCCGAAGTCCCAGAGGGCGGCGGCCGAGCCGACCTGGGCCACGATCCTGCTGGGGGCCTTGGGCTGCTCCAGCCTCTTGCCGCGGTCGTCGGTGAAGGTCCAGCTCTGGGCAGCGGAGGCCGCGCCGTCCGAGGGGGACGCGCCGCCTGACGGGGCCGCCGTCCCGGTGCCGCCGTCGCCGCACGCCGTGAGTGTCAGGGCCACCGCGAGGCCTGCCGCGCCCGACAGGAAGCCCCGGCGAGCCAGTACCGGTCCTGACATGTGGATCTCCTTGGTTAGGGTTGCCTTGTTATCCGCCCATTAGATTAGCCTTGCCTAAGTTTGACGTGCGACGAGAGGGGGTCGGGTGCGCCCGGCTGATGACACGGCCCCAGCGACGGCCCCAGGGAGCGCTGTGAGCGCTCCGGAGAAGGACGGGCCGCGGACGGTGAAGGGCCGACCGCCGGTGCTGGTGGCCGGACTGCTCGTCACGTTCGCCGTGCTCGTCCTGGTCGCTCTGGCCAGTGTGGCGCTGGGCGCGCGGTCGGTGTCGTTCGGCACCGTCATCGACGCCTTCGCGGCCCCCGACGGCTCCAGCGACCACACGGTCATCCGCGAGCTGCGCGTCCCGCGTACGCTGCTCGGCCTGGGCGTGGGCGCCACGCTGGGCCTGGCGGGGGCGCTCATGCAGAGCCTGACCCGCAACCCGCTGGCCGACCCGGGCCTGCTCGGCATCAACGAGGGCGCGGCGCTGGGCGTCACGCTGGCGCTCGGCCTGTTCGGGCTCAGCGACCCGGCCGTCTACGTGTGGTTCGCCTTTGGCGGGGCGGCGCTGGCCTCCGCCGCCGTGTACGCCCTGGCCTCCTCGGGCCGCTCGGGTTCGAGCCCGGTACGCCTGGCGCTGGCCGGGGTCGCCTTCGGCATGGTGTGCACGGCGGTCGCCTCGGCCATCCTGCGCATGGACCAGCAGACCTTCGACCGGATGCGGTTCTGGCTGACCGGCTCGCTGGCCGGGCAGACGGCGGACACGCTGGTGCGGCTGGCGCCGTTCATGGTCGCGGGGCTGGTGCTGGGCCTGCTGCTGGCCAGGCCGCTCAACATGCTGGCGCTCGGCGACGACGCGGGCAAGGCGCTGGGCGTGGCGGTGAACCGGACCAGGATCCTCACCGGCGTGGCCGTCACGCTGCTGTGCGGCGCGGCCACCGCGGCCGCCGGGCCCCTGTGGTTCGTCGGGCTGATCGTGCCGCACGCCGTGCGGGCCCTGGTGGGGCCCGACCAGCGGTGGGTGCTGCCGTACTCGGCGCTGGCCGCGCCGGTGCTGCTCCTGGGGGCCGACGTGGCAGGCCGGCTCATCGCCCGGCCGGGAGAGGTGCAGGTGGGGATCGTGTGGGCGGTGATCGGCGCGCCGATCTTCATCATGCTGGCCAGGCGGAAGCGGGTGGCGGCGCTGTGAACGTGCACGCCGGACGCTGTTCCGTACGGCCGAGGCGGGTGGCGCTGTGAACGTCCGTGTCGGCCCCTGGTCCCTGCGGCTGGCGCCGCGCGCCCTGCTCGTCACCGCGCTGCTCGTCCTGACCGGCTCCTGCGTCGCCGTGGCGGCGCTGTCCACGGGCGAGTTCACCGTGCCCGTGCCCGACATCCTCGGCGCCCTCTTCGGCCAGGGCACCCCGGTCGCCGAGCTGATCGTGGGCAGGCTGCGCGCCCCGCGCGTGGTGACGGGCCTGCTGGTCGGGGCCGCGTTCGGGGTCAGCGGCGCCATCTTCCAGAGCCTGACCAGGAACCCGCTGGGCAGCCCCGACTTCATCGGTTTCACCGCCGGCGCCTCCACCGGCGGCATCATCGCCGTGGTCTCGGGCGGCTCGGCCGCGATGATCGCGGGTGGCGCGCTGACAGGCTGCGTGGTCACGGCGGTGCTGGTGTACGCGCTGGCCTACCGGGGCGGCGTGCAGGGCTACCGGCTGGTCCTGGTCGGTATCGGGGCGAACGCGCTGCTGGTGGCGCTCAACTCGTACCTGCTGACCAGGGCCAACATCAACGACGCGGCCACGGCGGGAGCCTGGCTCACCGGCAGCCTCAGCGGGCGCGGGTGGGACCACGCCCTGCCGGTCGCGCTGGCGCTGGTGGTGCTGCTGCCGGTGTGCGCGTACGTCTCCCGGCCGATGCGCATGATCGAGATGGGCGACGACGCGGCCAGGGCCATGGGCATCAGGGTCGAGGTCGTGCGCGGCGCGGCGCTGACGGCCGGCGTGCTGCTGTCCGGGGTGGCCACGGCCGCCGCCGGGCCCGTCGTCTTCGTCGCCCTGGCCGCGCCGCAGCTCGCCCGGCGGCTCACCCGCTCGCCCGGCGTGACCATGGGCGCCTCCGCGCTCATGGGCGCCGTGCTCCTGACCGGCGCCGACCTGGCCGCGCAGCGGCTGCTCGCCCCCACCCAACTGCCCGTCGGCGTGCTGACCGCCGCGATCGGCGGCACGTACCTCGTCCTGCTCCTGCGAAAGGACCGCCATTGATGGCCACCTCCGCGCGCCTGTCCGGCACCGGGCTCACCCTCGCCTACGACCAGCGGATCGTGGCCACCGGCCTGGACGTGACGATCCCCGACGAGTCCTTCACCGTGATCATCGGGCCGAACGCCTGCGGCAAGTCCACCCTGCTGCGGGCGCTGGCCAGGATGCTGAAGCCGAGGACGGGCGCGGTGCACCTGGACGGGAGCGTGATCACGTCGCTGCCGTCGAAGGAGGTGGCGCGGCGGCTCGGGCTGCTGCCGCAGAGCTCGCTCGTGCCCGACGGCATCACGGTGGCCGACCTGGTGGCCAGGGGCCGCTATCCGCACCAGCGGCTCATGCGGCAGTGGTCCAGGGCCGACGAGACGGCGGTGGCGGAGGCCATGCGCGCCACCGACGTGACCGACTTGGCGAACCGGATCGTGGACGAGCTCTCGGGCGGGCAGCGGCAGCGGGTGTGGCTGGCCATGGCGCTGGCGCAGGAGACCCCGATCCTGCTGCTGGACGAGCCGACCACGTTCCTGGACATCTCCCACCAGATCGAGGTGCTCGACCTCTGCGCGGACCTGCACGAGGAGGGGCGGACGATGGTGGCCGTGCTGCACGACCTGAACCAGGCGTGCCGGTACGCCACCCACCTGATCGTGATGCGCGACGGGCGGATCGTGGCCGAGGGCGACCCGGCGGAGATCGTCACGCCCGACCTGGTGCACCAGGTGTTCGACCTGCGGTGCGAGATCATCCCGGACCCGCAGTCGGGCACGCCGCTCATCGTCCCCGAAGCCCGCCGCCGCGTACCGGCCTGACACCCCCGGCCGAGCGGCAGCGCTGTACCGAACGTTTCTCCTGGAACGCGCCAAAAGACATGGAGCGGCGAGCCACCTCGGGAGACCCTCTGCGCGACACGCAGAGAACTCTCCCAGGGGGGAACAGATGGACCACGCCGTCGTCATCGGCGCCAGCATGTCGGGATTACTGTCCGCGGCGGCACTGCACCGGCGCTTCGCCCGGGTCACGGTGCTCGACCGCGACATCCTGCCGGCCGTGGACGCCCACCGCAGGGGCGTCGGGCAGAGCCGCCACGCGCACGGCCTGCTCGCCAGGGGCCGGGAAGTCATGGAAGAACTGCTGCCCGGCATCACCGGGGAGCTCGTCGCCCAGGGCGCGATGCTGGGCGACATGCAGGAGCGGGGCCGCCACGTGCACGCCGGGGTCCGGCTGGCCCGGGGGACCTGCGGCCTGGACGGGCTGCTGGTCAGCCGGCCGCTGCTGGAGGGCCAGATCCGGCGCAGGACGAGCGCGCTGCCGGGGGTGCGGGTGCTGTCCGAGCGGATCGTCACCGGCCTGCTGTCCGAGAAGGGCCGGGTCACGGGGGTGTGGCCGGCCGACGGGGAGCCGATCCCGGCCGATCTCGTCATGGACGCGGCCGGCCGGGGCTCGCGCACGCCGTCCTGGCTGGGCGAGCTGGGCTACGAGCCGCCGCGCGAGGACCGGGTGGAGATCGACGTACGGTACGCGACGTGGGAGTTCGTGCGCCGCCACGACCACCTCGACGGAGACCAGGTCGTGATCATCGGGCCCACGCCGGAGACGCCGCGCGCGGGCGTGGCGCTGGCGCTGGAGGACGACCGCTGGATCGTCACCCTGGTGGGGTACGGCGAGAGCGCGCCGCTCGACCTGCCCGGCTTCGCCGCCTACGCCGCCACCCTGCCCGTCCCCGACCTGTACGAGCTGGTCACGACGGCCGAGCCGATCGGGCAGCCGCGCGCGTACCGTACGCCGGCGGCCGTCCGGCGCCGCTACGAGCGGCTGGCCCGCTTCCCCGAGGGCCTGCTGGTCACCGGCGACGCGGTCTGCGCCTTCAACCCCCTGTACGGCCAGGGCATGACGGTCGCCGCCATGGAGGCGGGCGCGCTGCTCGACCCGGACCTGAACCCGCGCTCGTTCTTCCGGCGGATCGCCGGCGTCGTGGACATCCCCTGGGAGATCACGGTCGGCGGCGACCTGCGGATGCCCGGCGTCCAGGGCGACCCGACGCCGAAGATGCGGCTCGTGCACGCCTACCTCGACCGCTTCCACGCCGCCGCCGCGCACGACCCCGAGCTGACGCGGCGATTCCTGCGGGTGACGAACCTCTACGATCCGCCGCCCGCGCTCATGAGCCCCGCCGCGCTGATCAGAGTACTGCGCAGCGGCGGACAGCGAGCAGTGCCAGTGCCCGCGTGACCTCGTGCAGCTCCTTCAGCCGCACCTGCTCCCTGGGCGCGTGCGCGAACCGCACGTCGCCGGGGCCGTAGTGCAGCGTGGGGATGCCGCCCGCCGCGTACAGGCGCAGGTCGCTCCCGTACGGCGCCGCCGACTCGACCGGCCGCACCCCGGTCGTGTCCGCCACCGCCCGGCCCACCTGGTCGAGCAGCTCGTGCCCCGCGGGCAGCCGGCCGCTGGCGAACTGGCCGCCCGGCCACGTCACCACCGGCGGGTTCTCCCGCAGCCAGGGGTGCGCCACCTCCGCGACCGCCTGCTCGAACGCCGCCCTGGCCGCGGCCGGGTCCTCGTCCAGCCGCACTCCCAGGCGGCCCTCGGCCACCAGCAGGTCCGGCACGGTGCTGGCCCAGTCGCCCGCCCGCACGGTGCCGACCTCGATCGGGTACGGCGTCGCGGTGGCCGTGAAGAGCGCGGGCGCGTCCCGGTTCCGCTCGGCCTCCAGGCGCCTGATCGCCGCGAACACCGGCCAGAACACCTCGATGGCGTTGATCCCCTCGTGCCGCGTGGCGCCGTGCGCCGCCCGCCCGGCGATCTCCAGCCGGAACGTCAGCGCGCCCGCGTTCGCCGTGATCACCGCGCCGCTGGTGGGCTCGCTGATCACCGCGGCCTCGGCCGTGTGCCCTCTGGCCAGGGTGGCGAAGGCGCCGAGCCCGCCGTCCTCCTCGCTGATCACGCACTGCACGGCCAGCGGCCTGGCCAGCCTGACGCCTGATTTGGCGATGGCCCGCGCCACGGCCAGGTTCGCGACCAGGCCCGCCTTCATGTCGCACGCGCCCCTGCCGTGCAACGCGCCGCCCTCGATCCGGGCGGCGAACGGGTCGCTGCCCGCCCACTTGGCCAGGTCGCCGATCGGCACCACGTCCACGTGGCCCTGCAGTGCGAGCGCGGGCGGGCCCTCGCCGCCCGGGGTGACGGCGGCCACGCCGTAGCCCTCGGTCCTGGGCGCCTCCGTACCGGGGAAGCCGGGGCGGGCGGTCAGGTCGGGGAGGTCCAGCTTCCAGACGTCGACGTCCATGCCCGCCTCGGTGAGCAGGCCCGCCAGATGGTGCTGCAGTTCGGACTCGGCGTCGGTGCCGGTCACGCTGGGGACCCTGACGGTCTCGGCCAGCAGATTCACGGTCTCGGGCTCGTCGATGGCGTCGAGTACCCGGGCTTCCACGTCGTGCATGGGGCACACCTTCTCACTTCTGGTGGCGCCCATGAACCTTTCTGGGGCTTCGTGGCGATACAGGGCGTGCGGACATGGATGAGCTGGATCGTGGTGGTGCCCTTCGGCCTGTGGGCCGTGGTCAGATTGAGCGGGTTCGAGCCGGACTTCCCGTGGGTGCCGGTGGTGTCGTACACGCCGTACGCGCTGGGCGCGGCCGTGCTCGCGCTGATCCTGGCCTGCGTGCTGCGGCGGTGGGCGGCGGGCACGGTCGCGCTGGTGTCGGTGCTGGCCATGACGCCCGTCGTACTGCCCCGCGCGCTCGCCGACGGCAACCCCGGGGCGAAGGGGCCCGCGCTGCGCGTGCTGGCGGCCAACCTGCTGGTGGGCGGCGCGGACACGGACGAGCTGATGGCCCTGGTGACCAGGCTGAAGCCGGACGTCCTGACGCTGCAGGAGTTCACGCCGGCCGCGATGCGCCGGCTGGAGGCGGC
This sequence comes from Nonomuraea sp. NPDC048892, assembly GCF_040649735.1. Classification (NCBI taxonomy): domain Bacteria; kingdom Bacillati; phylum Actinomycetota; class Actinomycetes; order Streptosporangiales; family Streptosporangiaceae; genus Nonomuraea; species Nonomuraea sp. NPDC048892. Next base: position 123,726 of record NZ_JBEZFZ010000007.1, on the reverse strand, counting down.
CGGGCTGCGGCGCGCGCTGCCCCACGCCGTCGCCCGTCCCCTGGAAGGGGTGGGCGGGTCCGCGATCTACGCCCGGCATCCGCTCGACGCCGTACCGATGATCAAGATCGGCGGGTTCGGGCAGGCCAGGGCCTGGCTGACGCACTCCGGCGGCACCCGGGTGGAGATCGTCTCCGTGCACCCGTGTGCGCCCAAGCGGACCCGCAGCACGCCGTGCTGGGCGGCCGGCCTCCAGGCGCTGCCGCGCGGCGACGGCAAGCTGCGGGTGCTGGCCGGCGACTTCAACGCCACGCTCGACCACCTGCCGATGCGCGACCTGCTGGCGGCCGGCTACCGGGACGCGGCCGACGTGATGGGACGCGGGCTGCGAGCCACCTGGCCGCAGGGTGACTCACCGGTGCACCTGCCCGGGGTGACGATCGATCACGTGCTGGCGGACTCGCGGATGGCGGTGCGGGCGTTCGAGGTGCTGTCACTCAAGCGCACCGACCACCGGCCCGTCTTCGCCGAGCTCCGGCTCCCGCGCTGACCCCTTCGTTCCTGGTTGTGGAGTTCCCGGGCTTGCCCTGCTCTTAGACTTGTGCCTGTGGTAGAGCCCAAGTTCGAGATTCAGATGCTGCACGACCGAGTCATGATCAGGTTGGAGCAGGAGGCCGAGGAGCGGCGCAGCGGCTCCGGGATCGTCATCCCCGCGACGGTCAAGATGGCCAACCGCCTGGCATGGGGCGAGGTCTGCGGCGTCGGCACGAACGTGCGCTCGGTCAAGGTCGGCGACAAGGTGCTGTTCAACCCCGAGGAGCAGTTCGAGGTCGAGGTGCACGCGAAGGTCTACCTCGTCATGCGCGAACGCGACCTGCACGCCGTCGCCACCCAGGAGACCGACCACGGCACGGGCCTCTACCTCTGACTCCTTAGATAAAGCGGGTGGCGATGGCGATGACGTCCACGCCGAGCGTCAGCAGCCCGAAGTACACGATCACGCCCGCGGCGGCGACCGTCACGATGAGCACGAGGATGCGGACGGTCCAGCCCTGCCGCTTGTACCACTCGGTCCAGGCGCGCAGGGTCTGCTTGCCGAACTCCAGCAGCTTGTGCGCCCAGTGGAACTCCGTGGCCAGCACGGCCAGCCCGGCGAAGACGACCAGCCAGCCCGGCCCGGGGAACGGCACCATGATCAGCCCGCCCGCCACCATGACGGTCCCGATCAGGCCGATCACGATCTTCAGGGTGAGCGCTCCTGTGCGGGTGGAGCGGATGCCGTCCAGCCATCCCTGGAGGCCGGTACGGCGCTCGGGCATGCTGGAACGATCGGCGGCCTCGTCCTTGATCACGTCGGCTCCGCCGGTTTCGGCGTTCTGAAACGGCACGATTACCCCCCGGCAGTCGGTGTGCTCCCCAGGATACGGCTCCGGCTCCGTGCCCACTTGCAGCTCAGTTGCAAGGACTCAAACCCCACACGAAGTAAAATTTCCTGCCAGCCCCGGCTTTGCCCGGCAAACATCGGTTAATGTCTGTTATGCCCGACGTTCTGCTCCGTACCGTCACCGGACCTGTACGCGCCGCCGCCATCGAGGGCGCCGTACTCCCCCACGAGCACCTGCGCACCGACATGCGCTGGGCGGTCGGCATCGGCTCCGACCCGCACCGCTGGCTCGACGAGGAGAGCACCGTCACCGCCGAGCTCAGGGAGCTGCGCCAGTCGGATCACGGGCTCGGCCTGGTGGTGGAACTGACCTGCCTGGGCATGGGCCGCGACGCCGCCGCCCTGGCCAGGATCGCGGCCGGGAGCCGGGTGCCGGTGATCGCCTCGACCGGCCTGTTCGCGGAGCCGTTCACGAACGTGGGCGAACAGGACGTGGACACCCTCACCGGCCTGCTCATGGAGGAGATCGTCAGCGGCGTGGACGGGACCGGTGTGTTCCCCGGCGTCATCGGCGAGGTCGGCTCCTGGGGCGCCGAGCCGACGCCGCGCGAGGAACGCTGCCTGGTCGCCGCCGCCCGCGCCGCGCTGCGCACGCGCCTGCCGGTCGCCACGCACGGGCGAAACGCCCCCGCCCTGCTGGAGATCCTGCTCGGCCAGGGCCTGCCCGGGGCGCGGGTGGCCGTCGGCTACGCGGGCGGCGACCTGGGCGCGGCCAGGAAGATCGCCGAGGCGGGCGCGTACGTGAGCCTCGGCTCCCTGGGCCTCGGCCACGAGCAGGTGGCCAGGATCGCGCTCGGCCTCATCGAGGACGGCCACGCCGACCGGCTCCTGATCAGCACGGGGGTGAACCGGGTGGCGCAGGTCGCCAAGTACGGCGGCCCCGGCTACGCCCACCTCTTCGACGCCCTGCTGCCGCGCCTGCGCGAGGCCGGGACGGACGAGGACGTCCTCCGCCTGATCACCCACACCAACCCGCTCCGCTGGCTGACCCAGGGCCTTTCCTGATCACGGGGGCCGATGCCTTCGTGATCACCTTGACCTCCACTGAGGTTAAGGTTGCACACTGAGGCGCATGACCTTCACAACCACGGAACTCGACTACCTCGCGACCCAGCGCCTCGGCCGCCTGGCCACGGTGACGCCCGGCGGGCAGACGCAGAACAACCCGGTGGGCTTCTTCCTGGACGCCGGGAGCGGCACGATCGTCATCGGTGGGCACGCCATGGGGAAGTCGAGAAAGTTCAGGAACGTCCAGCAGGGCAGCACGGTGGCACTCGTCGTGGACGACCTGGCCTCCGTCGACCCGTGGGTGGCGCGGGGCATCGAGATCCGGGGGACGGCGGAGGCACTGACGGACGCCGAGCCGCCGGTCCCGTTCTTCTCCCGGGAGATCATCCGTATCACCCCCACCAAGATCATCTCCTGGGGCCTGGACGGGCCGCGGGAGAGCCGCACGGTGTGAAAGCTCGCTAGGATCGGGACTACACGAGCCTGAGTCGGGGCCGCAGGAGCCTGAGCGGGTGGGGGATGGCGACCGAGGAGACGCGAGGGGACACGCACCCGCGCCGACTGCCCACCGCCTGGGCTCGCCTACGCCGCTCCCCCACCGCCCTCCTGCGCCCGCGCCGGTCATCCGCCGCTCTGTCGGGGCTGAGCCGGCTGGGCGACGTGCCGGTCGTGGTGATGCTGGCGTGGGCCGGATGGCTGGCGGTGCCGTGGTCGTTCAGCGGCCTGGCCCAGGCCCGCGCGGCCGCCGCCGCGAACACCGAACCACCCCGCCTCCACTCCTCAACCACCACCGCGGACGCCGAGCCACCGAGCCGCCATTCCCGTGCCACGGACCGCCCACACTCCCCCGCCACGGCGACCGCGCATCACCCAGCGCTCGCTGAACCATCACGGGCGACATGGGGTGTCCCTAGCGTCCACAAATCGCCATTCGCCACCATTCGCCCGGGGCAACCCGACACGACCCCGCACGTCGGCAGCCCGGTGGCACCACCAGCACTGCCGCAGGCGGATGATGCATCGGCCCAGGTGGACGTGGTGGCGCTGGAGCGGGCCAGGATCGCCGGCGAGGTGCATGACGTGGCCGGACACGGGCTCGCCGCCATCGCCATGCAGGCCGGCATCGCGCTCGTCTTCCTCGACGAAGACCCCGAACAGGCCAGAGCCTCACTGCAGGCGATCAGACAGACCAGCACGACGGCTCTCGCGCAGTTGCGGGCGGCACTCGACGGCATCGACCCACCGGACGGCGACCTGGCCGCACTCATCGACGGCGTCCGAGCGGCGGGACTGCCGGTGGACGTCGAACCCGCCACCCTCACCGAATCCGCCGCCCTGACCGATCCCACCGTTCTCACCGTCCCCGACCACCTCCGGGAGACCGTCTACCGGGTGGTGCGCGAGTCGCTTACCAACGTGCTGCGCCACGCCGGCCCGACCAGAGCCCTCGTCCGCGCGACCGAGGACCGGCAGGAGTTCGTACTGGAGGTGGCCGACCGAGGCGCCGGCCACGCGGGAGCCCCCGAAGGGCGGGGCTTGGCAGGAATGCGCGCCCGAGTCACCGAGGCAGGCGGCCACCTCACGGCCGGCGCCAGAGAAGGCGGCGGCTTCCAGGTCGTAGCCAGATTCCCGCAGGTGCAGGCATGACCGACACCAGTAGCGCCGCCCGGGCAGACAGGTGAAGGTGTGACCGACACCGGCGACACCTCCCACCAGGCGTGCAAGGACGTGATCAGGGTCGCCATCGCCGATGATCAGGCGGTCGTCCGGATGGGGCTGCGGGCGCTGCTGGAGCGGGAGCCGGGCATCGAGTACGCCGGAGAGGCCGGCGACGGGCAGGCCGCGCTCGCGCTACTTCGCCGGGCCCGCCCCGACGTCCTGCTGCTCGACATCCGCATGCCCGGCATGGACGGCCTGACCGCCCTGCGCGCCATCGCCGCCGACCCCGCCCTGCGCGCCACCAGGATCGTCGTGGTGACGACCTTCGCCGTGGACGAGTACGTCTTCGCCGCCCTCCAAGCCGGGGCCAGCGGCTTCCTGCTGAAGGACAGCGACCCCGCGGAGCTGGTCAACGCCGTACGCGTAGTGGCCGCCGGCGAAGCGCTGCTGTCACCGGCGATCACACGGAAGGTGATCGGCCTGTTCGGAAGGGCAGGCGCGGAGCCGGTCGAGGGGCTGGAGACACTGACGCCCCGGGAGCGGGAGATGGTGGCGTGGGTGGCCACCGGCCGTTCGAACGACGAGATCGCCGCCGCGCTGACGATCAGCCCTGACACCGTACGCACCCACGTCAGCCGCGCCCAGGTGAAACTGCATGCCAGAGACCGCGCCCAGCTCGTGGTGTTCGCCATCCGAGCCGGCCTCGCCCTCCCCACCTGACCCCGATCAAGCCCGCCAAATCCGGCTATTTCAGGAACCCTTCGTAGTTGCGCTGCTGAAGCTGGGATTCGATCTGCTTCACCGTGTCCAGCCCCACACCCACCATGATCAACACACTCGTCCCCCCGAACGGAAAGTTCTGCTGCGTTCCCGGATCCCGCAGGATCGCGAACGCCACCAGCGGCAACAACGCCAACACCCCCAGGTACAAGGCCCCAGGCGCGGTCAACCGCGACAGCACGAACGCCAGATACTCCGCCGTCGGCCGCCCAGGCCGGATCCCCGGCACAAACCCCCCGTACCGCCGGATGTTGTCCGCCACCTCCACCGGATTGAATGTGATCGCCACGTAGAAGTAAGCGAACGCCGCGATGAGCAGCACGTACACGGTCATGTAGAGCGGATGCGACCCCGCGGTCAGGTTGAGCTCCACCCACGCCCGCGCCTCCGCCCCGAGCAGCGGCGCGGCGAGCGTCGGCAGGTACAGCAGGGACGAGGTGAAGATGACCGGGACGATTCCCGCCTGATTCACCTTCATCGGGATGTACGTGCCCCGCCCCCCGTACATCCGCCGCCCCACCATCCGCTTGGCGTAACTCACCGGGACCCGCCGCTGCGCCTGCTCGACGAACACCACGGCCGCCACCAGGCAGAGCCCGGACCCGACCATCACCGCGAAGCTGAACGGGCTGAGCACGAAGATCTTCGACATGTACGCCGGAAAGACGGCCACGACCTGGGTGAACATCAGCAGGGACATGCCGTTCCCGATCCCGCGTTCGGTGATCAGCTCGCCCAGCCACATGACCGCGCAGGTCCCGGCCACCATGGTCAGCACGATCACCGCCACGGCGAACAGCCCGTCGTCCCGCAGCAGCGGCCGGGCGCAGCCGGGCAGGAGCTGTCCCGCGCGGGCCAGCGCGACGACCGTGCCGGCGTTGAGCACGGCCAGGCCGACGGTCAGGTAGCGGGTGTACTCGGTGATCTTGGCCTGCCCGCGCGAGCCCTCCTTCCTGAGCGCGTCCAGGCGGGGCACCACGACGGCTAGGAGCTGCATGACGATGCTGGCGGTGATGTACGGCATGACGCCGAGCGCGAACACCGACAGGTGCAGCATGGCGCCCCCGCTGAGCAGCTGCACCATGTCGAACAGCCCGCCGGAGGCCGATCCCGCGCACTCGCGCACGGCCACCACGTCGACGCCCGGCGCGGGCATCACCTGCCCCAGCCGGAACAGCCCGATGAGTGCGAGCGTGAACAGCAGTTTCCCGCGCAGTTCCGGCACCCGGAACGCCCTGGTCAAGACGGTCAGCATGAGCAAGGAGTCTGACCGCCGCGCGGGCCGGGGTCGTCCGCCGGAACGAGGCATCGGCGTACGCAGATCCGCGTACCCGCATCCGCGCGGCCCGGGCTACGGTGATCGCGTGAGCACTGTGTGGGTGATCAGCGGGCCGCCGGGCGCGGGCAAGTCCACGGTCGCGGCCGAGCTGCTCGCCCGCCTGTCCCCCGTACCGGCCCTGCTCGACAAGGACACCGTGTACGGCGGCCTGGTGGCGGAGGTGCTGCGCGCCCACGGCCGTCCGGACGGCGAGCGCGAGGGCCCCTGGTACGACGAGCACGTCAAACACCACGAATACGCGGGGCTGACCGCGATCGCCCGCCAGATCCGCGGCCACGGCTGCCCGGTCGCGCTGGACGGCCCGTTCACCACGCAGGTGCACGACGCGGCCCGGTGGGAGCGGTGGGTGGAGGAACTGGGCGGCCCGCCCGTCCGTCTGTTGTGGGTTCGTTCCGATGGCCCGTCCCTGCGCGAACGCCTGACGGCCAGGGGCCTGAGCAGAGACACGGGCAAACTGTCCGCGTTCGATGATTATCTACGCGCCATCCGGGTGAACGAGCCGCCGGTCGTACCGCACCTGGAGATCGACAACCGACGCGGCGCGCCGCCGATCGGGCAGCAGCTCACGGCGGCGGGCATCCCGCCGCGAGCATGTGCGGCGGCCGAGTGAAACGGCCAGGTGCCAGCAGGTGTACCGCGAAGCGTACGACGCCTGCGAGAGGCACTTGCGGCGAAATATCGCGCTAAATCACCAAATAGTCATCGTCCCGAGCATCCGTGATCGCCATATGCCCCGGCAGATGCCCGATCGCGTACTCGACGCCGCTGGCCAGCACCGCCGCCTGCGGCGTCACCCCGCACGCCCAGAACAGCGGCACCTCCCCCGCCCGTACCTCCACCGGATCCCCGTAGTCGGGCTTGCTCAGATCGCGGATCCCGATCGCGGCCGGGTCGCCCACGTGGACGGGCGCGCCGTGCACCATCGGATAGCGTCCGCTCACCTCGACCGCGGTCGGCACCAGCGCCTCCGGCACCGGCCGCATCGACACGACCAGCGGGCCCGACAGGCTGCCGGTCGCCTCGCAGGGCAGGCTGGTGACGTACATCGGCACGTTCGTCCCCGCCTCCAGATGCCGCACCGGCACTCCGGCCGCGAGCAGCGCCCGCTCGAAGGTGAAGCTGCAGCCGATGAGGAACGGCACCAGGTCATCGCGCCACTCCGCCACCACGTCACCGAGGTCGGCCACCGCCACGCCGTCCCGGTAGAGGCGGTAGCCGGGCAGGTCGGTACGCAGGTCGCCGGAGAACAGGTCAGTCGACCAGGCCCCCGGCTCCCCCACGTCGAGCACCGGGCACGCCTGGGGGTTGCGATGGGCGAACAGCAGCAGCTCGTACCGCAGCCGCTTCGGCACCGCGATGAGGTTGGCCTGCGCGTAGCCCCGGCACCAGCCGGCGGTGGGCACTCGCTCACCACCGCGGAAGCGCTCCCGCGCCTGCGCCGGGCTCAGTTCGGCGACGTCCACCTTCTGACATTAAGAGCCCGGCGTGCGCCGGTCCACCACCTGGGAGCGGGTCGCGTAGCCGTCTTGACGCCTGGCTCCAGGCCGAGTGGATCTTAGTATTCGACCTCGAACGTGTGATGGCCGAGCGCGTACCCGTCGCCCCGCGGGACCACGTACCCATGCCCGACCAGCCGCTCCAGGCTCTCGCGCACTTCCTCCTCCGTCAGCCCGCACGCGCGGACCACCGCGCCGAGCCCCGTGCCACCGGACTCCACCACCTGAGACGCCACAGCCTCGTAGACGTGAATATCCACATCCGACAGTGCCTGCACATCATGACGCTGAACGTCATGGTCCTGCACATCATGAGCCTTACTCATCATCGCTGCCTCGCTCCCTCCCTCAGCCGCGCGGGGTCGACCTCGCGATCCGGGACACGGCGCAGGTATTCGGCTTCGAGCTCGTTCGTCCGCGACGTGTGGTGGGTCAGCGCGTCGTCCGAACCGTGGAAAAAGGTATCGCTCCGCGTGGCGTGCAAATGGCGCAGCTCACGCACCAGATCATCGTCGCTGAGCTGGGCCGGATCTATTCCCATCGTCGTCATGGGCTCCCCCTACCCCAGGAAGCTCCGAACAATATCTGTCACATTTCCTGACATAGAGGCATTGTCTGTAAGACATCGCCGCCTTACCTTCCCGTTATGGACCTCGAGCTCAGGCACCTCAGGATCGTCCGCGCGGTCGCGGACGCGGGAAGTGTGAGCAAGGCCGCGTCCCTGCTCGGGCTGGCACAACCGGCCTTAACCGCACAGCTCAAGCGCATCGAGAGGCTGCTCGGCGGCACCCTCTTCGAACGCGACCGCCACGGCGCCAGGCCCACCCGCCTCGGCGAACTCGTGCTCGCCAGGGCGCGCGTGCTCCTCCCCGCCGCCAAGGAGCTGCAGGAGGAAGCCGTACGCTTCGCGCACGCCCCCTCTCCCGGCTTCCGCATAGGCGCCACCAACGGGCCGATACTCGGCGGCCTCGTCGACCGGCTCGCCACGGAGCGCAAGGTCAGCACGTACACGTCCTGGTCGGCCCGCGAACTCAACGGCATGGTCGAAATGGGCCGCCTCGACTACGTACTGACCGGCGCCTGCGGCGACTCCGGCACCCCCACCGGCACCCTGCTGTGGGAGACGATCAGCCTCGACCCGGTCTTCTGCCTGGTCCGAGACGCCCATCCGGTGGCCAAGGAGAAAGAGGTCGAACTGGCGGACCTCGCCGACGAACAGTGGGCGGTGACGCCCGGCGACGGCTGCTTCGCCGACTGCTTCGCGATGGCCTGCGCCCGATCCGGCTTCACCCCCGGCACCATCTACGAGACCGACGTACCGACCTGCGTCCACCTCGCCCAGGTCGGCCGCGCCGTCGTCCTCTGCCAGGCCACCCACCAGGCGGCCCCCGGCCTCACCATGATCCCTTTGGCCGGCGCCCCGCTCCGCTGGCGCCAACTCCTCGGCCGCCACCCCACCGCCCCCGAAGCCGCCTGGGTCGTCGCCCAGGCCAAACAGGCCCACATGGACGCCGTACGCCGCAGCCCGATCTACTCGGACTGGCTGGTCCGCAACCCCGGCTACGGCACCGCCCCCTGACCCTCCACCTCCCTACTTTCACCAGCACCGGAACCGGCACGCACACCCTGGGCCCGAACCACCTCATAGCCCCACTTTCGCGGCGAGTGCGAGCCGCGCCCCCGTACTCGCCGCCCCTCCCCGACCCGCCCCCGGAGCTCCCAGCCCCCGACTATGATCGACTTACGCTCCACCGACAACGACAGACGTGGAATGATGTCGGCGGAGACCTGTCACCCATCCAGCGGGCGCCGCTATCGCATCCGATGCTCTAGCCTTAGCTTGCGCGGGGTGGCATGATCCTCTCGTCGCCGTACAACTCAATCCAGGGGCGGTAGCTCAGCCGGTCAGAGCATCGGACTCATAATCCGTGGGTCGTGGGTTCAAGTCCCACCCGCCCTACCTTTCCACCTGGTGCTCTACCTGCGGCTACCTTGATCCCGTCGAGTCCGCAGGGCGACGGTCCCCCGCTTGGGAGACCGAAGGGAGACCGCCAGTCTCGGACGCCCCCGTCACCACGACAGCCCGGGGCACCAGGGCAGCACTCGCCTCGGCCGCTTCCCGCGCCACCTCCGGCAGAACCGTCGTATACAGATCGGCCGTGATCGAGATGCTGGAGTGCCGCAGCATCGCCGACGTCGTCTTCATGTCGTTGCCGGCCGCCAGGGAGAGTGTGGCCGCGCCATGGCGAAGATCGTGCAGCCGGATCGGCGGCAGACCGGCCGCGAACGTCAACCGCTCGAAATGCTCGCTGACCCAGTCGGGCGTCAACTCGCTGCCGTCGGCTTTGGCGAAGATCCGTCCGCTGTCGATCCACGCCGACTCCGCCGCCAGCCGCTCCGCCTCCTGCCGCTCCCTGTGCGCCCGAAGGACGGCCACTGTGCCCGAGTCCAGCGCGACCACCGCGTCCGACGACTCCGTCTTGGGCGAGCCCTCCTTCACCTGCCGCCCGACGTTGTTGAGTTGCCTTGCCGTGGCCAGCAGTCCCTCATCCAACTCGGCATCGACCCAGCGCGCCCCGCACGCCTCGCCCCGGCGCAGACCCCGGAAAGCGATCAGGTGGTACAGGGCGTACAGCCTGTCAGCTGCCGCGTGATCAAGAAACACCCCGAGCTGCGCCGGTGTCCACACCATGACAGCCGATGGCCGCGGCGTCGCCAGCCACACCTTGAACCTTTCCAACGGCTTCTTCGGCCGAACCTCGGCCGACCGCTCGGCTGCCAGCCTCGCGTCGAAAGCAGCCTCGAAAACGTCCACTCGCGCCTTCGTCCACACCACCCCCTTGGCCTTCTTCCCAGAGTCCAGCTTCACCAGCTCGGCGGCGTTGAAAGTAACCACGTGCTCCCGTTGCGCTGAGGCCAGCACTGTGCGAAGCGTCGCCCGGATCCGCTGTTTGGTCACCGGCCCGGTGGGCCGCTTGCCCCGTACCGACGCCCGCACCTCGCGGTCATCAGACGCACGGGCGGCGAGCAACTCCTCGTTCTTACGGTCGATCTCGGTGAAGACCTGCTCGACCACAGGCACGAACAACCGGTCCATGCGCACGCCGGCCAGGACATCGCGAATATGTGTCTCCCAATGGGAGATGTAGCCGATCAGCGTGCTTTCCCGAATGTCCCCGAGCCGACGGCGACGCTCCACCCAGGTATCCCAATACTCCCCGAACGTGATCGACTGCAACGACTGCCCGGCCTTGTACTTTCGGTGCAGCTCCTCGTACTCCGGCAGCGGCGCCTGTCTCTTGTGCGCCGCCCGGATCATGTCGAGGATTTCCATACGAGCGTCATGCCCTTCCGGGCCCGCGTCCGGAATGTCGAGCAGGCGGCCGGCGGCCTGATACCAGGCGATCAGATCCGCCTCAGTGGCGAACCCGCCGCATCGGAGATAGATGCGCTTGCCGTCGGGGCCAGCGGGAATCTCCTCCTTGCCGCACCAAGTCCCATGGTGAGGATTCCAGGAGCCGTCCTTACGCCGTAGTCTGGGGCATTTCGCGCCGAGTTCGCGACCGTTCTCGCGGCATCTACACCGCTTGAACCCGTTGCCCGTCATCAATGACTCACCTCATTCCTGATTCGCGATACATGTCACCGAGGTCCTTCGCATCCCGGTAATCCTCCACGCTCACGCCGAATTCGCCGGCGGATCGCGCCTGCCGCTCCTGGGACTCATGAGTTTCCCCGCGTAGCCCGATGCGGGCGGCCAGGCTTTCGAGGTGCTCGTGCCGATTCTTGGGCTCGCGGGCGATGATCTCTTGCAGGCGTCGATCGATCTCCGTCACCACTTCATCGACGGGGTGTGCCGTGCCGCGGGCGTAGGAGTCGATGAGGGGCATGGCGACTTCCAGCAGGTCGGCGCGGATCAGCGTCTGGGCGAAGTGATCGACCAGGTCCGGGACCACTCGTACGGGGGTGCCGGGGATGCGTGAGGCGAACAGTTCCCGTGCTCGCAGAAGGTCGGCTACCACGCTGCGGTGTCGGCGGACGTCGTCCGTGGGCGGGGTCATGTCTCGGCCGGTTCCGAGGGTCTGCAACGTCCGTTCGAGTTTGTGGTAGGCGGCTGTCGCGTCACGCCAGGACGGCTGGTCGCGCCACACCTTGATCGCCTCGCTCGCCTGATCCACGCCGACTCTGCGCTGGGCGAGGAACTCTTGGTAGAAAGCGCGGTTGTCCTGTTGGCTGAGGCGGTGACGTAGCCGTGCCCAGGCCAGGAGGAACTGTGCGTGCTGAGCCTTGGCCTTGCGTCCCTCGTGGGTGACGGTTCGGCTGAGCTCGTGCAGATCTCGGCCTTCGGCCGCCTCGGGGGGAAGGGGTAGTTCCTCCAACGGGATGCCGAACACACGGGCCATCGCGATCGCCTCGTCCACGCTGATCACGCGGCGGCTCCCGTCAGGCTTGGGATTGACGATCTTCGAGATCGCCGACTGGTGCGTCGGACATCCGGCATTCGTCAGCTCTTGGGCCATACGTTCTTGCGACCAGCCGCGCCGGCGCATCTCCCAGGCCACCCGCATGGCGACGTTTTCCTCGCTCAGCGTGCGGGAGGCGGGGGAGCCAGGCGAGTTCTGCTCGGCGTTGCCGGACGTTGCGTCACCCATCGGCCATCTCCATATCCATCCGAATGGGATGGGACATTACAAGCGTTTGGGTTGATTGTCCATCATTGATCATGCCATCCTGACCGCGAGCACACTTCCATCCCATTGTGATGACACCGCCCGGTACTCCTGCTACGAGCCCGGGCGGGCTCTCTTCAGAAAGGCGCGCCCCATGGCTCAAGCCCTGACCACCAAGGAACTACTCGCGCTTCCCGCTACCGTCGACCTCCCCACCGCGGGGAAGGCCTTCGGCATCGGTCGTACGAAGTCGCATGAACTCGCCAGAAACGGCCAGTTCCCCTGCCGCGTCCTGCGCGTCGGCAACACCTATCGCGTCGGTCGCGCCGACATCCTGCGCTGTCTCAACATCGACGACCCGGCTCTCACCTCGGCATCCACCCTCGAGGCGATCGACATCGCGTCCTGACCGCCGATCAACCCCTACAGCCCCACGTCCAGCCACAACGAGCAGAATCGGGTGATCTGGTGCAGGCCCGTCCCCATCACTCGCCTCAACCAGCCACGTGCCGACACACAGCACGGAGCGACCCCATGACCGCTCCCTTCGCTCTGATCCTCCAGGCGCTCTACGACACGACCGGGTACGCGCCCCGCGGTTCAGCCACGCAGAAGAGCGCCCGGTGTCCCGCCCACGATGACCGGCACCCGTCTCTCTCGATCGGCGTGACCCCGGACGGGGTGGTCATGCTCACCTGCCACGGCGGCGCGCGATGCTCCGTGCAGGACGTCATGGCAGCCCTCGATCTGCCCATGACCGCGTTATGGCCGGCAGACGAGCGGAAGACTCGCCGGCTCAAGCCCACCGCCGACCGTTGGATGCCGTGCGGGCACGATCGCGTGGCCGACTACCGCTACACCGACGAGCACGGGCACCTCCTCTACGGGGTCTCCCGCTGCAACCGCAAGGGCAACGGCTGCCAGGGCTTCCGCCAATGGCGGCCCGACTCCTCCACTCGTTCCGGCCGCCGCTGGAGCCTGCACGGCCCTGACGGCAGCCTGGCCGTACGTCTCGTGCCCTATCGCCTGCCCGAGGTCATCACCGCCGTCCGCGAACAGCGCGTCATCATGATCCCCGAGGGAGAGAAGGACGTCGAAACCCTGCGCGCCCGGCCCGGCATCACCGCCACCTGCAACGCGATGGGCGCCGGCAAATGGCGACCCGACTTCGCCCGCTACTTCCACGGTGCCGACGTCTCCATCATCGCCGACCGCAACCAGGCCGGCCGCCGCCACGCCGAAGCCGTCGTGGCCAACCTGCTGCCGGTCGCGCGCTCCATCTACGTGCTACAGGCCCGCCACGGCGTGGACGCCCACGACCACCTCACCAGCGGAGGCACTACCGGCGACTTCCTCCCGGTCTGGGCTCCCAAGCCGTTCCCACGCGAGGAGATCCGCCGGTGACCACGGAGCCGAACTGGGCCCCCGACATCCCCAAGCCCGGCGCGCCCCACAGCGGGGAGGCGTGGGAGGAGATCATCCCGCTCGGCTCACGACTCGTCCCGCCCGCCTTCCCCGTGGCATGCCTGCCGATCTGGATGCGCGACATGATCGACGGTGTCGCGGAGGAGACCCAGACCGCGCCCGACATCGCCGCCGCGTTCGGCCTCGGCGCCCTGTCCACCGCCGCCGGCGGCAAGGCCATCATCCGGGTCCGCGGTGGATGGCACGAGCCCCTCAATCTCTTTCTCGCCTGCGTCGCCCCGCCCGCCACCCGCAAATCAGCCGTCTTCCGCGCCATGACCGCCCCGCTGTACGCGGCCGAAGAGGCTCTGGTGATCGCGGGCCGGGCCAAAACCCGGCAAGCGGAGTTGCTGCGTCTACAGCTGGAAGAGGCCGACAAACAAGCCCGGACCCGTGCCGTCAGGAGCGGCTCGGCCAGCGACCTGGCCGAAGCCGAATCCACCGCCCTGGCCCTGGCCGAGATCACGGTCCCGCACGAGGTCCAGCTCATCGCCAAGAACGTCACCCCCGAGGAGTGCTCGACCATCCTGTCCGAGCAGGACGGGCGCCTGGCCATCCTGTCCGCTGAGGGCGACATCTTCGACATCATCTGCGGCCGCTACAGCAACGGCGTCCCCACCCTCACCCCGTTCCTCGAAGCCCACGCCGGCGACGTCCTCAAGGTCAACCGCCGCGGCCGCGCCGAATACGTCAAATCTCCCGCTCTGACCATCGCGGTCTGCATCCAGCCCGCCGTCCTGACCGTCATCGCGGAAAAACCCCGCCTACGCGGCCAAGGCCTGCTGGCCCGATTCCTGTACGCCCTACCGCCGGACACCGTCGGCTACCGCAAGAGCTCTCCCGACCTCGTCCCCGACGGCGTCCGCGAAACCTACACCGACACCTTGCAGGGCATAGTCCTCAGCCACGCCGAATGGGACCAGCCGCAGATCCTGTCCCTGGCTCCTGCCGCCGACCAGCTCGTCACTGCCTTCCAGGACGAGATCGAGCCCAAGCTCCGCGCCGGCATCGGCGAACTGGACAGCCTCCGGGACTGGGCCGGCAAGCTCGTCGGCGCCTGCGTCCGCATCGCCGGACTGCTGCATCTCGCCATGCACGCCGACGACGGATTCCGCAAACCCGTCACCGAAGACACCATGCGCGACGCCATCGAGATCGCCCGCTACTACATCGCCCACGCGGCAGCCTGCTTCGGCGTCATGGTCGAAGGCCCCCACACCCAGCTCGCCCGCGACGCCCTCAACTGGATCACCAAGAACGACAAGGTGGCCCAGAACAGAACCTTCAGCCAACGCGACCTCCACCGCCGGCTCCAGTCGAAAGCCAAGGACGCGGCCACCGTCAGCGCCGTCCTCTCACTCCTGGACACCCACGGCTACATCCGCCCCCTCCCCCAGCCAGAACGCGACTCCAGAAGCGGCAGAACGCCCTCCCCTCGGTTCTCCGTCAACCCCGTCCTCTTCGAGAAGCGATGACAGAACCGACACAACCCTTCCGACCTGCGCCAACACGCCCGACAGAACGGAGAGACAAAACCATGACGAAACTCATGATCGATGACAGAACCCCAACCTCCCTGCCCCCTGCAGCGCTCTGGTGCACACACGCGGTTCCGTCATTGCCAGCGCCGCTACGTCACAGCTCTGTCCGGCCCTCCGTCATCAGCCAACGCCACTCGTCAGCACCCGAAACTGGAGTTCTGTCAGTTATGTCAACAGTCCCCGACCCCGCAGGCACTCCGTACGAACGACCTCATCTCGCAAGCTCCGGGCGCCCTGCGCAGACCCCTCGCGCCCCGTCCACGCGGCGGCCCTGCCGCACACTCCGCCGCCAACCGTCCAAGGCAGGCCGATCGGTACGACCAAGCCAAGACCGGCGATCATGTGTGAGGCGGCCCCTCACACCACGGACTGTGAGGCAGCGCCTCACAACAAAACGGAGAACAGAGGGTGGGCGGTAGTCATGGGTACCCCCGCTCGCGGCAAGCACCGTAAGCGCGTTGTGGAGACCGAAGATTTCGTCGCCATGCTGCACCGAATGATCGAAGCGCTCGCCCGCCGACTGGCCGATGATCCAGTCGGGCTCGTACACGTCGAACCGTTGCGCCAACACCTGCGCGACGCGATGAACACCGCCATCGCGATCAACCAGGAGAAGCCGCGCGGCTACTCTTTCGGCGAGCTGGCCACAATCCTCGGCATCAAACGCGAGTCGGTCTACGAACGCGCGATCAAGGGACGCGCGCTGCTGGCAGAGATGCGTACCCGGCTCGGTGTCGTCAGCCTGCGTGAGCACCGCCAGGAACGGCTCGATCGAGCAGGTGTACCCGATCTCCGAAATGTCGGCGGCGGGCGATCATCAGCGCGCTAATTACAGACGCCAGCCGCATAGTGATCAACGGCCGCCCCTGATTCTCATTCGATGTCACTTCCGCCGCTGTGCTGAGATCACCAAGCGGCCTTTACAAAGCAAAGCTACCCGTGCCTGGAGTGCGAGGACCAGGGATGTCCAGGGCCTTGATAAAAAATCAAGGTCCTACCCCATCAGGAAGCGTAGAGCCACCACCATCCCCCACGCATGCGGCTCAAGGTCGAGCGGACTCCTGATAGTCGATCGTTCAACGCGGGACCTCGCTTGACATATCTCGATCATCCCCCGCGTGCGCGGGGAGCACGAACGGGTCCTCAAACTCTCGGAGTGCCAGGAGGGACCATCCCCGCGTGCGCGGGGAGCACTTGTGCTTGTGCTTGCTGAGCCGCCCGTCTTTGGGACCATCCCCGCGTGCGCGGGGAGCACGGGGCCGTGAAGCCGTACGGGAAGCCGTACGACGGACCATCCCCGCGTGCGCGGGGAGCACTCTCGATGACCTGCAGCGTTAGCCCGCCAAGACGCCCAGATCGAGCACTTTCGAGAATTCGGACATTTGGGCACTCTCGATCAATGGCGCGGACGAGAATATCGCCATGCGCCTGCCTACGGTGGCGCATGAAGCAGTTGGTGGGCCAGCGCTGTCCGTAACGGCGACGCTTAGATGCCTTGCTCCATCCGGTAGGGGCAGAGGCCGCCGCGGTTGCCGACCGGTCTTTGGGCCGACGTATCAAGACGAGACCGTCGTGATCGATGGGGTGCCATTTGTGGTCGTGGGTTTCGAAGGCGAATCCCTGCTCGTTGTTGGTGGTGTAGGCGAGCAGAGCGCGTCCGGTGTCCGCGTACTGCTGGACTTCCATCCACAGGGCTTGTCGGATGCGCGCCGACGGCCCGCCGATGAAGACGCCTGGGGAGATTTCCATCAGCCATCGCGTCAGGAAGCCCCGTAGGCCGGCGGGGCAGCGAGTGAGCACGGTGACCATCACCAGGGCACCTCGTCTGCTTGGTCGTCGCCGTAGTTACAGCCCGATTCCAGTTCGATGCCATGGTCGCTTTGCAACGTCACACGATCGACGTCCTCGTCCGCTATCTCATCGGTGGCGCTGTCGGTCAGCAGGAGGTGCTTGATGTCCGTGACGCATCGCTTCAGCAGGACGATCTTGTTGACGTGGTCGCGAATGGCTCGGCGGGTACGAGAGCCGACGTCCTCGGGGTCTTCTGCGGCCACGTCGAAGGCGATGGGGATGGCGATTTCGGTCTTGTAGAGGTCCGCGATGTCCAGCACGAAGGCCAACTCATGCCCGGAGTGGATGAACCCGAGCCCGGGCGCGCAGCCCAGTGCGGTGACCGTGGTCTGTGCAATGCCGTACATGCATTGCGCTGCTGCCGTGACGGCTTGGTTGAGCGGGTCTGTGGCGCTGAAGTCACCGGGGATGTACACCCTGCCGTTCCAGGGGATCGCCCCTGCGCTTCCCTTCGTATCGTGGAGTTCGCATTCCGGCTAAGCCATCCTGGAGAGTGTCCAGGATGTCCAAATTCTCGACAATCACTCCTGGCCTGGCGGTGACCGAGCACCACACGAAAGTCTGCCCAGACTACCTCGCACGGTGGAAACCGATCTTGGACGAGGTCAAGCGCAGGGAAGCAGACGAGCAGAGCGGCCTCAGCGACGACCAGTAGCCGCAGCGTGTGCAGCGCTACGAGGGGTGCGGCCGGAATACACTGGAAACGGGCCGCAGTGCTAGATCGCCGATAGAACGCGCAGGTCAGCGATTGGTTGTTGGGTAGCTGCCTCGGGCGGTGCGAGCAGACTTCAAGTGACCGATTAGGGGCGATCTTGGCGTTGCAACCGTTCGCGAAGCGCGGCCTCTGCCGGTGATGGTTCCTGATCTTGCTGCCGGACACGGGCCCTGTGTGGGCGAGGCACGTCATCGGTCAGATGGAGGGCGACGTAGTCGGTGTGGGCAGCCTGGATGGCTTCGGGGTAGGCCTGGGCCTTGTCGTGTTCGGCCAGGGCGCGGTAGATGCTGGCCAGGCTGGGGTTGTGGCCTTTGCGTTTGCCGGTGGGGATGATCAGATCAGGGCGGATGGCTTCGACGGATTCGCCTGCGGCGCGGCGGCGGAGCACGGTGTGCAGCATGTCGTCGGTGATGACGGGTGGGCGGCCGCCGTGTTTGCCCTTGCGGGCGGCGGCGTCGAGGCCTTCGAGGGTGGCTTCGCGGACGTTTTCGCGTTCGGTTTCGGCCATGGCGGCGAAGAAGGCGAACAGGATGCGGCCGGGGCCGGTGGGGTCGTAGATGCCGGGCAGGGGGCCGGCGAGCATTTCCAGGACCAGGCCGTGGGCGAGTAGGTGGTCGGCCAGGGCGGTGAGTTCGGCGGCGTCGCGGCCGAGCCGCTTCATCTCATACACGGTCAGGATGACGCGGCAGTGCGGGGCGTGTGCCTTGATCTGGCGGGCCAACTCCAGAGCGGCCTCGAACTGGGGACGGACCCGGACGCGGCTGCTGACCTTTTCGGCGAAGATCTTGTCGCGGCCGATGCCGTGCGCGGCCAGGGCGTCCAGTTGGGATTGGAGTTCCTGGGTGAGGGTCGAGCAGCGGGCGTAGCCGATGCGGATGTCGGTCGAGGGCGCGTCGGGGACGACGGCCAGTGGGACGGGTATGCCGGGACGCCACGGCTGGCCGGGTCCGCGGTCGGCGGGGGTGGGCACGCGCAGCAGCTTGGCCAGGCGGGGCACTTTCGTGAAGCGGCCGGTGTGGTAGGTGCCGGCGATGGCGCCGCCCCGCGAGCGGCAGGGCGAGCCGGGCTGGACGCCGCAGCGGGGGCAGGGGTGACGCTCAACGTCGTCGGCGTCGCTGGCGGAGGACTCCGCGGGGCCCGGGGTGGGGGTCGGCATGCCTCTGATGCTCTCACAAACATTTCCCAGAAGTATTGTTTCCCGCATTTGCATGAGAACGAGTTTTGAGAATGAATCGAAGACCGCCGAGAACCCTTCCACACGTTTTCGATCTTGCTCTGGGAATGAATCGTTTGTGAGAATGCGGCTCTCCGGAGGGGCTGGCGTAGGACATGGTCTCAGCCAACGGGCTCGGATTGAAGTGGCAAGACCCAGTGGGTCAGGGAGCGCAGATTGAACCCCCTGTTTGATCCATCGGGGATCGAGCTCCCGTCGTACCAAAACTGGCGAGTCGGGGCCGGAGCACTTCTGCGGGGTAGCGTAGAAGGGACCGTATCCGAACAGCGGGCATTTCGCGCTTGCGAAGGAAGATCGGGGGCAGGGCATGGAACCGGGTTCTGCGTCCGGGTCTGGCCGCCGGGATTCTGATGCGGACAGAATCCATGTACAGCCGGGAGATGCCCAGGAAAACCATCCGGTAGCGGCCGCCCCACGCGTGCAGTTGGCGTCGGTGGTGATGTTCGTCCGCGATTTGGACGTCAGCGTGGATTTCTACCGCAGGCTTTTGGGGATGGAGGTCACGGTCCGCAGTCCTACCGCCGCTCTGCTGGTCAACGCGGACGGTCTGCAGGTATACCTTCGCGCGGTGGGGGCGGACACCACCCATTCGCTGGGCAACGTCGGCGTTCAGTACGTGATCTGGACCGCGGCTGACGAGGAGGATCTGTGGCGCTGCGAAAGCTTCTTGAAAGAGGCGAAGGCCCATGTCCACACGCGGACCGGTGACGGCTTCACTCTGGTTGAGGGCAGTGATCCCAGTGGTGCGCCGGTGATGGTGGCCTATCCCGGCCCCGACGTGGCAGTGCGGACGCGGATCATGCCGCGGGTCTATGCGTGGTGAGCGGTGCTCATACGGGCGGATGATGGCCTTCATCCTCAGCAGTTGTCGGAGGGGTTTCTCTGCGCCGCCGAAGCCTCGGCCCCGCCCCACGGTGGCCTTGCCAACGGCGCAGGACCGCCAGGGCGTGTTTCTGTCGGGTACTCCTGTACGTGATCGTTGTGTTGCTTCTCAGCCGGGCCAAGTGGTGAAGCCACCGACGATGGCGCCGTAGGCGAGATGCGCGAGTAGGGTGACGGCGGGTGTGCCGGGGCCGTAGTTGAGCATGAGGAAGCCGGGAGGTTCGAGCAGTGCGACGTCGGGGGCGCTGGTGTGGGGAGTGCCCATCCGCGGGTGTACGAGAGGCAGCAGGATGCTGACCAGTGCGGTGGCGGCGAACAGGCCGTGGAGAAGGCCGAAAATGGCGCCCAGCCACCAGCTGCTGTAGCCGATGGCGGTGAAGATCGCGCAGTAGAGCAGGGCGATTCTCTGACCGTTGACGAAGTGCGCGTCGTAGCCGAGGGCCTTGGCGCGCGTCCGGTCGCTGGTGAAAGCGGTGCCGAGCAGAAACGGCAGGTCGATCCGCGTGAGATGGAAGGCGCTGGCTGCGCGCATGCCGGTGGTCAGCACCACGGTGCCGACGAACCCGCCTGCCAGTGCCGCCCAGATGCTCATCGGGTGGCCTGCTCGATGGCGCAGGCGGCGCTGACCAGGGCCAGGTGGGACAGGCCCTGGGGCAGGTTGCCGAGGAAGGCACCGGTGGCCGGGTCGATTTCCTCGCTGTAGAGGCCGACGTCGTTGGCCAGGGCGACGAGTTGTTGCATGAGGTGGGCGGCCTCGTCGAGGTGGCCGCATCGGGCAAGGGCCTCGGCGAGCCAGAAAGAGCAGGCCAGGAAGGCGCCCTCGCTGCCGGGCAGGCCGTCGGGGCCGAGGTAGCGGTGGACGTAAGGGCCGTCTTGCAAAGTCCGCTGGATGGCGGCGACGGTGCCGTGCATGCGAGAGTCGTCGGGCGCGCGGTAGCCGTGGAGCAGGCCGAGCAGGAGGCTCGCGTCCAGGTCGTCCTTTCGGCGGAGCGCACGTAGCTGTTCAGCCGCGGGCTGAAGCAGCGGGTTTCGACGAACGTGGCGATGGCGTGGCGGTGGCGCTGCCAACGGTCGGTGTGCCGGTCGGGGATCAGCTGCTGTTTGGCCAGGTCGAGGGCGCGGTCCAGGGCGATCCAGCACATCATCTTGGACTGGGTGAAGTGCTCGGGGCGGCTGCGGACCTCCCAGATGCCCGCGTCGGGCTGTTGCCAGGCGGTGCAGACGAAGTCGGCGGTCTCGGCCAGCCTGCGGGCGATGTCGGCATCGAGCCGGTGGCCTCCGGCGGCGTACAGCCATGCGGTCTGCAGCAGTTCCCCGTAGGTGTCGAGCTGCAACTGGCCGGCGGCGGCGTTGCCGACGCGCACGGGCGCCGAGCCGCGGTAGCCCGACAAGGCCAGCGTCCGCTCAGGGGCGCGGGCGCCGCCGTCGAGGCGGTACAGGACGTTCAGGCGGGGATGGGTGAGCTGGGAGGCGTGCATCAGCCACCAAAAGTAACCGGTCGCCTCCGGTGCGCAGCCCAGTTTCAGTAAGGCCTGCAGGGTGAAGGCGGAGTCGCGGATCCAGCTGAAGCGGTAATCCCAGTTGCGGTTGCCGCCGATGCGTTCGGGCAGCGAGCAGGTCGCGGCGGCGGCGACCGCGCCGGAGGGAGCGAAGACCAGGAGCTTGAGGGCCAGGGCGCTGCGCAGCACCGCTTCGCGCCATGGTCCGGTGTAGGTGCGGTTGTCCGTCCATTGCCGCCAGGTGGCGGTGGTGTGCTGCAGGCGGGACTCGCACTCCGCGCGGGCGGGAAGCACCAGCGGTTCCTGATCCGCGTACGGCAGTGCGATCATGGCGCGGGTGCCGACATCGGCCCGGAACTGGGCGGTGATGGCCTCGGCTGTGCACTGCGGTTGTCCCGCGTCCCAGGCGCAGACCGCGACCGCGTCGGGACCGCAGGTGGCCACCGGAACGCCCGCGCGGTGCGCAAGGCGCGAGGCGCGGGTGCCGTAGCCGAAACGCGGCTGGACGCTCCAGCGCATGGCGACGCTGCCCGCCAACCCCTCGATCCGCCGCAGGAGTTCCCGCCCGGGCGCTAGCGAGCGGGTGTCGGGCACACTCAGCGTGTCGGTCAGCAGGACCGTGCCGCCTGCGGTGGTGAACGTCGTCTCCAGCACATTGGTGCCAGGGCAGGTAGGGGTGCCGGTAAGAACCTTGTCAGGAGCCCCAAACCGGGTTGATCTTGTTCTCGATGGTCACTTCCGGCTTCGTTAATGATCGGTGATGAGCGCGTCCAGGGCGGCGGCCTTGTCGGCCTCGGTGGGCAAGGCGTACCGGCGGGTGGTGTCCAGAGAGCCGTGGCCGAGGAGCTCGGCGACCAGGATGGGGTCTTTGCCGTCGCGGATGAGCTGGGTGGCGAAGGTGTGGCGCAGCACGTGCGGGCCGAAGGGTTCGGTGGGGTCATCGTTGATACCGCAGGCTTCCCCGAGGCCGGTGATGATGTCGCGGGCGGCGCGGTCAGTCAGGCGGCCGCCGCGCTGGTTGAGGAACACCGCGGTGCTGTCGGCGCCTTTCCATTCGGCGCGGGCCTGGAGCCAGGCGGTCAGGGCCTGGCGGAGGTCGGGGTGGACGGGCAGGTGGCGGATCTTGCCGCCGTCGCGGCCCTTGCCGCGGATGCGCAGTTCGCCCTTGCGGGCTGACAAGCGGATGTCGGCCAGGTCGAGGCCGACGACTTCGGCGATGCGCAGGCCGGCGAAGTAGGGCAGCAGGGCGAGGGCTTTGTCGCGTGGGGCGGCGGTGAGCTGGACGTGGCGGACGTAGCGGCGGGCCCGCCGCTCGTCCAGGGCGCGGGGTGCGGTGCGGCGGGACTCGCGTTCACGCCGGGCCTGCGGCTTGCCGAGGCCGCGGCGGGCGTAGAAGTCGTCGATGGCCGACAGGTAGGTGTCGATGGTGTTGGGGGCACGCCGGCCGTTCTTCAGGTGGCGGCGGAAGTCGCGCACCGCGCCGGTGGCCGCGATGGGGTCGGTGAGCGGGTCGCCGTCGGCCTGGTCGGCGAGCCAGGCCAGGTAGCCGCGCAGCCGCGAGCGGTACTTGTTCTTGCTGGAGTCGGCCAGTGGTGAGCGCTCGAGCGCGGCGGGCGTACTGGTCGAGGATCGCCGCGTACGGGCCGGGCAGCGCGACCGCTCGCGACCGGCTGGTGTTTCCGGAAGCTGTTCCGGAGGGCTGGCAGATCTCTACGGGTGCGTTTCCGGAAGTCACTCCCGGATTCTACTTCCGGAATCGCGCAATTCCGGAAGTCATGACGTACACTGAAGGTACCGAGGTCTTTTCGAGCGTTGGCAGTCAGGTCTGCGTCGCCCCCGGCGAACCACCACCGGCCCTCTTCGCAGGGCCCGGACAGGTCAGGCAGATCATGACGCCGACGCTTCACTCTCACTCCGAGCGGCTCAGCGCCGCCTCCTCCGCAGTCCCTCAGGTCGATTCCGCGCTACGCCTCAGTCTCCGGCCGGTGCCGAATCGGCGGGCGGTGGTGGACGGGGCCTGGTGGCCCTCCTCCCGTGACGCGGCCGCCGAGCTGCCCGGCCTCATCGCCGCCGTCGACCGGCTGCTGGATCGCATCACGCTCCGCATCGGCGTCCATGGCGATGCGTGGCACAACATCCCGCGCCGCATCCCGGCACGCGGGCGCCAGGTCCGCATCGGCTGGTTCCGCCACACCGACCCGCGCGTGATCACGCTCAGCTTCGCCGCCGGCGAACCGGTCGTCCTGCTGATCATCCCTGCGGGCACCGCCGCCGCTGCCGCCGAGGCCACGCTCACGCTCACCGCCCAGGACATCGCCGGCTTGAGCATCGACGCCATCCTCACCCTCGCGCACCTGCCGGGCGACTCCGCTCCGCGTGCCAGGGCCGACGGCCCGGCCCGCTGGGAGGACGAGGGCGGGCCGGTCATCGGACAGCCGGCGCGGCCATCCATGGGACGGCCGGCAGCATTGCAGTGACCCCGGGTGCCGCCTGCCGGCCGGATCGAGCGGTCCTGGCACCGCCCGTACTGGCGGCGGGCCGATCTCCGGCCGGCAGGCATTTCATCCCACTTTCAGCTTCTCCCGTGAGGAGACCTTCCATGATCGTCATCGACACCGCCCCGCTCGCCGGGGCCAGCGCCTCGGCGCCGACCCTCGTGCATCTGTCGGGGGAAATCGACATCTTCACCACAGCCCGGCTGCGCAAGCGGCTGATCAACGCCCTCGACCACAGCACCGACCTGCTCGTCCTGGATCTGTCCCGGGTCACCTTCTGCGGGGCAGGAGGGCTGGGCGTGCTGGTCGGCGTGCAACGCCGTGCCCGGGCGCGGGGCATCACGCTGGCCCTGACCGGCGTTCCGCCGCGCATGGGCCGGCTGCTACGCATCACCGGCCTGGACCACCGCCTCCCGGTCATGGCGTGACCGGCATGCCGAGCGCCACCCGCACCACCGCCGAGGCGGGCTATGACGGCAATGCGCCGTTCCCCCGCCCGGCTGCGCCCGCGCGGGCCGGCATCGTCGCGGTGACGCTGACCGCCGCGATCGTCATCGCGCCGTTCATCGCGCTGGGCGCCGGCATCTGGCTGGCGTGGGGAAGCGGGATCACTCTCACCGACCTGCTGCTGGCCACCATCTTCTATGTGGTGACGGGGCTGGCGTGACGGTCGGCTTCCACCGGCTGCTGACCCACCGCTCCTTCACCGCCCGCCCGTGGCTGCGCGTCGTCCTGGCCGTGGCCGGGTCGATGAGCTTTCAGGGCAACCTCATCGATTGGGTGGCCGTCCATCTCCGCCACCACGCCTTCACCGACCGGCCCGGCGACCCCCACTCCCCCTACCGCTACGGCACTCATCTCGGCGGGCAACTGCGCGGCCTGGCCCACGCCCACCTGGGCTGGCTGTTTTCCAGCGAGCCCACCTCGGCGGCACGGTATGCCCCCGACCTGCTGCGCAACGATCCGGCCATGCTCCGCATCTCCCGCGCCTTCCCCGCCTGGTGTGCCGCCTCCCTCATCCTGCCGTTCGCCGCGGGCTGGGCGATCAGCGGCAGCCTGTACGGTGCTCTGACCGCGTTCATCTGGGCCGGCCTGGTCCGCATCGCCCTGCTGTAGCACGTCACCTGGAGCGTCAACTTCCTGTGTCACATGATCGGTGACCGACCGCACACCACCCGCCGCCACGACCGCTCCACCGACCTGTGGCCGCTGGCGCTGCTGTCCTTCGGGGAAAGCTGGCACAACGGCCACCACAGTCAGCCCGGCTGCGCCCGGCACGGCCGCGGCCCCCGCCAGATCGACCCCTCCGCCGCGCTCATCCGCCTGTTCGAACGCCTGCGCTGGGCCACCAACGTGTGCTGGCATCCCGCCGACGTCCTCGGCCACCCACGCATGGTGGCCGGCAAGCACACACTGCGCACCACCCCAACCACCCTGGCGCCGCACCGATAGCCGCCGACCCGGCCCCAGCGTCCCGTCGTGAAACGACGATTGCTGACTGAGCGTCCTTACGCGAAACCAACAACGGCGAGGTGAACAATGGTGAACGCCCCACCTGCGCAACAGCCGGGTTGCGATGGTGGCGAGGACCAGGCCCTGCCCAGCGTGTTGAAGGCGATCGGCCCAGCCGCGCGCACCCTCGCCCTTCACAACGCGATAAGCACGACCTGCCACGGTGACCGGCAGCGGCTCGCCGCCTATCTGGAGGCGATGACCCCGGATCAGCTCGTTGAGGTAGTCGCCGCCGCGAGGCTGCTCTGCACCGAGGCCGACCACGCCCTCACCAGCAAAGCACCAGGCGGATGCGCGTTACCGACCGATCCGGCCCCCGACGGCTCCTGACCACCCGCCCACCACTCCTCACCTGACCCCAGGTGCACTCGGCTCTGGACACACGGCCCGGGACGGGCACCTGAGCCCACATACTCGCGCTCAGCCGCCCATGACCCGCAGCCTGCCCGGCGCCGGCGCGTAGAGTTCCGGGTATAGGCCAGTTGCCAACTGGCGGTAAGACCATTTGGACGGGACCCGGCAGGAAATCAGACCTTCGGTGTCCCTCGGGTGATGCGCCAGGAAAGGGGACGTGTCGCCGGGCCGCATAGAGAACGCTTCTCACAGGCGGCCCAGATGCGACCGGGCGCCGCGCGGCGGCGCCAGAACCCCTGCTATCTGGCGAGGTCTTCCCCTCGTCCACGGAGGAGCCCGCATGGGCCCGACAGGCGAACCTTTCAACAATGACCCCGCAGACCCAGACGCCGCAAACCAAGCCACGCCCGACCCGGACGGCCTGCCGGAGGGCTACCTGCACGAGCTGGCCGGCGTGCTGCTGGCCACCAGCCCCATCGACGCCGCCCTGAACGAACTGGCCGTCGCCGCCTCCCGGATCACTCCCGGCGCGCCAATGGCCGGCGTCACCCTGCGCCTGGAAGGCCGGGTGAGCACGGTGGCCTCCTCCGAGGCCCACGCGCTGAGGGTCGATGAGATCCAATACGACAACGGCCCCGACGGCGGCCCCTGCCTGCAGGCCATCGACACCGGCCAGATCGTGATCGCCGGCGACCTGGCCACCGAACCCCGCTGGGGCGCCTACCCCGCCCACCTGCTCGCCCACGGCCTGCGCAGCGTCTTCTCCCACCCTCTGAACACCGGCGAAAAGGTGATCGGCGCGCTGAACATGTACGCCACCACCCCCGCCGAGACCGCCTTCACTCCCCCCGCCCGCCACGCCATCGCCCGCGTCGCCACCCACACCGGCCTGCTGCTGCACGCCGTGCTGCAAGCCGCCCGCCACACCCAGGTCACCAACCAGTTCCGTCAGGCGCTCACCCAGCGCGCCATCATCGAGCAAGCCGTCGGCATCCTGATGGGCCAGCGCCGCTGCACCGCCCCCGACGCGTTCGCGATCATGCGCCAGGCGTCGCAGAGCCGCAACCGCCGCCTGCGTGACATCGCCACCGACATCATCGAATCCTTCACCGGCCAGCCCCCCGCGCGGCCCTCACCCTTCATCGACCCGCCATAAGCACCCTAGGCCCCCGCAACGCCTCGGCCCGCCGCGCGGAGCCGACACGCAGGAAGAGCAACCAGGCAAGCCGTCCGGCGGCGAGTCAGCGCCCGCGCGCCCAAGCTTTTGACCTTGCCCGGTCAAGGCAAGACGCGTCAGGAGCCCGCATGTCGGGATCAGATGTCAGGACGGCGATCATCCTGCCCGTCCGGGGCGCCGGTCTTCGGGAAGTTCTGAGCCGGGGCAGCGCCGGGCAAGCCGTCCCGGCGGCACCGCTCCGCGCGCGCACGAGCGGCCGCCGCGCGCTGCCCGGCCCGCTCCGCCCGGGCCCTGGCGGCCTCGGCGCGTTCGGCGGCCAGGCGGGCACTTCGCCGAAACTGTTCGGCGGCGCTCTGCCCGAGGTCCCTGCGGCCCTCCACCCGCTCAGTATCCGCCCGCCGGCACGCCCATCCATCCTCAATGGCCAGACCCGGCCAAGCGGGTGCGGGGAAGGCCGAGAGCCTGCTCTGCGCACAATCCAGTTGACAGGGCAACGCCAACAGCTGTTCGGGTACGCAAAACGCCTTCTGCGAGACCGACGAGCTCCCCTCAACCACCCATGATCACCATTCGCAACCAAGCACTTACGACGGGCCTTGGCGCCGGGGCCCGGTGCGCGTCGTCCTGCCAGGAAGGCGCGCACCAGCCCCTACCACGATCATGAAGCTAGTCCGGGTTGCCCACCTCCGGTGCCTGCGCAGCGCCGCCGAGCGAAAGGCGCTTGGCCACATCCAGCCGTACCTCGCCGTAGGGCTGGACGTGCTGCCAGAACAGCGGGGTCAGGCCGCGCTGGTCGGCGGGCTTGAGCAGGGTGGCCCATTCGGGATCGGCCAGGACGTCCTGCAGCATCAGGGTGTTGATGTACACGAGCGCGGCCTGCAGGATGCGCAGACACAACACGCTCATCTCCAACTCCTCGCGCCGGTTGGTGGAGATGTCGCCCGCCCTTGCCGTAGAAGATGACCGAGTTCGCGCCGTTGAAGGACTCCACCACGTTGAGCCCTTTCTGGATCTCCCGCTGGAGCGCGCGCAGGCGCAGGTAGCGGGCGACGAAGATGGTCTTCTGCGCGCGGCCGACCTCCAGCATGGCCTGGTAGGTCGGGTGGGAGGCAGACTCGGTGAAGCGGCGCAGAATGGCCTCGGTGGAGGCGGTGCCCTGCTTGATCGCGGTGGCGTATTTGATCATCTGGTCGTAGTTCTGCTCGATCAGTTCCCAGCGGATCGGCCGGGTCATCGCCGGCGTCAGGCGCGGGTACAGGTCGCTTTCGCCGCTCTCGACCCGGTACAGCTTGACCTTGTTGATCTGCTTGATGCGCGGCAGCAGGTCAAAGCCCAAGAACCTGGACACGCCGAACCCGATTTCGGTCTGGCCGTGGGAGTCCACATAGTTGCCCTCGATCTTCATCGTGGTGCCGTGCCGGACCGCGCCCTCGATCATCGCGTGCACCTCCGAGGCCGAGGCGCGCAGGGTCTGGGAGTGCACCACCATGGACCCGCGCTCGCTGTGCCAGTAGATGAGGATGCCGCGGCCGCCGTACCGCGAATGCCATTCGGTGAAAATATTCTGATCGTAGGCGCGCACGTGCGTGGAGTCGGAGGCGACGGTGGTCGTCCCCTTGCCCCACAACTCCACGTCCCGGGCGGTGAAGGTGGCGTTCGCGATGGCGATCGCGATGTCGGTGGCGACCTGCGGGGTCAGATAGCGGCGCCTGACGTAGCGGATGTCGTCTTCGCTGTGGGCATGGCCACCGGAAGCCACGGCCCGGATCCCGGTGTTGGTGCCGTACCCGAAGATCGCGAGCATCAGCCGCTCGGCCAGGACGTCGGGCTTGAGGCTGGAGCCGCCCACCACCGAGGTGACCGCCTTCAGGCAGCCGGTACGCAGCACCGCCTCTTTGAGCATGTCGATCAGCGGGACCGAGCCCCAGCGCCGGCTCGCCTCGTTCTTGATCCGGCGCAGGTTCCGCGGCTCATCCGCCGGGCCGAGCTTCGTCAGCTTGATCGCGCCTGACTTACGCTCGGAGATGGCCAACCAGTCCAGCTTCGGCAGCACGGTGTCGAGCGCCTCCAGCTCGGCGCGCATCTCGGCCTTCAACTCGGCGATGAAGCCCTTGGGGGTCCAGCGGCTTGCGCAGCTGGGCGTAGTTCTCCACGCGGCGGGCGGCGAAATCCTTGGGCAGGTCCTCCTCTGGGTCGCAGAAGGAGTGGGCGCCGACCACCCAGATCTCCTTGCAGCGCAGGGCTTCGCGCAGCGCCTGGAAGGTGACGATCTCGTACACCATCCGCCCCACCCGCCAGCGCCTGCGCTTGTCGTTCTTGAACACCAGGTTCTCCCAGTCGCCGGCGGTGCCGCGGTGTTCGGGCACCACCTCGCCGCGCGGGTAGTAGGTGGTGTTGCCCGCCTTGGCGTAGCGGCGGATCAACGCCAGCGCCTCGATCACCGGCTGGTAGGCGGTGTTGTTGCTCTTGAACTCCAAGGTGTCCAGCAGCGCGATCAGGCCGCGCCGGTATTGGTTGGTGTAGGACGCACGCAGCGTGGTCTGCACCGTGGTGCGGTAGGCCGGCCCCTTGGTCTTGAACTCGTGCACCAGGTCCTTGAGCGTCTCCTCGCCACCACTGACGGCCGGGAAGATGACCTGGCGGACCGGATCGTCAGGCTGGCCGAGCGCGGCGTCGGCGACCTTGAACAGGATGTTCTCCTTCCCGGTCACCCGCTTGAACACGTTGATCAGCTCCTTGGTCACCTTGCTGTCGGCCCGCGCCTTGATCCGATGCACGGTGGCGATCAGTAACTCCACCAGCGTGTCGGTGATCTCCCGCTCCCGCTCGTGGATCAGCGCCGCCAGCAGCAAGACGGTCAGCTCGCGCCGGTGCGTGCGCATGTGAGAGGGCGCTTCCACCGCCGCCCGGGCCCGCCAGGCGGCCAGCACCTTGGGCGCCACATCAGCGAACAACCCGGGCGGCAGCACGATCGGACGCGCCGCCGCCAGCTTGCGGATCTCGGTCATCATCGACTCCAGGCTCACGTTGTCCGGCGCGGACCTGATCAACGCCAGAAGGTCGGAGTCGATGTCGTCGTCCTCGGACGTCTCGCCGGTGAGCTCCTGGCCGGCGCCGGCCGCCGCGCGGCTGACATCGTCGAGGCCGACCAGCGCGCAGATGCGCTGCGTGCTCTCGGGACTCAGCCGGGAGGTGATCCGCATCGACCAGGTCACTTCGGCGTTGTGCAGGGCCGAGGCCACGATCCGGGAGATCCGCCCAGGCGCCGGCGGTTCGATCCGCTCCTCGCGCAGATGCTTGAGCAGCTCCTCCCGGACCCGTTCAGGCCGCCGCTCGGCGTGCGCGACCTCCTCGGCCAGCCACACCGCCAGCTTGGTCGCATCCGCCGTCGTGCAGGTACGAAAGCCCAGATGCGTACGGATCTGGCTGCGGTGGTACTCAATCGTGGAGCCGGACCACTCATAGAAGCCGAACTCTGACGCAGGCACCTGGACCTGCTTGGCCACGTGCTCGACCACGTCGTCCGGCAGCTCCGAGCGACCACGCGGGAACCGGCCGTGCTGCGTATAGAACTTCAGCAAGATCGCGAAGCCGAGCCGCGTGGCATCGCGCTTTCCGGCGATCAGGCCGCGCTCTTCGTCCAGGATCGTCCCGTGCTCGACCAACTCGTCGATGCGCATCGGGGGGTGTTCCATGACGGCCCAGCATTGACCAGGCACGTCACAACAAGATCAACGCCGTTTGGGGCTCACGACAAGCTTCTTACCGGCACCCCAGGTAGCGGCGCTCTGCGGTGTAGGGCACGTAAGGCTGCAGCAGGAACCTGCCGCCGAACGTGCGGTCGAGCAACGCGGCGAACACGGTCGGCGAGTCCAGGTCCGGCTAAGCCAGCCAGTCCACCGAGCCGTCCCGGGCGATGAGCGCGACGCACCTGCCGTCCCCGATCACGGCGTAGTCCCGCAGCTGCGCATACCCGTCCACCCGTGCCGGCTGCCCGGCAGCGCAATCATCCGGCCTCGACCGTTCGGCGCGCCGCCCCTCCTGCGCCGGTGGCGTGCCATGGCCCGATCCGGGAGGCACAGCTGTCATCTCGGAAAACCCTTCCCGTATCACGCTTCGTCAAGCCGGGGCAGGGCCGGTCAGCGGCCGTCGAGATCGGCGGCACCTCACGTTCGCCTGACAGCTTCACTGGCTGTGGCAGGCTGCCCTTTCGCCGCGGGCGGCCTACTCGGCGGAGCCTTCGGTGTTGCCGGGCGCGGCGGCGGTGACCTCATTCAGCCGGTACAGCTCGACGGCTTTGCCGGGCGCGGAGGCGTCAAGCTCTCCCCGATCGGCCAGTTGGGTGAGCACCCGCAGCACGATGGAGGGTGCGTCGACGTGGAAGTGACGGCGCAGCGCCCCGCGGGTGTCGGAATGTCCGAAGCCGTCGGTGCCCAGGGAGGACCAGGGGGCGGGGACGAACGGTGCGATCTGGTCGGGCACCGTCCGCATCCAGTCGGACACGGCCGTGACCGGGCCCGGCTCGGTGGCCAGGCGGCGGGTGACGTACGGAACTTTGCGTGGCCGGCCGGGGTGGGCGAGGTTCCACGCGTCGGCGGCGAGGGCTTCACGGCGCAGTTCGGTCCACGAGGTCACCGACCAGACGTCGGCTGCGACGCCCCAGTCGTCGCGCAGCAGGCGTTGGGCCTGCAACGCCCATTGAACGGCGATGCCGGAGGCCAGGATCTGAGCTCGCGGCCCGCCTGTCTGCTCGGCTGGGGCGTAGCGGTGCATTCCGGCGAGGATGCCGTCGATGTCGACGTCGGCCGGCTGCGCCGGCTGGGCGATGGGTTCGTTGTAGAGGGTGAGGTAGTAGAAGACGTTCTGGTCCTCACCCTCGCGAGGCTCACCGTACATCCGGCGCAGGCCGTCGCAGACGATGTGGCCTAGTTCGAAGGCGAAGGCGGCGTCGTAGGCGACGCATGCGGGGTTGGTGGAGGCCAGCAGCAGCGAGTGGCCGTCCTGATGTTGCAGGCCCTCGCCGTTGAGGGTGGTCCGGCCGGCGGTGGCGCCGAGAAGGAAGCCGCGAGTCATCTGGTCGGCGGCCGCCCACAGGCCGTCGCCGGTGCGCTGGAAGCCGAACATGGAGTAGAAGATGTAGACCGGGATCATCGCTTCGCCGTGGGTGGCGTAGGAGGTGCCGGCCGCGGTCCACGACGCCGTCGAGCCGGCTTCGGTGATGCCCTCGTGCAGCAGGACGCCCTTGGTGTCCTCCTGGTAGCTGAGCATCAGTTCCCGGTCCACGGCGAGGTAGGTGTGCCCGTGCGGGGAGTAGATCTTCGCGGTCGGGAAGAGCGCGTCCATGCCGAAGGTGCGGGCCTCGTCCGGGATGATCGGCACGAACCGGTGGCCGATGCCGGGGTCCTTCATCAGGTCCTTGAGCAGCCGGACGAACGCCATCGTGGTGGCGACCTGCTGCCGGCCCGAGCCGCGGCCGGCGACCGCGTACGCTCCGGCGTCCGGCAGGGTCAGCAGAGGTGGGCGGGGCACACTGCGGGCGGGCAGAGGGCCGTCGAGCGCACTGCGCCGCTCTCGCAGATACTCCAGCTCCGGCGAGTTCTCACTCGGCCGGTGATAGGGCGGCAGCTCCTCGTCCAGGTCGGAGTCGGGAATGTCGAGGTAGAGCCGGTCGCGGAAGGACCTGAGGTCATCCAGGGTGAGTTTCTTCATCTGGTGAGTGGCGTTGCGGCCCTCGAAGTGCGAGCCGAGGGTCCAGCCCTTGATGGTCTTGGCCAGGATCACGGTCGGCCGGCCGGTGTGCTCCACGGCCGCCTGGTAGGCCGCGTACAGCTTGCGGTAATCGTGGCCGCCACGTTTGAGTCCCCAGATCTCCTCATCCGACAGGTGCGCGACCATGGCGGCCGTGCGCGGGTCGCGGCCGAAGAAGTGCTCGCGGACAAACGCCCCCGACTCGGCCTTGTAGGTCTGGTAGTCCCCGTCCGGTGTGGCGTTCATCAGGTTGACCAGCGCGCCGTCGGTGTCGGCGGCCAGCAGGGGGTCCCATTCGCGGCCCCAGATCACCTTGATGACGTTCCAGCCGGCGCCGCGGAAGAACGCCTCCAGCTCCTGGATGATCTTTCCGTTGCCACGGACCGGGCCGTCCAGGCGCTGCAGGTTGCAGTTGAGGACGAAGGTGAGGTTGTCGAGTCCCTCGCGGGCGGCCACGCCGATCGCGCCGAGCGCTTCGACCTCGTCCATCTCGCCGTCGCCGAGGAAGGCCCACACCCGCTGCCGGCTGGTGTCCTTGATCCCGCGGTGGTGCAGGTAGCGGTTGAACCGGGCTTGGTAGATCGCGTTGATGGCGCCCAGGCCCATCGAGACGGTGGGGAACTCCCAGAAGTCCGGCATGAGCCGTGGGTGGGGGTAGGACGGCAGGCCACCTGGGTGGGACAGTTCCTGACGGAATCCGTCGAGTTGGCCGGCCGACAGCCGGCCCTCCAGGAAGGCGCGCGCGTACATGCCCGGTGAGGCGTGGCCCTGGAAGTAGATTTGGTCGCCGCCGCCCTCGGCGCCGTGGCCGCGGAAGAAGTGGTTGAACCCGACCTCGTACAGTGACGCTGCCGAGGCGTAGGTGGAGATGTGCCCGCCCACCCCGACGCCGGGCCGCTGCGCCCGGTGCACCATGATCGCGGCGTTCCACCGGATGTAGGCGCGGATGCGTCGTTCGATCTGCTCATCACCGGGGAACGGCGGCTCCAGTCGCGGCGGGATGGTGTTGATGTAGTCGCTGCTGTGCGGGCTCGGCACGCCGATCTGCCGTTCCCGGGCGCGCTGCAGCACGCTGAGCATCAGGTATCTGGCCCGATTCGATCCGGCGTGATCCACCACCGCGTCGAAGGACTCCAGCCATTCCCGCGTCTCGGCGGGGTCCAGGTCGAGAAGCTGGCTGGCCAGCCCGTCGCTGATCAGCGGCTGGCGCTGCGTTCCTGAGGTCATGACGTCGGCCTTTCTCTAACAAGCGTTGACCTTGCGTCGTCCTCCGGCCCTGAACGCCGGCATGATGCGGCCGGGCCGTCCGAACTGACCGATGGTGCGGGGCGCGGTCGAAAGAGCGGAACGGTGCGTTGCTCGCCAGTCGCCCGGCTGCGAGGAGGAGGACCGGTCCGGTCGGCGACCTGCTGGCGCCGCCTGGCGGGCGATCATGGCAGGAGTCCACGGGTGAGCAGGATGCCGAGGGTGGGCAGGAGCACGATCTTGGCGCATTCGGCGGCGATGTAGGCCAGGTGGTGGTGCGATCGCGGTGGGTTCTGCCCCTGGATGAGTTGCCGGGCAGGGCGGTCCAGACGGGGCCGCAGCAACGCCACCTGGATGACCAGCAGCGTCCAGATGGCGATCCGCGCCACGGCGGCGAGGTGGATGTTCACGGCTGATCACCGACGTCGGGCGGCGATGCGGCCTGCTGGTCGTGGACAGGCCCGGCCGCAGGGGCGATCTGCGCCAGGCACAGGTGAGGCTGAACGAAGGGCTGCAGGCTGACCGTCGTGGCTGGGGCGTCGATGTCGGCCAGGGCTCGCCGCAGCATGCCCAGATGGATCGAGCAGACCACCTCCGGGTGCGTCGTGGCGATGGCGCGAAACGGGCAGGCATGCAGGCGAATCTGCCTGCTGTCTCCGTCGTGGGCCAGTTCGGGGTCGAAGCCGAGCTCGGCGAACACGGCGGTCACGTGCAGCGCCGCCTCATCCAGCGTCGTCGTAGGAGCCGGCGGCGCGGGTGCGGGTTCGCGTTGCCCGCTCCAGGCCCAGCCGGCTTGTTCGGCCCGCTGCGCGCGTTCGGCGCGGTTCCCGGCCCAGTGCGCGGCCAGAAGCGCGGACAACAGCTCGTAACCGGTAGGCCCGCCGGGTGCGACGGCGTGGCTGGCCGGGCTGTAGAGCCGGCGCGGTCGTCCTCGCGTCCCGGACTGGCCGCTCTGGCTTCGCACCAGGCCCGCGTCGGTGAGGACGTCGAGGTGGAAGCGGACGGTGGTGACGTGCAGGTCGCACGCCGCGGCCAGCTCACGCACGTCCAACGGGCCGTCGCTGGCCCGCAACGCATCCAGCAGCCGTAGCCGGCTGGCGACGGCGAGTGCTCCGTGCGTGTGGGTTCGCTCGCCCGCTCGGTCGTTGTCCACCCCACCACTCTATTAAAAATGATGCTGATAGTCTAAAAACGGTTCGCTGGTACGACGCCCGGCGAGGAGGAGACCGATATGACCTATGTGATCGCGGAGCCGTGCATCGATGTCCTCGACCGGGCCTGCGTCGAGGAGTGCCCGGTCGACTGCATCTACGAGGGGGCCCGGGCGCTGTACATCCATCCCGACGAGTGCGTGGACTGCGGCGCGTGCGAGCCGGTCTGCCCGGTGGAGGCGATCTTCTACGAGGACGACGTGCCGGCCGCGTGGTCGGAGTTCACCGCCGACAACGCCAGATTCTTCACCGAGCCGCTGCCTGGAGCGGTCGCGGCGCTGGGCTCCCCGGGCGGGGCGGCCAAGCTCGGCCGAGCAGGGGTGGACACCCCGCTGGTCACCGGGCATCCGAGCCCCAGCTAAAGGCGGCTTCACTGCGCGCACCGGGCCGGGCACCGGCTGCGGGTGCCGCCGGTTCGCCGCAGCTCCCGCATGCTGACGAGACTTCACGATGAAGGTGGGATGAGATGCCACGCGTGGCCATCAACGGACTGGGCCGCATCGGCCGGGCAGCGTTGAAAATCCTGCTGGATGCCGACGGGCTCGACCTTGTCGTGGTCAACGACATCGCCGACGTCGACAACCTGGCCTACTTGCTCAGATACGACACCGTCTACGGGCGCTACCACCGCAGGGTCGACGCCGTGGACGGAGCGCTGCTCATCGACGACCGGCGGATCCCGGCGTTCGCCGAACATCACCCGGCCCACCTGCCGTGGGCCGACTTCGGCGTCGACCTGGTGCTGGAATGCACCGGTGTCTACAAAACCGAGGACGACCTGAAGAAGCACCTCCAGGCCGGCGCCTCGTACGTGATCCTGTCCGCGCCGGCAATCGCCGACGGCGTGCCCACGGTGGTGCACGGCGTGAACCGCCCCGACGGTGAACCGCAGATCATTTCCTGCGCCAGCTGCACCACCAACTGCATCACGCCGGTCATCGAGGTCGCCCACCGGCACATCGGGGTCCAACGGGCGGTGATGACGACCATCCACGCCTACACCGCCGGCCAGAAGCTCGTCGACGGCCCGAGTAAGAGGTTTCGGCGCGGTCGGGCCGCAGCGGCCAACCTGGTCCCCACCTCGACCGGAGCGGCACGAGCCACCACCCGCGCCGTCCCCGAACTGGCCGGCAGGTTCGACGGGATCGCGGTGCGCGCCCCCATCCCGGTGGGGTCGATCGCCGACATCGTGTTCGTCGCCAACCGGCCGACCACCGTCGAGGAGGTCAACGACGCCTACCGGCAGGAGGCCACCTCCAGCCGCTACCAGGACATTCTCGGCGTCTCGGAGGATCCGCTGGTCTCCGCCGACATCATCGGCGACCCCCGTGCGGCCGTCATCGACCTCGACCTGACCCGAGTCGTGGACGCCACCCTGGTCAAGGTGATGGCCTGGTACGACAACGAATGGGGATTCACCCACCAGATGATCCGCGAGGCTCGCGCCACGCTCGGCGTGACCGCAACCTGACGCCTCGCTTCAAGGACGGTTGGGAGACGATTCACACTGCAGTGCGGCGACTCCCGAGAAACGCCAGAGGCTGTCCCATGCCTGTGGCGACAGTCGAACCTGGAGGCAATGACGACATGCAGAAAGTCTCGCTCACAGCTCTGGCCCGCCAACAAGCCGACCGGGCAGCCGTAGCCGGTGGCGGTCATGCCGCCGGCACCGTCTACGGCGGCCACGAGAAGGTGCTCCGTCAGACGGTCATCGCCATGAGTCAAGGCGCGCGCCTGTCCGAGCACGAGAACCCCGGCGAGGCCACGGTGCAGGTGCTGCACGGCCGTGTCCGCATGATCGCCGGCGCGCAGTCGTGGGAGGCACGCACCGGAGACCTGCTCATCGTGCCCGATGCCCGCCACAGCCTCGAAGCGCTGGAGGACTCCGCGATCCTGCTGACCGTCGCCAAGCTGCCCTGATCCGATGGTGCCGCGGCCACCCGGCAGGCCGGCGAAACGCCCTCGCGCCGGTGCCGGGGCGTCCGTGCGGGCTGAGGTCGGCCGGGCTCAACCGTGGCCGCCACGACCAGGTCATGTCCTGGTCAACGGGCGATGTGTCCGCGCCTGCATGATCGTCACCGTCGGGGCGGGGATGGCCAGTCTCGCCGATGATCGGTTGCCATCTGGTGGCCAAGGAACCTACCGGCGCGCACCCTGGTCGTCTCGTTGAGCAGTGCAGGTCACGTTCAGCTGTCTGACTCCAGCCGCCTGGGTGCCCAACGGGCAGGCTAGGGCGGGGTGGGCAAGGGCTGTTGCGGCCAGTTGAGGACTTTGGCGCCGAGCACCGCCGCCTGCAACGTGAAGCGGTGGGCAGGATCGGCCGGGTTGTAGCCGGTCAGCGTCTTGACCCGGTTCAGCCGGTAGGTGACGGTGCGCACCGACACGTGCAGTCGCTTGGCCGATTCGGTGGCCACCGCGCCGGTGTCGAAGTAGGCCTCCAGGGTGGCCAGCAGCGGCTGGGCGCCGCCACGGGCCTGCAACAGGGGGCTGAGCACGGCGTTCACCAGGTCGACGATGGCGGGTTGGTCGCGGAGCAGGACCCGGTAGATGAGCAGGTCGTGGGCGTTGACGACCGGGGTGTCGACGTGCAGCCGGCCAGCCATGGTGAGCGCCTCGCGGGCTTCTTCGTAGGAGCGGGCGATGCCGTACAGGCCCGGGTGGGCACGGCCGACCGCGACCCGCCATGGGCGCCCGCGGGGTAGGCGGCTGAGTTCGCGGTGCATGAGCCGTCCGAGGTCGTTGCCGGGATCGGCGGTGGGCGCTACCCGGTCGGCCAGGGCGGGGTCGGCGGGTGCCAGCACGACGAGGAGGCCGTCCTTGGTCGCGACGAGCACGTCGCGGTCGCCGAGCCGGTCGAACATGACCGCCTCCAGGGCGCTGATCGCCGCGTCGGCGTCGGGCAGCCGCCGGCTCGGCGAGGCGAGGGCGACCTGGTGGACGCGGGCGAGGTCGAGCCCGAACGGCTCGGCGCGTTCAACCAGGGCGCCGAGGTCGGAGTCGCCGCGCAGGAGGTCGTCGATCAGTTCGCGGCGCAGCGTCTCTTCCCGGCGGACCAGGTCGCGGCGCGCGTCCGCGTAGCCTTCGGCGAGAGTCGCGACCGCGACGTCGACCACGTGCAGCACCGCGGTGGTGGCGGCGCGCACCGCCTCGCGGTCGCGGGAGCGCACCGCCATCGGCAGGTCCTGCCACAGCCGCCGCGCCGCCGACAGGTACAGCTGAACCACCCGCCCGGCGGAGATGCCCTGTTCCGCGGCCCGCCGGCCGAGCAGCCCCACCGCCTCCAGCTCGCCGTGCTTGGGCCGGCGTCCGTGGACGGCGGCGTCGGCCAGCAGCGGCAGGTACTCGCCGAGCAGCTCCACCGGCACACCTCCGGCGTCCCGGCCGGCCCCCTCGGCAACGCCGATGAGCCACGCGTCATCCACGTCCGATTGCGACGGTGAGCGCTCGCTGCGCCGCCGGCTGCTGTCAGCCATGCCCATCTCCGTACCCGCCTGGCCTCCTGAACCACGGACCCGGTGTTCGACGGGTCTCGGTGGCGGTGACGGGGCGCCCGCTTCGCCGGCCTGTCCTTTGCCGGACCTCGGCAGTTTAGACCGGCCGGGCCCGTGCGCCTGACATCTGTCCGGCACTGTGGAACGCGATCACCAGGAAGGCCGCATCCGCGAAATCCGCCCCGGCCCGTCTCTGGGGCCGCCGGGCCGCCCCGCTGGTACGACCGCTGATCGCCGGTATCCGGGGACGGTGAGCGGTCCTCGTGCGCCCGCTAGGCGCGGCGACGCTGTGATTGCCGACGGTCGGCAACCATGCCTCCGGCATGTTGGCCGGTGGCAGCCCCTGCCTTCCGCATCACGATCGCGTAGGTTGGCAGGTGAAGGGTGATGCCGGATCGAGCGAGGAGGCAGGCCATGGCGGCCTGTCGGCATCCCGCTCCATCCCATCGGTTCGGACCTCGCGCCAACACACTCATCGGTGGCGGCTCGCGGCGCGGTCATCCGGTCTGACACCCGAAATCTGAGAAAGGGGCTGGTTACGTGACCAGCACTGTGCACGATCCGCCTGTGCGCGATCCGATCGAGGAACTGCGCACCACGCTGGAGGAGCAGTTCCAGCGACACAGCGACCAGCTCGCTCACCTTACCGTGTGCAGCCGGCAGCCCGACCGCGGCGGCTTCGACGACGACATTCTCCAAGCACTGATCGGCTCCTCCCGCCAGGTGGTGGCCGACACCGCGCGGGCGTTGCGGCGCATGGCCGAGGGCAGCTACGGGGCCTGCGAACGCTGCGCCACCGACATCCCGCTGCAACGGCTGGAAATCCTGCCGCACGCCCGGTTCTGCGTGCCGTGCCAGCGCAAGCGGACCGGCTGACCGGCCGGCACCTGACCGGAATGCACCGGCGTGCCCCCGCACCAGATCGCGGCGACAACCGCACCGAACGGAGGCCACCGATGGGTTGGTCATCGCCCCGACGCTCGGCCGGCGACCGGGTCGTCACGCTGACCCCTGTCGGCGAGATCGGCCTGCGCACCGCCGGTGCGCTGCGAGCCGCCATCGCGGACACACTGCGTGCGCCACGCCCGGTCGACGTTGTCGTGGATCTGGCCGGGGTGACGTTCCTCGACGGTACGGGAATCGGCGCGCTGGTGGCCGGCCGCGACATCGCCATCCGGGTGGACGCGGCTACACGGTGGTCAACGCGCAGCGGCAGGTGCGCCGGCTCCTGGACCTTGCCGGTGTCCTGCGGGAGCTCACACCCGGAAGGGGACTGAGAGCATGACCGCCAACCCGGCCGCTGTGATCGTCGTAGGAGTCGATGGCTCCGACCAGAGCCTGTCCGCGGTGGAATGGGCCGCCCGAGAAGCGGCCGTCCGACAATGCCGGCTGCGGATCGTGCACGCGTTCCTGTGGCCGCTGATGGGCGTATCGCTGGAACCGCCACCGATGGGGCCGCCCGACGCCGGGCTCCAGCGGGCCGCCGAGAAGCTTCTGTCCATTGCCGTCGAACGGGCCCGTCAGGTCGCCCCTTCCTTGGACGTCAGCACCGATCTTCCGGTGTGCGCCCCCGCCGCGGCGTTGATCGACGCCTCCCGCGATGCCGCCCTGGTAGTGGTCGGTCACCGCGGCCTGGGTGGGTTCACCGGACTGCTCGTCGGGTCCGTCGGCGTCCAGGCCGCCGCGCACGCCGCCTGCCCCGTCGTCGTCGTGCGCGACAGCCCATCCGGCGACGCCGCGCAGGCCGGCCCGGCCACCGGTCAGGTGGTGGTCGGCGTGGACGGCTCGGACCTGTCGGACCTCGCCGTCGACTTCGCCTTCGCGCACGCGGAGCGGCACGGCCTGGGCGTCGTCGCCGTGCACTCCTACCAGTGGCGGATCGGCAGCTACTACGCGGATCACCTGTCTCCATGGCCTGCCCGGCTGCTCGCCGAAGCCGTTGCCGACTACTGCGAGCACTACCCTGATGTTCCGCTCCAGCAGAAGGTCGTCCAGGGCGAGTCCGCCGATGTCCTGATCGCCGAATCCGCTGGCGCCGCCCTGACCGTCGTGGGGTCCCGCGGCCGCGGCGGCTTCACCGGCCTGCTGCTCGGCTCCACCAGCCAGCGCGTGCTGCACCACGCGAGCGGCACAGTGGCCATCGTCCGTGCCCAAGCAACCCATGGCGGCGGCACGATCCGCGTTCGGCAGGGCGTGTCGGACGTACCGGAACCTGCGCAAGCAGCCACCAGGCCCACCGCACCGGCAGCCGCCCAGCCGACCCTCGCCGCGCAACCGGCAGGAGAGCGGACCGGCGCCGATGCCGCGGGTGCGGGTGCGCCGCCGGTGTCGTCATTCGCCAAGGCGCTGTTCACCGACCGGCTGCCGGCGGCGATGGTGATGCCGTATCCGCGGCTGGCCCGTGACGAGCAGCGCCGCGTCGACGCCCTGATCGCCGACGCCCACGAGTTCCTGGACGCGTGCTACGACCCGGTCAAGGTCGAGCAGGAACAGTGGGTGGGCGACGACGTCGTGCTCGGCCTCGGCGAACGCGGCCTGCTCGGCCTGTATGTGGCGCCCGAGTACGGCGGGCCCGGTGTGTCGATGTCGTGCGCATTTTGACGAGCGAGTCTTAGCCGCATAGAGATGGCCCCACACTCCGCCGGTTGGCGCCCCACCCGGCAAACGCCGGCGCCGGGCGATGGCCGCGCAGGCGTCAGCGCAGTTTCCTGGCAGCACTGGCCGGAGAGGATCACCGCATGGCCGGGCCCACCGAAACGACGCCGCAACCGTGGCACGCGCGTGCGGCCGAAGCCGCCGCTCACGCATTCGAGGTGGACCCGCAGCATGGGCTGTCGTCGGCGGAGGCGGCCCGGCGGCTGCAGCGCCACGGCGCCAACCGGCTTGATGAGACGCCGCGCGAACCGCGGTGGCGGGTGTTCCTGCGGCAGTTTCAGGACCTGTTGATCCTGATCCTGCTGGTCGCCGCGGTGGTGAGCATGGTGGTGACCCGAGACTGGGAAACCCCGGCGGTGATCGTCTTGGTGGTCTTCCTCAATGCCACCATCGGGTTCGTGCAGGAGTCCCGGGCGGAGGCCTCGCTGGAGGCGCTGCGGCGTATGCTCCTCACCACCGCGACGGTCCGTCGCGGCAGCCGCGTCGTACAGCTGGACGCCGCCGAGTTGGTGACCGGCGACATCATCGTGATGGAGGCCGGGGATCGGATACCCGCCGACGGCCGGCTGCTGTCCTCGGCCTCGCTGGAGGTGCAGGAGTCCTCGCTGACCGGCGAGGCGCACCCGGTCGGCAAATCCGCTGCCGCCGACGTCGACGAGGCGGCACCGCTGGGTGACCGGGCGAGCGTCGTGTTCATGAACACGATGGTCACCCGCGGCCGCGGCGAGGCGGTGGTCACGGCCACTGGCATGGACACCGAAATCGGCCGGATCGCCGACCTGCTGCACGCAGCCCGGCCCGGGCCGACGCCGCTGCAACGCCAGATCGACGGCCTTGGCCGGACGCTGGCGGTCATCGCCGGCTTCGTCATCGTCGCCGTCTTCGTGCTGGGGCTGGTACGGGGGCAGGACTTCGGCACGCTGTTCGTCAGCGCGGTCTCCCTGGCTGTGGCGGCCATCCCGGAAGGGCTACCGGCGGTCGTCGCGTTCACTCTGGCGATGGGAGCCGGTCGGCTGGCCCGCCGGGGCGCGATCGTCAAACGGCTCGCCTCGGTCGAAACTCTGGGGAGCACCTCGCAGATCTGCACCGACAAGACCGGCACGCTGACGCTCAACCAGATGACCGTACGGGAGATGTTGCTGGCCGGCCGGCGGTTCACCGTCTCCGGCGAGGGCTACACGCCCGACGGGCGGATCCGCACCACGGACGGCTCACCACTGCCCGCGACGCTCGACGACCCGCTGATCGCCGTTGCCCTGTGCAGCGACGCGGTACTGCGCGACGGGCAAGTGGTCGGCGACCCCACCGAGGGCGCTCTGGTGGCCCTCGCCGAAAAGGGCGGCATCGACGTCCGGGCCCTGCGCCAGGAACGCCCCCGCATCATGGAGATCCCGTTCGACTCCGACCACAAGTTCATGGCCACCTTCCACCGCTGGAGCGACAACCGTGGCCGCGACGTGGTCCGATGCTTCATCAAAGGCGCCCCCGACGTGCTGTCGGCGCGGGCCGACCGCTACCTCGGCGGCGAGGCGATCGCGCCGTTCGACGACGCCGCCCGCCAGCGCTACGACCGGGCCAACACCACGCTGGCCGAGCAGGGCATGCGGGTGCTCGCCGTCGGCGTCGAGGATTTCCCCGCCGACGGCTTCGATGCCACCGGCGACCCGAAAGACCTCCTCGACCGGGTCGTCCTCGTCGCCTTGATCGGCATCCTGGACCCGCCCCGCCCCGAGGCACGACAGGCGATCGCGCAATGCCGCGACGCCGGCATCCGCGTCCGAATGATCACCGGCGACCACGCCGTCACCGCCATGGCCATCGCCGCCGAACTCGGCATCCCCGGCACCGCCATCAGCGGCACCGAACTCGACCGCACCCCCGACGCCGACCTCGCCCGACGCCTCGACGACATCGGCGTCATCGCCCGAGTGTCCCCCGCACACAAGATACGGATCGTCAAAGCGCTGCAGGCCCGCGGCGACGTCGTCGCGATGACCGGCGACGGAGTCAACGACGCCCCCGCCCTGCGCAAGGCCGACATCGGCATCGCGATGGGCCTGACCGGAACGGAGGTGACCAAAGAAGCGGCGACGATGATCCTCACCGACGACAACTTCGCCACCATCGTCGGCACCGTCCGCGAAGGCCGCGGCATCTACGACAACATCGTCAAGTTCACCCGGTTCCAGGTGTCCACCGCCTTCGGGTTCGTGCTCACCTTCCTCACCGCATCGGTCACCGGCCTCGCCGGCGGCGCACCGTTCACCGCGCTGCAGATCCTCTTCGTCAACCTGATCATGGACGGCCCACCCGCCATGTCCCTCGGCATCGACCCGGTCAGCCCGGACGCCATGAGCCGACCACCCCGTCCCGCCGGTGAACGCATCCTGACCCGGCAGCGGCTCACCCGGATCGTGCTGGCCGGCGCGGTGATGGCGGCCGGCACGCTCGCGATCCTCGCCTGGGCCCCCGGGCCCCAGCCGGAGCTGGGACAGCCCACGGTCGCCGCGACGATGGCCTTCGTCACGTTCGTGTTCTTCCAGGTCTTCAACCTGCTCAACGTGCGACACGACATCCGCAGCATCTTCAGCCGCGAAACCCTGCACAATCGTTCGGCCTTCATCGCCACCGCCGTCGTCCTGGTGCTCCTGGCACTTGTCGTGGAGATGGACATCCTGCACGGCTTCTTCACCACCACCGACCTCACCGCAGGCCAATGGCTGGCCTGCGCCGCGGTCGGCTCGGCCATCCTGTGGACCGGTGAACTCGTGAAGATCGTGCTGCGAGCCCGCCGCCGGGCAGGCGCGCGGCCTCGCCAGGACATCAACACATGACAAGCGAGCCTCCAACAGGCGTCTGGCTGCACCGGCGGCCGCGCGGGACGGGCAAGGAGAACACCCACCCCAACGCACGATTGCGCGAGGTCG
This sequence comes from Nonomuraea sp. NPDC048892, assembly GCF_040649735.1. Classification (NCBI taxonomy): domain Bacteria; kingdom Bacillati; phylum Actinomycetota; class Actinomycetes; order Streptosporangiales; family Streptosporangiaceae; genus Nonomuraea; species Nonomuraea sp. NPDC048892. Next base: position 79,350 of record NZ_JBEZFZ010000007.1, on the reverse strand, counting down.
CCCCATCCGCCGAACTGCGGTGCTGAAACGGACACAACCCCGACTACTCTGCGGAGTTTCGCCGTCGCCCCCTTGCTGAACGGCGCGGACCTACCAGGAGCTCTGCGTGAACTGGACGAGCTCGGCCCCGTCACGGATAGGTGCCACTTGCTCACTGAAATCCTCGATGTCGAACATGGCCAGGCCGCAGTCCTCGCCGACCGGCTCTCTCCCGGGGTCTCTCTGGGTTGCACGACAGCATGATCCGGCCGCAGGCGGCCCTGGGCGCTGTGGGATCCGGTTAGCGATGCGGCGGCGACGTAGGCTAGTTGTATAGGGCCAGCAAGGCGACATCGTCGCCCCGCGTAGGGGCGAGCCGCTCCGTCAGTTCATCCAGGAAACGATCTGGCGGCAGACCGTGGAGATCCATCGCCGCACGGCCAAGCCGCTCCAGACCAAGGGACAGATCTTCTCCGGGTCGCTCGATGAGACCGTCGGTGTACAGCAGGAACAGGCCGCCCGCGGCGATCGCAATCGAGGCCGCCGCTTCTCGCGGCACGCTGGCGTCCACGCCTATCGGCAAGCCATGGCCGCCGGTGACAAACCGGGCCTGGCCATCGGCGGGCACCAGCAAGGGGGGCGGATGCCCGGCGTTGCTCCATGCCAGGACAAAGGAGCCGGCATCCAGCGTTCGCGCCACACCGAAGATGAGCGTGGCCATCACATCGGGCTCGTGAAGGTTCTCCAGCGCCTGATCCAAGCGGCACACCACGTCGTCAGGCGGGCCGGGACGGTCCAAGGCGAGGGCCCTGAGCATGTGCCGCAGTTGGCTCATCCGGGCGGTGGCGCGAAGGTCATGGCCGATCACATCACCAATGGTGAACGCCAGCGTGCCGTCCGGTAGCAGGAGGGCGTCGTACCAGTCACCACCCACCTCCGCGTGCGTGCGAGCCGGCGTGTACCGGGCGATGAGGTGAAGTGGCGCGAGCGCAGGCAAGGACTCAGGCAGCAACGAACGCTGTAGGTAGGTGGCGATTTCGCGTTGCTGGCCGTAGAGACGCGCATGGTCCACGACGAGCGCGCCCTGACGAGCGATGCTTTCAATCAAGGGAACCTGCGCCTGGGTGAAGGGCCGATCCGCAGCGGTACGGGTCACGATGATCACGCCGAAGGGGCGACCGCCGACGTCCAGGGGAGCTGCGATCGCAGTGCGCGCGCCGAGCCGGGCCAACAACTCCAATTGGGCGAGTTCCAAAGGATCGGCTGCCTTCTCCGGGGGCGGCACATCGGAGATCAGCACCGCAGCGCGCCGGCGCAGAGCCTGGGCCAGCGGTGCTGTGGAGACCTCCGGCCACGCCGGGAGCAGGTTCGAGGGTTCTCCTGGATGAGGGCTGTCCGAGCCTGAGGCATGCCCCACCACCACAACCCGCCTTGCCTGACCACTCTCGTCCAGCAGATCGACCACGCACCAGTCCGCGAGTTCCTCGACAAGCAGTTCCGCCAGCCGACGCAGACTCCCTTCCCATCCGCTTCCCGCCGTGATCGCTTTCGTGACATCCGCCAGCAGCCTGATAGGGATGGCCCCGTCCATGATCACCCTCGACCTCCTCGACGTCGCGTAAGATCGTCAGAACGGTCCGGCCGATGCGTCCCAGCCCGTTTGACGGCGATCTCGGCATCCGTGATGTCCGCCTCCATCAGGTACTTGGAAAACCTCAAGTCGTCTCGTCGCCACCTGTCCTGTCCCGCCCGGCGGGGGCGCCGGAACTGCGGCGCCATGAGATTACCCAGCGGCCGCTGAACCGGAACTCCGCCACGCAAGCCGACTCACTAAGAGTGAGACGGCAAATCCACTATGTGGGCGGGGCGGGTCACCGGAGTGGGCTCGATCCCTGACATGGATGGGCCAGCGTCCCAACTACTGGCCGCCCTGGCCGGCGTGATCATCGGCATGTTCGTCGAGCGCCGAGCCGATCGGCAGTCCAAGACACAGGATCCGGTGCGTGCGGCCGTGAGGTGAATTGCTGGACGAATCATTAACCAGACAGGGTCGTATGGCCGCGGAGCTGGGACATGTCGTAGATATGGCTGTTGACCTCGAAGACTTCGTCGTTCGCCAGACCACCAGGGACGTCTGCGGACGGTAGCACGACCTTGAACGAACAATGGATCTCATGGTCGACAAGGCGCAGCCGATCGCGGTCCTGCTCGCCTGCATCGTCTCGGGTGTCATCGTGGCCGCTTCCGGGTTAGCGCCGCGTGCCGTCGTCTCGGCCGTCGCCGGATGTCGGCAATGTCGATGCCTAGGGAAAGGATGGTGCTCTCGTGACCGAGGCCCTCTACCAACCGGCCACACCTGAGATCGCGGCCCGGCGCGAGCAACTCGCGCCGGGCATTCATGAGGCGTTCGAGAACTTCAGCCGTGCCGTGTTCACTGACGGAGCGCTGCCGGAAAAGACCAAGCAGCTGATCGCGGTGGCGGTGGCTCACGTCACCCAGTGCCCCTACTGCATCGACGGGCACACCCGTCTAGCCCGCCGTAAGGGTGCAAGCCCCGAGGAGATCATGGAGGCGATATGGGTGGCCGCCGAAATGCGCGCCGGCGGCGCCTACGCGCATTCCACCCTCGCCCTGCACGCGATGGGCGAGGTCAGCCTCAGGTGAGAAGTGATGAGCGGCGAGTCCAGCGCAGGCGCGACCCACGCGGATCGACGTTGTTGTGAGGAGTTGGCGCAGTGAGCGACCATACCGACCGCGTGGGGGTGGCCTCGGATGCCACCGGGCCGGCGGTGACGGTCTCTGGGGCGTTTGCCGAGGAGTGGGAGGCCGTCGCCCCTCGGCAGATCGATCCGGAGCAATGGCAGCGCTTCGAAGCGTACATGAGGGAGATCTTCACCGCGATGGGCCTGCCCGCCGGGTCGTCGTCCACGATGGACACGCCGCGCCGTTTCCTGCGCGCGATCTTCGATGCGACCAGCGGGTTCGAGGGCGATGAGAAGCTGGTCACCGCGTTTGCGACCGAGTGCCGCGGCGGCCCGGACTGCCGTATCAGTCAGGTGGTGGAAGGGCCGATCCCGTTCTTCTCCCTGTGTGAGCACCACAGCCTGCCGTTCTTCGGCAGGGCCTACATCGGCTACATCGCGCATGAGCACATCCTGGGGCTTTCCAAGCTGACCAGGTTGGTGCGATTGTTCGCCCGCCGGTTCTCCGTGCAGGAACGGATCGGCCAGCAACTCGCGGACGCGCTGGATCGCATCTTGGCCCCGCACGGTGTGGCGGTACATCTGGAGGCGGTGCACCTGTGCACGCAGATGCGCGGCGTGCGGGAACTCGACTCCAGCACCCGCACCACCTACTGGCGTGGCAACTACGACGCCGATGCGCAGCTGCGGGCCGAGTTCATCGGGCTGTGCGGCCACCGAGGTTGACCGGGCATGGAACAGCACAACGCCGGACACCCCGCCGCTCAGGCACCGGTGGAGTTGCTGAACCTGCTGCCTGAGGAGGAGGTCGGGCTGCCGCGTGGGCGCCTACCCTCGGCCCTCGCTACGGCCTACGGCGGCAATCTGGGATTCACCGAGCCGTGCGTGTACGCCAACTTCGTTGCCTCACTTGACGGAGTAGTCGCTCTCGGCCCACAGTACCCTTCCTCCGGTTCGGCGATCAGCGGCGGCGAACCGGCGGACCGGTTCGTCATGGGGTTGCTGCGCGCCTTCGCCGACGTTGTGCTCATCGGCGCCGGCACCCTGCGAGCCAGCCCCGGCCATCGGTGGACGCCAGAGCACATCTACCCCGCGGCCGCCGCTGACTTCGCAGCGCTGCGACGCCGCCGAGGCCGTGCCGCCGGTCCTGAGCTGGCCGTGGTCACCGCCACCGGAAACGTGCCGACCGGCCATCCCGGGCTCGAAGCCGGTGCGCTCGTCCTCACCACGAAGGCCGGGGCCCGCCTGCTTGAAGAGCGTCTCCCGGCAACCTGCACCGTCGTCACCCTGGGCGAAGGATCGGTCCTGCGCATGGCGGATGTGCTGCGGGCCATCCGTGATCGCGGGCACACCATGGTGCTGTCTGAGGGCGGCCCGCGCCTTTTCGGGCACCTGGTCCGCGACCGCCTGGTGGACGAACTCTTCCTCACCCTCTCCCCAGTGATCGCCGGCCGCGCGGACACCTCGCGCCCCGGCCTGGTCACCGGGTTGGAGCTGCTCCCCAGCAGACGGGAGAGTGCCGAACAGGTCAGCGTCCGCCGGGGCGCGTCGTACCTGTTCCTGCGCTACCGGCTTCACCACAGCGACCATCTGGAGAGCAGACCGTGACGGCGGACAGCATCGCCGCGCGCAGCCGCCGCGCTCTTGACGATGACAGCAGCCACATCATCGAAAGCGCGCCGATCGACGCTCCGGCTCGGCTCCCGTACAGTCTGGGGGTGCTGCTGGAGAGCCTGCTGAACGAGGGCGGCGCGCTGGTCACCGGCGAGCGGGTCATCGCGGTCGCTTCCTGGACCCGGCGACCGAGCACGGCGCGAAGGCATCAGGTCACCCGCCAGGCTGGGCCTGCTGCAGGAGACGACATCACGACGAGCGCCGTACGGCCGCCTAGAGCTCCGGGCCGCGCACCGTGACGGTCGGCACTCCCACCGGCGGTGCGGACTTCACGGGCACGGCCGCTGAGCACGTCGTGACCGAGGTGCCGACCTTCGGGCCCGAGGTGCGTGCGGGCGACGCCCGCACGCGGATGCTGGGTCGCCGCTTCGACTGCGCCTGCGACATCGTGGTGGTCGACGAGCGCGGCAGGCTTCACGGCCTGGTCAGCATCGAGCAGCTGCTCGCCGCCGACGACGCCGTCACCGTAGGCGAGCTCGCCGATCATGACCCGCCCACCGTGACCCCGGGCGTGGATCAGGAGATCGCCGCCTGGCGGGCCGTACAGCACGCAGAAAGCAGCCTCGCGATGGTCGACCCCGACGGGCGCTTCCACGGGCTGATCCCCCCGCAGCGGCTACTCCGCGTCCTGCTCGAGGAACACGATGAGGACATGGCCAGGCTCGGCGGCTATCTCAAGGGCTCCGCCACCGCCCGCACCGCCGCGGAAGAGCCGGTACGGCGGCGATTCGCCCACCGGATGCCCTGGCTGCTGCTCGGACTTCTCGGCGTCATGCTGTCAGCCGGCATCGTCGGCTCGTTCGAGGAACAGTTGGCCGCCAACGTCACCCTTGCCTTCTTCCTGCCCGGCGTCGTCTACATGGCCGACGCGGTGGGCACGCAAACTGAAGCGGTCGTCGTGCGGGGCCTTTCCGTCGGAGTCTCCATCCGCCGCCTTGTTCGCGGCGAGGCCATCACCGGCCTCATCATTGGCGCCGCTATGGCCGCTACGTTTCTTCCCTTCGCCCTCTTGTACGGCGACGCCCACGTGGCCCTCACCGCCTCCGTCTCTCTGTTCGGCGCCTGCTCGGTGGCATCAGTGCTCGCCATGGCTCTGCCCTGGCTGCTCAACCGGCTCGGCCAAGATCCGGCGTTCGGCTCGGGACCGCTGGCCACGGTCGTGCAGGACCTGGTGTCCATCGCCGTCTATCTGCTCACCTCGCTGATCATCGTCGGATGAGCCAAGGCCCCGGCCAACGCGAACATTCCGGCGAGCCGCGCTGACCTTCACCACCGGGGCGGATGTGACAGCGGTGAGTGAGCTGCAGCATCGCTCACCTGGCCTCGCGCGAAGAAGACGGCTCCGGCCGTTGGCTTGCCTTTCGCTGGCGTAGCCAGGGAATCAGCCCACCGGCCAGCAGCATCGCGATCTGCCGGTCGGACAGTCGGTGCCGCGTGGAGTACAGCTGGTCTCGGGTGGTGTTGCGCACCGTGATCTCGGTGCCGCCGGAGCCGATCGCGTGCCGTAGGCCGTCCAGCACGAGCACGTCGCCCTGCTCGACGCGGTGGTAGTCCTCAGGGTCGGCGAATTCCAGCGCGAGCACGCCGAAGTTGGCCAGGTTCTGCCAGTGGATACGGGCGAAGGACACCGCCAGCACCACGCGCAGGCCGAGATAGCGGGGGGCGATGACGGCGTGTTCGCGCGAGGAGCCCTGTCCGTAGTTGACGCCGCCGACCACGATGTGCCCGCTGCCGCGGCAGGCGTGTGCCCGGCTGACGTAGGACTCATCGATCTGTGCGAAGGTGAACTCGGCCAGCTTGGGGATGTTGCTGCGGTAGGGCAACACCCGGGCGCCGGCGGGCAGGATCTCATCGGTGGACACATCATCGCCGACCTTGAGCGCGACCGGTGCCTGGATGCGGTCGGGCAGCAGCGGGGAGTCGGGCAGCGAGGAGATGTTCGCTCCCTTGACCAGTTCGGCCTGATCGGCATGCGCCGACGGCGGCGGTTCGAGCATGGCGGTGTTCACGCTGGACTCGGCTGGCAGCTTCAGGTGCGGATAGTCGATGCCGAGCAGGCGCGGCAAGTCGCGAGGGTCGGTGATCTGGCCGGTGAGAGCGGCCGCGGCGGCGGTCTCGGGGGAGCACAGGAAGACCGAGTCCTCACGGGTGCCGGACCGGCCGGGAAAGTTGCGCGGGACGGTGCGCAGGCTGTTGCGCCCGTTGGCTGGCGCCTGGCCCATGCCGATGCAGCCCATGCAGCCGGACTGGTGCAGCCGTGCACCGGCCGAGATCAGCGCGAACGTGGCGCCCATCTTCGTGAGGTCCTGCAGAATCTGCCGCGAGCTCGGGTTGATGTCCAGCGACACCCTCGGATGCGCCTGCCGCCCAGAAACGATGGCGGCGACGACGGCGAAATCGCGCAGCCCGGGGTTGGCCGAGGAGCCGACCACCACCTGGTCCACCTGCCGACCGGCTACCTCGCGCACCGTGACCACGTTCCCCGGTGAGCTGGGCAGCGCGATCAGCGGCTCCAGACTCGACAGGTCGATCTCGTCGGTCACGTCGTAGGTGGCGTCGGCGTCGGCGACCAGTTCGGCGAAGTCGTGCTCGCGCCGCTCTGCCCGCAGGAAGTCCCGGACCTGATCGTCGGCCGGGAACACCGTGGTGGTCGCGCCGAGTTCGGCCCCCATGTTCGCGATCACATGCCGATCCATGGCGGTCAGCTGCGCCAGCCCGGGACCGTGATATTCGATGATCCGGTTCACGCCGCCTTTGACGCCGTGCCGGCGGAGCATTTCGAGGATGACGTCCTTGGCGCTCACCCAGGTCGGGAGTTCGCCAGTCAGCCGTACTCCCCAGATGTCGGGCATGCGCAGGTACACCGGTTCGCCGGCGATCGCCATGGCCACCTCGATGCCGCCCAGGCCGATCGCCAGCATTCCCAGCGATCCCGCCGCCGGAGTGTGGCTGTCGGAGCCGACCAGCGTCTGGCCGGGGATGCCGAAGCGCTGCATGTGGGTCGGGTGGGAGACGCCGTTGCCCGGCTTGGAGTACCACAGTCCGAATCGATGGCAGGCCGAGCGCAGGAAGGTGTGGTCCTCGGCGTTCTTGCTGTCGGTCTGCAACAGGTTGTGGTCGACGTACTGCACCGACACCTCGGTGCGTGCCCGGTCCAGGTCGAGCGCTTCCAGTTCGAGCATCACCAAGGTGCCGGTCGCGTCCTGGGTGAGGGTCTGGTCGATCCGCAGGGCGATCTCTTCCCCGGTGGTCATGTCGCCGGAGACGAGGTGTGTGGCGATCAGTTTCTGTGTGACGTTGTGTCCCATGCTGACCCTCCTGGCCTGCATCGAAGAGTGTGCTGCCGCCACCGCGCGCTAGGCACGCCGCGATGATGTTCCGGCCTGCCGGCGGCAATCGCCGTCTCAGGAAGCCGGTCATCACGCCACCGATTCCGGGCGCTTCCGCTCCTGGCCCAGGGGGCAGGACAGGGGTCCTGATGAGGGACGGCGACGGACGCCTGCGCAGATCGGCCCTCCAGCACGGCCGCCCTGCCGGCGGCCATCCCGCAGGCGGCCGTAGTCACTGCTGGAGCAGTTCAGCGAGCACGGCCGCCTCGCTGATCTCCGGCTGTCTGGTCGCGGTGAGCAGGGTCAGCACGCCGCCTCGGGCGAGATCGCGCAGGTGCGTGACCGCGGCTGCCCGTTCGGGGTCTGCCAGTTCGCTGCGGTAGCGGCGGCCGAACTCCACGAAGAGTTCGGGGTCGTGGTGATACCAGGTACGCAGCTCTGTCGAGGGGGCGACCTGTTTACACCATTCGTCGAGGCTGGCCTTGGCTTTGGTCAGCCCTCGCGGCCAGATCCGGTCCACCAGCACCCTGGTGCCGTCGTCTCCCGCCGGTTCCTCATAGACCCGGCGCACCTGAACCTTGCCCTTGCTCTTGCCTGCCATGGTTGCCTCCTCACGGTCGAGCGAGTTCGTAGGGCGGGGGCGCCTTCATCAGCGCCTGTTCAGGGCGCAGCGCCTGCCAGCGAGCCCAGCGGTGTCTTGACATCTCCCAGCGCGCCGGCGTCCACCCGTCCGCCCGCGCGCACGAGATTCTGGATGGCGTCATTGACGTCCCAGATGTTGACGTTCATGCCGGCCAGCACCCGCCCGCCGCGCAACCAGAACGTGATGAACTGACGCGCCTCCACGTCACCGCGGAAGATCACTTCGTCATAGCCGCCGGGCTCGACGTAGCCGGAGTACTCCATTCCCAGGTCGTACTGGTCGGTGAAGAAGTATGGCAGCCGGTCGTAGGCCACATCCTGGCCGAGCATCGCCCTGGCCGCGACCTGCGGCTGGTAAAGCGCGTTGGCCCAATGCTCGACGCGGATGTGCCGGCCCAGCAGGGGATGGAAGGCGTTGGCCACATCGCCGGCGGCGTAGATGTCCGCATCGGAGGTGCGCAGGTGCTCATCGACCCGGACGCCGTTGTCCACCTCCAGCCCCGCTGCCAGCGCGAGCTCGACGTTGGGCGTGATACCGATCCCAGCGATGACCGCGTCGGCATCGATCCGGCTGCCGTCGGCCAGCCGTACGCCGACAGCCTGGCCGCCCCGGCCGAGGATCTCGGCGACCTGCACACCGCAGGCCAGGTCGACCCCGTGTTCGCGGTGCAGGTCGGCGAAGACCTCGGCGGCCTCGCGGCCGAGCACCCGCAGCAGCGGCAACGGCGCGCGCTCCAGAACGGTCACCTCGGCTCCGGCGGCGCGGGCGGCGGCCGCGGTCTCCAGCCCGATCCAGCCGGCCCCGATGATCGCCACCCGGGACGCGCTCTGCAGGGCTGCCTTGAGCCGGTCGCTGTCGTCGACCCGGCGCAAGTAGAGCACACCGTCCAGGTCGGCGCCCGGCAACTGCAGCCGCCGCGGAGAGGAGCCGGTGGCCAGCAGCAGCTTGGCATAGCCGATGCGGCTGCCGTCGGACAGGCTCACCTCGTGCCGGGCGGGGTCGATGCCGGTGACCGCGGTGCCGAGGCGCAGGTCGATCTGGTGCTCGCCGTACCACGGTTGCGGGTGGACGTAGATCTCACCTCTACTGGTGGTGCCCAGCAGGTAGCCCTTCGACAGCGGCGGCCGCTCGTAGGGGGGTTCGCTCTCCTGGCCGATCAGCACGATCCGGCCCTGGAAGTCCTCTTCGCGCAGGGTCTGCGCGGTCTTGGCCCCCGCCAGGCTCGCTCCGGCGATCAGATACGTCGGGTCACCGGCCATGTCCAGCACCTCTGCCGGTTGCTCGTAGGGTGGTCGCCAGTTGCTCGCGCAGCCGGTCCCAGCTCGCCTCAAAGACGGCCACGCCGTCGTTCTCGAGCCTTTGCACGACGTCGTCGTAGTCGATGCCCAGCCGTCGCAGCCGGTCGAACACCTGCTGGGCCTGCTGGTAGTGGTCGGGTATCGACTCGGGCGGCACCTGGCCGTGGTCGGCCACCGCGCGCAAGGTGGCCTCGGGCATCGTGTTGACCACACCGGGCGCGACCAGATCGACCACGTAGCGCGTGTCGGGGTAGGCCGGGTCCTTGGTCGAGGTCGAGGCCCACAGGGGTCGCTGCGGACGCGCGCCCGCCGCCTCCAGCGCCCTCCATCGCGGCGAGGCGAGCATCTGCTCGTAGCGTTGATAGGCCAGCCGGGCGTTGGCCAGGGCGGCCTGGCCGCGTAGTTCGGCCGCCTCAGCGGTTCCGATCTTGTCCAATCGATCGTCGATCTCGGTGTCAAGCCGGGAGACGAAGAACGAGGCCACCGAGGCGAGAGCGGACAGATCCCGGCCGCTCAGCCGGGCGGCTTCCATCCCGTCGAGGAAGGCCTTCATCACCGCGTCGTAGCGGGACAGCGAGAAGATCAGGGTGACGTTGACGCTGATCCCGTCGGCCAGGCACGCGGCGATCGCCGGCAATCCCTGACACGCGGCCGGGATCTTGATAAACAGGTTGGGCCGGTCCACCAGCCACCACAACGCCTGCGCCTCGGCGATCGTCGCGCCGGTGTCGTGGGCCAGCCGCGGGTCCACCTCGATCGACACCCGGCCGTCCACCCCGTCGGTGGCGTCGTAGACCCACCGCAGAACGTCGCAGGCCGCGCGGACGTCGAAGGTGGTCAGCGCCCGCAGCGCCTCCGCGGCCTCGACGCCACGCGCCGCCAAAGCGCTCATCTGCGCGTGGTAGGCGTCGCCGCCGGTTATGGCCTTGGCGAAGATGGCGGGATTGGTGGTGACTCCCATCACGTGGTCCCGCGCGACCAGGGCGGCCAGGCTGCCCGAGACCAGCCGTTCCCGGCTTAGGTCGTCCAGCCAGATCGACACCCCGCGGGTACTGAGTTCGACAAGTGGATCGGCCATGGCATGACTCGCCTTCCTGTGGTGCGGTGATGTACATCCGCTGACGTACATCCAGCCTCGTTCAGAGCTCCACCAGGGCCGTCATCTCGCTCATGACACCGACGCTACGCCGGTGGACGTCAAAGCGAGTTCAGGAGATTTCCAGGACGGTGGCGCCTTCGTCCAGCTCCGTGGCCCTTGACGGGATTTTTCATCGCATATGTCACGCGTACCGGCCGGCCCTTGCCGCCGGGGCCGGCGAGGGCTACCGGCCGGCCAGCACGTCGCTGGGGGCGGCCTGGTCGAGGCGCTGGGCGTCCTGCAGGGTTCGGTCGGCCGGTACCGATGGCTCCTGCGGCCGCGCGGCGACGGACGGCGGGGTGGACGCGCTGTGGGCGACTCCCGCAGGGTCGGCATCGGCCGGTGTCGCACGTTCCAGGAAGCGGAGCAACTCCACCGGGAAGGGCAGGACGAGGGTGGAGTTCTTCTCGGCGGCGACCTCGACGACGGTCTGGAGCAGCCGCAGTTGCAGCGCTGCCGGGTGCTCGGTCATCGTTTCGGCGGCCTGGGCCAGCTTCTGCGAAGCTTGTAGTTCGCCTTCGGCGGTGATGACGCGTGAGCGCCGTTCCCGTTCGGCTTCGGCCTGTCGTGACATGGACCGCTTCATCGTCTCGGGAAGGGCCACGTCCTTGATCTCGACCCGGTCGATGTGCACGCCCCAGCCCACGGCCGGGCTGTCGATCATCAGCTCGAGACCCTCGTTGAGATGCTCCCGGTTGGACAGCAGATCGTCCAGCTCGCTCTTTCCGATGATCGAACGGAGTGAGGCTAGCGCGACCTGCTGGATGGCCGATACGTAGTCCTGAACGTCGACGACCACCCGCAGCGGATCGACGACCCGGAAGTAGACGACGGCGTCCACCCGGACGGTCACGTTGTCGCGGGTGATGCCATCCTGGGCGGGTACCGGCATCGTGATGATCTGCATGTTGACCTTGTGCAGCCGGTCGGCGAACGGCGCGATCAGCGCCACGCCCGGACCGCGAATCTCGGAGCGGACCTTCCCGAACCGCAAGACGACGCCTCGTTCGAACTGTTTGACGACCCGGACACTCGCGCCGAGCACGACCGCGCCCAGCGCAAGGAGTGTGATCAGCGCGGCGCTGACGATGGTTCCGATCATTGCATCCTCCGATGCTCTGCCTCAGCCGACCTATGGGCGGCTCGAGGCCTCGCTATCTCCCGCCGGGCATCTCCCGCCTGGCATCTCCTGCGCTACATGACTTGCCGGGACGCCGTCGACGTCACGGCCGCTCCTCGATGCGAGCGTGCGTACCAGATCCACATGGTCAACGCGGCGAACAGCAGGGCGAGGAACGGCGATCCGGCCAGCAGCAGGATCACCACGAACGCCGAGCTGAAGACGCGCATGACCGTGTAGGCCTGCCTGGACAGGTCCGGTGTTGCCGCTCGGTGCAGGCGTTGCGCATCGGTGCTGAACGATTTGGCGAAATCCGGATCCTCGACCAGCAACTGGCGCTGGATCTCCCGCAGTGCTTCACGTTCGTAGTCGTCGAGCACGAAACACCTCCAGGGCGCTGTCGCCAGGTGCGATCTCATCATCCATCCACCTGGACACTTATATCGTAGCACGATATAAAATGGAGTCCATGGACCCGCCATCACGGGCGGCCGCACGTGTGGCACGATGCGCTTATATCGCATTGCGATATGATTGTGCGGGATTCGAGAGAGGGGCGGCACGGTCATGGAGGGCGAAGCAGTACAACCCGAGCCCCTGACCAAGCAGGACTTCGAGGCGCTGGCCCGGTTCCGTTTCGGGATCCGCAGCTATCTGCGCTTCAGTGAGGAGGCGGTGCGCGCCGCCGGCCTCACCCCGCAGCAATACCAGCTACTGCTGGCCCTTAAAGGGTTCCCCGGTCGCGACTGGGCGAGCGTACGGGAACTCGCCGACCAGCTGCTGTTGCGCCACCACAGCGTGGTCGAACTCATCAGCCGAGCGCAGAAACAGGGCCTCGTGCACCGGGGCGCGCATCCCAGCGACGGCCGGGCAGTGCGGGTAATGCTTGCCGCCGAAGGCGAGCGCGTCCTGGCGCGCCTGGGCGCGCTACACCGCGACGAACTGCGGCGTATGGACACCGCGATCCTTCCCCCGGTATGGGACAGCGCCCCGCAGCCGGACACGCCGTCGGCGCATGAGGCCGCCCGGAACGGGTCCGTTCCACCACACCATCGCGGTGATCTTGGCGGAGAGCTGATCTAGCGCGCCCACGCATCGGCGCGGGCACGCTCCACGCCTGTTGGCGGTACGGAAAGGAACGGCATGGACGGGGAGGACGAACCAGGTCTCAGGTAGGACGAGCGGTAAGGGTCGTGATCGCCACGCCAGGAGTGGTGGACCAGGCACGCGTGGGGAAGGACCCGGTGGACTGGCTGCACCGGGGCCGCAAGGAGCAGATCATTCATCCAGACCAACGCATCTACGGCGGGCGCAGGCGAACCGGTCCAGCAAGTAACGGACCCGGCCCCGCCAGATCCGGTCAAAGGAAGGGATCATGGATACTCAGACCACATTGACCGCGGAACACGCTCACCTCCTGACCCAGATCACCGACCGAGCCCGCCGCGTCCTGCAGATCGCCTCGCACGACCGATGGCCCAGGCGGGAACTGACGACGCTGGCCCGCTATCTGCGCGCGGAACTCATCCGGCAGCTCACTGACGAAGAACGGCTGCTCTTCCCCGCCCACGAAGCCACCCCCGAACTGTCACGGCTGGCCCGCGACCACGCACGGCTGCGCGCCTGCGTGGACACCATCGCCACCGCCGCCCGCGGACGCGGCACCCGCTCGCCCGCCCAGATCGCCACCACCGTCCGCGACCTGCTCACCCTGCTCCACAACCACCTCGCCACCGAGCAAGCGACCCTGACAGGTTCTGGCAGGCCGACGATCTCCACCGCTGCCCTCGGCGCCTTCCCGCACCGCTGGTATCCGCTCACCGAAGGCCCCACCATCGACCTGGACGTGCTCCCCGCAGACCGGCTGCTGGAGGCCGTCAGCGAACGGCTGCACAGGCTGCCCCGCGGCGAACACCTCGACCTGTGTTCCCACACCGACCCGGACAAACTCTGCCACGCCCTGGCGGCTGGCGAAGACGACTACGGCTTCGCCTACCTGGCCTGCGGGCCGGACCAGTGGCAGGTCCGCGTCACCCGCCGGCTCGAAAGGTGACCGCATGTCCGTCACCGAGCACGTCATTGCCCTGCCCGCCACCGCCAAAGGGCGGCTGCTGGTGTCGTGGCTCTCGTCGACGGACCACAAGGTCATCGGCTACCTGTACCTGATCACCTCGTTCGGATTCTTCCTGATCGGTGGGGTCATGGCCATGGTGATCCGGGCCGAGCTGACCCAGCCGGAGCTGCAGTTCGTCGGCGCCGGGCAGTACAACCAGCTTTTCACCATGCACGGCACCATCATGCTGCTGCTGTTCGCCACTCCGCTGTTCGCCGGCTTCACCAACGTCATCATGCCGCTGCAGATCGGCGCACCCGACGTGGCCTTCCCCCGACTGAACGCGGTCAGCTACTGGCTGTTCCTGTTCGGCGGGCTGATCGCGCTGAGCGGGTTCGTCACCCCTGGCGGCGCAGCTGCCTTCGGCTGGTTCGCCTACACACCCCTGTCCGACGCGATCAGCTCCCCAGGTGTCGGCGGCGACTTGTGGGTCATGGGCCTGACGCTGAGCGGCCTCGGCACGATCCTGGGCGCGGTCAACTTCGTCACCACGATCATCGGCATGCGCGCCCCCGGCATGACCATGTTCCGGATGCCGATCTTCACCTGGAACGTGCTGCTGACCAGCATGCTCGTGCTGATGGCCTTCCCGGTGCTGGCCGCCGCCCTGCTGGCACTGGAGGCCGACCGCAAGCTCGGCACGCAGATCTTCAGCCCGGAAAACGGCGGCGCGATGCTGTGGCAGCACCTGTTCTGGTTCTTCGGCCACCCCGAGGTCTACATCATCGCGCTACCGTTCTTCGGTATCATCACCGAGGTCATCCCGGTCTTCAGCCGCAAGCCCGTCTTCGGCTACATCGGCCTCGTCGGCGCGACCATCGCCATCGCCGGGCTGTCGATGACCGTCTGGGCACACCACATGTTCGGCACCGGACAGGTGCTGCTGCCGTTCTTCTCCTTCATGAGCTTCCTCATCGCGATCCCCACCGGAGTGAAGTTCTTCAACTGGATCGGCACCATGTGGCGCGGGCATCTCAGCTTCGAAACGCCGATGCTGTTCTCGATCGGTTTCCTCATCACCTTCCTGTTCGGCGGCCTGACCGGCGTCATCCTGGCCTCGCCACCACTGGACTTCCACGTCACCGACAGCTATTTCGTCGTCGCGCACTTCCACTACGTCGTGTTCGGCACCGTGGTGTTCGCCATGTTCGCGGGCTTCTACTTCTGGTGGCCGAAAATGACCGGCAGGCTCCTCGGCGAGACCTGGGGAAAGATCCACTTCTGGACGTTGTTCATCGGCTTCCACACCACCTTCCTGGTCCAGCACTGGCTCGGCATGCTCGGCATGCCCCGGCGCTACGCCGACTACAGCGCCGCCGACGGCTTCACTACACTCAACGCCATCTCATCGGCGGGCGCGTTCCTGCTCGGAGCCTCCACGCTGCCCTTCCTCTACAACATCTGGCGCACGACACGGGGCGCGCCACCTACGCTGCCGGACGACCCCTGGGGATTCGGCAACTCACTGGAGTGGGCCACCTCCTGCCCGCCACCACGGCACAACTTCACCGCCGTCCCGCGCATCCGATCCGAACGCCCCGCCTTCGACCTCCACTACCCACACGAGCCCGCGAGCTGATCTGCATGGTTCTTCCCCGGGTCCCCTTCTCGCACGGCAGACCCGCCGATACTTGGTGATCAACTGCGGTGACGCCGAGCCAACTCTGGCAGTCACTTCTCCCCGAGGACGGTGTGCAGACCGCCGAGCATGTCGAGCAGGAGGCCGATGTTGCCGATCACGTGGACGAAACACCCGCGGGCGGCCTCGATCTGCGCGATGTGCTCCTTGACCTGCTCCACACTGGGCACTTGACTGGCGGCCACGACGCCGAACAGCGCTGCAGACCGTCGGCGGCGTGCGCGGCGGCCACCAGGATGGGGCCGGTGCCGGCGTGCTGAGCGACCAGTCGCAGCGGCCCGGCGACGCGCAGGGTCTGCCATTGCAGGAAGCCGGTCAGCTTGACCGGGTCGTCGCTGACGCCCGCGGTGACCAGCTGCTCGTCGTGCGCCCCGCCCAGGTCCACGTCCTGCTCGGCGAGCATCGCCTCGATCTGGGCGGCATCCAGCAGCGCGTTGGCCAAGCGGATCCGGTAGCGCCGCTCGCCTAGGCGTTCGGCTTCGGCGTCATGTTCGGCCTGGTCGCCTTCGCCCGTGTAAACGCCCAGCGCTATCAGGGCGGAGACCAACTGCTGCACCGAGGTGGGATGTTGCGAGGGAGGCTCGCTGGTCATGGCGTTCACCGCAGCCGGTGCGCGCCTGCGCTACGGGCATAACCGGCCAACGCGGCACAGCTGGAAGTCGGGCCGTGGGCGGCGGTCGGATCAGGCCGGGCCGGCGGGGAACAGCACGCGCGGCTCCAGAGCCAAGCGCGTGGTCGGCGCCTGGTCCGGCGGCGTCAAGTTGATCACCCAGTTGCCGAACCGGCGCACCGTATGGGTGATGTCAGGAGAGATGTGGCCAGGTCATCGACGTCGACCGGCCGGCCTTCGGCGGCCAGCTGGTTGGCCGCGTCCGTGATATCGCAGGCGGTCGAGTAAATCACGCAGTTCGCGATCGCCCCAACTCCCGAAAGGCTCGATACAACCGGTTCTTGCGCGAGTGATTGCCCAGCCGGCGCAGCAGCGTCACCGACGACAGCCGGCTCTCCCGGATGGAGATCGCGGTACGCAGCAGGTCCGTCCAATGGGTCTCGATCAGCCCCCAGTCGATCACCTCCTCCCCGAACAACGGCTCGATGTGGGTGTAGCGGGTGCGCTCGTCCGCCTGTCGGCGACTACCGGCCTACACAGACCGGAAGTAGCGAGGCGTGAGACCTGACATGACTGACATGCCCGAAGACCACTGCATATCTGTAAGGCACGTAGGCGTCAACCTACTTGCCTTAACATAACGATGACAGCCCAGGGATGGCCGACGGGTTCCTGGATGCGCCTAGCCTCTTTCTCCAGTGGGCGCCGCCCGCACCGCCGCACGTTCGCCGCTGGCCCACTGCCAGTCACCTCTACGGGCGATTCCGCCTTGACCGATTAGGCCAGGCGAGGTTTCCTGCCTGGAGGACCTGCTCGAGGTATGCCGGGCCCAGCGGGATCCCCGCAGGCCCCCCGGTCACCGGCCTGACCTGGACCCCAGAACAGTTCCTCCGCCACCCATGGCTCGCCCAGGGAGAAGGCGCGCCCGACCCGCACAAGACCGACGCCTACGAGCGCCTTCTGGAGCGCTGCGGCGACAAGATCCCCGCCGGCCTTGCGATCATCGAGCTGGCTGCCACAGCTGTCAGCGGCGCTTGTCCCACCGGCAGGACCGCGATGGCCTCGAGGGCGACGCCACCATAGGCAGGCATCTCGCGAGCCGCTCTCAGCCCGCACGTGGTGCGGCGCGGGCCAGCCGGTTCGTGACCGCCTCGGTGCCGGGATCGACGCCGAGGGCGCGGACGTGGTGGTCATGCAGCAGGGACCGCAGCACGGTGATGGGTTGGTGGTCGTGGCGGGCGAGTTGGACGCGGTAGCCGCTCAGGGCGGCCCGCCGAGCAGTCCAGGCGTTGGCCACTGCCGCGCCGCCCGGCTGGTCGCGGAGGGCTTGGTGGTCGTCGGCGGGGTTGGCCAGGAGCAGCGTCGCGTCGCGTGACGTCCGGCCGAGCTTGCCGTACTCGCGGTCGAGCTTGTTGATCAGCCATCCATACCCCTCTTCGGATGCGGCGAGGCTGGCGGCGAGGTCGGCCATCGACGCCGCGGCGATGGCCTGAGCGGGCAGGCCTGTCCGGGCGGCCATGACGATCTGCGCGAGTGCGGCGCCGGAGTCGCACGCTGCCACTTCGTGTGCGGCGGCCAGCGCGACGCCGGCACCGTAGCGGCCCGTCTGCGGCTGGTACGCGGCCAGGTCCATGCGGGCGAGCAGCCCCGCGGACTGCAGGCCGGTGGCGAAGCCTGCCAGGTGGGTGGCGACTGCGCCGTACTGGTGCGAGTTGCAGAGCTGGAGGTAGAGCAGAAGCTGGTGGAGAGTGTCGGGCCGGGTGATGTCGCGGTGGCGGCGAAACCACCAGCGCACCAGTGTGGTGTTGAGCGGGTCCAGGAGCCGAGGCAGGTGCTCGGTGAGGATCTCGTCGTAGCGGTCGGGGTGGCCGAGCAGCCGGGCGTGGACTAGGTCGCCCGCGCCGGGCATCTGCATCGCGGTGGGCGGGCGCATGGTTGCGGGGAGGCGGGCGGGGCGCGCAGCTTAGGGGACGGTTGTCAGCGGAGTGAGGAATTCGCACGCCCGGCCGACCCACCCCGGTCCGGCGGCTGTGGGCGCTTCGCGGAGTTCGAGCCGTCCGGCGCGGTCCAGGCGGGTCCGCAGGACCAGTCGGTCAACATCCTGGTCGGGGTCGAGCGGGAGCCGTAGCTCGTCCTGGCATAACACGACCTGGGCCGGGGCTCGCCAGCGATCCCGCCATGCTTCCAGCGTCTTCACCCATGCTTGGAAGGGCTCGCGCGGCCCGGCCAGGTCGATGGCGTGGAGGTTCCAGCGGGCCGGGGCCAGCACCGTCCGGCCGTAGCGGATTCTCGGCAGGTGCGGAAGGCCGCGAGCCGCGCCGAAGTCGATCGGGCCGTAGACCGCATGGCGGGCCGAGGCGACCCCGGCCAGGAACCGCGCCAGCGGCGGCGTGTTCACGGCCGCCTCCAGCGGATGCAGCACGTACGGGACGACGCGGCGGCCGGTCGAGACCTGCACCAGATACATCTGGGTCGAGTCGGCGGTGACCGCGAGATCGTCCACACCGATCGTCTTGGCATCGGCGGGATACTCCGACAGGGAGATCAGCGCGGGCAGCAGTTGCGGGACGCGCACGACGTTCTCGTTGCGCTGATACCGGGGCGGGAACGAAAGCTGAGCCGTCACCACGTCGTCGGGCCCGGTGTAGGAGGCGGCCAGCAAATCCTGGGCCTGCCCTGACAGCAGATGCGCGAACCTGCCGGCCATGCTGCAGTCGGACCTTGGGACACCGGTCACCCACAACTCGAACGCGCCCCGCTCGACCGCCTCGGCCGTGGCAGCGTGCAGCTCGAACGCAAGCTCCACGCGCGGCGGGGCGACGTGTCGCGGTCGGTCAGGGCGCGGGCCGCGCGCCCGCGTGATGAGCCGAGGAACCCAGCCGGCAGCCCGAGCCCTGAGTCGCTGATCAGGTCACGCACGCGGACGATCGCGCCGGGCCCGTATCAGGCGCGGAACGCGACGTGGAGTCCCGCCACGTCTCGGCGCCGAACGGGCGCGTGGTCAGCCGCAGCAGAACCGACGCAGCCGAGGCCGCCTCCTGCGCTACGGCGTGCGGCACGATGATCTGGCCGTCCACCGCTGTGTCGGCCGCTACCGCATGTTCGCTGCGGCTGATGGTGGTCATCCGTGCAGTGACGGTGAGGCCGAGCGGTTCAGCGTCGGCCAGCGGCGCAGCCTTGTGATGGCGGGCAAGGTCGCGCTGGATCTCGCACAGTTCGGTCAACAGGTCGGCGATGTCGGGCAGGCCGCCACCGAGGGCGCGAAGCTGGCTGATCACGTGAGGCAGGCCATCCACGACGGTCGTGGGCGGGCGCAGGCTGGACAGCAGCGCGCCCTGCTGCACGAGGCTGGTCAGCATGGTGACGATTGTGTCGGCCGGCACCGCTGGGGCCGCCGCTTCAAGGTGGTCGGCGAGTTGGGTGAACCGGACCGGTGTAGACGCCGCGGCGAGGGCCAGACGTACGGGCCGGGTGTGGCGGATGGACACTTCGGCGAGGAGATCCGGCCGCTCGGCGGGGACATCGAGCCTGGCCGGGATAACGAACCGGTCACCTCGGACGGATCCGCCGCTGTTGGCAGTGACTAGCAGGTGGGGTTGTGCCTCCAGCCGGTCGATGAGCGCGCCGAGCCGCGCCGCGTCTGCTCGTGCCATGATCTGGTGCCGGGTGCCGAAGTCCGCCTTGGCCGCATGGCCGAGCAGGGCCGGAACGATTCCGGCGAACAGACCGAACGGGGTGGGGCGTCGCTGCCAGCGCAGCAGGTAGGAGGTCACGGCCAGGGTGAGCCTGCGGATTCGGGCGGGGTCGGTGCCTTCGGCGAGTTGGTCGAGCTGTTCGGCAAGGGTTGGACTGGCGACGCGTACGGCCGCGCGCACGTCGGGGCGCGTCCAGATGCGCGATAGCCAATGCTGCTCGGCTTCAGGTGTGGCGCCGAGGGCGGGTAGTTCCAGATCGCCCGGGTCGGTGGTCACCCGGTCTCGGTTACACATCGAACTGCGAGGCGCACAGCTCTCAGTCGCGATCTCGCTCAATCTTGCCCACGTCAGCGTCGTGCTCCTCGCCATCGTGATCGCGGGTCTCGTCTTCGCTACTTTCGTGGCAGGGATCACCCCGCCGCGCTAGAACCAGCACATGGCCTCACTGCGTCACGGAAGTACCCCACAGGACCCCGGATCGAGATTCAGCAGGCCCGCCCAGGCTCTGTGGGGCAAGACGGGTGCAGTTCGAGGCAGAAACACTCTCGGCGACAGGTGGCATTCTCTGCTCGCGCACATGGTGGACACCCTGGAGGTCGCGGACGAACTCTGGGACTGCTACCTGTCGCCGGCGTTCCATGAACGCCTAGCAGACGGCATTCCCGGGACAGAGCAGGAGCGCACCCAGGCATCCCGGGCTCTGTTTCGCTGGCTGGCCTCCCTACACGATCTGGGAAAGGCCAGCAGCTTTCAAGGTCAGAGCGCGCAACACGGCCCCAAGATCAACCATGTGATCCCCCTACCGGCTGGCCCGTCTACGCAGCCGCACAGCATGGTGTCAGCGCACCTCATGTACCTCTTCACGTCCGAAGCTGGCTGGACTCCGCGGGCAAGCTCTTGGGTGGCGAACGTCGTAGGGGGACATCATGGGATCTACCCTCGACCGGGATCAGTGGAGATTCCACTCCTTACCTCGGAGATCGGAGGGCCGGAGTGGCGGGAGGTCCAGCGGGAGCTATTTGAGGAGATGACTCGGCGGTCAGGCGTTCCTCTGGCTCTGTTGGCTGACCATGTACCGCCCATCGGTAGCCAGGTCGTCTGTTCGGGCGCCGTCATCCTCTGTGACTGGCTGGCGTCCAATGAGAAGCTTTTCCCGTACGCGGGTCCTTGGTCTGATGGCTATCCGGCGCAAGCGGCACGCAGGGCCGAGCAGACGCGGCGAACCATGCAATTGGAAGCCGTCTGGCATCCGGTGAACATCTCTGATGCCAGGGAAATGTACTCCCAACGGTTCGGCATTCGAGCACCGCGCGATACACAACTAGTCGCTCATCAAGTCGCCGCCGAGATGGATCAGCCTGGCCTAGTCATCGTCGAAGCGCCCACGGGCGAGGGCAAGACGGAGGCGGCGCTGGTCGTCGCAGAGGTTCTCGCCGCTCGCTTCGGGTTCAACGGGTTGTTCTTCGGGCTGCCTACTCAGGCGACGAGTAATCGCATCTTCGATCGGGTGCTTGACGTATGGCTACGCCACCTGCCGCAAAGTCCTCCTCCGACTGTCGGCCTGGTGCACGGCAAAGCCAGGCAGCATGAACGGTTCGAGGACCTGCCTCTCGGAGGAGTAGGTGACTGCAACAGCGCTTCCGCTACCGCCTCCCAGTGGATGAGAGGTGGAAAAAAGGCGCTGCTCTCCCCCGTCTCGGTGGGGACCATCGACCAGCTTTTGTTCACCGGCGTAAGTGCTCCACATGTGATGCTGCGGCATCTCGCGCTCGCCAACAAGGTCGTGGTGATCGATGAGGTGCACGCCTACGACGCGTACATGTCACGGATCCTGCACCGGGTGTTGCACTGGCTTGGAGTGCATCGGGTGCCCGTGGTGCTGTTGTCCGCGACTCTGCCAGCCGAACAGCGCTCTGCGCTGCTCAGAGCGTACGCGGGGAATATCGACACCAGTGTAGATTCGCCCGGCTACCCGCAGATCACATGGGTCCCGGCGCCAGGCCAAGCCAGTAGAAAAGCTAGCGCGTCGTTTTTCAGGCCAGCCGCCGACGCAGACCAAGCCGTCACCGCTGTGCACACTTGCGTCGCTGAGAAAACCGAGTCTCGTGACGTTTCGGTCGAAGTCGTCCTCGCCCCAGCGGATGCTGACGACCATGCGTCCATCATGCGGTGGATTCCCGCTCGGGGCTGCGTTCTCATCCTGCGTAATACCGTCCCGCGGGCGCAGCAGACCTACCAGGAACTGAGGAAGCGCCTAGGCGCCGATGAAGTGACGCTGCTTCATGCGCGCTTCACCAGCTCCGATCGTGCGCGCCTCGACAACTGGCTCTCCGCGGCATTCGGCCCGCCTACGACCGACGAGGCCACCGGGGCAATCTCCGAGAATCCGAATAGACCAGCCAGACATGTAGTCGTAGCTACTCAGGTGGTCGAGCAATCGCTCGACGTGGACTTCGATTTGTTGATCACGGACCTCGCGCCGATCGACCTCGTGTTGCAGAGAGCAGGGAGGCTGCATCGGCATCAGCGTCCAAACCCGCGGCCTGACCAACTGGCTGATCCCACAATGGTCGTCACGGGCTATGAAGAAGTCGATGGCCTTCCAAGCTTTCCCACGTTCGACGATCGCCCGTACCTGCACCACTTCCTGCTCCGTACCTTGGCTGTCCTTCGCGGAAGGGAAGGCGTCAGCATTCCGGACGACGTCCCGCTGCTGATTGAGGAGGTTTACGGTGACCGACCGGTCGTACCGGACGCTTGGAGCGAGCGGATGGCTGCGGCCACGGCCCGGATGCGGGACACCCTTGCGCAGATGCGGCGAGAGGCCAACGCGCTGCTGCTCGCAGAGCCGGATCCGATCGCTCCCGACCTCAGTGAGCTACAGCGAGGCACTTCCCACGATGCGGACGAGGAGGCCGCCGGCAACCGCCTCCGAGTACGTTCCGGTGAGCCGAGCATCGAAGTGATCCTGCTGCGAAGGGTCGACGCGACGATCGCGGTGACCGTGTCGGAGGGCGAGCAGGTGATGATTCCGCTCGATCGCACGCCCACACCGGAGCAGAAGAAGGCGGTACTCGGTCAGGCGATTCGTCTTCCGTCCCGGATGGTGGATGAAAGCCGGTTGGAGTCTCCACCAGGATGGCGGAACGCGCCATGGTGTCGGTCCCTTCGTGTACTCATGTTGAACAAGGCCACCGGGACGGTACGCCACGGTGCCAGGAGTTTCACCTACAGCACTGAAACGGGGTGGACCATTAGCGAAGCCAACTCGTCGGGCTCGGAGCCTTCGTTCAACCTGGTAGACGAACCGTGGCTCGACCATGTCACGATCAGTGGGGCGCCGGCCACCGCTTCCCTTCGTGACTTACTGCTCAATGCGCACCTGATTCGGGATCTCAGCGTCGATGTCCCGACTCAGTACCCCGCACTGATCCGATACTTGCTGGCCGTCCTGCATCGCGCGCTCGGCATGCGCGATGGAAAGCAGCACGAGTCTCAGCCAAGGATCAAAGGTGACTGGGAGTACCTCCACTCACTCGGCCTCTTCCCTCCGGAGCCCATCAACAACTACCTGGACACCTGGCGAGACCGCTTCGACCTCTTCCGCCCCAAGCATCCGTTCTTTCAGGCCGGCGGTCTAACGAGGTTGGGCGACGGAAGGAAGCCAGCCGGCCTGCTGATCCCCTATGCCGCCAGCGGTAACAACGTTCCGATCTTCTCGCAGTCCGCGGAGCGGCAGTCGGTCGAACTCACCCCACCCGAAGCCGCCCGTTGGCTGCTTCACGTCCACTGCTGGGACACCGCAGGTATCAAGACCGGGGCCCACGGCGATCCCCAAGCCAAGCAGGGCAAGACGACCGGCAACCGCACAGGACTTCTTGGCTCGCTGGGCGTACTCATCCCAACAGGCACAACGCTGTGGGAAACGCTCATGTACAACCTGCTTGTCCTCAACCAGGACATCTCCCCGGCGGACGACACACCTGCATGGGAACAGGACCCCCTGACCGCTGCCTGGCAGGCACGGCTGCCGCACGGTGTCCTCGATCTGTACGGGTGGCCCGGTCGGCGTGTCCGGCTCTTCCCCGAACGCAGCGGAGGTGAGACCACCGTCCGGCAAGTCCTCGTCTGTGCCGGCGACCGTCTTAAGGACGAGACCACACTCGACAGCCTGGAGCCGCACACCGCTTGGTACGCGGTGGACGATGCGGCGAGTTCCGCCCGTTATCGCCCATCTCGGCACCGCCCGGGGCAGCAGCTGTGGCGCGGTCTTGGGGGCATCCTGGGACGGCGGTACGAGAAGGGTGATGGAGGCCGCCGCTCCATGGCGCCGCATGTGCTGACGCACCTGCGGTCGGTCAAGCTGCCCAAGGACAAGGTGCTGCAGCTTCGCGCATACGGCGTGGTCTACGGCACTCAAAGTTCCGTGATCGAAGAGACCTACACGGACGTTCTTCCCTTGCCGGTCGCACTACTGCGTCCAGCCGGCAGAGAAGGCCTCGACGCGATGGCCGTTCAGTGTGTCGAGGACTCGTCCCGGGTGGCGCACGCCCTTGGCCAACTCGCCGCCGAGGTCGTGCTGTGCTCGGGCGGCGATGAGGAAGCCCAGCTCGCTCGGCGAAACAGCGCTCAGAACCGCCTGTACCTCGTACTGGACCAGCCTTTCCGCGACTGGATAGCGAAGCTTCGCGACGAAGAAGCCGTCGATGCCTATCGAGCGGAGTGGCATGACCGCGTCCGAATGGAAGCCCAGCGACTGGCGAAGTCGATCGTGGATGATGCGCCTCCGACCGCGCACCGTACCCGCATGCGCGTTCCGAAGAAGGGGGGCCGGCCAGAGCCGATCAACCTCGCGATTGCTCATAGCCGGTTCCTTCAGGTGCTGTTCGCCTTGTTGCCGAAGCCCCAGGACCCTGATGAACCGGCAGGACCGCAGAACGGAGGCCAGGAGTGACAGCGCCCACCGCATCACGCCGTAGGGACTTGAACGCCGAACGCAGAAGACGGCTGCAGCATGAACTCGAGGCCCTGTTCAAACCACCGCCGAGGAACGATCTGCGCGACGACGCGTCAGCGACTCTGAGCAGATGGCGCCAGGGGTTGAGCCACTCGCCCGACACCATGCCGGTCCTGGCCATGCAGATCGCGAACGTGCTCAGTCATCCCGACGAGCGGGAACATGATCGCGAAGCACGGGCGTGGGAGGTCGCGATTCACTACGGCCTAGGCCTCTTCGCCGTTCATCAGCAGTCGCAAGATCGCCCGATGCACGAACGCTCCAGGAGATCCTTCGGGGAAGCCAGCCGGCTGCTCGCAAAGCATCAGGCGCAAGGTCTGGAACGGCGCGAGTTCAGTCCGGCGACACCGCAGTTCGAGGCGGTCAATCGCGGAATCGTGCGGCGGCTGGAAGCAGCAATGAGTTCGGTGTCCGTGGCCGAACTCGTCGGTCATGCGCGCGGCCTGGTTCCGATGCTGCGGCAGGCGTCCATCGCCCTCGACTACGTCCAGTTCATCTCGGACCTGGCGGCCTGGGCCTACGCGCCCTCCCGCGGTTCGACAGCTCTGCGCTGGGGGCGCGACTTCTACAAGCCGTTCCCCGCAGAGAACAAGCAGACTACAGACAAGGAGTGAGATCCATGGTGTTTCTGGACGTACACGCGATCCAGCCCGTGCCGCCCGCCAACATCAACCGCGATGAGAACGGCAGCCCCAAAACCGCCCTGTACGGCGGCGCACGGCGGATGCGGGTCTCCTCACAAGCCTGGAAGCGCGCAGCGCGGAAACAGCTAGAGCGCGCCGCGGATTTCCAGCCTTCCCAACGCACCAAGAGACTGCCGGAGATCCTCGCCGCCGATCTGCTGGAGCGGCAGCCCCAGATGGGCGAGCGTGCAGCCGAAGTCGCCGATGCCACGGTGACGGCCCTCTTCGGAGCCAAGACGCCGAAGAAGAACGGGCGAGCCGCTACCGAGTTCCTCCTGTTCTATGGCGAGGCCCAGCGTTCCCGCATAGTTGACGTCCTGCTACAGGACACGGAGCGGGTCCTGAAAACGGTCGGCAACACGAAGGAGTTCACCAAGACGCTCAACGATCTGAAGCTTCGGGACACCGTCACCAGCGGTCATGCACCGGCAGTCGCGCTGTTCGGCCGGATGATCGCGACCGACCCGACGATGAACGTCGACGCCGCCTGCCAAGTAGCGCATGCCATTTCCACGCACGCGGTCGAGGCTCAATTCGACTACTACACAGCCGTCGACGACCAGGACGAGTCCGCTGACGAGACCGGCGCGGGCATGATCGGCACCGTCGAATTCAACGCAGCCACCATGTACCGCTACGCAACAGTCGACGTGCAGAGCCTGATCGACAACCTGGACGCGGACCGACCGTTCGCCATAGACGTCGCGGTGGAGTTCGCCAAGGCATTCCTCCTCAGCATGCCGACGGGCAAGCGAACCACGTTCGCCAACAACACCCGGCCGGACTTCGTCCTGCTCTCCGTACGGACAGACCAACCGGTGAGCCTCGCCGGCGCCTTCGAGCGTCCCGTCCTGGCCGAACGCTACGACGGCGAAACCGTCGGCTACCTAGGCCGTTCTGTGTCCGCGCTCGCTCGCTACTACCGGGAGCAGGACGAGCTCTACGGCACCGCTCCCGCGTTCCACACGGCCAGTTACCCGGCCTGGCTCGGCGACGGTCATGAGCAGGACCAGATTCCAGGGCTACCTGCTCCTCAGCCGCTCCCTACAGGGCTGGCAGCCGCACGTGACGCCCTGACGCGAGTGATCGGCATCGAGCATGACTGATGTCCTCGTCCTGCGCCTGAGCGGACCGCTCCAATCCTGGGGCGGCGCCACGCGGTACAACGTGCGGGGCACCCTCAGCCACCCCACGAAATCGGGCGTGATCGGGCTGTGCGCCAGCGCTCTGGGATGGCCCCGCGGAACGGACCTTTCCGCGTTGGCTGAGCTGCAATTCGGCGTACGTATCGATCGGCCCGGACAACTCCTCATCGATTACCACACCATGTCGGCGGCCTCGCATGACCCCCTGAAGCCACGGGAGCAACGACTGCCCACCGCCGACGGCAAGTCCCTCAAGCCTGGGCAGAGCAAGATATCCCGCCGGTACTACCTCCAAGACGCCGTGTTCGTCGCGGCCCTCGCCGGCGATCGAGACGATCAGCGCGACTTGCTCCAACGAGTCGCGGCTGCCCTGCGTACCCCGCGTTATCCCCTGTACCTGGGACGTCGCTCCTGTCCGCCGGACAAGCCCGTGCTGGTCTCCCTGCTGCGCGACATCACAGGTCTGGAGACCGTGCTACGCGAAGTCATTCCCTGGCAGGTGTCCGAGTGGCGGCAGCGAACGGAGAACATGTCCCTCGCGCTCATACTCGATCAACCCGACGGAGAGGAACTTTTGGATGACCTCCCGGCAGAGGGAGGGACTCCCTTCGACCGGAAGTTCACGCAACGTCCGGTGCACCACGACGTGTTGACTGCGCAGGACCTGCTGGCACATCAGAAGGCCGGCTACGGCTTCACCGGAGATGCCGTCATGGATCTGCTGGATGGATGACATGTATCTCACCCGTACCTTCATCAATCCACGACGACGTGGAGCCGTGACGTTCCTGGGCAACCCACAGAAGATCCACGCCGCCGTGATGCAGGCCTTTCCCGTTGACCCCGCATCAGACGCCGCGACGGGCCCTCGTGTGCTGTGGCGCTTGGACAGCGACGACCATCGCCGGCCGGTGCTGTGGATCGTGTCGCCGGACAAGCCAGACCTGCACCACGTCACAGACTTCTACGGATGGCCTGAATCGGGCCGGCCCTTCGAGACCAAGGATTACCTCCCCCTGCTGAACCGCCTGGCCGCCGGACAGCGCTACGTGTTCCGCGTGACGATCAATCCTGTCAAGTCGCTGCACCCCGGACCTGAGGCGAGAGAAGCCAGGGCCAAGGTTCGAGGCAAGGTTGTTCCGCTGGTCGGCGCCCTCAACCAGATCTCATGGTTCGCAGAACGGGCCGACAAGTGGGGGTTCGAACTTCTGCCGGGATCTGTTCCGCTGCCCGATACCGAGCCTCCATCGGAGGCCTCGATCCCTTTCGCAGTGGAGATTCGGGATCGCAAGCGGCTCCGATTCTGGCGATCGGACAGCGAGAAGAAGCCGGTGACACTGGAAACGGTGACGCTGGAAGGCTTGATGCGAGTGACCGATCCTCAACTGCTACGCGAAGCGCTTACGTGCGGCGTCGGGCGAGCGAGGGGGTATGGGTGTGGGCTGATCAGCTTGGCAGCCCCTCGATAGTCAGTGCCTTGGATGTGGCCTGAATGAGTCGCATGATGCAACCTAATCGGAAGTACTCGCATCCGTCGTCGTGGGTTCCCCGCGCACGCGGGGATGGTCCTGTCTGGATGACGACGTCCGCCCGCAGGTCGTTGTGCCCCCGCACACGCGGGGATGGTCCCACCGCCGGCTTGCGGACGTTCACGGTGTCGCCGTGCTCCCCGCGCACTCGGGGATGGTCCCCTCACAGGTTTGTTCACTGTGAGGCGGCTCACGTGCTCCCCGCGCACGCGGGGATGGTCCCTTGCCGTCGTGGTCGCGGGAGACGTCGGACTCGTGCTCCCCGCTCACGCGGGGATAGTCCCGAAGGAGATACGCATCGTGGTCATTGCCAAGAGTGCTCCCCGCGCACGCGGGGATGGTCCCCCCGGGAGCCGGAAGTGACCCGCCAGACCGTTGTGCTCCCCGCGCACGCGGGGATGGTCCCAAGGTTCTGAAGCCGGCCTTCAGACCATCTAATGTTCCGCGCCTGAAACGCGCCTGATCCAGGCCACCTGAGCCTCGCCAGCACCCGGGGCAGGGACGTCATCGTGTCAGACATCCTGGCGATAGGGCCGCCAACCACACCGCCAACCAACGCCCGTCCTCGATGCCTCCCGGCAGGCTTTCGGCGATGACCCGCATCACCTGGACGGGCAGCCAACGGTCCCACAGCAGGCCACTGCTGCGCTGTCCGCCATGTGCCGCCACAAGGGCAACCATCCACCGGTTTCCTGGTGATGCTTAGCCCAAACCGCGCCGGCCGTAGCGGTCAGCCCCATCGCCCAACGGCCGGGAGAAGGCTCCTCATCGAGCATGCAGCCATTGAAGGACATCATCCCCGGGGAAACCCCAACAACCGAAGATTTTCATGGTCGCGTGACAAGCAGAGGGGATGCCTGTATGCAAGCGATCCCCTCTGCCTCGCACCCGCCAGGGCGTCAAGGTCATCGGCCGGTTCCCCGGCGAGAGCAGCTGCGACTCACTCGTGTGAGCCGTCCTCGACCGGGCCGCCCGTGGTTGGCGTGGCTTCATCCTGACCAGACTGGACCTGCGCAGCCTGCACGACCTCCGCCGAACTCTGCTCCACCCACCCACACACTCCACCGACCGACGGCCCGGCCTTTACGCCCACCACCGAGGCCGCCCACGGCACCTACCTCGTCGAGCCTTCAACACCGCTCCGAGGACGCGACTTAACCCGTATCGTGAAGTTCTCATTCCGCATAAGCGCCAATCTGAATAGTGTCCAAAATGTCCAAATTTTCGAAAGTGCTCGATCTGGGCGTCTTGGCGGGCTAACGCTGCAGGTCATCGAGAGTGCTCCCCGCGCACGCGGGGATGGTCCCGATCCCGAGGCGACCGACCTCGACCGCAGAGAGTGCTCCCCGCGCACGCGGGGATGGTCCCTAGGGCACTGATCAACGAACTGGCCAATTGGAGTGCTCCCCGCGCACGCGGGGATGGTCCCGCGGCCATGAGTGGAGCGCGGTGGCGGGACCTGTGCTCCCCGCGCACGCGGGGATGGTCCCGGGTCTGCGTGGTTGGCCAGCCCTATCAGGATGTGCTCCCCGCGCACGCGGGGATGGTCCCTGGAGCCTTCCGGCCTCTTCCTCGCCGACGTTGTGCTCCCCGCGCACGCGGGGATGGTCCCAACGCATCTGGGCGTTGGAATTCGGCGGGGCCGTGCTCCCCGCGCACGCGGGGATGGTCCCGCCGCGGTGAGCATGTGGCAGGGCCTGGTTTCGTGCTCCCCGCGCACGCGGGGATGGTCCCCGAGGCTCGCGAACGTGGTCACTTCCTTGTCCGTGCTCCCCGCGCACGCGGGGATGGTCCCGGCGCGATCGTCACATCGCCCGTACTGTTATCGTGCTCCCCGCGCACGCGGGGATGGTCCCTCAGCGCCGTAGTACAGGATCGAGCCGACCTGGTGCTCCCCGCGCACGCGGGGATGGTCCCGGCATCCTGTATTTCGTCGATCCCGCGTCGCTGTGCTCCCCGCGCACGCGGGGATGGTCCCATCGACTGGGCCGGCCCGAACTGGTCGGAGGTGTGCTCCCCGCGCACGCGGGGATGGTCCCTATGCTCGATGTGTTTCGCGAGACAATTTCCGGTGCTCCCCGCGCACGCGGGGATGGTCCACGGTGACCCGCGTGCCGATGTTGTTCGTGGCGGTGCTCCCCGCGCACGCGGGGATGGTCCCTGCTGGTGGGTGGTGCGGGGGATGCGGATCCCGTGCTCCCCGCGCACGCGGGGATGGTCCCTACCGGCGCCGTAGCCGGGCTGAAGCCCCTGAGTGCTCCCCGCGCACGCGGGGATGGTCCCGGCAAGGTCATCAAGCTCAAGGCCGAGGCCGAGTGCTCCCCGCGCACGCGGGGATGGTCCCGAGATCCCGAACGTGTCGTAGCCGACCGCGAAGTGCTCCCCGCGCACGCGGGGATGGTCCCCCCGGCCAGGAACACCGGCACGTCAAGACCATGTGCTCCCCGCGCACGCGGGGATGGTCCCGTGTGATCAGACACGTGGCTCCTCCGTTCGACGTGCTCCCCGCGCACGCGGGGATGGTCCCCCGGAGGTCCCGGACAAGGACCCGGACGGGAGGTGCTCCCCGCGCACGCGGGGATGGTCCCGGCTCGCCATCGGGCGATGGCTGCTCCAAAGGGTGCTCCCCGCGCACGCGGGGATGGTCCGCGAGCCGCCTGGTGCTGTTCCCGGCCTCGGCGGTGCTCCCCGCGCACGCGGGGATGGTCCCGAGACCTACGGACACGACACCACCGGAAAGGCGTGCTCCCCGCGCACGCGGGGATGGTCCCACCACGCCCGCCGTGCCGCTGTTCACCGTCGGGTGCTCCCCGCGCACGCGGGGATGGTCCCACCCAGTCGCGGGTGTCGGTGCCCGTCAGGACGTGCTCCCCGCGCACGCGGGGATGACGGCGACGCCTAGAACGGCCTGATCCACGCCACCGGCCTCGCCAGCACCCAGGGCAGGGACGCCATCGCGCCAGGCACCCTGGCGATCTTCACCAAGGCGTTCCACGGCGGCGGCGTAGTCGGCCTGTCACAGGTCAAGCGACTGCCCAGCCTGGCATGACCGTCACCCAGTCGGTCGGCCGCGTGCTACTGGAAGTGCTCCGCGACCGCGCCGCCGACGTAGTGGTGACGGCCCAAATCATGCAACTCCATGCTCACTTGCGTAGCGCCTTCTTGGCTCAGTGGTTCCGTTCGCGATCTTGATGCTCCGGCACTCGGTCTTGAGTCCGGCGGAAAGTTGCCGGTGTTCGGCTGGCACCTCGGCGAGTCCCCCGTGGTGCCAGCTCTTCACGGAGGCGCCGCTGGTGCTCGGCTCGGGCGTCGTGCTCGGCCTTGCGTTGTCCGTGGGGCAGGCTTTGGCGGCGCTCGACTTCTTCTACGGTGGCCTGCAGCATGCAAGCCGTTTGAAGAGCGTCTCGGCGGCCCTCCTCGAGACGGTCTTGACCCGACTTCAGGTCGGCGGCCTGGGCTTGCTGCCGCGTTAGTTCCCAGTTGTGCTTCAGCTCGGCGGCCTGTCGGCGAATCTGCGGCCACGAGGAACGGGGAGGAGCTTGCTCGGCGCTGGCGTGGGCGGCTCGGCTCGCTTCGAGATGTGCGCTTTCAAGCGTCTGGCAGCTCTGCAAGAGGTCGGTGTGCCGCTGGTAGAGCTGGACGAGTTGATTCTCCAGGGCGGCGCGGCGTGCTCGTGCCCCAGGCAGGACCCGTCCTAGCGTGGGAAGTTCGTAACGGATCTGTTGGATCTGTTCCAGGATCGTCTCGTTCTGCTGGGTGAGGCCTCTCAGGCGCTGGGCCAACTCGTCGCGTCGCCGGGCGGCCGGGTCTGCGGCGTCGATGTGCTGCAGGTGTCTCGCCAGTTCGTCACGACGCTGTTGGAGGGCGTGCTCGGCGGGGCCGCCGCCTAGTTCGGTGACGTGCGTCAGGTGGTCTTCTGCGGTTCGTACGGTAGTGGCGAGTTCCTGTTGGCGCCGGCGGAGTTCTGCCATGCGGGCGGAGAGTTGGCTGGTGGTGAGCAGGCCCACACCGTCGGGTGTGCCAGCCAGGGTGGACAGAAGTTCCTGCTGCTGTTGCTTGGCGTGGTGGTGATCGCGAGCGGCCTGCTCGACGTGCTGGCGAGCCAGGGGCAGGGCGTGGCGGCGAGCGATCTCGTCCTGGGCTGCGTCCAGTTCGTTGCGGATCAGCTGCTGGGTGGCTCGGGCGGTGACGGCGTCGTTCTCAGCGGCCTGGATGTCGGCTTGCCGGCCGGCGCGCAGGATGGTGTCCCAGTGGGTGATCAGCTGGTGGCGCTGGTGGCGGATCAGCGGCCATACGGTACGCGGGGGTGCCTGGGCGAGGGCCTGATGGGCTTGTTCTCTCGCGGTGGCGTGCGCGTCCTGTGCCGCGGACAGGCGAGCGCTTGGTTGCTCGGCCAACTGGGCCTGCTCCAGTTCTTGTTCGGCGAGGTGAAGTCGTTCCTGCGCTGCGGTGACTTCCTCGATGCGGTGCAGTTGCTCCGTGAGCTTGACGCGTTTGCTGGTCAGTTCTTGCTCGGCGGGACCGCCTCCGGTGACGGCGTAGGTTCGGGCGCGTTGTTCGGCGGCGGTGAGGGCGGCTGCGGCATCGCGGGCTTGGGTGGTGAGCTCGTCGGCGCGAGCAGTGAGCTGTTCCAATGTGAGCAGCCCCACGCGGTAGGGCGTGTGTGAAAGGGCGAGCAAGGCGCCGGCCTGTCTCATCGCCGCGGCGGTGTCGTCACTGCGCGAGGGGGACTCTAACCTCTGTGGGGTAGCGCGGTCTGGCGGACGTACTTCGCCATCCGGGCGTTCGGCGGCTGGGAAGTTGCGGGAGGTCAGAGCCTGCCGGGCGGCCTGCCAGGCCGCTTCGCGGTCAGGAGCGAGCGGTCCGGGGCGGTGGTTGGTCAGCAGGGAAGTGCCGTACGCCTCACCGTAGGCAGCGATGACGCCGGCTCGGACGATCCATTCCTCTCGTAGGAGAGGTTCGTCGGGAACCGCGCCGAGGTGCTGCAAAGCCCAGGTCGGTGGAGACTGGGCCGCGAGCTGACCGAGGTGTTCGGTGCGTTGGTCCATACGCTCAGCGACCTCGCGGACGTATCGGGCCAGGTCGGGATCGTCGATGTGCGGCGGCCGGTCACGCCAACGCACGGGCACCGGATTCCGACCCTCGTCATCGATGGTCAGCAGGCGACTGAGGCGATGGTGCAGTACCTGGGCGATCGAGCGGGCGTCGTCGAAGGTGCGCTGGTGCACCGCCCGGCGGATCAGCTCGGTACTGTCGCGACCGGACAGCTCAATCCGCTGGAGCAGGGCGGCGAGCGCGCGGCGGGCCGGGTCGTTTTGGAGCCTCTCGTACAGGTCGGGGGTGAGCTCCGCGCCCAGCGTCCGGCGGTGACGTGGTCGGGTGGCCAGGGCGATGATGTCGCGCCAGATGGCCATCAGATGCGCCATATGGGTGACGCGTTCGCCTTCCTCGCGCAGGGCCTCGATGGCGGCCGGTGCGGCGTCGTCGCGATCGAGGACGTGAGCGAGGACGGTGCGGGCGTTGAGGGTGGGTGCGCCGGGCGCGGGGTCGGGGTCGGCCAGTTGGAGCGACTGTTGGCCGCCTTCGCGCAGGTCGGCTGCGGCCAGGGCCGTGACGTCGACGTAACCGACATTGGCGGAGCGGCCGCGGGTCAGCATGACGTACAACATCTGGTGGGTGACCCGGCCGTCGATGAGGGCGCGGGCGACGTCGACGGTGCGGCCTTGGGCTGCGTGGGTCGTGGTGGCGTAGCCGAGTTCGAGGTGCTTGGCGGCGTAGTGGGCGGGGATGTAGACGCGACGGGCGGGGTCGCCGCCAGGGTGAATCCGGCTGGTCAGGTGGGCGATCAGGCCCCCGTCGTCGAGGACTCGGTCGACGCGCAGAACGTCGCGGTTGGACAAGGTACGCCAGGTGCCGGCGACGTTGACGCGTCTGGTGTTGGCGCGGGCCATCACCAGGTCGCCGACACCCGCGACGGCGCCGTCGCGAAGCCGTACCCCCTCAGTGCTGACTTCACCGCGTCGCACCAGCTCGGCGCGCACTCGGGCCGCCAGCTCGCGGGCATCGGCGTTGGACATGGTCAGCATCACCGCCCGCCGACCGGCGGCGCGGTCTCCCAGGTAGTCGGACACCAGGCGAGTGGTCACCTGCTCGCGGTCGCCTTCCACGATGCGGCCGCGCTCGTCGTACTCGTCCACCACCCAGACCTGGCCGGCGCGCAGCCGCAGGGAGGCCTCGCGCTCCCAGACCGCTTCCATGCGCTCGACCACGTTCAGCGCGTACGAACCGGCGTCGGCAGCCAGCACCCGCATGAGCCCGCCCGCTTCCGGTGCTGACAACTGCGCGGTGTCGCCCGCCCACACCACCTTGCCGAACGCCCGCTCGGCGACCTCCTGGATGGCGGCCAGGTCGGCGGTGGGCACCATGGACGCCTCGTCGACCACGATCAGCGTGCCGGGCTCGATCCTGAGCTTGCCCGTGCGCGCCAGCGTGAGGAAGCGTCGGATGTTGAACGTCCGCTCGAAGCCCTCGTCGGCCAGCACGTAGGAGGCGTTCGTGGACAGGGTGAGCCCGATCGAGCCCACCCCTTGGCCGGCCCGCCACAGCCCGGTCAACCGGCCCAGCGCGTAGGACTTGCCGGATCCGGCCGGGCCCTCGAACACGTCCACGGCCCGGCCCGAGGTGGCGATGCCGATGATGGCTTCGGCCTGGTCCTCACGCAGTCCAGGACTGTCGTCGCCGGAGCGGCGCGGTGCCAGCCATTCCTGCACCCGTTGGCGCGGGATCGCCGGAGCGGTACGGGCCTGAGCGGCTGTGAGCAGCCGGTTTTCGATGGCGAGGTGATCGTCGGTGGTGAACCGCTCGGCGCAGGGCGCGACATAGGCGCTGCTGCCGTTCGCCCTCCGCAGCTCGGCGGGCACCTCGACCACTTCGGGCACGTTCAGCAATCGCACCCCGTACGTGTTGCCCGCGCCGATCGCCTGTTCGGTCAGGTTCTCCAGTACCTGTCTGACTGCGTTCGCGGGTAACCCACCAAGCCAGCCGGGGAGGTGGCGGTTGATGGCGCGGGTCACCTCGTACCGGGAGAACACGGCCTTGGCTCGTTGAGCGTCTGCGACCGCTGCCTGGAGAATTCGGTGTATCTGCTGCTCGGCTTGGGACTCTTCGGCGCCTTCCACGGCGGCGTCGGGTCGAGGTGTAGGAGTCGCATGGCCCGAACGCTCCAGGATCTGCTGGGTGAGAGCCGCCGCCTGCTCCCTTTCGGAGCTCGTCTGCGGATGCGTGCGCTGGCTCAAGGCCTGGTCGGGAACTTCGGCCAGTGTGCCGGATTCGACCTGTCTGGACTGCTCCATCCACTGGTCCAGCTCCGCGGCGTGGGTGGGTGCGGGAGCTTTGCTCTTTCGGGCCTTGGTGGCGCGGGTGGCGTACTGCGCCATGGAGAACAGGGCGCGAGCTGAGGGCTCGCGCTTGTGCCGGGCGACGTACTGCGCGCGCAACTGCTCCAGAAGTCCGGAGACCTCGACGCGGCGTGAGGAGAACATGCCGATCAAGTCGTCGTCGATGCCCTCGACCTCCAGCCCATGGCCGTCGGCTCGAACCCGCGTGTCGATCGGCAACGAACAGGTCAGCGTCTCCCACATGACGCGCTCAGCCAGCGCGGCCGCAGCAGGACGGACAGCATGAATCGCTCGGCTGTCCAGCGCCCGCCACTTACCGTCGGCATCGCACGGAACCCGGTTTAGGACCGGGTTGTGCACGTGCAGTTGGGGGTCGCCGTTGCGGGAGGTGTGCTGCCGGAACGAGGCGACCACCCAGCGCGGCGCGTCGACCCAGCGGCCGGTGGACCTCCCTGCCGCCTTCGGACCGTGCTTGCCGGCCCGGCTCACCCCACACACGTCCTGGTAGTACTCCAGCATCGCCGCGTTGCCCGTCATGACCGCGTCCCATACAGCGGCGGCCTGGGCCCGGAGGTCCAGAGCTTGATCGGGGTGGCCATCGCGCTCTTGCTCAGCCGCTTTCGCCAGCAGGCCGGCGTGGAGCAGAGTCACGCTTTTGGGTGGGCTGAAGGTCAGGTCCAGGAAGTAGACGGGCTTGCGGCCGGTGTCCTCGGCGAACTGGGCTGGTCTGCTGCCGAGCACCGGCTTGCCCGCTTCAGGGAGAGACGGGTCGTCGAAGGCGGGGTTACGCGGGTCGGCGAAGCTGCGGTACAGCCGTTCGAAGGCTGTCGGTTCGACCGCCTCGCCGGGCGTGAACCCTAGCTCGGCGCAGGCTTCACCGCTCCATACCCCTGGCGGCTCACCGCGCTCCTCGTCACCGAGCGATGACAGGTAGTAGTTCTCCGCCCCCTTGCCGACCTGCCGCGTCAAATACCCCGGGTCGTAGCCGAGGCCGATGCTCAGCATGGGAGTGCGTCACCTCCGGGCTGTGAACCCGGGCACGGAAGCTGGATCAAGGCACCACAGCCAAGATCACGAACCTGATCAATATAACAAGGGCGACAAAAGATGCCTAGGTGTGAAGGCCGATCCGCAGGCGTCTTCACACCTAGGCAGAGGGCGGGCGCTGCGCACACGGCTACTGTAGGACCGTCACCTCATGCGGGGACGTAGGGTCGCACTGCTGGGGCTCTGTACGTGCGAGGCAAGGTCGGGAAGGGCGGCGGGCGATGAGCGCAGTAGTGACGGTTCTGCTGACGATCGGCGAGGAGGCGGAGTTGATCACGCCGCATCATGACGCCGCCGCTCCCCTTCGGGTTCCGTCCCACCGCATCGCAGCGCAGGCCGGTCTGCCTGCCAATGAGCTGCCCGGTCGGCGCTTCACGGTCGAACGGCTGACGGCGACCGATGCTGACGGGTTCGCCCTGGTGAACGACCCTCGCCGGTGACAACACCTGCGTGATCATCAGGGATCAGATCCGTGGTTACGTAGCTTTCGGCGGACGGCCCACGCGGCGGTCCCATGTTCTATTGAAGACGTCGATGTCTTGTCGCCGCCACAGTTTCCCGGCGAGATGCGGGTAGCGCTGCTGGGGAAAGTCCGGTTTCGTATCGGCGAGCAGGTGCAGGCGTGAGCGTGAGACACCGAGGATCTTGGCGGCTTCCGCTGCGTCCACAAGGTCATACCGGCTCGGTTCTCTTCGGATGATCTCGCCGAGAGCGAGCAGTAGGTTTTCGCCGTCGCTCCTGGCGGGTTGGTCGCTCGCGGTGAGCGTGCTGACGATCTCGTCTAGTTCGGCCATCGTTATTCCAAGCGCCTGGGCGACATAGGCGGCTGCGTCGCGGACCGAATTATTGGTGTTTTCCACGCCTCTATTATGCCATTAACTATTGAATATCTTCAACGATTAATGGCATAATAGAGACGTCGGCAAGGGGGTCGAAACCCCGAACCGCGCACATTGACAACTCAAGAGAGGACACCATCACGGTGGACCGCGAAGAGTACCTCGCACGCGTGGATGCACTGCTGGAGATGCTGATAGGCATCTACTTCCGCCTCGCGAAGCTCCTCACACTCCTGCCCGTCCCGATCGGACTCCCCCGGATCGACGACCCGTCCGACACGGTCCAGGCCCTCGTCAGGGCGAGGACGCTCATCCTCGATCTCCCCCTGGACGACAAAGTCAGGTCCCTCCTGCACATGACACTCACCGAGTGGCCAGCGGTACTCGATCTGTGTGCCTTGTGCACGATGGAAGACGAGCAGGAAGAGTACCGGATCGACGCCATCTGGCTCATGATCCAACGCCTCGGCACATTGACCGAAATGCTCGCCCCAGAACTCGGTCTCGACCTGGATCTCTGACCGTTTCCGATGGCCTCACCCGGTTCCTTCCGGGTGAGGCCAGGGCGATCACCAGGCATCGGTAAGGGAGTCGAAATCCCGAACGATGTCGCACAGTGACAACTCAAGAAAGGCAGGCCATACCCCATGGACGAGTTGGAAGAGTTGGCCGAAATGCTCTTGGGGGCCTACGCCCTCACCAACAAACTCCTCAGCCTCCTGCCCATCCCCATCGAACTCCCGCCAATCCACACGGAGGAGTCAGGCGGTCTCCTCGGGGCCAAAGCCATGGAGCGCGCACGTACCGCGATGCTCGACCTTCCACTGGATCCGGT
This sequence comes from Nonomuraea sp. NPDC048892, assembly GCF_040649735.1. Taxonomy (NCBI): domain Bacteria; kingdom Bacillati; phylum Actinomycetota; class Actinomycetes; order Streptosporangiales; family Streptosporangiaceae; genus Nonomuraea; species Nonomuraea sp. NPDC048892. The sequence continues at coordinate 40,918 of NZ_JBEZFZ010000007.1, read as the reverse complement.
CACCACGGCAATCTTCCGTGACCTCATCTTCCAGTGGCTGATAGCTCGGGATCTCTGTGTACTGGCCGTTTCTGTGGCCCCCGACCCGCACCGCATCTATGGTCTCAGGGCCGCACTCGCCAGATTCAGCGATCTGTCGGTGAAGGCGGAACGGCAACTCGGCTTCGACTGGTGAGCTGAGTTCGCCAGCGGATGTGACAGGACCGGCAAGGCGGAACCCCGAAGGGTTCTGAATCGAAAACCTTGCCGGTCCCTGCACATTGACAACTCCCAAAGGAGTCCGCTCCAGTGTAACGTTCGCGGCCCTGACCGGCCCCGGTCCTATCGTCGCCGAGTAAGCCGGGAGTACCGCGCCAGTGGCACGTCCGGATGCCCCGTGACCAAGGCCCGGCGACCGGGCGGGTGGGCAGGCCGCCTGGTTCGACGAGTTGTTGCGCGCCCGGTAGGCGGTCTGTCCACCCGCGGCGCGGGGGTCTGGGGGCGGCGTAGCCCCCAGCCGCCCCGTGCCAGAGGCCAGCCCCTCCCCCCCGTCACGAACCCGCATCTTCCGTACGGGCGGAGGGTTCGCCCAGAATCGCCTCTGCGACGCGTTGGGCGATCTCGTCCGGCCTGGAGCGGATCAGAGTGTTGATCGAGCGAAGGTTGACAGGCCGGCCGACGTCGCGGCTTTCCGGCCCGGAGATAAGCGCGATCGATGGAGCGTCGCCAACGAAAGTGATCTCCAGTTGCCAGAGACGGCGGCGCAGAATGACTCCGGGATCGGCGTTGAACTCTATGGTCCAACCGTGCCGGCGCGCGCGACGGGCTATGGCGTCAGGATCCATCGAGGTTTCTTCCCCTTGTCAGTAGAAGGTCGTACAGGCGCTGACGATCCTGAGCGGGCGGCACTGTGGCAGTCCCGCCCGCTCGGAACCGGTCAGAAGTCCGGCTCCGAAGTCTCATCGTCGCCGGTGGTGGTCGCGTGGGCGGCGGCCATGGCAGGCTCTGCTTCCGGGCGATCCGCGAAGGCGTTGGCCCAAGGATCTTCGATGGGCGCGGGGCCGGATGAACGCCCGTTCTTGACCGGGGTGACCCTGGCGGTGGCGCTACGAAGAGACGGGCCGACCTCGATGACCTCTACCTCGTAGACCGTACGTTTGCCGCCCTCGGTCGTCTCGTAGGTGCGCTGCTTGAGACGGCCCTCCACGATGACGCGCATGCCGCGTTGAAGTGACTCCGCGACGTGTTCGGCCTGCTGCCGCCACACGTTGCAGGTCATGTAGAGCGGCCGACCGTCCTTCCACTCGCCGCTCTGGCGGTCGAGAAAGCGCGGCGAGGAGGCGACGCGGAAACGGGCGACGGCATCCCCCGTAGGCGTGAAGCGCAGTTCGGGATCGTCGGTGAGGTTGCCGGTGAGGGTGATGGTGACGTCGTTGGCCATGGCAGTTCTCCCTGTGCGAAGCGTGAACGGATCGGAGGGAACGCGTAGGGGCGAGAGTCGCCCGCCCCTACGCTCCAGCTAGGACTGAGTCGTGCGGTCGGCGGCTTCCGCCAGGCGGTGCGCTTCGACGGCTTCGCTTACACATCTCGGGCAAATTCGGCCACCGCCGTTCAGCGGCCAGCTGTCCCGCAGCCGGATCGCGTCGCCGCAGCGGATGCAGGCGGTGAGGTCGGTGGTGTAGAGGCGGATCCCGAGCGTGAGGCGCTTCATCGGTGGCTCCCTTCCGTACGCGGCTCCGGGTGGGCGGCCGCTGCGTGTTCCGGTGCGGGAGTCCGCGCAGGCGGTAGGGAGGAGTGCAACCGAGCGGCCTCGCGGGAGAAAGATGTTTTCCGCGCGGTAGAGGAAGGCGCCGGCGGAGCCGGTGGGTTCCGCGCGGAAAAGATCTTGCCGCGCGAGATCAGCCGCTCGGTTGCGCGACGACCGGACGCCTGCGAGGGTGACTGAACCGGAACACGGGGTGGCTGCTCAACCGCAGGATGTGAGCAGAGGGGGCCACCGATGAAGCGCCTCAGCGTTCGCCGGCTGCCCCCTGCCGTCGATCAGACCTCATCGTCCAGCTTGCGCTAGGTACGGGTGAGATCGCGTCAGCGTGATGGCGGACCCAAGCCAATGCAGCCGTAGCGACGTGACGTTGGTAGGAGCGCAGGTGCGGCACGCCTTCGGGAGCCGGTTGGCGGCTCGCCCGGGTCCAGTAGCCGGCGTAGGTGAATCGCCAGCTCCAGTACAGAGACTGGCGCACGCCGCGGCGTATCGCGGCTGGACCGATGAGCAGGACGACGAACTACAGCGACTCGCGTCTCAGCCAGGGGCCTCGGTCAAGGCCATCGCCGCAGCGCTCGAGCCTAGCGAAGGGGCGATCAGATCGCGGCTGAGACGGCTGCGCGATCGGGATGCTGCCGCACCAGACGGAGATCGAGCATTTTCAGACGCTGTCAAGGCGCCAGGCGATGAGCTTGTCGCGGAATAAGAGACCTGCGTTAACTCGCCTCTGAGGTATCCCTTGGGTGCGGCTTCGAGGGGGGGGTCTGCCCGATCAGCCGACCCGGTAACTTTCATGAGCCGATCTGGCGGGTGTCGTTCAGCGCGCGCGAGATGGCACGCGCGGTGGCGCGGACGGCGGGTACGTAGATCACCGCGTCAAAATCGGCACTCGGCGCCACCACGGACACGGCGGCGACCACGCCATCCGCGTCGCGGACCGGCGCCGCCGTGGTGTGCGGCTGGGGCCCGGACTTGCTCCCCATGGCGTAGCCGCCCCGTCTGACCTCGGCCAGGGCACGGCGCAGGCTCTCGGCGGTGCTCACGTCGTAGCTCTGCCCTGGCTTGAAGCGTTCAAGGATGTGCTCCTGGACATCGGCGGGGGCGTGGGCCAGCAGGACCATGCCGACGCCGGTTCCGGGCAGGGTCATACGGCCGCCGACCCGGAAGAGCGCGGGGCCCGCGTTGTGCGCAGACAGCCGCTCCACGAGCGTGGCCGTGTCGCCGTCCCGGACCGCGAGCAGGATGTGCTGGTGGGTGACGTGAAAGAGGTCCTCCAGGTAGGGCATCGCCACGGCCCGCAGCCCGTGCCCGCGTGGGGTGAGGGAGGCGATCTCCAGCAGCCGCAGCCCGATGACGTAGTGGCCGTCGTCGAGGCGCTCCAGCGCCCCGGCCTCGGTCAGCTTGCGGGCCAGGCGTAGCGCGGTGCTGTGCGGCAGTCCAGTCCGCTGGACGAGACCCGCCAGCGACAGGACGCGGTGCCCAGCGTCGAAAGCGCGCAGCACGGCGAAGGCCCGGTCGATCATCGCCTCGCCCGCTTTCGGGACGGCGCGGCGGCCGCCTTGGACGGATCTGATGTCGGCACCACATCCCGGTATCGCCAAGGCGATGCTGTAGCTGTCCACGCCAGGGGTCCACTTCGGTGACGACCGTGCCGCTCGCCGACTGTCGCGCGAGATCAACGAGTTCTGCGCCCAAACCGTACGAGACCACCCAGACCGGTTCGGGCAGTTCGCCACCCTGCCGCTGCCCGACGTGTCGCCTACTGCTTCGACGAACTCGGAGCCGACGGTGTGGCGCTACTGTCCAACCACGCCGGGATCCGGCCCGCCGACGAACGGCTCGTCCCGGTGCTCGCCAAACTCGACCGCCGTGCCGCGGTCGTCCTGCTGCACCCGAACACCCGCCCAGGACACGAGGCACTGTCGTCAGGATGACCCCCGCCGATGATCGGGTTCCTGTTCGAGACCGCCCGTACGGTCATCGACTTCATCCTCAGCGGCGCGGCGACGAGGTTCTCCCGCATCCGCCTGATCGTCCCCCATCTCGGCGGGATGCTGCCACTGCTCACCGAGCGCGTCGAAGCGTTCCGTACGATCAGCGGCGAGTTGGCCGGCCGAAGCACGGTCACCGAGACGCTCGACCGGTTCTCCTACGACCTCGCCGGCATGCCGTCGAAGCAGCAGATCGCCGCACTCGCCGGTGTCGCCGGGCCGGACCGGCTGCTCTACGGCAGCGACTACGCCTGAACTCGCCCTGCACCTGCTGCAGTACTCGACTCGACCCGACGAGCACGAGGACTGGCGATCCCTCACTACACACAACGCCGATCTTCTCCTCTGCCAAGGGCCTGGACGTTGTTCGGCCCGCTCCAATGTGTTTCCAAGAACGGCGCATGGCTCGAGAGAACGGGGTGGGCAACACGCTCACGCCTCGGGGCGCGCCGTCCGGCCCTCGGCCCGCTCCATCCGCAACGTCGCGCGGAGGGCACAGTCCAGGCCGAAGGGCAAGCTGCGCAATGTCCATTGGAACGTCCAGTGGTGGGCCGCGCTCGCCACCGTTCTTGCCGGACTCATGTCCCTGCCTGCGCTCGTTATATCTATGAATGCGCTCGGGGTTGCGGAGCAATTTCGAGCTCGGCGCGGACGTTGTCGAAACGGTGAGAATCTGCTGGCAGACGCGGCGATAGGGGGCAGCCCACGGCGGCTCGGCCGGACATGGGGTCTTGCGGCCGAGCGGGAACTGAGGTGGCGGCCGACGCGAGCCATCCTGGTCGCCGCTCAGATGGTTCAGGACGGTCGTTCCGATCGCCGCCGGCGCTGGAGTCGATGGCGGGCGGACGTACCGGCCCAGACCGATGCCTCGGACTGGGCCGGTGGTGCCAGGTCAGGCTGGCACCGGGTCGGCTAGAGGCAAGCCGAGGCCGAGGGCCGCGCTGAGTTGTGGGCCTTCTTGTAGTGCGCGGTGTACGGAGGGCAGGAGGCGCCGCTGCCAATGGTCCAGGGCGGCGTTCAGGTCAGCGCCGTGGTGGAGGTGCTGGCCGAGTGCGATGGCCAGGGCGCGGTCTTGTTCGATGCCGTTGTTGGCGCCCTGTGCGGTGTTGGGCCGTACCGGGGCCAGGGCATCTGCGAGCAGGACGGCGTGGGCGGCCCCGAGGGGGTAAACCATCTGCTGGGGTGGGTTGATGTCAAGGATGGGTGTCGCGTACCAATCGGTGGTGGCCGAGATGGTGTCTGCCACCGCCTCGGGAAAGAGCTGATAAGCCCGGCTGATGACTTCCTCGCTGGCCATGGGTGAGACGTGGTGTGGCCGGATGAAAGTGCGCTGGGTAGGGTCGCCGCCCAGCAGGCGGGAGAACACCTCGCTCGACATATTGAGGTAGAAGGTCCAGTCGAGGCCGGTGTCGCCGTTCTTGCGGACAATGGGGAACATGTGGAAGGCACTCCCGTGCGCTTCTAGGCGCGTGTAGTCCTGGATGCCGGCCCGGTTGCCGGTCAGTTGGCCGCGCCAGGCGACGTAACCGGCGTAGTGCAGGGGGCGCGACGGGTCCAGCAGGCGGCGGCCGATGGATCGCCGGCCGTCGGCGAAGACGACGAGGTCGGCGGTGATACTGGTTCGGTCGGCGAGGTCCAGGAGGGCCTGTCCGCTGCCCGCGATGCTCATCGACCGCACTCCGTTTCCGGTGCGGAGCCACGTGTCCGGCAGCCGGTTCAGCAAAGCGGAGTTGAGGACGTGCCAGGCGGTGTTGCGGCCGGGATAGACGGAGTGGACGCGGCTGGTCTCCTGACGGTCGACGATGTGGATTGCGGTGACGCGTTCGCTGGGAAAGGGCGCCAGCTCGGCTTGGGAGATGCCGAGTGTTTCCAGGGTGGCGAGCGAAGCGTGGTCCAGGCCGATGACGCCTCCGGCCTGGGCGAATGGCGATGGCGATGCCTCCAGTACGGACACGCGGGTGAAGCCCGCCCGGCGCAGAAGCAGAGCGAGGGTGGGGCCGGTGATCGAGCCGCCGACGATGGCGATCGACGGCTGCGACTCTGCTGGAAGAGAGGGCGTCGTGGGGGGCACCAGGCCAGGCTGGGCGAGCAGGTTCATGGCAGCTCCTGGGCGATACGGCTGATGGGCTGCCGGAAGGGCGACGGACACCCGTGAGGGTGGCGGGGCCGTCGTGTGCCCTTCCGGCAGGGAGCCGTCGGCGGTGCGGCGGACTGCCCTCGCAACCGTGTGGTTGTGGCCTGGTTGAAGATGTTTTGCGCCAGCAAAAGATCTCTGAACCAGGCCACAACTCGCCCACCAGGGCGGCGGAGCCAGGGCGAGAACACGGTTGCAAGGGCGGGAAGCCGTGCCGCAGGCTGCGACGCCGGAAGGGGAAGACGGCCCGCCTGCCTTCAGCAGGGCCGGCGCCTGGTCGGAGTACTCGTTGGGGTGTCAGGCCAGTGTCGTCATGGCCGGGCCGAGCAGGCGGTGATGCGACGGTGGTTCACGTGTGTGGCGTCTCTCAAAGCGCGGGGCGGGCGTCCGAAACTCGAGCTCCGCGCGGTGCCATCAGGGGGTGGCGTCGTCAGAAGGAGTCGGCAGCACTGGTCGAGCGGAGCGGGGATTCTGTGTCACGTACTGGGTGATGCTGGTGACGAGGTCGTCCACGTTCGTCTGGTCTTCGAACGCGGATGAGCTGATCCCTGACTGCAGGGCAGTGGAGATGAGAGGGGATGTTCTGTGACAGCCTGCCCTGTAATCCTTGTCGAGCGATTCGCGCGCTTCGCGAAGCAGCTATGCATATGCGAGTCTGGGTGGGCTCTCCTCGATGTCTGTTTCGTGAGACGAGCCGCTCCCGATTCCGTCTGGCGTAGAGATGCCCTGGACGCGTCATGTTCCGGCGGATGCCAGGCGTTACGGAGGGCTGGATGTATGGGTCGGATATGAACCCCCGACGCCCGTACCGTTCCGACATCTCCGACGCCCGCTGGGCCTTAATCGAACCGACCCTCACCGCCTGGCGGCGGGCCCGGCTCGATCGCCGTCCCACCGGCGCGCCCGCGCCCACTGATCTGCGAGACGTCTTCAACGCGATCTTGTACCTGAACCGGACCGGCATCGCCTGGACCTACCTCCCGCACGACTTCCCACCCCACGGCACCGTCTACTCCTCCTACGCCGCCTGGCGCGATGAGGGCATCTTCGCCCAGCTCAACTACGACCTCACCGGCCTGGCCCGCGCCAAGGAAGGACGTGACTCCGAACCCACCGCGGCAGTCATCGACACCCAAACGATCAAAACCTCCACCAACCCGCCGACCGCCACACAGGGCACGGACGCCGCGAAGAAGATCGTCGGGCGCAAGCGGAGCGTAGCCACCGATGTCCTCGGCCTGCTCCTCGCCGTGGTCGTCTGCGCCGCCTCCGTCTCGGAGAACCGGGCCGGCATCCAGGTCCTCGACCAGGCCAAGGGCGCCTCCCCCACCCTGGCTGCGACCTGGGTCGACACCGGTTTCAAGAACCAGTTCGCCGAACACGCCGCCACTCTCGGAGTCAGCGCCGAGGTTGTCCATCGCGACCCCGAAACCCGTGGCTTCCACGTCCTCAAACGAGGCTTGGTCATCGAGTGGAACTGACTGTCAACGGCAAAAGCTAGCGCTACGGCGTGAGGACCACCTTGTTGCACTCGTCCTGCTTGTTCTTGAACAGCTCGAACGCGTGCGGTGCCTCGCTCAGCGGCATTCGGTGCGAGATGACGAAGCTGGGATCGATCTCGCCCGCGCGGATCCGGTGCAGCAGCGGCTCCGTGTAGCGCTGCACGTGGCACTGGCCGGTGCGGATGGTCAGCGACCGGTTCATGACGGTGCCCATCGGGAACTTGTCCACGAATCCGCCGTAGACGCCGATAACGGACACCACGCCGCCATTGCGGCAGGCCATGATGGCCTCGCGCAGCACGTAGGGGCGCTCGGTCTCCATCCGGGCGGCCTGCTTGGTGCGATCGTAGGCGTACATGGCCGGCGTCGGGTGGTGGGCCTCCATACCGACGGCGTCGATGCAGGCGTCCGGGCCGCGCCCACCGGTCATGTCGCGCAGCGCCTCCAGCACGTTCACCTCCTCATAGTTGAGAATCTCGGCGCCGGTCCGCTGGACCCGCCTGAGCCGGTACGGGAAGCGGTCGATGACAATGACCCGGTCGGCGCCGAGCAGGAACGCGCTGGCCGCGGCGAACTGCCCGACCGGCCCCGCGCCCCAGATCGCGATCGTCTGGCCCGGCTTGATGTCGCACATCTCCGCGCCCATGAAGCCGGTGGGGAAGATGTCCGACAGGAACAGTACCTTTTCGTCCGGCAGGTCGTCCTCGATCTTGACCGGGCCGACGTCGGCGAACGGGACGCGCACGTACTCGGCCTGCCCACCGGCGAAACCGCCCAGCATGTGGGAGTAGCCGAAGATGCCGGCCGGGCTGTGGCCCATCAGCTTCTCGGCCATCCCGGCGTTGGGGTTGGAGTTCTCGCAGACCGAGTACAGGCCGTCCTGGCAGGCGAAGCAGGCCCCGCAGGCGATCGGGAACGGCACCACGACGCGGTCGCCGACGTGCAGGTTGCCCACGCCTGAGCCGACCTCGACGACCTCGCCCATGAACTCGTGGCCGAGCACGTCGCCCTTCTTGACGGTCGGGATGTAGCCGTCCACCAGGTGCAGGTCGGAACCGCAGATCGCGGTGGAGGTGACGCGGACGATCGCGTCGCGCGAGTTGAGAATCTGCGGGTCGGGAACGTCCTGGATCTCCAGGCGGTTGCGGCCCGCCCACACGTTGGCTCTCATGCCCGTCCTCCGATCGGTTGTGCGGGACGCTGGTGGAGCTGGCGCAGGGCGCGGTGGCCCTCGGGGCTGCCCTCGGAGCGGAGCACCTCGCCGGTCTCCATGACCTGCTTGAAGCGGCGCAGGTCGTCGCGGACCTGCTGCTCGGGGTGCTTACCGAGCATCCGGGCAACGGCGGCGGCGACCTTGCGGCCGGGCACGCCGTACTCCAGCGAGACGTCCACGACGGTGCCGCGCCCGCCGGGGCCGTCGGTGAAGCCGACGAGGCCGGCGGTGGAGACACCGGTGCCGGGCATCGACCGCCAGGCGATCAGGTCGCCGGCCCGCTCGTCGATGATCTCGGCCTCCCACTCCAGGTCGACGATCGGGCCTTTGGCCTTCCAGCGGGAGCGGCGCTGGTTGATGGTGCGCACCGAGTCCAGATGCGCCATGAAACGGGGCAGGTTCTCCAGCTCCCGCCAGAAGCGGTAAACCTCATCGCGCGGCCTGTTGATGGTGATGGAGGCGCGCACCTGCAGCGGCCCCTTGGCCCTGGCGGCACTGCCCCGGGCGCAGGCGAGGTCGAGGGCGGTGATCCCGGCGACGGCGCCCAGCGCGGCCAGCGCGCGGGTGCGGCGGGCGCCCGCGCGATCGGCGGCGGCCCTGCCGAGGACTCCGAGGTCCATCATGTCGCCGGCGGCCCTGGTCCACGCCCACTGGGCGGGGTTCCTGGCGCCGAGCAGCAAAGCAGCGTGCAGGAGTTCGCGCCCGCCGACGAGTCTGGCGGCGGTCGTAGCCCCGGGCGCGTCATCGACGCCGCACAGGCGGGTCACGACCCTGGGTGCCGCCAGTTGCGCCACGCCCAGCCCGAGACTGGTCCACCCGAGCGCGCGGGCGAGTTTGTCGGTCATCATGCGTCCTCACACAGCTTGCGATGGAATGTGCGTACGCCGCAGGCGGCCCTGGTCTGCTCAACGCCCCCGCGTCCACCGTCCCGTGCCCCGGGCAAAACCGATAACACCAGCGGATTCATGCACGAAAGGTGCACGCCGTGTGGATGGCCGTCCACGACGGGTTCACATTCCGCGCCGGACCTGCTGACGGCCGAACAACGCCAGGCGGTGTGCGTGGGCGGTCGCACAAATTGCGCGTGCAACGGCTTGTCCATGTCGAGCCGGTCACGGTCCGTCAGCGACGTCTCAGCCGAAGGCCACCTGTTCAACGGCCATGAGAGCACGACCCGACGCCTTCGCATGCATCGCGCGACTACGGGTAGTCACTGGCGGAATCCCGCCCGGCTACCGGCGAGGAGCGCCCATGGTCACCAGTGATCAGGATCGGCCGGAGATCGTCGTCGGGCTCGTCGCGGCCCCGCCGGACTACCCGGCACAACTGGTCGCGCACCTCACCGCCGAACTGGCGGACCGACTCGCCGAGCGGGTGAACCCGGACGTGCGGTGGACCATCCGGGAAGGCTGGGGTGAAGTGGCTCCGCGGCGCGACGACGGCGTTGAGGCGCTGCTGGACGATCTCGCCCGCCGGCGCGCCGACGCCCATTGGGACGTCGCGATCTGCCTGACCGACCTGCCGCTGCGCACCGAGCGGGTGCCGCTGGTCGCGCAGACGTCGGCCCGGCGCCGAGTCGCGATAGTGTCCTTGCCCGCGCTGGGGCTGGGCCAGCTGCGAGCGCTCCGCGCAGTCATCCCGGGCCTCGTGAGCCGGCTCCTCACTGACGCTTCCCAAGAGCGGGTGCCGCCCGGCCGGACACCGGCCGAGCTGACCAACCAGGTCGCCGCCATTCATGGGGTGGTCGGTGAGGCCGATGCCGGAGAAGTGGGCTACGTCGCCTCGTGGCTGACGGGACGGATGCGACTGGTGACCGGAATGGTCCGGGCCAACCGCCCGGGGCGCGCTCTACTGGGCCTGTCCAAACTGCTGGCCGGCGCCTTCGCCACGGCCGCATTCGCCCTCACCACCAACACCATCTGGGAGATGGGCGATGCCCTCGGCGGACTCCGCCTCACCGTGATCATGCTTCTCGGGCTAATCGCCCTGGTGACCTGGCTGATCGTGGCGCACGACCTCTGGGAGAAACCGGACCGGGAGACATCGGCTGAGCTGGCCCGGCTGTTCAACCTGGTCACGATCCTCACCCTCGCCCTGACCGCCGCGGTGTCCTATGTGGTGCTGTTCGCCGGAACGGCACTCGTCGCGGCGCTGCTGATCGACACATCCATACTGGAACAGAGCCTGCAGCGGCCGGTCGATCTCATCGACTATTTGAACCTGGCCTGGATCATCAGCTCGCTGGCCACCGTCGGCGGCACGATCGGCTCCGGGCTGGAGGACGAGGACACGGTACGGGCCGCCGCTTACGCCTATCATCCTGAACCCGGCGGCCGGCGGGACGAGAAGGACGCGTAACTCCCCTTTGACCCAGGGCTTGTCCGCACGCTGCCGGCCGGACACCACAAACCAGCACCGCCGAACTCAGCGACCACCTCAACGCCATCCGATAGTGTGTGCGAAAATTGCGCTCAACGGTCAGGCGCGTCCTTCTCGCGACAACGAAGAGGAGATGCGACAGCGCTACCGACAGGAGGAGCATTGGACAGCGCCTCGGACAACCTTCTGTGCGTGGAACTGACACAGCACGACCGGCGCTATGTTCTGGCCGCCGGCCGTACGGCGGACGGTCGACTGACGATCGAGCTCAACGGGAGAGGCGCCGACGGAGAACAGGTGGCGGACTTGAGCGGCAGCCTGCCCGTGACCGACCTCGGTTTGTTGATTGATCTGATCAGACTTCTGAAGGGACGATGCGCTCAGGCGAACGAAAGCGCCGTCTCGCTAGTCGAGCAACAGAGACACGCGCACGCTGCGGCATATCGAGGCTGGACCGATGAGCAGGACGACGAACTGCAGCAACTCGCGTCCCAGCCAGGGGCCTCGGTCAAGGCCATCGCCGCGGCGCTTGAGCGTAGCGAAGGGGCGATCAGATCGCGACTGAGGCGGTTGCGTGACCGGAATGCTGCGGCACCAGACGGAGATCGGGCCACACCAGGCTCTGCCACGGCGCGCACAGCGTTCAAGATGACGTAACCGGCCAGAGCCTTCTCCGTCCCGTCCTGCCGGGCCGCCCGCTTGATCTCCGCCCCACCGATTGCGTCCAGGTCGGCAGCGTTGAGCAACTTCCCCATCACCTTCATGAGGTGTGCCCAGTCAGTGGCGCTGCGACTGGAGGACATACGCCGCAGGGTGTTGAGCGTCATGTCATGGCTCTCCCCTTACTTTTCCCCTGGACGGCACGGGTAGGAACCAGTCCCGGAGGTGGTGCCAGATGCGTGCGCTGACGTTTGCGCCAGGCGAGAAGGGGACGCTGGAGGTACGGGAGGTGCCCGATCCCGAGCCGGGCACGGGCGAGCTGCTCGTCCAAGGGCTGGCCCTGGGCATCTGCGGGACTGACAGGGAGCTGGCCGCCGCTGTGTACGGCTGGCCGCCGCCGGGCAAGGCCCGGATGGTCATCGGGCACGAGTCGCTCGGCCGGGTGCTGGAGGCGCCGACGGGTTCGGCATTCGCGCCTGGCGACCTGGTGGCGGGTGTCGTGCGCCGTCCCGATCCTGTGCCATGCGGCGCGTGTCTGCACGGCGAGTTCGACATGTGCCGAAACGGGCGCTATTCCGAGCGCGGCATCAAAGAGTTCGACGGGTACGGAAGTGAGCGTTGGACGGTCGAGGCTGAGTACGCCGTACGCCTGGATCCGTCGCTGGAGAGTGTCGGCGTGCTGACCGAGCCCATGTCCGTGGTCGCCAAGGCGTGGGAGCAGATCGACAGAATCGGTGCGCGGGCCTGGTTCGAGCCGCACATGGTGCTGGTGACGGGAGCGGGGCCGATCGGGCTGCTGGCCGCGCTCATGGGGCGACAGCGGGGGCTTGAACTGCACGTTCTCGACCGGGCCCCTGAAGGAGGGCTCAAGTCGAGACTCGTGTCCGACCTGGGCGGCACCTACCACTCGGGCACGTCCCTGACGGATTTCCGTGAGCATAAGCCCGACATCATCATCGAGTGCACTGGTGCGGGAACGCTCGTCATCGAAGCCATGACGATGAATGCGGCGGCGGGCATGCTGTGCTTGTGCGGGCTCGCGTCCGGGGGGCGCGAGCATCGGGTGGACCCCGCGATGATCAACCAGCAGATCGTGCTGGAGAACGACGTGATCTTCGGCACGGTGAACGCGAACCTGCGCCACTTCGAGGCCGCGGCCACCGCCTTGGCCGAGGCCGATCGGGGGTGGCTCGAACGGCTGATCACCCGGCGGGTGCCGCTGGACCGCGCGCTGGAGGCTCTCGAGCCTGGGGACGACGTCAAGGTTGTCATCGACCTCACCACGTAGCGGAACGGTCCAAGTCGGCTACTCAGAGTACCTGTGGGTATGCCCCGTCAAGGGGAACTTTCATGATCACTAATCGGGCTCGTCAAGAGCGCCTTGGACATGTGGTGTTCATCGCGGCGGCCGCGGCCGTCGGCGGATTTCTGTTCGGGTACGACAGCGCCGTCGTCAACGGCGCGGTCGTCGGTATCCAGCACCACTTCCGGGCAGGACCGGTCGAGACCGGGGTCGTGGTGGCGATCGCGCTGCTGGGCTCGGCCGCGGGCGCCTGGACGGGCGGAAGGCTGGCCGACCAGCTGGGGCGTACGAGGTCCATGCAGCTGGCGGCGCTGCTGTTCGCCGTCAGCTCGATCGGGCAGATGCTGCCGTTCGCGCTCTGGGAACTCGCGTTCTGGCGAGTGGTGGCCGGTTTCGCGATCGGCATGGCGTCAATGCTGGTGCCGGCGTACATCGCCGAGGTGGCGCCGCCCGCCTACCGCGGCCGGCTGGGCTCGTTCCAGCAGCTGGCCATCGTGCTCGGCATCGCCGTCTCACAGCTCGTCAACTATGTGATCGCCAGCATCGCCGGTGGAAACGTCAGCAACCACCTCGGGCCGCTGCAGGCCTGGCAGTGGATGCTGGGTGCCTGCGCGATCCCTGCCCTGCTGTACCTGCTGCTCGCACTGAAACTCCCCGAATCGCCCCGATATCTGATCATGGCGGGCCGTACCCGGCAGGTGCGCGAGGTGCTGACGCAGATCGAGGGCGAAGACGTGGATCTCGACGAGCGTATCGCGGAGATCAAGCACGTGGTGCACGCCGAACGCGTGCCGGGGATGAAGGACCTGCGCGGCCCGGCGCTCGGACTGCTGCCGATCATCTGGATCGGCATCACCCTGTCAGCCTTCCAGCAGTTCGTCGGCATCAACGTGATCTTCTACTACTCGACCGTACTGTGGCAGTCGGTCGGCATCAATCAGAGCGACTCCCTGCTGATCAGCTTCTCCAGTTCGATCATCAACATCATCGGCACGTTGATCGCGATGGCGTTGGTCGACAAGATCGGCCGCAAGCCACTCCTCCTGGTCGGCTCGGTGGGGATGACGATCGCGCTGGCCACCACGGCATGGGCGTTCAGCGCAGCCAGAGGGATCGACGGCAGGGTTACGCTGCCGAATCCGCAAGGGCTGATCGCGCTCGTCGCCGCCAACGCATTCGTGCTGTTCTTCGCACTGTCATGGGGAGTGGTGGTGTGGGTGCTGCTCGGCGAGATGTTCCCCAACCGCATCCGCGCCGCAGCTCTGGGCCTCGCGGCCGCGGCCCAGTGGATCGCCAACTGGCTGATCTCGGTCTCGTTCCCGGCGCTCGCGGAGTGGAATCTCACGCTCACCTACGCCGGGTACGCCGTCATGGCGCTGCTGTCCTTCATCTTCGTCGCCAGGTGGATCAGGGAGACCAAGGGCCGCAAGCTGGAGGAGATGGGCTGACCCGCTCAGCACGGGCCGCGGTGAAACTGCTGGACGGCCGAAGGTCAGTGTCGCCGGCGTGACGTGAGCCGGGCCGCTTGTTCACGGGCGCGTGGGGGGATGGCCTCGCGATGTGGCCCGTCGTCGGGATCGACCTCATGTCGCAGTTGGACGCAGTCGTCGAGCAGCGCGCCGTACAACGTCCAGAGGGGTGAGTGCGGATCGATCTCTGCCATCTGCATGCGGGCGGCGCGTTCGAGGCGCTCGCCTTCCGCAATGGTGGCGCGCAGGTGAACCAGGTCCTCGCCACTGCCAGGGACGACCAGCAGGTGCTCGAAACAGGCGTAGGCCTTCCCGATCGCATCCAGCAGCTCGGCGAAGACCTGGGGGAAACTGCCGGTCTCGCGCTGTCCTGGAAGGCCGCGAACCCCGGCAGCCAGGTCGGCGAGGGCGCGGGCGACCCCGCGCAGTTGAAGGCAGGCGTGCTCCAGGCATAGGACAGCCTGCATGATGCGGCGCAGGCGCTGGCGGGTTCGCGCCCGACGCAGGGTGAAACGCAGGGACTCATTGGCTCGTTCGGCGCTCTCGTGGGCCGAACGCAGCCTGGCAGACAGACGTCTGGCGCGGGCCAGCCATTTCTGCGCCTGGCTCGCGGTCCACGATTGCCTCACGCCTTCCGCCAGGTCGGAGCAGAGGTCGGCGAGATCATCGGCCAGGTCAGCCATGTCCTTGGCCGCCCGGCCCACGTGACGGGGCGGGATCATCAGGGTGAGCGTGGCTCCGACGAGCGCGCCGATGACAATGTCGAGCAGCCGCGCCATGCCGTACTCGCGGCCCAGGGTGAAGACGAGCAGGGCGGTGATGGGCGCCTGTGTGTTCTGCCACGGTATGCCGACGGTTCTGCTGACCACGAGCGCGACCGCGACCAGGACGACCATGGTGGCGGCGTTGGCGCCGAACACCTGCACGAAGCCGATGGCAGCCGCCAGCCCGACCAGCACCGCGACGGTTTGCTGAACGGCCTGGACCACGGTGCTGTAGGCGGTCGCCGTCACCGACAGCAACACGCCGGTAGGAGCGAGCACCGGCTGAGGTGAGCCGATCAGCTCGGTGGAGACCCACCATGCCACCAGGCAGCCGACGACGACCGTCACCGTCGGCATCAGCAACTGCCTCTCACGCCGCACCCAGCGGCGCAGCCCACGCCGCCGCCATCGACCCGAGCCGGGGACTCGGTCACCCCACCGGGCCAGCCATCGCCTCGCGGCGGAAAGTACCATCACTGCACTCCCAGACGTGGTGCCCCGCCTGGCGGCTTCCGGGTCGTCTTCCACCTTTATCGTGAGGCTCCCCGCGTCGGGTGGCGGGCGCTCCGTTCCCGAGCAGCAAATTGCCTTCTCCATGCCCTCATGCGGAAGCGTTGGAGTCGCCGCACCCGGCGGCGGACGGGGCAGGCCGCCGGTGCGACCATCGCGCCAGCGCCAGCGCCGCGACCAGTACGAAGGCGCTCCCCGCGTAGATGGCAAGCTCCGTGAGCTGCTGGCGGCTCTCTGCCGGGTTAACCGAAATCGTCAGCCGGACGACCACCGACAGGAGGTGCCGAATGATCGCGATGATGCCGACGATGATGAACGGTTCCAACTGCAGGCGACCGCCCGCGAGGTGGGTCTGCACCGTCACGAAGATCTCCAGCACGATCAGCACGAGGAGAAGCTCTTCCAGGATGACGATGATCTTCTCAGCGCCAGACGCCCCTCCTTGGACGATCGTGAGCGTCAACAGCGCGAGAATGCCGACGCCCAGAGCCAGCAGCGCGAACGACACCAGGTAGAGGATTCCGTGCTCGGCGGCGACCAGGATGGCCAGCAGCCTGCTGTTCCCTGGCTTGTGGGCGATCTCGTGTGCCACGGCGTCGGCCGGAGACGAAGGTCCGGGCGCACCTGATCTGTCCGCTGAGTTGTTCATGAGCCGTATCTGCCCAGCTCAGCGCAGCTGATCGCCGACCGCCCCGCTAGCCGGCATCGCGCCTGGGGCTGGCAGATCACCCCGACCAGGGGCTACTTGCCCAGGTCGACGACAAGGTTGATGGCCACCGCGACGATGCCGGTGCTGAAGAAGTAGGACAGCAGGGCATGAGCGAGGGCGACCTTGCGGATGTGCGTGCTGACCACACTGTTGTCGGTGACACCGAAGGTCACGCCGATCGAGAACGCGAGGTAGGCGAAGTCGCTGTACGCCGGAGGATCCTCCTGTCCGAACTCGATGCCGCCGTCCTCGTCCACGTAGTAGAGCCTGGCGTACTTGAAGGCGAACACCGTGTTCACCAGGCCCCACGACACGATGACCGTCACCATGCTCAGGATGACCAGGGCCGTCGTCAGCGGGGTGTGACTGGCGGTGCGGACCAGGGCGAGCGCGACCGCCCCCAGGCTGGCCACCGCGCCGATCAGAACGCCGGTGTCGGTGGACCGGGCGTCGCCCTCGTCCTTGGCCAGCCGCTTGGTCTCGTGGTGGTCCTTGGGCCAGCTGATCAGCCACACCCAGACCAGGCCCACCGTCGCGGCCACACCCCAGCCGACCAGTGGCGACAACTCCGGGACCCCGAGCCGCCAGGCGACCGCCGCCGTGACGACCCCGGCCCCCAGTGACGTCAGCACCCGGCGCACCGACATGACACGCTTCCCAGCGCGTCCCCTGTACCCAGACCTCACCGCTCCAGCATCCCAATGAGCCTCTATGCCCACGGGACCCCGGCCGGTGTGTCGCCGATCGGAGTTCGGGTCGGCGATCAGGGCAGGATAGAGGTCAGATCCTTCGGCATGGTGGACTTCACGTCCTCCCACTCGCCATCGGTAATGTGCTTCCTGAGCGCTCGCAAAACCTTCTTGACCAGTTCTTCCTCGCTTTCCTGGAGCTCGAAGGCCAGCTCGCAGGAGATGCGGTCGAGGAACTCCTTGCGATGGGCCTTGACCGGCACGGTGCTTGGACGCCAGCCGTCGTAGTAGACCCCGCGGATCAGCAACGGCAACTGGGCGGCGAGCTGGGCGCTCTCTTCCACGGTCAGCCGGTCGCGCAGCGCGTGCAGCACGGCGCGCAAAGCGGCGTAGGACTGGTTGCGGCGCTCAGGCGTCCAGCCGTGCGCCTCCTCGATCTCCCGCAGCACGCGGTTCGTCTTGTCCACCGTACGGTTGAACGGCGCATAACCAGTTTCCGCCATCTCCTTGGCTCCTTCCTCGCCTCGGCGGGCAGGCCCTCGCGTCAAGTTTCGGCTGGGCGGACATGGGTCACATCCCCCAGCCGGGTAGTTGCCCCGTCAGGAACGAAAGATCTTGTCGGGCATGAGATTCCCCGTTTCCTGTCGTGGCAGGCGCTCCGTGGGAGGAGTCATGCGGGGACGCGATCGGGAATGGCGTCACGTCGAAAGCCTGCTGCGGAGGTTGCGGCGAGGTGGGAGCGGGACGCTGCTGGTGGACGGAGAGCCGGGGTCGGGGAAGAGCCGGCTGCTGTCCGAAGCCGTCGCCGAGGCATCCGAACGCGGGATCGGGGTCGTGCACGGCAGGGTGGAGGAGCTGGGCGAACTCGCTCCGTGCAGCATGTTGCTGGATGCCCTCGACCTGCGGTCCGAGCCGGGAGGAGATGACGGTTCCACCCGCTCCGGCTCGCTGGACCTGGAGCGACTGCGGGCGGGTTTCGAGCGGCTGGCCACGGGGCCGGTGCTGGCCGTGTTCGACGACCTGCAACGGGCGGACCCGGCGACGCTGAGGATGCTGCACACCCTGCACGACCTGCTCGCCAACCTGCCCATCGGCTGGCTGATGTCCCGCTCGACCGCGCCGGACGCGTGCCAGGCCGTGGCGCTGTTCGACATCCTGGAGCGGGAGGGCACCGACAGGGTGACGCTAGCACCGCTGTCGTCCCAGGCGGTCGCGGCACTGACGGCGGACGCGGTCGGAGGGTCCCCCAATCCAGCGACGCGGGCGCTGGCCGCCTCGGCCGGAGGGAATCCGCTGCTGATCACCGAGTTGTTCGCGGGGCTGCGCGAGGAAGGGCTGCTCTCCGGCGGGGACGTGGCGCGGGCCCACACGCCTGACCGGCTGCGGATGGTGGTGCGAAGCTGGATGGACGCCCTGAGCGCGGAGGCCAGGAGCCTGGTGGAGATGATCGCCGTGCTCCGTCGCTCGCTGTCTCTGGAGCACGCCGCGTCGCTGCTCGACACCACGCCGGCGGCACTGCTCACGGTCACGGAGGAGGCGACGGCCGCGGGCATCCTGCTCGTGACCGAGCACGGCCTGACCTTTCGTCATGATCTGGTCGGGGACATCGTCGCCGCGGGCATCCCCCCATCGGTGCGACGGACCCTGCTCGACCAATCCGGCGTTCTCATGGGCGCTGTCGGCCGCCCGGCCCGGCTGCTCACCGGTCCAGCCTCCACCGCGATAGAGGCGGCGGTCGCCAGCGGCCGGTTGGACGAGGCCGAGCAGATGGCCCGAGACCGCCTCGCCGAGCACGAATCCGTGTACGGCTCGGCCGAGTCGCGCTGCTTGCTCGCGGACACCATGTACTTGACGGGCCGGGGTGACGAGGCGATCTACGAGGCCGAGACTGTGCTGGCGGTGCCGGGCCTGCCCCGCCATGTACGCGACCGGGCCACCCTCGTGCATCTGTACGCCACGGCGCGTCTGCGTGACGCCGGCTGCTCGCGGTCGTTCGCGCAGGAGGTCATCGACGGTAAGGACCGATACGGCTCCGCGGCCAGGACCGCCGCGCTGGTCGCCCTGGCCGTCGCCGAGCGTCGCGAGGGCCGGCTCTCCAGCGCGCTGGCCCTGGCAGAAAGTGCCGGACGGCTGGCCGGCGCCGACGCGACGAAGGAACGCCGCTACGAGGCTTGTCTGACGGCCGCCGCCGTGCTCGTCGACGTCCATCGGCTGGATGAGGCGCAGGCCATGCTGCGCCAGGCGCGCAAGGACATGTTCGGTCACGGTCATATGGCCTGGGCGGCGGACGCCTCGGCGCTGGCAGCCCGGCTGGAGCTGCTCGCGGGACGTTTCGACGGCGCGGTCACCGAGGCGAGGAGGGCCCTGGACCTGGCCGGCGCGCTCCACACGCCGCTGTCGGCTGCGGCGGCCGGCGCCGTGCTCGCCGCTGTCGCGCTGCGACGCGGCGAGCTGCAGGAGGCGGTTCACCACCTCGCGGAGCGGCCTGGGGGAACGGCCGAGGCACGCTTTCGGCACACTCTGCTGGGCGCACAGGTCGCGGAGGCACGAGATGGGCCGCGCAGCGCGATGACCCTGCTCGCGGGGCTGCCTCTTCCGCTGCCGCTCGGCATGGAGGCCGCAGCGGGCCCCTGGATGGTCCGGGTCGCCCTGGCTGCGGACGAGCGGGCGATGGCCGGGTCCGTGGTCGCCGCCGCGGAGGCCCTCGGCCGGGCCAACCATGCGTTTCCCACGCTGGCCGCCGCCGCGGCGCATGCGCGGGGCCTGCTCGACGGGGATCGCGACGCGCTGGCCCTGGCCGCCGGACCGGCCGAGGACGTGTGGGCGCGAGCCTCTGCCGAGGAGGACCTCGGCACGATGCTCGCCGCCGCCGGGCAGCGCGTGGCGGCGGCTCAGAGCCTGGACCGCGCCCTGTGCCTGTATCGCGACATCGGTTCCCTGCGGGACTCCGCGCGTATCCGGCAGAGATTGCGTGGCGTGGGAGTACGCCATCGGCACTGGAGCTACGCCGAGCGCCCGGTCTCCGGGTGGGAGAGCCTGACCGAAACCGAGCACGGAATCTCGTTGCTGGCGGCGGACGGATGCACCAACCGGGAGATCGCGGAACAGATGTTCATCAGCGTGCACACGGTCGCGTTCCACCTGAGGCACGTCTTCCGCAAGCTGAGCATCAGATCCCGGGTCGAGCTCGCGCGGCTGGCGGCGGAGCAGTCGGGGGACGTCTCGGTCAGCCGCCCGGCGGAGGGCGCTGCTGGCCCCCTGCCGGCGCGGGGTTCCGGCGAATGACTACATACCTGGGGGATGTGGCCGCGAGAAGCCCGGGTGAGAGTGGGAAGGGTGGTCATCCAGATTTTCGCCTGAGGCGGGAGAGGAGGGGCCGTGTCCCTCGCGCCATCGGATCCCATCGCAACCAACCTGGAACCGATCGCAAGCTCACGCAGCTACAAGGAGGCGCAGAAGATCGTCGACTACCTGTCCGACCACGGATTCCCCGTGCGCGGAACGCTGATCGTCGGCGTGGGCCTGCGCTCAGTAGAGCAGGTCGTCGCACGCATGACCAATTTGCGGGCCACCGGCTGGGGCGCGGCGGGCGGAGCCTGGTTCGGACTGCTCATCGGACTGTTCCTGGCGATCTTCACGACTACGGTCGCGACAGTGTTTCCCCTGGTGTTGTGGGGGCTGCTGTGGGGTGCCGTGGCAGGAGCGATCTTCGGCCTGATCTCGCACATGATGCTGGGCGGCAAGCGGGACTTCATCTCCGAGAGCGCCCTCGTCGCTGACAGATATGAGGTCCTCGTCGAGCCGGAGCACGCGGCCACAGCTCGTGAACTGCTGCGAGGAATGACCGGATAGAGCTCGAACGGGAGCACAAGGGGGAAGCGAGAAATGGCGAAAGCAGTCGGCATCGATCTCGGCACGACGAACTCGGTGATCGCCGCCACAGAGGACGGTCATCCCACTGTGCTGCCCAACGCGGAAGGCTCGCGGACGACTCCGTCCGTGGTCGCGTTCACCGACCAGGGCGAACGGTTGGTGGGCCAACTGGCCCGCCGCCAGGCCATACTCAACCCGAAAGGAACGATCTACTCCGCCAAACGCTTCATCGGCCGTCGCTATGAGGAGGTCGGGAGCGAAACCCACGCGGTGTCCTTCGACGTCGTCGAGGGCCCGGAGGGAGCCGTCCGCTTCCAGGTGGGCGACCGGCAGTACGCGCCGGAGGAGGTCTCGGCCCTCGTCCTGAGAAAGCTCGCCGCAGACGCGGCGAAGTACCTCGGCGAGAAGGTGACTGAAGCGGTCATCACCGTTCCGGCATACTTCAACGACGCCCAGCGCCAGGCGACCAAGGACGCGGGACGCATCGCGGGGCTCGAGGTCCTGCGGATCATCAACGAGCCGACGGCGGCGGCGCTCGCGTACGGGCTGGACAAGAAGTCCAACGAGACCGTGCTGGTCTTCGACCTGGGCGGCGGCACCTTCGACGTGAGCATCCTGGACATCGGTGAAGGAGTGGTCGAGGTCCGCGCCACGTCCGGGGACGGGCATCTCGGCGGCGACGACTTCGACCGCCGGATCGTCGACCACCTGGCCGACGAGTTCCACCGGGACCAGGGCATCGACCTGCGCAACGACCCTCAGGCCCTGCAACGCCTGTTCGAGGCGGCCGAGAAGGCCAAGGTCGAGCTGTCCGAGGTGACCCAGACCACGATCAGCCTGCCGTTCGTCACGGCGGACGCCTCGGGGCCGAAGCATCTCAACACCACGCTCATGCGGTCTACGTTCGAGCAGATCACGGCCGACCTGGTCGAGCGGTGCGTCACTCCCGTCAAGCAGGCGATGGAGGACGCCAAGCTCAGGCCCGCGGACATCGACGAGGTGATTCTGGTCGGCGGGTCGACCCGGATGCCAGCCGTGCAGAATCTCGTGCGCCGGCTGACTGACGGCAAGGAGCCCAACATGACGGTGAACCCGGACGAGGTCGTCGCCATCGGCGCGGCGGTCCAGGCCGGGATCATCAAGGGCGAGGTGCAGGACGTCGTCCTTCTCGACGTCACGCCTCTGTCACTCGGTGTCGAGACCCTCGGCGGGCTCATGACCAAGGTCATCGAGCGCAACACGACGATCCCGGCGCGGCGGACCGAGGTCTTCAGCACGGCCGAGGACAACCAGAACGCCGTCGACGTCGTCATCCTCCAGGGGGAACGGGAGCGCGCCGCCGACAACCGGGTACTCGGACGCTTCCGGCTGGAGAACATCCGGCCCGCGCCGCGGGGAGTGCCTCAGATCGAGGTCACCTTCGACATCGACGCCAACGGCATCCTCAACGTCTCCGCCCGGGACAAGGACACCGGTGCCGAACAGCGGATCACCATCAGTGAAAGCTCCAACCTGGACAAGCAGGAGATCGAGCGGATGGTCGCCGACGCCGAGCAGCACCGTACGGATGACCTCCGGCTCCGGGAGACCATCGACGCGCGCAACGAGCTGGACTCGGTCGCCTATCAGGTGGAGCGCCGGCTCCAGGAGCTGGGTGACGCGGTGCCCGTGCACGAGAAGGCGCGCGGGGAGCAGCTCGTCCAAGACGCCAGGCAGGCGATCAAGGAAGAGGTGCCGGTGGACCGGCTGCGCGCGCTCAGCGGAGAGCTGCAGCAGCTCTATCACGGACTCGGGGCCGCCGCGGGCGCCGGGCCCAGTGTGCCGCCGCAGGGCAGGACGGAACAAGCCCCGGCCAGTGACGAGGACGTGATCGACGCCGAATTCACGACCTCGGAGCCCGAGTGACATGAACGAGCACAGATCCGAGACCCATGACCAGGCCGGCACGGCCGCCCCGCGGGGCGAGCAGGCACCCGCGGAGGCGGCCGCGCCCGCGGATACCGACGCGAAGCTGGCGGAGCTGGAGGACCGATGGCTGCGGGCGGTCGCGGAGCTGGACAACCTGCGCAAGCGCATCGCCCGCGACGCCGAGCGGATCAGGGCTGAAGAGCGGTCCAAGGTGACGGCCGAGTGGCTGCCCATCTTGGACAACCTGGAGCTCGCGCTGAACCACGCGGTCCGTGACGACGGCGGCGCGGACGCCGTCCTTGAAGGGGTACGAGCGGTACGGGACCAGGCGGTCACCCTGCTCAACAAGCTCGGCTACCCCCGTCACGACGAAACCGGCGTGCCCTTCGACCCCGCCCGCCATGAGGCGGTGACGACAGTCGAACGGGCAGACGCCGATCCGGGCACTGTGGTGGAGGTGCTCAGGCCCGGCTACGGCGACGACGAGCGGCAGCTCAGGCCGGCGATCGTGGCCGTCGCGAAGAAGGAGGAGTGATGGCCGAACGCCGGGACTTCTACGAGGTGCTCGGCGTCGACCGGAATGCCGACGCCGACGAGATCCAGCGGGCCTACCGCAAGCTCGTGCGCGCCTACCATCCCGACGTCAATAAAGATCCCGGTGCCGAGGACAGGTTCAAGGAGATCTCGGAGGCCTACAGCGTCCTCTCCGATCCCGAGACTCGTCGCCGCTACGACGCGTTCGGACACGATTTCCGCCAGGTGCCGCCCGACGTCGATCCCGCCGACTGGGCGCGCGCACGCACCCGAGCGGGCGCGGGCGCGCGGGCCGGAGCGGGGGCCGGCGCAGGGGGTGGCCGATGGCGCTCGACCGGCGCCGAGGGCTTCGGCTTCGGCGCGGACGAGGGCATCGACCTGGAAGACCTCCTGGGCGGCATGTTCGGTGGCCGGGGCAGGCGGCAGTGGGGGCCGGTGCCCGGCGCCGACCAGGAGGCGGAGCTGACGCTGACCGTGGAGGAGGCCTATCACGGCGGGCGCCGCAGCATCACGCTTCCCGGAGGCAAGCGGCTGGATGTCACCATCCCGCCCGGGGTCACGAACGGGCAGCGGATCAGGCTCGCCGGCCAAGGCGGGCACGGCAGCGAGGGGGCCCAGCCAGGCGACCTCCACCTGATCGTGCGGATCGCCGACCATCCCCGCTACCGCCTGGACGGCCGCGACATCTACGCCCCGTTGCCGTTGGCTCCCTGGGAGGCGGCGCTCGGCGCCACGGTCACCGTCGACACGCCGGGCGGCGAAGCCAAGGTGAAGGTGCCGGCGGGCACATCCACGGGCCGCCGCCTGCGTCTGAAAGGGCGTGGCATGCCTCATCCGCGCGGAGCCGCAGGCGATTTCTACGCCGAGTCCCGGATCATGGTGCCGCCCAGGCTCACCGATGAGGAGCGACGCCTGTTCGAACAGCTCGCCGCCGTCTCGCACTTCGACCCCAGGAGGCGCTCATGAGCTACGCGCTCGTCCGCACGGCCCTCCTCGACCTGGAC
Organism: Nonomuraea sp. NPDC048892; assembly: GCF_040649735.1. Lineage (NCBI taxonomy): Bacteria > Bacillati > Actinomycetota > Actinomycetes > Streptosporangiales > Streptosporangiaceae > Nonomuraea > Nonomuraea sp. NPDC048892. Next base: position 16,535 of record NZ_JBEZFZ010000007.1, on the reverse strand, counting down.
ACCTACGCGCGGGTCACCGGCCTGCACCCCCAGGTGGTGCGCCGGCTGGTGGCGCTCGGCCTGCTGGACCCGGTCAGGAACGCCGGGGGGGAGCTGTGCTTCACGCCCGCCCAGGTGACGGCGGCGGCCCGCATCCAGCGGTTGCACGAGGGACTGTCCATCAACTACGCCGCGATCGGCGTGGTGATCGATCTCCTCGACCGGATCGGGGAGCTGGAGGCCGCCCTGCGCGACCTCCCACGACCACGCTAGGGGGCTGGAGTGGACCCGAACAGGATGACGCAGAAGTCACAGGAAGCCCTGCACGACGCCCAGACCAAAGCCTTGCGCTTCGGCCACACCGAGGTGGACGGCGAGCACCTCCTGCTGGCCCTGCTCGACCAGCCCGAGGGGCTGGCGCCCAGGCTGCTGGAGCAGGCCGGCGCCGATCCCGAGCGCCTGCACGCCGATCTGGAGGACGAGCTGTCGCGACGGCCCAGGGTCAGCGGCCCGGGCGCCGCGCCCGGCCAGGTGTTCGTCACCCAGCGCCTGTCGCGGCTGTTCGACGCCGCGGACCGGGAGGCACGCCGGCTCAAGGACGAGTACGTCTCCGTCGAGCACCTGCTGCTGGCCCTCATCGAGGAGGGATCCACGACCGCGTCAGGACGTCTCGTGCACGGTCAGGGCCTGAGCAGGGATCGGTTCCTGGAAGCGCTGACCGCCGTGCGGGGCAATCAGCGCGTCACCTCGGCCATGCCGGAGGTGGCCTACGAGGCGCTGGAGAAGTACGGGCGCGACCTGGTCTCCGACGCCCGGGCGGACAAGCTAGACCCGGTGATCGGCCGCGACACGGAGATCCGGCGGGTGATCCAGATCCTCTCTCGTAAGACCAAGAACAACCCGGTCCTGATCGGCGATCCCGGAGTCGGTAAGACGGCCGTCGTCGAAGGGCTCGCCCAGCGAATCGTCCGCGGCGATGTCCCCGAAGGACTGCGCGACAAGACGATCTTCAGCCTGGACATGGGCTCCCTCGTGGCCGGCGCCAAGTACCGCGGGGAGTTCGAGGAGCGCCTCAAGGCCGTGCTGAACGAGGTGAAGGCGGCCGAGGGGCAGATCCTGCTGTTCGTGGACGAGCTCCACACCGTGGTCGGCGCCGGGGCGACCGAGGGCGCCATGGACGCCGGCAACATGCTCAAGCCGATGCTGGCCCGTGGCGAACTGCATATGATCGGCGCGACCACGGTAGACGAGTACCGCAAGCACATCGAGAAGGACGCCGCCCTGGAGCGCAGGTTCCAGCCGGTGCTGATCGACGAGCCCACGATCGAGGACACCATCTCAATCTTGCGTGGCCTGCGTGAACGCCTGGAGGTCTTCCACGGCGTGAAAATCCAGGACAGCGCGCTCGTCGCCGCCGTGACACTGAGCCACCGCTACATCTCCGACCGGTTCCTGCCGGACAAGGCGATCGATCTGGTGGACGAGGCGTGCGCGATGATCCGGACCGAGATCGACTCCATGCCTGCCGAGCTGGACGCGCTGACCAGGCGGGTGATGCGGCTGGAGATCGAGGAGGCCGCGCTGTCCAAGGAGAACGACCCGGCGAGCCGGCAGCGTCTGGACGAGCTGCGCAAGGAACTGGCCGCCACGCGGGCCGAGAGCGAGGCGATGCGGGCACAGTGGGAGGCCGAGCGCTCGGCGCTGCGTAAGGTGCAGAGCCTGCGGCAGGAGATCGAGAGCGTCCGCAGGGAGGCCGAGCAGGCCGAACGTGATTACGACCTCAACCGCGCCGCCGAGCTGCGTCACGGCAGGCTGCCCGAGCTGGAGCGCCGCCTGAACGCCGAGGAGGAACGGCTGGGTACCCGGCAGAACGGCCACCGGCTGCTGCGCGAGGTGGTGACCGAAAAGGAGATCGCGGACATCGTCTCCCGTTGGACCGGCATCCCGATGGCGCGGCTGCAGGAAGCCGAGCGGGACAAGCTGCTCAAGCTCGACCAGATCCTGCACGAGCGCGTCGTCGGCCAGGAGGAGGCCGTGCGGCTCGTGGCCGACGCCATCATCCGTGCCCGCTCGGGCATCAAGGACCCCAAGCGTCCCATCGGATCGTTCCTCTTCCTCGGCCCGACCGGCGTCGGCAAGACCGAACTGGCGAGGTCCCTCGCGGAGGCTCTGTTCGACACCGAGGACAACATGGTCCGTATCGACATGAGCGAGTACCAGGAGCGCCACACGGTCAGCCGCCTGGTCGGGGCGCCTCCCGGCTACGTCGGCTACGAAGAGGGCGGCCAGCTCACGGAGGCGGTGCGGCGCAAGCCGTACTCGGTGGTGCTGTTCGACGAGATCGAGAAGGCGCACGCGGACGTCTTCAACACGCTGTTGCAGGTCCTGGACGACGGCCGGCTGACGGACGCGCAGGGCCGCACGGTCGACTTCCGCAACACCGTGATCATCATGACCTCGAACATCGGCTCCCACCATCTTCTCGACGGGATCACCTCCGACGGCGAGATCAAGCCCGAGGCCCGCGACGGCGTGATGGCAGAGCTGCGCCGGCACTTCCGGCCCGAGTTCCTCAACAGGATCGACGACATCGTGCTGTTCAAGCCGCTGACCGAGGCGGAGATCGAGCAGATCGTCGACCTGATGTTCACCGACATCAGGCAGCGGCTGGCCGACCGGCGGCTCACCTTGGAGGTCTCCGAGGAGGCCCGCAAGCTCATCGCCAATCAGGGGTACGACCCCGTCTACGGCGCCCGGCCGCTGCGCCGGTTCATCGCCCGCGAGGTCGAGACCAGGATCGGACGGGCCCTGCTCGCGGGAGACGTCCCCGACGGCTCGACCATCGTGGTCGGCGCTGACAAGGGCGAGCTGAACGTCACCTTCTACGCCCCGGGAGGCTGACATGCCTACTGCGCGCTGCGCGAACTGCGGGAGGCCGAACCGGGTTCCAGACGCCGCCTCGGGAACGCCCCGCTGCGGCAACTGCCACCAACCGTTGCCGTGGATCGCCGAGGCGGACGACGACACCTTCGCGGAAGTCGCCCAACGGGCCGATCTGCCGGTCCTCGTCGACTTCTGGGCGGAATGGTGCGGGCCGTGCCGGATGGTCACGCCCGCGCTCGAACAAGTCGCCCAAGAGCTGGCGGGACGCGTGAAGCTCGTCAAGGTCGATGTGGACCGGTCCCCGGCCCTCTCGCAACGCTTCACCATCACGGGTGTCCCGGCGCTCATGATGCTCAACGAGGGCCGCGTCGTGGCGCAGCGCGTCGGCGCGGCCCCGGCGCCCCAACTGCGCGAATGGGTTGAGGACACGCTGAGGGCGCCGTCATGACGCGGTCGCCGGCCACCCTGCCCGAGACACCGGACCTGTACGGCGCCTATCCCCGGCTCGATGAGCGGCGGATCGCGAACCTGTCGCAGTGCGGCGAGCGCAGGCCCGTGTCGCCCGGCGACGTCCTCTACCGGGAAGGCGAGCCGATCGGCGAGTTCATCGCGATCCTGCGCGGCACGGTGGCCATGGTGGAGGGGTATCGCAGCGAGGAGGAACGCACGATCGCCGTCCACGGCCCCGGGCGTTTCCTCGGCGAGCTGGGCCTGCTCACCGGCCAGGCCGGGTTCCTCACCGCAGTCGTGCGGGAGGCCGGTGAGATCCTGGCCGTCGGCGCCGACCAGGTGCGCGCGCTGGTGGCCGGTGACCCGGCGTTCGGGGACCTCATCCTGCGGGCCTACCTGACCCGCCGTAGTCTGCTGATCGGCATGGACGCCGGGTTCCGCATCATCGGCTCGCGCTACTCGCCCGACGCACGCCGGCTACGTGAGTTCGCCGCCCGCAACAGGCTTCCGCACCGATGGATCGATGTGGAGGAGGATGAGGAAGCGGAGGCGCTGCTGCGCCAGCTCGGCATCTCCCCGCAGGAGACGCCGGTCGTGATCTGGCACGGAGACCAGGTGTTGCGCAACCCGACCGTGGCCATGCTGGCCAAGACCATCGGCCTGCCCGTACCACGGCCCGGCGACGGCGTGTGCGATCTGATCATCGTGGGTGCGGGCCCCGCGGGCCTGGCGGCGAGCGTGTACGGGGCTTCGGAGGGCCTGACCACCATCGTGCTCGACGCGGTCGCTGCGGGCGGCCAGGCGAGCACCTCCTCCCGCATCGACAACTACCTCGGCTTCCCGTCGGGCATCTCGGGCGCCGAGCTCGCTGAACGCGCCGTTATTCAGGCGGCCAGGTTCGGGGCACGGCTGACCGTACCGGCCGAGGCGTGCGGACTGGAGACCGAGAATGGCCACTACAGCGTGCTCGTCGAAGACGGGCCTGCTGTGCAGGGTCACGCGGTGCTCATCGCAACCGGCGCTCGTTACCGCAAACTCGACGTTCCCGACCTGGAGAAGTACGAAGGCTGCGGCGTCTACTACGCGGCGACGCCGTTCGAGCTGCGCATGTGCAGGCAGGCGCCGGTGGTCATCGTCGGCGGCGGCAACTCCGCAGGCCAGGCAGCACTGTACCTGGCCAGGAACGCCTCATCAGTGCGCATGCTCGTCCGCGGCGGCAGTCTCGGCGAGAGCATGTCGCGCTACCTCACCGACGCGATCAGCCGGACGTCCGGCATCGAGGTCCTGTTCAACACCGAGGTACGCGAACTGCTCGGCGAGGACTCCCTGCGAGCCGTGCGCGCCCAGAACAACCAGACGGGACAGTTCACCGAGATCGAGACCAACGCGATGTTCGTGTTCATCGGCGCGGATCCGCACACCGGCTGGCTGGCGGGCGTCGTCGCGCTGGACGACCGGGGCTTCGTCGTCACGGGGCAAGGTTCGTCGTCGCATGGGGAGGCCCTTCCTCTGGAGACCGGGCGGCCCGGCGTGTTCGCCGTGGGGGATGTCCGCAGCGGATCGGTCAAACGAGTGGCGTCCGCGGTCGGGGAGGGCGCCATGGCGGTCCGCCTGGTGCACGAAAGGTTCACCAAGACAGGGAATCGACAGGGAGGATGGTGATCCCGATGCCGGTGATCGCGATTTCCAGGTTCGAGCACTTCTTCCGCGCCGCTGCGGGGCTGGACGTGGACAAGTCCGACCTCAAGCGATACAGCGACTTCGTCAACCGGAAGATGTACGACATGCTCGTCGTCGCCGAGGCTGCGGCGAAGTCGAATGGGCGCGACATCATCGAGTTCTGGGACCTGCCCATCACCAAGGGCCTGCAAGAGAGCATGAACCACTTCCGGGATCTGAACGAGGAACTGGAGCTGGCTTCGATCCTGGCGGAGCTCAGGGCGCTGCCGCCGCTCGACCTGTCGCTCAGCGAGGAGACCGAGTCGCGGCTGTCAGCCGTGGCGGGCGGGCTCTCCCTGGCGTTGGCCAAGGCGTTCACCATCGTCTATCCCACGCTGAAGAACCCGGCCACCGAGCAGTGGGAGCGGGTGACCAGACTCTTCGACCTGTTGTTGTGATCAAACGCCGGGCCTCGGGGCTGGCGATCGAGCCGCTGACGATGGCCGAAGCCTGGTACGGGCGCGTCGAAGCTGAAGCTCCACGCGGTGCCGTCAGGGGGTGATGTCGTCAGGAGGAGTCGGCAGCACTGGCCGAGCGGAGCGGGGATGCTGTGTCGCGTGCTGGGTGATGCTGGTGACGAGGTCGTCCACGTTCGTCTGGTCCTCGAACGCCGATGAGGTGATACCTGATTGCAGGGCAGTGGCGATGAGCCGGGCGAAGGAGTTGTCGGGCTCGGCTTGAAGGGCACGGTTGACCGCGATGCGGGCCAGCGATCCGGCTCCGTTTCGGAGGGCGGTGAAGGCCAGATTGGTGGCCGGCGCCGCGGCGTAGCGCGGGTCGATGCGTCGGGTCACTTCGGTCCAGAATTGTTGTGCGACATCGGGACCGTCTTCGCAGCAGATCGTGAAAGCGATGTCCCTGACGGTAACCGCTGTGAGAAGGATTCCCAGCCAGGCCAGGTCTTCGGCGGGGATGAGACGTCCGCCTCGGACATGCTCGAAGCATTCTCGGGCGCATCTGCGTCCTTCGTCGAACCAGTAATGGTCGTCGAGGTTCGGAGCGTTCAGCATGGCCTCGGCTCGTACGCGGGCGGTGACCGTGGCCCTCGTCATGGCCTCGCGTTCCTGCGCCTGACCGGGTTGGAGGATCTCCTCGAAGGTCTCCTTGTCGGGCATCGCCACCATCCCGGCGGCGACCAGGTGGGCGACCGCGGAACTGGTGAAGGTGCCGTACGGAACACCGTCCGGTGGACAGCACGCCGGGTTCGAGCAGAGGTAGGACCAGCATCGCCCGTTCTCGTACCGGATCATGTCGATCACGTCGATGTGCTGGGCGCTGAGTGCGGGGGCCAGGGCGTCCATGACTGGGGTGACCGTCTCACCTGGGCCGTGGCCGACCAGGACGACAGCAGCGGCCCGGTTTCGCTTCAGCATGTGGACGGTGTCGGTGACGAAGTCGGCCACGTCCTTGGACTGTTCGGGTAGTTCGCGGTGCAGGACGGCCTGGAGGTGATCTCCGTCGAGGAGGGCGAGGTGGATGGTGTTGTCCTGGTGGTAGCCGATGAGGTATGGCAGTACGGCGACCATGTCGGCGGGGGTGCGAAGTGTGACCGTGGTCAGGTCCGCAGTGGGAATGGGCTCGTGGTGGTGAGGCATGGATCTTCCTTGTGCGGTGGGCTTAACGGGGTTCCTGCTCTGCTGGAAGCTGCGGGCGATGGGGTGATCGTTGGTCGTGCGCGCCGGAGCGTGGCCGGAGTCAGTAGCGGGTGGCGTCGCGGTCGTCGCTGGAGAAGCCGTCTTCCCCATGGGAGGTGACGCGTCCTGCTCGGGTGAGCGCGTCCAGTGTGTGATCAGTGCCGAACTGCAGGGTTGTCTCGCGTGGAATGCCGTAGCTCGCGGCCTTGGTGAAGGCGTCCGGGGTGGCGTCCAGGTAGTGGAACTTCCAGCCGCGAGCGGTCTGCTCCTCGATGAGGTGGCGGATCTTGGTACGGGAGCGCCATTGGCTGGAGGCGTTCTCGTGGCCATCAGTGATGATCACGACGATGATTTCGCCTGGCTGCTCGCTCTCAGGCATGGTGTCGAAGTGTTCCCGCATGCGGGTGATGGTCATGCCGATGGCGTCGAGGAGGGCTGTTCTTCCTTCGGGTACCAGGCGGAAGTCCGGCAGGTCGGCCAGCGGGCGGTATTCGTAGACGCTCTTGTAGCGGTGGTCGAACTGGTAGAGCGAGACCAGGGTTTCGGCGGGGTTGCTCTCCTGGGCGGCGAAGAACGCCGTGAGGCCGCCTTCGACGTCACTCCTGATGGGGTGCATGGAACCGGACCGATCCAGGATGACGGTGATGTGGCGGCGGTTCGGATGGGACATGGTTCTTCCTTTCGTTGTTCGCGGCGGTCAGGCGGCGTCGTGAGCGACGTGCGTGCCGTCGGCGGGCTGTGCGGAGGGGGCGTCTTCGGCCAGGAGCTCGTGCATGCGAGTCAGCTGGGCGCGTTGTTCGTCGAGCTCGCGCCGCCGGTGGGCGATGAGGGCTTCGAGTTCGGCGATGGTGGCGAGCTTGCGGTGCAGGCCGACGTGCCGCAGGAGGGTGCGGGCCGCGGCGCGGCGGAGCCGGTCGAGGTCGGGCCGCTGTAGCCAGTAGGTGGCCAGGGCTGCGAGGACGGCGGCGACGTGCCGGGTGACGGCGGTGGAGACGCGTGCTCGCCGGTGTCCGGTGGTGGCGTCGCGGTGGTAGATCCGTATGCCGTGCGGGCTGGGGTCACGGGCGTTGATGACGCTGTAGTCGACCAGGCGGACGGCGCCGTGGACGAGAGGGCGGTGAGGGCGGTACGTACCGGTGTGAGCTCCCGTCGGGAGTTCGTCGCCGTAATGGACCTTCAGCCGGGTGGTGGCGGGATCGACGGTGTCGTAGTCGAAGTCGGGTTCCAGGGTGAAGATGCCGGTGACGGAGGGGCTGCGGACCAAGCAGCGCAGCACGCCGGTGGCCGGGTTGGGCTTGGCCAGGACGCGGAGGTCTCCGTAGGCGGTCAGGTTCAGGGTGACGGCGTCGACCAGGGGCGCCGTCGATCGGGTGTAGGGCAATTCGGGACCTTCTTCTCAGCACATGGGCATGGCTGTGCCGGCGCCTCGGGGAAGGAGGCGCCGATGGTGGTTAAGGGGGTCTTAGTGGCCTGGCTGGGGCGGGAACTGCGTGGCGGCTTCTGCGCTGCTCAGCCGGCCTTGGACTTCGGCGTAGGGCAGCCGGCCGGTGGCGCGGGAGGGTTGTCCGGCGCGATCGACGTTGTCGCCTTGGCGCAGGATTCGACGGCCGACTTCGTGATGGCCGGTCGGCACGGTCAGGCTCTTGGCGTTGACGCGGAGCACCTCGTACCAGGTGCCGAGGTAGAGAACGAAGTCGCCGGCGCGGAAGTCGGCCGGGCCCCAGATCTTGACTCCTTCGGCCGCCGCCTGCGCGAGGACGTCCTGCCAGTAGGCGATCTTTCCGGACAGCTGGGCCTGGTCCAGCAGGAGCCGCTCGCGGTAGTCACCGGTCGCGGGTTGCCACTCCAGCACAGGGTTGCCGCTGTCGGTGAGGACGACTTCGCCGTCGCGTTCGACGAATTGGGGGTGAGCCTCGCCGCTCAGGCTGCGTTCGATCCGACGGAGCTGTTCGTGCAGGCGGTCGATGCGCCGCAGTGTGGCCCTGGGATCGCGGCGGTGTTGCTTGAGGTGTTCGGCCGCGCGTGAGCGAGTGATCCAGTATTGGTGGCGGTCGGCCTCCTCGATGGCCTTACGGGTGTGGCTGTGGTTGCGTTCGATGGCCCTTTCGTGGGCACGTTGCTTGGAGCTGCCGAGCAGAACCGGCTGATCGGGTGAGTAGCCGCGGGTGGCCGCGGCTGCTTGCGTGCGATGTCGCTCGGCCCGGGCGGCGGCTTCGGCGGCGCGTCGGCGGTAGATTCGCGCCCGATTGGAGGCGCGTGCGTACATTTCGGCCTCGATCTGCTCGGCCGAGCGAGCCTCGTCGGTGACGTCGATGGTGACGGACAGGCCGGCGGCCCGCAGCGTGGCGGCGATTTGCTCCATCCGGTCCTGGTGCTCGGAGGCGTGCCGGTCGCGGGAGTTCGGTTCGTACCAGGCGCCGTGTCGCCCGTCGTATTCGATGAGGTTGGCCCATCTCAGGCCTAGACCGCCGCGTTTGCGGCTGCCGAGCAGCCTTCGATGTTCCGGGCCGGTGCCGGTGACGATGATGCCTCGGGCCGGCGATACGTGGATGGTGATCACGCTTCCTCCTCTCTGTGAAGGTCGGTCGGTTCCTGTTGGAGCGGGTGGGGCCCATTCGCTGTGGTCAGGTGCCGGCTTCGGGGTTCGTGTTCGTGCCCTCGTGTGCGGCTTTGCGGTTGGCGATGACGGAGGCTCCGCTGTCAGCCGGGGCCGGCGTCTCGAAGGGGATGCCGTAGACGATGTGACCGTCGATCAGGACACGCAGTGCTTGGCGCGCTGCGGCGTCGGCGGGAAACAGATCGACGCACATGCCGCCGTCCGGGGCTTGCCGGACCAGAGCGGTCAGGGGCCCGGTCGCGACGCGGGCGATGGGCCAGTCCCAGCCGTCGTACTCCACTTCGGTGGCGATGGGCTCGGCGGTGACCAGCCTGCGGCCGGTGGCGAGGATCACGGTCTCGATCGCGTCGAACGTGGTTCCGTTCCAGTCGCTGTGCTGGTTGAGGATGCGGTGGATGGCTTCCATGGCCGTGTCGTCGGAGATGAGTACGTCATCCCGGGTGATCGGCAGCGGAGTGGGCTGCGGCCGAGCCACGGGCGTTTGAGGATCTGACGTCATGAAGGGATCTTTCGCAGCGATACGGGTGCGGGTACGTTGCTCGGCAGTCAGAAAGCCGCGGCCAGGTGCATGGCATCGACGCCGCGGCTTTCCATCTCAAAGGCCTTCTCCGCGTCGTCCAGGACCTGGGCGGCGCTGGTGACCGCGTGCATGACGCCGCCGGCGGTGATCGCGCCGCCCTTGTAGAAGTGCTGCAGGATGAGCTGCTGCTGATCCTTGGTGAAGGACAGCCTGGTGGAGACGAACTCGATCGTCTTCTCAGCCTCTGTGACGGCGACGCGGGCTTCCCGGGCCAGCTCTGTGATCTTGGTTTGGACGTAGTCGACGTCCAGGAAGGTTCGTACGGCATCACGCGCGCGTGCGGTGACCAACTGCATGCTCTTGGCCAGCGTGTCCTGGCTCCACCGCACGATCCCGTCGTCCATGCGGCCGCCCAGGTGAACCTCGCGCACCACGTCCCGGTTGATGGTCATGCCGTTGCGACACACCTGCAGGGTGAGCCTGGGAGTGATGGTGAAGGCGCCGTCACCGGTCTCGGAGTTGGCCAGCAGGAAGCCGGCGAACACCACCGGGTAGGCCGCGGCGGAGGCACCCGAGAAGGGGCTTCGATAGTCACCGACCAGTTCAGGGGCATATGCCTGGATCTGTTCGCAGGCCACGCGCAGGAACATGCGGCGTTCGGTCAGGTCGGCCCCGTCGATCTGGACGGCGACGCCGCTCTCCTTGATGCCGGCCAGCGCGGCCATGAGCACGTCGAGGTTGTCGATGACCTTGTAGCTGTTGGACAGCAGGGCCCGGCCGATGCCCGTGCTCCCGCTGCCGGCCAACCCCCGGAACAGGAACCGGCGGTGCGGGTCGGCCTGCAGCCAGCCGTTGACGTTGACGTCGTACAGCCGGCCGTTCTCCTCCCGCATACGGCGCAGGTACGGCGAGGGGATGCCCAATTTGGTGGCGATGTCCTGATCGCAATGGGCGGTGGGCAGGTAGCGGCCCGCGGTGGCGGTGACGCCGTCCTCGGAGACCAGAGATTCGGTGCCGATCAGTTCCAGGTGGGTGCCGACGGCGCGCAACCGCTCGGCAGGCACGATGACATCGATCTTCCGGGCGTGCTGGGCACGCAGCACCTCGACCAGGTCGTCGAGGGTGGCGTTTCGGAGGGTCAGGGGTGGAAGCGGGGACGCGATGGTCACGGGTCTCCTTCTCGGTGACTTGCTGCTGTGGATGGAGAGAAAAGGGTGATCGCACCCTGCGGGTTGGTGCGCTCGTACCGGTCAGGCTGCACGCATAGCGGGTGCTCCCCGGGTGGGAACCAGATGAAGAGCCGGACCGCGAGTAGGCACGTCTTGGCGGGCCAGGGCGGGTTCGGTATCTGTGGCACCACGGTGGGGCAGATCGATGACGGCGATGGTGAGGGTGTCGAGCGCACCCCGCTGTTTGGCCGCCGCGATGAGTTCAGCGCAAGTAGCCGGGGCGGGGACAGGCCGGCGGAGGATCCGGGTGAGATCAGACGTGCCGAGCGGAAGGGTGAGGCTGTCGGAGCACAGCAGGAGCCGGCGGATGTCGAGTACGCGCTCGTCCTGTTCGCCCCCACCGGGTGGTTCACGCCATACCTGCTGGCGGCGAACGGGCGCAATCGCGTGCCGCTTCGGTGCGGGTGGCCGGATCAGACCGTGCAAGGCCATGTCACCCGTGAGGGCGAAAGCTTGCACGCTCTCCCCCATCCAGCACAGATCAACGGTCCAGTAGGTGACCACCGCGGTCATGAGGGACCCCACGATCCGGGTCGCCTGCGGCTGGCGGGGCGGATCCGTCTCTTCGATGACGCTGGTTTCGAGAGCGCTGCGACCTGCGTAGAGACCGGCGGCGGCATTCGCCGTCTGCGTCGAGGCGACCGCGCTGACCTCGGCGGCGATCCGGGCATGGGCGCGGGCGCGGGCTCTGTCGTTGTCGACGCTGTCGCCTTCACAGATCGCCACGCTGACGCTGGCGTGATATTCGGCCACTGTGACGCGGTGAAGATTCCACGGGTTCGGCCCTTGATCGGACCGCACGGCCATCTGGCCGCCGATGGACAGAGGTAGGTGGTGCGTATAGGCGCTGGACATTGAAGATCCCTTCGGACATGAGAGCGCCGCGGTCATGACCGCGGCGCAGAGAGCATGGTGTGAGGGTGAGGCTGCGGGTCGGCTGCTGTAGCACTGCGAGGAGCACGATGCGAGTGAGTTCGAACTCGCCTGCGTGGAGGTGGACCGGTCTGGTCCTGGTCCGCAGCGCCCAGGACCAGACCGGAGATTCGGGGATCAGGCGGCCTCGGCGCCCTCGAAGTCTTGGCCGGCGGCGTCTGTGTTCTCAGCTCCGACCGTCACGTCCGAGGTGGCATCCTCATCGCGGCCGTCTCGTGCGGTGGTGGAGTATTGACCCGCTTCGAGTACGACTGTCGCGGGGTGCTCCCCGGGGCTTTCCTCCACGACGTCTGCCTGATCGACGGGTACGTCTCCCCGGTAGGGAGTGCCGTCGATGAGGGCCTGCTCGATCGGGGCGGGCTGGTACGGCTGCAGCGCGCGCGTGCCGAGTTCCGGCCCGAGGGTGTTGACCAGAAAACGGAGCCACAGGGCCGCATCTTCGGTAGAGCACGGGCTGTACTTGTCCGGCCGCCAGGTGTTCTTGCAGTCCTGGCTGGCTCGGGTCATCTGGTGCTCGAAGGCCACGGCGATGAGCCGCAGCAGCATCATGGCCTGCTGGCCGGTCGAGGCGTCCCGTAGTGCTTGGTCGACATCCGACGGTCCGCCGAACTCCTTGTACAACGTGCTGCGACGGGACGACGTCAGGTAGTCCCGTACCGGACCGGGCATCTCCACCAGCATCTTGGTAACGAACGGCAGCACGGGCTTGGGTGCGGTCTTGCGCTGGAAGAACTCCGCCAGCCACTGCTGTCGCAGGGTGCCGACACGCGGCCAGGCGTTACGTCCTTCGATCACGATCTTCCTGGACGGCTCGTCCCCTCTGGGCTTGGTGTCCACGCGAGACGATGACGCTGCCTGGGCGTTCGAGGGCTCGGGGGGCGCGTAGCCGTGTTCGGCGGGAGTGGTGCAGTAGTACTCCGGCTGGGTCTTGTTGTAGCTGTAGAAGAACGCGCCGTGCCCGGCGCAAGCGGCATGCTGATCGGGTTCCGGGTCGAACCCGTCGACGAGGTGGGCCAGGGTGTGCAGCAGGAACGCCTCCGGAGGACGCGTTTCGGTGACACGAACACCGGCCTCCTCCAACCTGGCGATGATCCTGTCGTGCTCGGCTTCCTCGGCCAGTTCGTCACGAACGGTCTCGACGGCATAGGCCACGGGGTGACCCCAGTCGATCCGCTGCTGAATCCTGGCCAGCGCCGCGTCATCGCCGTCGAACTCCGACAGCAACGCGATGTCGTCGAGCGTCCAGACGTGGTCCATGGCGCGCGCGGCCCGTTTGGTCTGCTCGCTGATCCGGCCGGCCGCGATGCCCGCGCTGATCTGCTCTTTCGTACGGCCGGTACGCCGCCGCAGCTCGGTGCGGCTGGCGCCTGCCTGATGCGCCTGAAACAGGGCCTGGGCTTGTTCGAACGCCGACAGAGGGAGGCGGAAGTCTCCGTCGTTCTCGACGAGCTGGTCGATGAACAGTCCGGCTCGATCGCCGACCATGGTCAGATCAACCAGGCACAGCATCGTCTCCAGCTGGAGCCTGCGGCCTCCTTCCAGGCGGCGGTTGCCCTTGGTCACCCAGAAGAGGTAGTCCTCTTCGCCTTCCTGGCGTTCATAGTCGTCGGGGATGGGAATCGCGGTGAGCACCACCTGCTGCTTGGCGAGCAACGACTTGCAGAAGGCGGAGGTGATGCCGTAGTCCTCACGGACGTTGTCGGGAAAGTGCGTCAGGTACTTCAGCGGGATGTGCCAGAGGATCAGGTTCTCCGGCACGGCGACGTCGGGAAGATCCGGCGGGACGAGAGACACGAGTGAGGCTTCCTTCGATAGGGACGGATGCTGGGCAGGACCGTGCCTGACGAGGCAGGGCACCTTCCTTTGCCGAGACGAGCTTTCGCGTGGTCACGGGCGCGAAGGCGAACGAGCGGCCCCCGGCACGGGAACCGCTCGTTCGCTGGAGCGCGGATCAGGCCGTGGAGACGGCTTCCACCTGGTCTTCCTCCATGACCGGGGTCGCCGCACCTTGAGCCAGGCGGGGCGAGGAGGCCGGCGGCCACGCGCCGGGCTGCTGGTGAACAGGGTCGTAGCGGGTCGACATCGCCAAGGTCTGGGCCACCACCTGGATGACGCCCCGAACGATCGGCCGGTTGTGACGGTCCTTCGTCTCGTAGGCGCGCGCGATCAGGTCGCGGCCCTGAACGGTGATGACGTGACCGACGTGGTAGGACTCGCTGGCGCGGATGGCATCGAGGCCGTGCGCGATCACCTCGACCCGGCGGGTGGGCACGTAGGTGCCGTGCCGGCCTGGGGTGGGCGGGCCAGCCACCTCCACCAAGGCGGACCACATCGGAGGCTTGTCGTCGTCGGCGGCCCAGAACTTCGGGTCGTACGCGATGCGTCCGGTGAGACTGATCTGCATGTCGTCCATGTGCGCTCCTTCGCCTGGTGCGGCCTGAGTGCCGCGTCGTCTGCGCCTTGACCGGCTGCGGAGCCCCGTGAGTGGGGGTGCTCCGTCCCGGCGAGCCGATACAGCGACGGCGGGACGGGCCTGGCAAGCCGGTCGTTCAGGGGGCTTCAAGATGTTTTGCGCAGCAAAAGATCTTGAAGCCCCCTGGCTCGCCGCCCAGATCGATGCGCGGGCGAGAGCCCGGCTTGCCAGGACCGGGCACGACGGCGCAGAGTCGGCCCGTCCGGGAACGGGGCAGCCCGCGGTCGGGGCCGAGCGTGATCAGGAGCAGCACACGTTGCGTCGGGACCGCCGCCGCATGATCCGCAGACGACCTACTTCTCCCGCGCAGGCGAAGGGACGGTAGGCCAGAAACGCATGGACACCGTCTTGACCAGTCTGGGAGGCGCACCAAGGACACCCGAACGGAGCAGTCGCCATTCCCACGCGGGAGACCGAGCCGGTCAGCGGGTACGGACGAGATGAGCAGTGACGGCGCGGTTTCGGCTACGACGGCCGTCGGCGACGCCGCGGCCGGGGTCCGGTAAGCGTGGGCAGCGGTGTCGGCACATCCCAGTCGATAACTCGCAGGCCGGCGGCCGTGATGTCCTGCTCGCTGACACCAAGGAGCTGGATAGGGGTCTTGCCGCCTTCACGCGCGAGCCATACCACCCGCCACCACTTCTCAGAGTGCGAGATCGCGTTCCAGTCATCGGTGACGACGCCGGCGACCGCGGCCTGTTCGTCGCCGACCCAGGGGAAGCGACCCCCTGGATGCTTCCCCGCGCTGAGCAAGATCAAGCCCCACGCTGTGCGATAGTCCATGGTCGCTCCGCAGGCCGACAGCAACCTGTATGTCCTCCTGTGGAGGCGGGGGAACAGAACCCACCGCCACGCCTTCAACGTCATCTCCTCAGATTCCCAGCCGCCCGGCCCGCGCACGAGTCAGATGTTCCTCACATGCGCCGGTGAGTTTGACCAGCCGGCGTCGGAGATCGGTCCTCCCAGTCCGCTACGCGCCGCTCGCAGCAGATCCCGTGCCGCCAACCAGGCGTGTCACGCCTCTAGAATGTCGGCCAACTCGATGATGACGTACTCGTCCCCCGGAGGTCACGTACCACTGGTGTTCCGTGATGACGGGGAGCTCAGGAAGACCGAGACGCTCTGACTGCTGATCATGGTGCCGTCATCGCCGGTCTTGCTGTTCCCGGTCCAGAGCTTGCGGTGCTTGACGCCGTTGCAGAGGTCGGCGTCCGAGCGAAGCACCGGGATGCTCGGCTGCGGGTGGTGAAGAGCTCTCACTCAGTAACCAGAGTTACGAGGGCATCACGGTTCTCCAGGCTCTGCAGAACATGCGCTGCTCCCGCATCGTGCAGGTCCTCGGCCAAGCTTCGCCCCGACGCCACCGCGATCACCGGTACATCATTCGCAAGAGCGGCCTCAACGTCGGCCGGTGTGTCTCCGATAAGTACCGCGTCACGAGCCGTGACCGTCTCGCCAAATGCAGCAGACGCCCGGCTCAAGGCAATGCGCACCAGCTCAGCACGAACATCGTCATCTTCTCCGAAAGCGCCGATATCCCATCGGATATGCCTGTCGAGGCCGAAGACCTGGAGCTTGATCTCCGCGACCATTCGGATATTGCCCGTCAACACGGTCTGCACGACTTCGGGTATCGCGAACAGCGCGTCCAAGGCAGACGCGGCGCCAGGCAGCGCGTGACCCCGTTCTCGCAACTCGGCAGCCCGCTCCACATGGGCCTTGGTGAGGGCCGAAGCGAACCGGTCGAAGTCCTTACGCTCGGTACGCAGTCCATGTAGCTTGGCGGTCTCGCGGAAGATCACCGGCTCGGTGATGCCGTCGATCTTCGCCTGCTTGATCATGGGCACGCCAGTGACCTGCTCAAAGGCCTGTGCTGACAGTTCGCGTCCGACTCCCCTCGTGTCGATGAGAGTGTGATCGATGTCCCAGAGCACGACCCGGCGAACCGCCATCGGACCCTCCATCCGTCCCGCCTTGCACTCCAGACTGACACATACTCGTTCCGGCCTAGGAATGTCCTGAAGATCTTGGTGGTCTGGCCAGGCGGAGTTTCGGGATTCAGACTCGGGTCATGATGGGCCGTCGGAGGGTTCCAGCT
>NZ_JBEZFZ010000006.1:0-598242 GCF_040649735.1 Nonomuraea sp. NPDC048892 | reverse complement strand
GGGGGGGTGGTGTCGCTGCTGGCCGCGGTGCGGGCCTGGGCGCCTAACAATCTGCCCCGCGTGGGTCTCCACCTGGCCGCGTCGGGGAGGACCCCCGCGTCCGCCCCGCGCTGCGCGGACGCCGGTCGTTCTGTGTCGGCAAGTTCGGCAAGTTCGGTGAGTTCGGGGAGTTCGGTGAGTTCGCCGGAGCGGGACGTGTCGTAGCCGCCGAGGGCGGTGATCTTCTCGCGCAGGGCCGGGGTCTGGAGTGCGGCGATGAGGTGGGCCGCCGGGTCGAGGCCGTTTCTGACCAGCCCGATGTCGAAGTCCTCCCACGTCAGAGGGACGAAGTCGAGGTCCAGGCCGATGGCGGCCGAGCGGATGCCGAGGCCGGCGTCGACTGTGCCGGTGGCCACGGCCAGGGCGACCTCCAGATGGGTGCCGACCTGCGGCCCCCTGAGGTCGTCCGGGTCCAGGCCGGCGGCGAGGAGCAGGCGGTCGAGCAGGATCCTGGTTCCGGTGCCGGGGCGGCGGGTGGAGATGCGCCGGTTCGCGAGGTCGGCTATGCCGGTGATGCGGCCCGGGTTGCCCGGTAGCACGATCAGCCCCTGCTCGCGTCGCCATAGGTGGATCAGGTGCGGTTCGAGGCCGCGCAGCATGCCGCGCGCGAAGGGCGCGTTGTAGACGCCGGTGTGGTGCAGCAGATGGATCGCGGCCCCGTCGGCGCGGCCCTCGCGTACCGCGGCGAGGCCGGAGACGCTGCCCTCGCGCTGGGTGATCTTCAACTGGCCGGACAACATTCCTGCGAGGAGGTCGAGCGCGGGGTCGTCACTGCCGGCCAGGGTGAAGACCTGGTCCTCGTGCAGGAAACGCCGGGCGGCGAGCGCGGCGCCGGGCGCCACGCGGGCGCGGCGGCGTTCGGCGAGTTCGAGCACCCCGGCGTCGGCCAGCCGCCGCTGGGCGCGGCTGACGGTGGAGGCGGTGGTACGCCACTGCTGGGCGAGCTCGCGCACCCCCGGCAGTTCGTCGCCGGGGTGGAGGGTGCCGGCGCTTATCTGGTGGGCGAGGTCGCTGCAGATCTCCCGATATCGGGTCACGTCGCAATAACTTACCCTTGCACTACTCTGAAGTAGCGCAGATAGGGTCACAGCCATGCGTAGAGGGATCCTGATCGGTATCGCCTGGATCGTGGCGGTTCTCCTGGCCGGATGCGGGACCACCCCCTCCGCCGGCGGGCCCTCCGCGAGCGCGTCGGCGGCTCCGGCGGCTCCGGCGGAGAAGTCGCTCATCCTGGCCACCACGACCAGCACCCAGGACAGCGGCCTGCTCGACGAGCTGCTGCCGGTGTTCACCCGCGAGAGCGGCTGGCAGGTCAAGACCGTGGCGGTCGGCAGCGGGCAGGCCATCGAGCTGGGGCGGCGCGGGGAGGCGGACGCGCTGCTGGTGCATTCGCCGGAGGCGGAGGAGAAGTTCGTCGCCGAGGGCAGCGCCGGCGCCCGGCGGCTGGTGATGCACAACGACTTCGTCCTGCTCGGCCCGAAGGCCGACCCCGCCGGCGTACGGGGAACGAGCAGCGCGGACGCGATGAAGAAGATCGCTGACACCAAGGCGGTCTTCGTCTCGCGGGGCGACGAGTCGGGCACGCATGCCAAGGAGAAGGGCCTCTGGTCCCAGGCCGGCGTGACCCCGGGCGGCTCCTGGTACCAGTCCACCGGCCAGGGCATGGGTGCGACGCTGCGGGTCGCCGGTGAGAAGGCCGGCTACACCCTGTCGGATCGGGCCACGTACCTCAGCCAGCGCGAGTCCCTGGAGCTGGAGGTGCTCAGCGAGGGCGACCCGGGTCTGCTGAACCTCTACCACGTCATCGAGATGACTCAGAAGGCCGGCGGCAGGGTGCGGGCCGACGGCGCCAAGGCGTTCGCGGACTGGATCGTCGCTCCGGCCGCGCAGCGGCTCATCGGCGAGTTCGGGCGGGCGAAGTTCGGCCAGCCGCTGTTCACTCCGGACGCCGGCAAGGACGAAGCGAAGCTGGGCGAGTGAGCACCGTCCGGGAGGTCGCTTGATGGACGTGCTGTTCGACGGGTTCGTGGACGCGATCAAGCTGCTGCTGTCGGGGGACGAGGACAGCTGGTCGATCATCGCGCTGACGCTGCGCGTCTCGTTGACGGCGACCGCGATCGCCCTGCTGGTGGGGCTGCCGCTGGGCGCGATCGTGGCGCTGGCCCGCTTTCCCGGCCGGCGGGTGCTGCTGGCGGCGGCCAACACGGGGATGGGCATGCCGCCGGTGGTGGTCGGCCTGTTCGTGACCGTGCTGCTGTGGCGCAGCGGGCCGCTGGGCGGGCTCGGGCTGCTCTACACGCCGACCGCGATGATCATCGCCCAGGCCGCCATCGCCACTCCCGTCGTGATCGCGCTGGTCGCGGCCGCGCTGCAACAGGTCGATCCCGACTTCCGCGTACAGATGCAGGCTTTGGGAGCGAACCAGGTGCGGGCGTTCGCGGCGCTGCTCGGAGAGGCCAGGCTGCCGCTGTTCGCCGGGACGATGGCCGCTTTCGGGGCGGTGGTGAGCGAGGTCGGGGCCGCGCAGATGGTCGGGGGGAACCTGGTCGGGCAGACCCGGGTGCTCACCACTGCCGCGGTTCTGGCCACGAGCCGGGGGCAGTTTTCGCTCGCGATCGCGTTCGGGCTCATTCTGCTGGTGATCGCGTTCGGCGTGAACCTGACACTGACCCTCGTCCAGCAGCAGCGGGCAGAGCCGCGATGAGCGGCCCGAGCGCCGGGGGCGCGGTGGGCGGCCGGGATGTCGGGGATGCGGTGAGCGGCCTGAGTGCGGGGATTGGCTGCCGGGACCTGTGTGTGCGTGCCGGCGACCGCGAACTGCTCAGCGTGCCTGAGCTGGACGTCGCGTCAGGACGCACGCTGGCCGTGCTCGGTCCGAACGGAGCCGGCAAGTCGACCCTGCTGCGTGCGCTGGGCCTGCTCAGCAGTCACCGTGTCAGCGGGCGGATCCTGCTCGACGGCCGGCCCGCGACCCGGCCGCTGATGCGCCACGCCATCGCGGCCGTGCTGCAACGGCCGATCCTGCGCCGTGGCACGGTCGCCGCCAACGTGATCAGCGGGCTGCGGTTCCGTGGGATGAGCCGGCGTGAGGCCCGGCTGCGCGCGTGGCCGTGGATGGAGGCGCTCGGCCTCGTGCCGTTCGCCGACCGGGACGTTCGCGGTCTGTCGATCGGCGAGGCCCAGCGGGTCAGCATCACCCGCGCGCTCGCGGTCGGGCCCAAGGTGCTGTTGCTCGACGAGCCGTTCACCGGGCTGGACAGCACCATCCGCGCCGACCTGATCGCCGACCTGCGTGCCGCGCTGAGCGGGCAGCCCACCGCCACGATCATGGTCACCCACGACCGGCAGGAGGCGCTCGCCCTGGCCGAGGACACCGCGCTGCTGATCGGCGGCCGCATCCGCCAGCACGGCCCGACCGCCGAGGTGCTCGACCATCCCAGTGACGCCGACACGGCCCGGCTGCTCGGGTACACGAACCTGCTCCCGCCGGCGCTCACCGGCCGCCCCCATCCGCTCGTGGCCCGGCCCGAGCACACGCATCTCATCCTCGACTCGTCCGACTTCGTCGCGGGTCAGGGCGATGATGACGTACGGCCGGTGGCCGGAACGCTGCGTCGTACTGTCGCGCTCGGCATCGCCACCCGGGTGGACGTCGACACCGCGAGCGGCCCGTTGACCTGCCTGCATCCCGGAGATCTGCTCGGCACCTCGGTTCCTCCGGTCGGGGGTGACGTTCGCGTACAGGTGCGGCAGGCACGGGCGCTGGCCGTCGCCGATGGGAACGGGTGGATGGAGGGCGTCAGGTCTGATCCTGAGACCAGGCGTCGCCCTGGGTAAGGAGGCCGAGGAGGGGGCCTCGGTGTGGAGGTGGGTCAGAGGTTGCCGAACCAGCCGGGGGTGTCCAGGCGCCACGGGTTGCCCGGCGTCATCGTGCGCAGGTCGGCTTCCAGGGCGTTCAGGCGGTCTTCGCCCAGTTCGTCGGCCCAGCGGGCGCGCAGGGTGTCGAAGATGCGGGCTGAGCGGTTGAGGGCGTCCATGCCGTACGGGGTGAGGCGGACGATCTTGCGTCTGGTGTCGCGGGCGTCCGTGGTGCGGTCGACGTAGCCGATGCGTTCCAGGGTGTCGATGGTCTTGCCCGCGGCCTGTTTGGAGACGCCCAGCGTACGGCCCAGCTCGACGGCGGTGGTGCCGTCCGGGCCGATCGCCTGCATGACGAAGCCGTGCATGGGCCTGATGTCGGGATGACCCTGCCGGGCGAGCTCGGCGTGCAGCTCGTCGATCAGCATCCGGAACGCGAGCAGCAGGCGTAGCGGCAGTTCGAAGCCATGGCTTGACACGATAGACAACCTGGTTAACTATATGGACAACGTGGTTGCCTATCTTAGGGGGTATGTGGCATGGCCGTCATCCATGCGGCTGAGGCGCGGCGGTCGGAGACTCCTGGCGGGGTCATGACGACGCTCGCCTCGCCGACACAGGGAGGGGCCTCAAGGGCCCTGTGGAAGGTCGAGGCCAAGCCGGGCGCCGAGGGGCCCGTGCACGACTTCGACGTGGAGCAGGTGTGGAGCTGGGTCGCCGGGGCGGCGACGGTCGAGCTGGGTGGGGAGCGTTTCGAGGTGACGGCCGGTGACACGGTCGTCATGCCCGCTCGTACGGTGCGGCGAGTCCTCGCCGACCCCGCGACCGGCTACACGGCCGTAGTTACGGCTGCGGCCGGGGCCAGGGCGTTCACCGCCGACGGCACCGAGTACGGCGTGCCGCCGTGGATCGCGTGAGAGGAGTCGCCGAGCACGGGTTCGTGTCGGTCGTGGTCGCGCCGGCCGGGGCTCGGGTCTGCGACCCGAGCGGCGTGTCGGAGCCGGACGCCTGCGCCCTGGCCCCCAGGGACACCGAACGCCTGGTCCCGCTCTGGGTGCGGTGAACGGCCTCCTGGGGTGCGGTGGTGGTTCGTGAATCGGTGGGGCTGTGGGTCAGGTGTGGGGGAGGCGGTAAGTGTCGTCGGGGAGGACTTCGGCCAGGCCGTCCGCGATCAAACCGTCCAGAGCGCGTTCGCGTTGCGGGGCGTCGTCCCACACCGCGTCGAGCGCCGCCTTCGGGACCGGGCCGTGCGCGTTGCGCAGCACTTCGAGCAGGCGGCCGCGGCACTGGCGGTCGGTGCCCGCGTACGTCTGGCCCTTGCGCGGCGGGCCCGCGTGCGGTGGTTTGCCGGCCAGCCGCCACGCGCACACGTGGGTGATCGGGCAGTCGGCGCAGCGGGGCGCGCGGGCCGTGCACACCAGGGCGCCCAGCTCCATCACGGCCACCCCCCACCGGGCCGCGCCCAGCTCGGGCAGCAGCGCTTCGGCCAGCCGCCGTTCGGCCGCCGAGGTGGCGGTCGGCGGGTATTCCTCCGCGCGCACCGCCCTGGCGAACACCCGCCGCACGTTGGTGTCGAGCACGGCGTGCCGGCCCCCGTAGGCGAAGCTGGCGACCGCGGCGGCGGTGTATTCGCCGATGCCGGGCAGCGCCAGCAGGGTCTCGTGGTCGGACGGCACCTCGCCCCCGTGTTCGTCGGTGATGGCCTTGGCGCAGGCGTGCAGGCGCAGGGCCCGGCGCGGGTAGCCGAGGCGGCCCCAATGGCGGACGGCCTCGCCGGGTTGCTCGGCCGCGAGTGCCTTCGGGGTGGGCCAGCGTTCCATCCACTCGTGCCAGATGGGCAGGACGCGGACGACCGGGGTCTGCTGGAGCATGATCTCGCTCACCAGCACCCCCCACGGCGTCGCGTCGGGGGCACGCCAGGGGAGATCGCGGGCGTTGTCCGCGTACCAGTCCAGAACGGCGGTGTGCAGGAGGTTCGGCTCGACCACGCGGTCAAGCGTATTCCGTGATGGCCAAGACTCGGCGTGTCGTCACTCACCGTCGCTGACCCGTCACCAGACTTGGTGTATGGACCCGGATACGATGCGTGGCGACGGCGGTGACATCTACTGGCGGCGCCGGATGAGCCTTCTGGTGGCGGTGCTCGTCGTGGTGGCCGTTGTGGCGTGGGCGTGCTCAAGCGGCAGCGGCCCTGAGCGCTCGTCCAGCGCGCAGACCTCGCCGAGCGCGAGCGTCAGCGCCACGCCCTCCGTCGACCCGCTGCTCGCGGGGCTGCGTACGCTCGCCATGGGCACGGCCAGTCCCACGCCCGCCACCCCCACCCCGAAGGCGACGCCCACCCAGCGGCCCAGGCGGCCGGGGGAGCCGTGCCCCGAGCAGGACCTGGTGCTCAGCCTCCAGGGCGGCAAGGAGCAGATCTACCCGGGCGACTCCCGTCCCAGCTTCATGGTCACGCTGGTGAACACGGGCACGGTCATGTGCACCGCCGACGTGGGGCCGCGGGCGATGGAGATCCGCATCACCTCGGGCGCCGACCGCATCTGGTCCACGGCCGACTGTGTGAGCGGTGAGGGCACGGAGGTCAGGCAACTGCAGCGGGGAGTTCCGTACGTGCGGTCGCTGGAGTGGGATCGGCGGCGGTCGAGCTCCGACTGCCGCGCGACCCCGTCGGTGGCCTTGCCGGGGACGTACGTGGCGACGGTGCGGATGGGGAGGATGCGCAGCACCAAGGGGGTCTTCCACCTCCGCTGAGCAGGCGGAAGGGGGAGTCAGACGTAGCGTTCGAGGATGGAGGACTCGGCGAGGCGGGACAGGCCCTCGCGGACGCTGCGAGCCCTGGACTCCCCGACGCCGCCGACCGCCTGGAGGTCGTCGATGCTGGCGGCCAGCAGCTTCTGCAGGCCGCCGAAGTGGTTGACCAGCCGGTCGACCACCGTCGCGGGCAGCCGTGGGACCTTGGCCAGCAGGCGGAAGCCGCGCGGGCTGACCGGGCTCTCCAGCTGGTCGCTGCCGGTGTGGCCGAGGACGCGGGCGACGACCGAGAGGTCGAGGAGCTCGTTGCCCGACAACTTGTCCAGCTCGTGCAGGGCTTCGAGCAGCCGGCGCTGGCGGCGGCCGGCGGGGGCGGGGAGGTAGTCGCGGATGACCAGCTCGCGCTCGGAGTCGACGCCGGCCACGAGCTCGTCGAGCTGCAGGGAGAGCAGCCGGCCGTCGGTGCCGAGCTCGACCACGTAGCCCTTGATCTCGTCGGAGATGCGGCGGACCATCTCCAGGCGCTGCGCCACGGCGGCCACGTCTCTGACCGTGACCAGGTCTTCGATCTCCAGGGCCGACAGGGTGCCGGAGACCTCGTCGAGGCGGTGCTTGTAGCGTTCGAGCGTGGCCAGGGCCTGGTTGGCCTTGGACAGGATGGCCGCCGACTCCTCCAGGACGTAGCGGATGCCGTCGAGGTAGAGGGCGATGATGCGCATCGACTTGCTGATGGCGATGATCGGCAGGCCCGTCTGCAGGGCGACGCGCTGCGCGGTGCGGTGGCGGGTGCCGGACTCGTCGGTGGGGATGGCGGGGTCGGGCACGAGGTGCACGGCCGCGCGGACGATCTTGTGGTCACCGCTCACCACGATGGCGCCGTCCATCTTGGCCAGCTCGCGCAGCCGGGTGGCCGAGAAGTCGACGTCGAGCAGGAAGCCGCCGCTGCAGACCTCTTCGACGACCTCGTTGTAGCCGAGGACGATCAGCCCGCCGGTCTGTCCGCGCAGGATTCGCTCCAGGCCGTCGCGCAGAGGTGTGCCCGGCGCCACAGCGGCCAAGGCTTCGCGACGGCGGTCGTCAAGACTCCTGTCCACCTGACCCCCGTGTCGATCGGTCACCTCAGCTTAGCCGTGCTCATGTGACGTGTGTGAGTGCGTCCCAGACGTTCTCCGCCTGGACCACCTCGAACCCGGGCGCGAACGCCACCGGCCCCACCGGCACCAGAGCTCGCTGCCCGCCACGTCTGCGACCGGCCTCTTCGAGGGATCCGGCGGGCACGAGGGCGCGCTTGAAACCCAGGCGCGCGGCCTCCGTCAGCCGCCTGCGCACGTCCTTGACCGGGCGCAACTCGCCCGCCAGCCCCACCTCGCCCAGCGCCACCAGGCCGGACGGCAGCGGCTTGTCGCCGGCGGCGCTGGCCACGGCGAGCATGACGGACAGATCGACCGCAGGATCGGACAGTTTGATGCCGCCGACCGTCGCGGTGAACACGTCGCAGCCGCCGAGCCGGGCGTTGAGCCGGCGCTCCAGCACCGCCAGGATCATCTGCACGCGATAGGTGTCGAGGCCGGATGAGGTGCGCCGGGGCTGCTGGGCGTCGGTGCGGGCGACGAGCGCCTGCACCTCGGCGGGCAGCGGACGCGTGCCCTCGACGGTGACGGTGACGCAGGTGCCGGGGACCGGCTCGCTGCGCCGGGAGACGAACAGCCCGCTCGGGTCGGTGATGCCCTCGATGCCGCGCTCGTGCAGATCGAAGCAGCCGACCTCCTCGATCGGGCCGAACCGGTTTTTGATCGCGCGCACCATGCGCAGCCGGGAGTGGCGGTCGCCCTCGAAGCTGAGCACCACGTCGACGAGGTGCTCAAGGGTGCGGGGGCCGGCGATGGAGCCCTCCTTGGTGACGTGGCCCACCAGGACGGTGGCCATGTTGCGCTCCTTGGCCATCCGGACCAGGTTGGCCGCCACCTCGCGCACCTGCGTCACCCCGCCCGGCACGCCGGTGGCCTGCGCGGAGCCGATCGTCTGGACCGAGTCGACCACCAGCAGCCGGGGCTCCACCTTCTCCACGTGGGTCACCAGGGCCGACAGCTCGGTCTCGGCGGCGAGGTAGAGCCGGTCCTGGATCGCGCCGATGCGGTCGGCCCGCAAGCGCACCTGGGCCGCGGATTCCTCGCCTGTCACGTAGAGGACGGTGTCGCGCTCGGCGATGCGGGCCGCGGCCTCCAGCAGGAGGGTGGACTTGCCGATGCCGGGCTCGCCGGCCAGCAGCACGACCGCGCCCGGCACCAGCCCGCCGCCGAGCACCCGGTCGAGCTCGGCCACGCCGGTCGTGCGGGCGGTCGCCAGCTCGGCCTTGACCTGGCCGATCGGCAGCGCGGGCGCGGTCGTCGCGCCCGCCTGGACGACGTTGACCCCGGCGCGGGCGCCCTCCTCGTCGACCGTGCCCCACGCCTGGCACTCGCCGCACCTGCCGACCCACTTCGTGGTGCGCCACCCGCACTCGGCACAGCGGTATCCGGGCTTCTGGGCTGTCTTGGCCATGCCGAGCAGGCTAGCGGCTCGGGCCGACAATCTTCGAGAGAGCGGATCCGCGCGGCCATGTCGGGCACGCGGCGGCCTACGCCAGGCCCAGCTCCGCGACGAGCATGCGCTTCGGCTTGGCGCCCACGATCTGCTTGACCGGCTCGCCGTTCTCGAACAGCAGCATCGTCGGCACGGCCATCACCCCGTACCTGGCCATGATCTCGGGGTTCTCGTCGGTGTTGAGCTTGCCGATCGTCAGGCCGTGCTCGGCCTCGATCTGCTCCAGCACGGGCCCGACCATCCGGCACGGCCCGCACCACTCGGCCCAGAACTCGACCAGCACCGGCTTGTCGCTCCTGAGCACCTGCTCCTCGTAGTTGTCCGTGGTCAACGTGATCATCTTCATCCCCTCACAAAGCAACCTGGGCAGGACTGGGCGAGCTGGGCGGCCACCTCGGCGCGGCGGGCGAGCAGGACCCGGATCTCCTGGTCGATCTCGGTCAGCTTGCGCTCGTAGACCTCGACCGACTCGGCGCACGAGCCGCCGGTGCTGTGTCCCCGGCGCAGGCAGTCGACGAACGGCCTGGTCTCCTCCAGCGTGAAGCCGATCTGGAGCAGGGCCCGGATCTCGGACACCAGCCGGACGTCGTCCTCGGCGTAGTCGCGGTAGCCGTTGGAGCCGCGGCGGGCGCGGAGGAGCCCGTGCTGCTCGTAGTAGCGGAGCGAGCGGGTGCTCACTCCGGTGCGTTCCGCCAGCTCACCGATGCGCATGCGTCCACGGTAAACGTTGACGCCTGTGTCAAGGTCAAGCGGTGAAGTACGACGTCGCGGTCGTGGTCAGAAGTAGCGCCAGCGCAGGACGTTCGGGTAGGCCAGCTCCAGCCCGGTCGTCTCGGCGATGGCCTGCTCCGCCACCTCGGGCGTGAACTCGATGCGCAGCACCGCCTCCAGGTCCGCCCGCCGCCGGAACGTCATCCGCAGGTCGAGCGGCCGGCGCTGCCAGCCCTGCCGGTCCCAGAACGCCTCGACCTCGCGGACGGAGTAGGTGGGCACCGTACGGGAGAACCAGCGGCCGAACGACCCCCGCGCCGCGTCGAGGTCGAGGACGAAGGCGGCTCCGCCACGGCGGACGACCCGGGACAGCTCGCGCAGGCCAGGCTCGCAGCCTGGCCCGAAGAAGTACGCCCACCGCGCGATGGCCACGTCCACCCCCGCGTCGGGCAGCGGCAGGTCCTGGGCCGCCGCGGCGTGCACGCTGACGTTGGGCAGGTCCGCGCAGCGGCGGCGGGCCAGGGCGGCCAGGTCTCCGTGCGGCTCCACGCCGATCACCCTGGCGGCCTCGGCGGCCAGGACCGGCAGGTGGTAGCCGGTGCCGCAGCCGATGTCGAGGACGGTGGCGCCGCCCCAGGGGCGCAGGGCGCGCATCGCCGCGTCGGCCGCGCCGTCGGGGTCGACGGCGCGGTTCTCCAGCTCGTAGGTCTGGGGGGTGTTCCAGATGTTGGGGCTGGGGATCGCACCTTTCGCTATCCGGGACATGCCACCACGGTAGAGGCACCTCCGCCCAGGAAAAGCCGCGGCCTCGGACGCGCCCGCGGACCCCGATGTGTCGCCGCAAGGGAAGGGCCGCGTTCGGCGCCGGGGCCGAGGTCACGAGCGTGCCGCCGTCCCCGACGAGACGCTGAGACACGGCTCACCACGGGTGGCCGCGCGCCAGATCGCCTTCTCCGGCTTAGGCTGGCAATGTGGCTGATGTCATCCGCGTGCCCAGCGCGAAGATCGCGCTGAGCACCGCTTCGGTATATCCGGAACGCACTCCCGATGCGTTCGAGCTGGCCGCGCGCCTGGGATACGACGGCGTAGAGATCATGGTCGGCGCCGACCCGGTGAGCCAGGACATCGACGTGATCGAGCGGCTGTCCGAGCACTACCAGGTGCCCGTGCTGGCCATCCACGCGCCCTGTCTGCTGGTGACCCAGCGGGTTTGGGGCCGTGACCCGTGGGCAAAGCTCGTCAAGGCGCAGAAGGCGGCCGAACGGCTGGGCGCCTCCACGGTCGTGGTCCATCCGCCGTTCCGCTGGCAGCGTGACTACGCCCGTGACTTCGAGACCGGGCTGGCCAGGATGCGGGATGAGACGGATGTCGCGTTCGCGGTGGAGAACATGTTCCCTTTGCGGGCCAGGGCCAACGACGTGGTGCCCTATTCACCCGACTGGAATCCGATCGACTACGACTTCCCCCAGGTCACGCTGGACCTGTCACACACGGCGGTCTCGGGCTCCGACGCCATGGAGATGGCGGTCAAGCTCGGCGACAGGCTCGCGCACCTCCATCTCGCCGACGGTCTCGGCGTGACGAACAAGGACGAGCACCTGGTGCCCGGCAGGGGCAACCAGCCGTGCGCGCCGATGCTGGAGCGGCTGGCCGGCAACGGCTACTCGGGGCTCGTGGTCCTGGAGATCAACACCCGGAAGGCGGCCAGCCGCACCGAACGGATCGACGATCTGGCGGAAGGGCTGGCCTTCGCCAGGTTGCACCTGGCGGCTTCTAGATGATCCTGGTGGCAACCTCCATGAACGCGGCATCCACATGAACGCAGGGCCGATCAAGGACCTGGGCAGGACCTTCGACCGGGTGGCGGACGCGTACGACGAGGGCAGGCCCGGCTACCCCGACGAGGTCTACCGCGCGCTGGGCGAGGTCAGCGGCGTCGACCTCGACGGCGCGACCGTGGTCGACGTCGGCGCGGGCACCGGCATCATGACGCGCGGCCTGAGGGCGCGCGGCGCCCGGGTGGTGGCGGTCGACCCGGGCGAGCCGATGCTGGCGCGCCTGGTGTCCAGGAGCCGTGCCGACGAGCAGGCCGGTGAGCGAGCAGGCGAGCGAGCAGGTGAGCGAGCAGGCGAGCGAGCAGGCGAAGGCGCGCCCGTGGCCGCCGTGCTGGCCGACGGCAACGTGCTGCCCCTGGCCGGCGAGACGGCCCAGCTCGTGATGTACGCCCAGTCGTGGCACTGGCTGGACCCCGTGCTGTCGATCAACGAGGCGCGGCGGGTGCTGCGGCCCGGTGGCGCGATCGCGGGCTGCTGGAACTTCCACCACGCCTCCCAGGCCGAGTGGCTGGCCGCCTATGAGGCCCGGCTGGCCGAGGCGGTTCCGACCTACTGGGGGCCGGCGGTCGAGGAGTGGTCGGTGCCGCCGATCGCCTCGGCCTTCGAGGTGGTCGAGGAGCGCTGGATCCCCTGGACCAGGCTGGTCGGCATCGAGCACTTCCTGCTCGACCTGCGCTCCCACTCCTACATGGCAGCGCTGTCCAAGGAGCGGGCCGACGAGCTGGTCGACCGGCAGCGGGTGGAGCTGCGCGCGGCGTTCCCCGAGGGTGTGCTGTCCGTGCCGATGCGGGTCTACCTGGCGGTGGGCCGGTGAGCGGTACGCCGGCGAAACGGCGGCCGGGGCGCAGGCCGGGCTCGGCCGACACGCGCGGCGAGATCCTCACGGCGGCCAGGAGGGTGTTCGCCGAGAAGGGCTTCGACAAGGCGACCGTACGCGGCATCGCCAGGGAGGCCCAGGTCGACCCGGCCCTCGTGCACCACTACTTCGACACCAAAGAGGGCATCTTCACCGCGGCGATGCAGCTGCCGATCACCCCTCAGGACGTCATCCCGCTGCTGCTCGACGGCCCGCGTACGGAGATCGGCGAGCGGCTGGTGCGCATGATCCTGCGCGTCACCGCCTCGGCCGAGACCCGCGAGCCGATGGTGGCGCTGATCCGCTCGGCGATGACGAACGAGCAGGCGGCCGCGATGTTCCGCGAGTTCATCTCCAACGCCCTGCTCTACCAGGTGGCCGACCGGCTCCAGGTGCCGCACCTGCGGGTCGAGGCGGGCTTCGCGCAGATGTTCGGCGTGATCATGGCGCGTTACGTGCTCAGGCTGGAGCCCATGGCCAGCGCCACCCATGACGAGCTGGTGGCGCTGCTCGGCCCGACCCTCCAGCGCTACTTCGCGCCCGAAGGGCCAGATTAGAGCATTGTTCTGGAGGCGGCGATGACCTTAGGGTATGTCACGTGACCCGCTGAAGTTACTCACGGGTAGGATCGGGTTGAACGCCTGATCGGCGGGTCACCGTACGCTGACAGCCAACGTCGTCTGTGGGAGGATCCCGTGCTCTGGGTAGCCATCGTCGGGCTCGTCATGACCATCCTGGCGGTGGCCGTGGCCGGCCGCAGAGTGATGTTCCTCTACCGGCTCGCGACCGTGGGCCCACCCGCTCCCGAGCGGATCGACTACGCCAAGGCGCACGCGGGCGACGAGATCAAGGCCCAGCTCGTCGAGGTGTTCGGGCAGCGCAAGCTGCTCAAGTGGACGCCGTCGGGCGTGGCTCACTTCTTCGTCATGTGGGCGTTCTTCATCCTGCTGACCGTCTACATCGAGGCGTACGGCGCCATCGTCCAGGGCGCGATCACCGGCACCCCCGACTTCCACATCCCGCTCATCGGCACCTGGGGCGTGCTCGGCTTCCTCCAGGACTTCATCGCGGTGGCGTGCGTGCTCGGCCTGATCGCCTTCGCCGCCATCCGGATCAAGAACTCGCCCAAGACGCTCGGCCGCGAATCCCGCTTCTCCGGCTCGCACCTCGGCGGCGCCTGGCTCGTCCTGTTCATGATCTTCAACATCATCTGGACGTTGTTCCTGGCCAGAGGCGCGGCCGCGGCCAACGGGAACTTCCCCTACTCCTCCGGCGCGTTCGTCTCGCTCGCGCTCGGCGACGCGCTGCCGGCCAGCTCGCTGCTCGAGGAGATCGCGCTGCTCCTGCACATCGGCTTCATGCTGGTGTTCCTGGTCATCGTGGTCAACTCCAAGCACCTGCACATCTTCACCGCGCCGATCAACGTGCTCTTCTCCCGCCGCCCCGACGGAATGGGCGGCGCGCCCGAGATGCGCGTGGACGGCAAGGCGGTCGACTTCGAGGACGAGGACCTCGACCCCGAGCGGCTCGGGCGCGGCAAGATCGCCGACACCACCTGGAAGGGCTTCCTCGACTTCTACTCCTGTACGGAGTGCGGCCGCTGCCAGTCCCAGTGCCCGGCGTGGAACACCGACAAGCCCCTGTCGCCGAAGATGCTCATCCTCGACCAGCGCGACCACGCCTTCGCGGTGGCCCCCTACCTGCTGGCGGCGGCCAACGGCGTCGAGCACAAGGACACCGACGTGCTCGCCCTGCTGGAAAAGCCGCTGGTCGGCGAGGAGGGCGTGATCCACCCCGACGTGCTCTGGTCCTGCACCAACTGCGGCGCCTGCGTCGAGCAGTGCCCGGTGGACATCGAGCACATCGACCACATCCTCGACATGCGCCGCTACCAGGTGATGGTGGAGTCGTCGTTCCCGTCCGAGGCGGGCGTGATGGTGAAGAACCTGGAGAACAAGGGCAACCCGTGGGGCATGTCCGAGATGAAGCGGGCCGACTGGATCGAGGAACTCGACTTCGAAGTGCCGATGGTCGAGGACAAGATGCCCGAGGACGCCGAATACCTGTTCTGGGTGGGCTGCGCGGGCGCGCTCGAAGACCGGGCCAAGAGGACCACCAAGGCGGTCGCGGAGCTGCTGCACATCGCGGGCGTGAAGTTCGCGGTGCTCGGCCCGATGGAGGCGTGCTCCGGCGACCCGGCGCGGCGGCTGGGCATGGAATACCTGTTCAACATGCTCGCTCAGCAGAACATCGAGACGCTCAACGAGGCGGGCGTGAAGAAGATCGTGGCCACCTGCCCCCACTGCTTCAACACCCTGGCCAACGAATATCCGCAACTCGGCGGCACGTACGAGGTCGTGCACCACACCCAGTTGCTGTCGAAGCTGGTGGACGAGGGGCTGCTCACCCCGGTCACGCCGATCGAGGAGAAGATCACTTACCACGACCCGTGCTTCCTCGGCCGCCACAACAAGGTTTACTCCCAGCCCCGCGACATCATGGCGAAGGTGCCCGGCGTGCAGACCCAGGAGATGCACCGCCACAAGGACCGCGGCTTCTGCTGCGGCGCCGGCGGCGCGCGCATGTGGATGGAGGAGCGCATCGGCAAGCGCATCAACACCGAGCGGGTGGACGAGGCGCTGACCACGAATCCTGACACGGTCTCGACCGCGTGCCCGTTCTGCATGGTGATGCTCGGAGACGCGATCAACGAGAAGAAGAACAACGGCGAAGCCAAGGAGACGCTCGAAGTCGTGGACGTCGCCCAGCTCTTGATCAAGTCGGTCAAAGGCACTTCCTGACCGTCGTCAGTCGGACTCCTCCACACCAGTTGTGGAGGAGTTTCGCATGTCAACGGGTGTGGCTGGGAGAAATCCAGCATCCACATAACGGGAAAATCACGGTAACCTCAACGTCGCATGGCTCTATTCGACGGGGAGGGGGCTAGTGATGGGCGTCGTCGTCACGGACGCCGAAGTCACCCTGGCCGACGTACTCTCCCTGCGGCTAGCCATCGACGAACCTCTGGAAGACGGCACCGAACTCGTTCTCAGGCATCGCACCACGGGGGTGGAACGCGACGTGCTGCTCCGAACGTCACGCGCTCGGGCGCGCGAGGCCACGCTGTCGATCTCGCTGGAGCCACTGGACCTCAGCACCGGGCGCTGGGACGCCTATCTGCGCCGTGACGGCAAACGCAGCAGGCTGCGCAGCGTCGATCCCGGCTTCTCGCTCGACCACCTCGACGCGTACGCGCTGTGCAAGCGCACCCTCGCCTACCGCTCCTACCGCACCCGCAACGGCTTCCTGGCGCTGAAGATCTCCGACGCCGAGCCGGTGGCCGAGGTGCGCTCCATCTGGTTCAGGGAGGGCCGTTTCGAGGTGATGGGCCTGCTGGCCTACACGGGGCTGGAGGACGACGACACCCGCCACGAGGCCACGCTGACGCTCGACCGCCGCCTGACCGGGGCCCACCTGTCGGCCACGGCCACGGTCCAGGGCGTGCGCTTCCACGCGGCCGTGTCGCTGGTCGACGTGCTGGCGGCCGGCCACGAGGAGGCCGAAGGCTCGGGCACGTGGGAGCCGGCGCTGGAGGTCGAGGGCGTGCCCACGCCGCTGCGCCTCGGGGCCAGGCTCGACGACGTGGACGGCAAACGGCGCCGCCTGCACTATCCGTCCTCCCGGGTGGACGGCGTGCTCATCAGACCCTGCTACACCGCCGACGACGAGCTGCGGATCGAGGTCGGCGGATGAAGGTCAGCCTCGTCCTCACCTCCGCGTACGCCATGCGCGGCGACGTGCGCGCCACGCTCAACCTGGCCACCGCGCTCGCGGAGCGGCACGAGGTCGAGGTCATCAGCATCAGGCGGCAGAAGGAGAAGCCGTTCTTCCCCGTCGGGCCCAAGGTGGCCATGCGCAGCGTCGTGGACGCCAGGCCGGGGGTCAGGCACCTGCTGCCGCGCGGCCAGGTCCGTACCGAGGTGGCGCTGTGGCGGATGCTGCGCAACCTCAAGTGCGACGTGCTGATCACGACCAGGCCGGGGCTGAGCGTCCAGGCGGCCAGGCACGCGCCGCGCGAGACCATCAAGATCGCCCGTGAGTGGGGCAGGCCGTCGGTGCCCGGGCCCGTGCAACGCCTCTACCCGCGCCTGAACGCCGTCGTGACGGCCACGGAGTCGGCCCAGGAGGACTGGGTCAGGCTGCTCGACGTGCCAGGCGGCGGCGGGCCTGTGGTGCACAGCGTGCTGGACGCGCTGCCGCGCGGCCCGTGGCCGCGCTCGCGGATGGACAACAGGATCGTCGCCGCCGGCGGGCGGTGGGTGCCGGTGAAGGCGTACGACCGGCTGATCAGAGCGTTCGCGATCGTCGCCGACAAGCGCCCCGACTGGCGGCTGCGGCTGTACGGCGGCGGCCCCGAGGAGCGCAGGCTGCGTGCGCTGGTGCGCGAGCTGCACCTGCACAACCACGTCTACTTCATGGGCACCACCCCCGACCTCGCTGGCGAGTTCGCCAAGGCGTCGATCGTGGCCAACCCCTCGCGCGGCGAGGACCTGGGCATGACGGTCCTGGAGGCCATGGGGTGCGGGGTGCCCGTGGTGGCCTTCGACGGGGCCAGGGGGCCCAGGGAGTTCGTCGCGACGGGCTACAACGGGGTGCTGGTGCCCGAGTCCGAGAGCGACCAGCAGCTCTTCGCAGGGGCGCTGCTGGCGCTGATCGACGACGAGCGCAGGCGGCGCTCGCTCGCGGCGGGGGCGCTCGACACCGCGGTGCGTCACTCGGCCGACGAAGTGGCCGAGCAGCGGGAGAAGCTGATCGACGGGCTCCGCTGAGCGATACCTTCTCCGGGTACCGTAGAAGCATGCATGGGTACAGCGGGGACAAGCAGGCATATCTGACTCGCCTGCGACGGATCGAGGGGCAGATCAGAGGTCTGCAGCGCATGGTCGACGACGACGCCTACTGCATCGACGTGCTCACCCAGGTCTCCGCGGCGACCAGGGCCCTGCAAGCGGTGGCGCTCGGGCTGCTGGAGGAGCACATCTCCCACTGCGTGGCCGACGCGATCAACACCGGCGGGCCGGAGGCCGAGGCGAAGGTCAAGGAGGCCTCGGCGGCGATCGCCCGGCTCGTCCGCTCGTAGGTGCGCCTCTCGTCCGAAAGTCGGATCGACCGGCGGTGGATTGACTAGTTATGTGAAACCCCGGAAACCGGTGTTCCCGACCCCATTGGAGCCGGGAACTAGGTCCCCGGGGCTAGTAATCGTTGGTCCTTCAGCGGCTCGCCGAAGTCCGCAATCCGAGCGCGTCGTCGAGTTCGTCCAAGGTCAGCCGCCGCTCGCTGACAGCCACGGCCGTGAGCACCTCGGCGTAGAGCGCAATCTCGTCCAACGCGACACGGTCGTGGACCCGAGAGTCCAGGTCATCGTGCCCCACCGCGTCGTCCTTCCTTCCGCAGCCCACACCCTCTACGAGGTTACGGCGGAGACTCTGCGGGCGACATGGCCCATCGGAGTCATTCCTTTCAGCGCCGCGGGGGCCCCTCGGGGATCATTTCCCGAGGCCGAGATCACAATTCAGCTAATTAACTGTTATCGGAAGTGTTAGAACGATATAGGGGAGGTAAGGTGGAAATATCGGTATTTGTGGTTTAGATGTGACCTGTGTGATGGTCGTCGCGTTGATGGACGATCTTTCGTACGAGTGCCGACTGACTTGCCAGCCCCCGCTCGGGCACCCTGGCTCCCGTCAGCCGCCCCCACGCGAGCCCCATGGCGTAGGCCGCCCCCAGCACCGCCGCCGCGCTCGCCCGGTCCGGCGGCGTCACCTCCAGCACCGGCTCGGGCCCGCCCGTGAGCCCGCCAGTGAGTCCGCCCGTACGGACCGGGAAGCCGTCGGGCTCCGTCGAGTCGGCCGCGGACGTCCCGACCCGCCCCGCGCGGGCCAGCTCCTCGTACGCCATCCGCAGCCGATGATCCAGCCGCCCCGGCAGCATCCGCCTGGAGTCGGACAGATCGGCCAGGAACGTGGCCGCGGCCGCCGGCGGGTCCGGCATGAAGGACAGCGCGTCGACGAGGTCGTACACGGTGTGCGAGAAGTGCGCCTCGAGGTCGTTCTCCACCAGCAGCGCCCGGCACAGCCGCGCGGGCACCCGCTCCAGCCACGCCTCACGCAGCGCCGCGTCCTCCCCCTGGAAGTCCGGCCGGGAGTCCTGCGACCGGCTGTGCGGGCCCGTCAATGAGCCGTTCCCCGCAGCGTCCTGGTACGCGCTGTGCAGCCCGCTGGTGAACTCGCCGCGGAAGTCCTCAGGCCTGGCCGTGCGCAGCATCGGCTCGACCATCGTGAGCAGCGCCAGCGCCCGCGGCCTGAACCGGGTGTCGAGCAGCAGGATCTGCGCCGCGTCCGCCATCACGGCGGCCAGCCGTAGCGCCGCCCGCGAGCGCCCGGCCCGCAGCCGCTCGGCCACGAGCGTGACGAGGTCGAGCAGCGGCGGCGCGGGCAGCCAGCGCACCCACTCGTCGCCGGGCAGGGGGCGGCGCAGGTATTCGCCGAACACCGTGATCAGCCGCTCGTTGCCGTCGAAGGCCGGCGCGTAGGCGCACCACATGATCGTGCCCCAGACGGCCGCCACCGTGCTGGGCACGTCGGAGGCGAAGATCTCGCCGAACGCCGTCAGCGGGTAGTCCAGCTCCGACTTGCGCCCGCTCGCGCGAAGGAGCACCCTGAGCTGCTCGGTGAGGGTCTCGGGCACGTCGGGGCCGACGAACGCCTGCGTGGAAGCGGGCTCGGCGTGGAAGTCGTAGCCCTGCGGCACCACGGCGTCGGGCAGGGTCGTCGTCGCGTGCCCCACCTGGCGCGCGCGTACGCGTCTGGCCGGCGGGGCGAGGTGCCAGCGGCCGTCGGCCGGGTCGAGCAGGTGCCAGCGCGCGTGGGCGCCGAAGAGCCACCGATCGCCATCTGGGGTCACAAGAATTCTGGCGGCCAGGACGTGAGCACGATCGGGTAGGGGAAGACGCTGCCAGCGTGGGTCCGCGACCATGGCACGGACCTCCGCCTCCGCGGCGGTGAACGCATCCCAGGGTGGCACGGCGGTCATCGTACTGGTGGTACTCGGATCATCCATCGGCTTTTCACGGCACAATGTCCGCTATGAGGGCGAAGGTAGCAGGGTTGTCGGTGGTCGTTTGTGTGCTCTCCGGTTGCGGGACCACAGCGGCACCGCAGCCGACGCTCACGGGTCCCGGCATCCTCACGTTACAGAACGCCAGTCCGCCGGCGTCCGGCGGGGAGGTGGGTGAGGCATCGACGGAGTTCGACGACGCCGCCGACCTGTCGGCGTGGACCAAGCTGAGCGAGACCGAGAAGGACGTCGACCGCATCGCCAAGTACGACGTCAACAAGACCGTGAAGGGCTCGATGTACTTAGAGCCGAAGACCTCGGCCTGGTTCGACGGCTTCCGCGGGCCCTTCGTCTACCAGGACCTGGCCGGCGACATCGTCATGCACGCCCGGGTCAAGGTCACGGGCAGGAGCGGCAGCGGGTGGCCGAAGCGCAAGTTCTCGCTCGGCGGGCTGATGGCGCGCCAGCCCGGCTCGTACGCCAAGCCCAACTGGGTGTCGGTCGCCGTGGGCACGGGCGAGAAGAGCGGCCAGGTCGAGGTGAAGTACACCCAGGACGGCAGCTCCAAGCCGCAGGAGCTGGCCGTGAAGAGCGGCTGGGTCGACCTCGCGCTGGCCAGGGTGGGCCGGGTCTTCGTCGCCCTCTACAAGGAGGACGGCGGCGCGTGGAAGGTGGGCCGGCGCTGGCCGTCCACCCTCCCCGACGTGCTCCAGTGGGGGGTGACGGCCTACACCGACTGGGACAGCTACAGCCTGCTCAAGAAGGACGCCACCAAGGGCAACGCCAAGCAGGTCACGGGCACGCCAGACCTCAAGCTCACGGTCGACTTCGTCCGCTTCCTGCGGCCCGAGCTGCCCGAGTACGCCGACCCGCTCAACACCGCCTCGGTGTCGGACGAGGTGCTCATCAAAGCGATGACGCCTGCCGGTGCCTGATCGCCTTGGCCATGTAGTTGTCAGGAGTCCTGGCGAAGGAGTCGCGGTCGTCGTCGGTGAGCTCGCGCACGATCTTGCCGGGCACGCCGGCGACCAGCACGCCCGCGGGGATCTTCTTGCCGGGGCCGACGAGCGCTCCGGCGGCCACGAGCGTGCCCGCGCCGATCCTGGCGCCGCCCAGCACGATGGCGCCGATGCCGATCAACGAGCCCGACTCGACGTGGGCGCCGTGGACCATGGCCTTGTGGCCCAGGCTCACGCGGTCCTCCAGGATCGCGGGCTCACCCGGGTCGGAGTGGAGACAGGACAGATCCTGTACGTTGCACTCCTCGCCGACCTCGATCCGCTCGTCGTCCCCCCGGAGAACGGAGCCGTACCAGATGCTGGATGCCCGGCCCACACGTACGGCGCCGACCACGACGGCGCCGTGGGCGATGTACGCATCGGGGTGTATGTCGGGCACTGCTCCGTTGTCCAACGCTGCTATGTACATTCGAGACATCGTAATTCCAGCTCGGGGTATGGCGTTCGGGTTGCGGACGTGGGCAGATGGCAGGAAAGTCGTTTCCTGACGTCCCGTTGCCAGACCCTCACAACCCGCAGTTTTCCCCCGCCTCACGCAAACCACCCTTAGGTAACCCCCATGACACACCAGCACGAGAGCATTCCCGATCTGATGCAAGAGGACACGTTCGAGGTCGTGATGCGCGGCTACAACCGCCGCCAGGTCCACGACTACATGATGCGAACCCGTAACCAGATAAGGGACCTGGAAGAGCGGCTGGCACGGGCCATCGAGCAGGCCGAGCAGGGCCGGATCGAGCTGGCGGAGGCCCGCCGGCGCATGGTCGAGACGCCGCAGAGCTACGAGGACCTCAGCCCCCGGCTCGCGCAGATCCTCCGGCTCGGCGAGGAGGAGGCCGCGTCCAAGCGCGAGGACGCCGAGGCCGAGGCCGCCAGCGTGCGCGAGTCGGCCAAGGCCGAGTCCGAACGGCTGCTCAGCAGCTCGCGCGAGACCGCCGACAAGATCCTCACCTCTTCGCAGGCCGAGGCGGAGCGGCGGGTGAGCGAGGCCACCCAGGCGGCCGAGAACATGCTCGCCCAGGCGGGCAGCGACGCGGAGGAGCAGCTCACCTCCGCCCGCACCGAGGCCGATGAGACGCTGAAGGTGGCCAGGGCCGAGGCCGAGCGGCTCGTCACGGGCGCTCGTACCGAGGCCGACCAGGCCATCACCAGCGCCAGGGCCGAGGCGGAGCAGGCCATCGCGAACGCCCAGGCGCAGGCCGAGCAGACGGTGCAGTCCGCCAACGCGCAGGCCGAGCAGATCGTCACCAGCGCGCGCAGCGAGGCCGACTCCATGCTGGAGCAGGCGCGGCAGCGCACCGCCGCGCTGGACGAGCAGGCCGGGCGGCGGGTCGACTACCTGAGCAACACCCATTCGGAGGTCGTGCGCCGGCTCACGGAGGTCAGCGCGGTGCTCGGCGACCTCATGCGGGCGGAGGCGAACGCCGGCCCGCTGGTGCCGGAAGCAATCGCCCCGCCGGCGGCGCAGCCGGCCGTCCATGACGCTCAGGAGGTCGCCCAGGAGGGCGTCCAGGAGGACGTACGCGTGGTCCTCGACCCCGAGGAGACGGTTGAGGTCGTCATCGACAAGGACGCGGCCGAGCAGCGGCCTCAGGCCCGGGAAGACGGCATCTCGGACGATACGGACGTCAACATCGTCCGGCTGTCAGAGGCCCACAAGTAGGCCACAAGGCGGCACCCCGGATAGGTCCACGAGCAGGTCGTAAGCGGAAGCCCCCGCCCCCGATAGGGTCGGAGGCTTCCGCGTTCGTGGCCCCTCCTGTTTGGGGGCCCGGTACCGGGGCCGCCGAGACGCTGAACCCGGCACCGGGCTGCTCGTGTGCGCGGGCCGGGGAACGCTCCACGGCCCGCGTCAAGGAGGTGCGGGGCCGGCCCGCCACGTCTGGTGCTCACCGGCCCGCCTCTCCTGGTCCCGGAGATGGTCGCGCAGTCCCTCCGGGTCGTCCGCGTCGATGGTCATCGCACATCCGGCATCGCGCTGCGCCACGCTGAGCGGATGGTGTCTCGTGGCCCACCAGCGGCCCGCGTCGCTCCGCCAGATGGTCCAGTGGGGGTACTCCCGGGCGATGTCGGCAAGATGTCGGTCAAAGGACATCTCCGTCCGCCTTTCCCGGGCCCCAGGCGAGGTTCCATCTCTCTACACGATGCGCCACTTCTCTAGAGAATTTCTATGATCGTGACGGTCAGGTCAACCTATCGCTTGACAGATCGCCTTGAATCACGCGTCGAAGTCGTACTGGAGTACATAAGCCGCCGAGTCCAGCACCATCTCGTTGAGCTCGATCGGCAGCCCTCCCGACGTGTACGCGGTCCGCGAGATGACGATCACGGGCGTGCCACCGGGCAGGTCGAGCAGCCCGCTCTCGCGCGGTCCTGGCATGCGGGCGCGCACCTCCTCGGTGAAGTGGACCGGAGGCAGCCCCAGATCGCCCAGCCGGGCGTAGACGCCGCCGGGGCCGGTGTCCGCGAGGGTGATCGCGCTTCCCTGGACCAGGTGGGCGGGGAAGTAGGACGTGGCCAGTTGCACGGGTCTGGCGTCGACCGAGTAGCGCCGCCGCCGTACCCACACCTCGACGCTTTCGAGTACCCCGGCCACCTCCTCGGTGGCGCGCTCCAGCGCCACCTCCACCCGGTCGACGGTGAACGGCCGCCCCCGCGCGTCGGCGTCCCAGATGGCCCGTCCCTGACCCCACTGCTCTCGTGACAGGCGGCGCGAGCCGTGCCTGCGGATCGGTTTGAACAGCCGCACGTAAACCCCCGAGCCTCGTTTGGGCACCGCCAGCCCTTCGTTGATCAGTACGGCAAGCGCCTGCCTGGCGGTGGCTCGTGCGATTGCGTATTCGGCCATCAGCGCGTTCTCGCCCGGTAGTCGGTC
Organism: Nonomuraea sp. NPDC048892; assembly: GCF_040649735.1. Lineage (NCBI taxonomy): Bacteria > Bacillati > Actinomycetota > Actinomycetes > Streptosporangiales > Streptosporangiaceae > Nonomuraea > Nonomuraea sp. NPDC048892. The sequence goes on along the minus strand of NZ_JBEZFZ010000006.1, from coordinate 574,599 downwards.
CCCGTCGCGCAGTTCGCCGGACAGAATCCGGGCGCGGAGGCCGTCGGCGATGCGTCGATAGATAGGGGGCTCGTGGGGTACCGGGGATTCAGACAACTTTGATCACCCTCTGTCACCAACCGGGTAGTGGCGTCTCCAGAGAACTTGCCCCGTCTTGTCCACGATCGCACAGATGCAGGGCTTGGTCGCGGGCTGATTTTGAGAGGATCGTGCCCGTGTGGTGAATTCCGCGATGTTTTAGCGGACCGTTAGTGTGGAACGGTCCCGGCCGGTATTCGATCGGCCCACCAGCGGCGAGTAACCAAAGAGAAGATCACGGCGCCGGCCGTATTGAGGATGACGTCGTCCACGGACGAGAAACGCCCCAGTCGCAGCACGTACTGGAGCACCTCGACCAGGACCGAAAATGCCGCCGCGACGGCCGCAACGCGGGCGGGAGAGGACATCGCCGCGCTGCGTACCGGCAGCAGCGCGCCCAGCGCGGCGAAAACCAGCAGATTGCCTCCCACCTGCACCGACACCGCTTCCCACGGTGCCGTCACCAGGTCCGCGAGGTCGGCGAACGGGACGAGCCCGACTCCCGGCTCGCCGTCGGAGGGCGTGAGGATCATCCAGATCCAGGGTGCGGTCCGGGCCACGATGCCGACGTTGGCGATCGAGGTGCGCAGGGGTGCCGGACGGCCGGCGCGAGCGCGGTGGCGGCGGAGAACCAAGATTGCTAGCAAGGCGACAGGGAGTGCAAACGTACCAGCAATAATGACGTTTCCCCACAATTCCCACGTCCGCGCCATCCGACCATCATGGCGATTGATCTAGGGGTACCGGAAGATGTCCATCTGGACAGGTCTCATCGGGCGGGCAGATGCTCGTCGAGGAAGGCCATGGCGACCCCCCACGTACGCTCCGCCGCCTCCGGCCGGTAGAACATCGGCGCCTCGCTGTTGTGGAAGGCGTGGCCGGCCTCCTCCTCCACATGCATGGTCACGTTCGGCCTGGACTCCGCGGCCTTCTCGACCACGGCCACCCGCTCGCGGGCGATGAAGGGGTCTGCACCGCCGAAGACCAGCAGGAGCGGCGCCTGGATGCGCTCCATCAGGCCGGTGCCCTCGGGCACGGCCGAGCCGTAGAACGACAGCACCGCGGCCAGCTCGACCTGGGTGGCCAGCATGTACGCGAGCGAGCCGCCCAGGCAGAACCCGACCGCGCCGACGCCGCCGCGCACCTCGGGCAGCGCGGCCAGATGGGCGACCGTGAGCGCGCAGTCGGCCACGCCCTGGGCGAAGTCGAACCCCTCGGCCAGCGCGATGGAGGTCTGCGTGCCCTCGGGCGTGTGCTCGCCGACCCAGTGCGGCTGCAACCGCCAGAACAGATCGGGCGCGGCCACCACGTAACCGCGTGAAGCCAGGTCGGCGGCGACCTTCTCGATGTAGGGGCCGACGCCGTAGATCTCCTGGACGAGCAGGATCCCCGGGCCGCTCCCGCCGTCGGGAAGCCACACGCGTACGTCGAAGGAGCCGTCATGGGCGGCGATGCTGTCTGTTCGGATCTGCATGTTCACCAGCATCGCTCATAGCGCGCGCCGCGATCCGGCGAGACGATGCGATCAGAGGTTCCGTGTCCCCGGGACGCTCGAAGGTCCACGAGCCGCACATCCGTCCAGACCGAAAGGCGAGGGAGAGATGAGGAGAGTGTTGTGCTGACCCATTTCATCGGTGGCGAGCCGGTGGCCGCGGGCAAGGCGTTCCCCGTGCACGATCCGGTGACGGGCGCGGTGGTCAGGCAGGTGCACGAGGCCGATCCCGAGGTCGTCGACCGGGCGGTGCGCGCGGCCAGGGAGGCGGCCCGCGACTGGGCTGCGCTGCCCGTCGGCGAGCGCGCCGGATGGATGCGGCGCCTGGCCGAGGGCGTCGAGGCGCGCTTCGACGACCTGGTGGCCGCGGAGATCGCCGACACGGGCAAGTCGTTCGACCAGACCCGCACGCTCGACATCCCGCGCGGCATCGCGAACTTCCGCGCGTTCGCCGAGATCGCGGCCCAGCGTCCCGACGACGCCTTCCACCTGTCGGGGACGCTCAGCTACACCGTACGCAGACCGCTCGGCGTGGTCGGGGTGATCGTGCCGTGGAACCTGCCGTTCCTGCTCATGACCTGGAAGCTCGCCCCCGCCCTCGTCTCGGGCAACACCGTGGTGGTCAAGCCGTCGGAGCAGACGCCCGGCTCGGCGGCGGTGTTCGCCGAGATCTGCGCCGACACCGGGCTGCCGCCGGGCGTGGTCAACATCATCTTCGGGCACGGGCCTGTCGGGCAACTGCTGGTCGAGCATCCGGGCGTGAACGGGGTGACGTTCACCGGGTCCACCAGGACCGGCACGGCGATCATGATCACGGCGGCCGAGCGGGTCAAGCCGATCTCGTTCGAGCTGGGCGGCAAGAACGCCGGGCTGATCTTCGAGGACTGCGATCTCGACCGGGCGGTCGAGGGCGCGGTGAAGTCGGTCTTCACCAACGGCGGCCAGGTCTGCCTGTGCACCGAGCGGCTCTACGTGCAACGCTCGATCTTCGAGGAGTTCTGCGCCCGGCTGGCCGTGCGCGCCCAGGAGGTCGATCTCCAGCCGATGATCTCGGCCGAACATCGCGAGAAGGTGCTCTCCTACTACGCCCTGGCCCGCTCGGAGGGAGCCAAGGTGCTGGCGGGAGGCGGTGTCCCCCTGTTCGGCGACCACCGCGATTCCGGATATTTCGTGGAACCGACGGTAGTGACAGGCTTGTCGGAATGGTCAAGGTTCAACAGGGAGGAGATCTTCGGCCCCGTGTGTCACGTCGCCCCCTTCGACAGCGAGGCCGAGGCGATCGACCTGGCCAACGGCAGCGACTACGGCCTGGCCGCCACGCTGTGGACCACCAGTCTCGACCGCGCGCACCGGGTGGCGCAGCGCCTGGAGGCGGGGCTCGTCTGGGTGAACACCTGGTACCTGCGCGACCTGCGGACGCCGTTCGGCGGCGTGAAGCTGTCGGGCATCGGCCGCGAGGGCGGCACCCGATCGCTCGACTTCTACTCCGAACCCACCACGATCACCATCAAACTGGAGCAGTCCGATGCATGACGAATGGTCCCAGGCAGTGAACGCGCACGCCCAGGCCGCCGACCGGCTGGCCGAGGCCGCACTCTCCGGCAAGCCCTGTGCGCCGATCAGGGACCTGGTCAGCACCGCCGCCGACGCGTACGCCGTACAGGAGATCGGCACGAAGCGGGCGCTGGCCGCAGGGCGGCGGCTGATCGGCCGGAAGATCGGCGTCACCAACCCGCTGCTGCAGCAGCAGTTCGGCATCGACCAGCCCGACTTCGGCATGTTGTTCGCGGACATGTACCACCGCGACGGGCTGCCGATCCCGCTGGAGCCGTTCCTGCAGCCCAAGGCCGAGGCGGAGGTCGCGCTGGTGCTCGGCGCGGACCTGGAGGGCGGCCCCTTCACGGTGGCCGACGTGATCAGGGCGGTCGACTTCGTGCTGCCGGCGATCGAGATCGCCGACTCCCGGATCGCCGACTGGGACATCACGCTGGCCGACACGGTCGCCGACAACGCCTCGGCCGGCGCGTTCGTGCTGGGCAGCACGCCCGTCTCGCTCATGGGGCTGGACCTGCGGGCGGCCAAGATGACGATGACGCGCGGCGGCGAAGAGGTCTCGACGGGGTCGGGCGAGTCGTGCCTGGGCCACCCGCTCAACGCCGCCGTCTGGCTGGCCACCCGGCTCGGCCGCACCGGCTACGCGCTGCGGGCCGGCGACGTGGTGCTGACCGGCGCCCTCGGCCCCGTGGTGTCCATCGGGCCCGGAGACGTGTTCGAGGCGAGCGTCGAGGGGCTGGGATCGGTGCGGGCGGTGTTCGGGAAGTGAGGCCCAAGGCCATCCGCGTTCCGGGCAAGGCCGCGCCGCGAGGCAGGTTCCCGCACGTCAAGAGGGCGGGTGACTTCCTGTACGTCTCCGGCACGAGCTGCCGGCGCCTCGACGACACGTTCGTGGGCGTGGAGGTGGACAAGCACGGCACGACGAACCTCGACATCAGGGCCCAGACCAGGGCGGTCATCGAGAACATCGGCGACATCCTCAAGGCCGCCGGCGGATCCCTGGCCGACCTCGTGCAGATCACCACGTACCTGGTCAACATGAACGACTTCAGGGGTTACAACGAGGTCTACGCGGAGTTCTTCGACGAGGAGGGGCCCACCAGGACCACGGTCGCGGTGCACCAGCTCCCGCACCCCCACCTCCTCATCGAGATGCAGGCCGTCGCCTACCATCCACAGGAGCGATCATGATCGTCCCCATCGACTTCACGAAGTGGATCGACGAGCACGCCCACCTGCTCAAGCCGCCGGTCGGCAACAAGGTGGTCTTCGAGGAGGCGAACGACTTCATCGTGATGGTGGTCGGCGGGCCCAATTCCAGGACTGACTTCCACGTGGACCCGTACGAGGAGCTCTTCTACCAGATCCGCGGAAACATGCACGTCAACGTCGTCACCGCGGACGGCCCCGAGACCGTGCACATCCGCGAGGGGCAGATGTGGCTGCTGCCGCCGCGCGTGCCGCACTCGCCGCAGCGGCCGGAGGCCGGGTCGGTCGGGCTGGTGGTGGAGCGCATCCGCCCCGAGGGCGAACCGGAGAGGTTCCAGTGGTACTGCGAGCGCTGCGGCGGCCTCGTCCACGAGGTCGAGCTGCAGGTACGCGACATCGTCAAGGACCTGCCGCCGGTCTTCGAGGCGTACTACGCCAACGAGCGGGCCCGCACCTGCGGCCGGTGCGGCGCCCTGCATCCGGGCAAGGGGTAGCCGGTCCTCCATGGTCATCGACGTCCACACGCACCACGTGCCCAAGGGCTGGCCCGACCTGGGCTGGCCCGGGGCGCCCCGGCTCCGGATCGACTCGGAGCGCGAGGCGACGATCCTCGTCGGCGACCGCAGTTTCCGCACGGTCCAGGACGACTGCTGGGACCCGCGGGTCCGGCTGGAGCGCATGGACGCGGACGGCGTGGACCTTCAGGTCGTCTCGCCCACGCCGGTCTTCTTCGGCTACGACCGGCCGGCCGCGCAGGGCGTGCGGATCGCGCGGATCTTCAACGACCTGGCGCTGGAGATCTGCTCCGACGAGCGGTTGATCCCGTTCTGTCAGGTGCCGCTGCAGGACCCCGAGCTGGCCTGCGCCGAGCTCGATCGTTGCCTGGCCGCCGGTCACCGGGGCGTCGAGATCGGCAACCACGTCGGCGACCGCGACCTCGACGATCCCGGCGTGGTGGAGTTCCTGCGGCACTGCGCCCATCGGGACGTGCCCGTCTTCGCGCACCCGTGGGACCTGCCGGCGGGCCCTCGGGTGGCCCGCTGGATGGCGCAGTGGCTGGTCGGGATGCCGGCCGAGACCCACCTGTCCATCCTGGCGATGATCCTCGGCGGCGTGTTCGACCGGGTGCCGGACACGCTGCGGATCTGCTTCGCGCACGGGGGCGGCTCGTTCGCCTTCTGGCTCGGGCGGGTGGAGAACGCCTGGCACCGCAGGCACGACGTGGTTGGCGGCTCCGAGCGGCCGCCGTCCCGCTATCTCGGCAGGTTCGCCGTCGACTCCGCCGTCTTCGACGAGCGGGCGCTGCGCCTGCTCGTCGACACGTTCGGGGAGGACGGAGTGCTGCTCGGCAGCGATTTTCCCTATCCGCTGGGGGAGTCGCCGTCGGGCGCCCTGATCAGGCGGGCCGGCTTCCTGTCCGGTACGGCCCGCGCGAAGCTGCTCGGGGGTAACGCGGAGGCGTTCCTGGGTCTGGTCCCATAATGGCGAAATAGGGTGATATTCACTATTTCGTCATGACAGGAGTGGCCGTGGACCGCGACCAGTGTCTCGCCCTCGACGCCGAGGATCCGCTGCGGGCCTTCAAGGACGAGTTCGTGCTGCCGGACGGTGTGATCTACCTCGTCGGCAACTCGCTCGGCGCGCTGCCCCGGCGCACCTCCGAGCGGATGCGGCAGGCGGTCGAGGACGAGTGGGGCGCGCAGCTCGTCGGCGGCTGGAACCACGCCGGCTGGTACGCCCAGCCCCTGACCACCGGCGACCGGCTGGCACCCCTGATCGGCGCCGGGCCGGGGCAGGTCGTGGTGGGCAACACGACCTCGATCGCCATCTTCCAGGCGGTGGCGGCGGCGCTGAGACTGCGTCCTGAACGCCGGGTGATCGTCTCCGAGGTGCGGAACTTCCCGACTGACCACTACATCGTGCAGGGGCTGACCCGGCTGCTGGGCGATGATCGTTACGAGGTGCGCGACCTGGCCGAGGGACGCTTCGACGACGCGGCCGTGGTGCTGCTGTCGGAAGTGGACTACCGCACCGGCGCCCGGCGCGACATGCGATCGATCACCGCCGAGGCGCACGCGGCGGGGGCGCTCATCGTGTGGGACCTGTGCCACAGCGTGGGCGCGATGGAGGTGGACGTCTCGGGCGTGGGCGCCGCTGGGGCCGACTTCGGGGGCGCCGGGGCCAATGGGGCCGATTTCGCTGGAGCCGACTTCGCAGGAGCCGACTTCGCGGTGGGATGTACGTACAAGTACCTGAACGCCGGTCCCGGTGCGCCCGCGTTCCTCTACGTCAGCCCGCGGCACCAGGCCGACGCCGAGAACGTGCTGTCCGGCTGGCACGGTCACGCCGAGCCGTTCGCGTTCGAGGAGGACTTCCGGCCGGCCGAGGGCATCAGGCGGTTCGCGGTGAGCACCCCGCACGTGCTGTCGTTCGCCGCGCTTGAGGCGACGCTGGACATCTGGGAGCGGGTGGACCTGGCCCAGGTGCGGGCCAAGAGCATGGCGCTGACCTCGCTCTTCATCGATCTGGTCGGCGACGCGCTGGAGCTGGTCTCACCGGCGGACCCCAGGGAACGGGGCAGCCAGGTCAGCCTGCGCCACCCTGACGGCTACCCGGTGATGCGGGCGCTGATCGACCGCGGCGTGCACGGGGACTTCCGCGCGCCCGACATCCTCAGGTTCGGCTTCGCGCCGCTCTACATCGGCTACGCCGACGTGCACGACGCAGCCACGACCCTGCTGGAGGTGCTGGACAAGGAGCTCTGGCGCGACCCCGCCTACGTCACCCGCCTGGCCGTCACCTGAGCTCGCCGGCAGCCCGGGAGAGCGCTCACCGCCACAGGTAACGCGTCTGGGACGACCGGGTCCCGCCGGCGAAGGCGAACGCCTTGTCCGGCTGGACCCGGTAGAGGTGGACGGTTCCGGACCTGACGGCGTCGCCCACCTGGTGCCAGGTTCCGTCTTCACGGGTGAACTGCCAGCCATAGGCCTGCTCGAACGCGGTCGTCACGGAATGCCGGGTGGCCTCGTCGGTGACCAGGCTCGCCGTGCCTTCGATGACGTAGTCGGTGCCGGTCAGGGTGTCGGTGCCGCCGGTCAGTGCGCAGTGCTGGTTGGTGCTGAGATTGACGGCCTTCTGCTCGTTCTCGCCGGTGATGAACCACATCGCGCCGAACGCCCAGATCGCCAGCAGCGGTGTCACGTGTGGGCGGCCGTCCCTGCGCACCGTGCAGAGCTGGAACTTCTGGATCCGGCGCAGGGCCCACTCCGTCTCCTCCCACGGCGTCGGGCTGGCGCCTGGTGCGGAGAAAGGGCCCAGGCTCGTCTGCGGCGTGGCCGGCTCGCCGGTGGTGGGAGTGGACATGATCTCTCCTGGTGATCGTGGTGGATCCGGCCCCGGCACACGGACCCCGGCACACGGACCCCGGCACACAGACAGGGACAGCTCGGAGACGGGTGGCTCGGGCGGGTGCGTGCTCGGGTGTGGACGGCTCAGGCCATTCTGGCGAGGTGGTCCGACAGAATCGTGGTGACCGAGAGCGCGGTGTCGAAGTTCGGGACGAGCCGGGTCTTCGTCAGCGCGAAGGCGATCCCGCGTGCGGGGTCCGCGTAGGCGTAGCTTCCGCCCCCGCCCGGCCACCCGAACGCCAAAGAGCTCTCTTCGGCGTTGTCTTTGGGGGGCGCGCCGATCCGGCCGAGCGGGAAGCCCAGCGCCATCCGCGCCGGAGTGCCGAAGACCTGGTCCACGCCCTCGTACGCGAGCGCGGACAGTTCCCCCACCCGGGCGGAGCCCACGAGCTCGCCCCGCAGCAGGGCGTCGAACATCGCGGCGAGGCCGCGCGCGGTGGCGATGCCCACCGACGGGATGTCGGCACACAGGATCTCTCGGTCGTTGCCGAAATCCGCCCGAGGCCCGCTCTCCCACGGCGCGAGGATCGCGTCACCGGAGGCCGGGACGGCGGGCCACTGCTCCGCCCGCTGCTCCAGCCGGGCCAGCCCCGGCAGCGACTCCGGCGGGGCGGCGAAGTAGAGCTGCCGCTCGATGCCGAGCGGCGCGGTGATCCACTCACGCAGCAGCTCGCGCATCGGCCGCCCGGTCGTACGGCGGGCCAGCTCACCGACCAGATAGCCGAAGGTGTAGGCGTGATAACCCATGGCGGCGCCGGGCGGCCGGCGCGGCTCGGCCGCCGCCAGCGCCGCGCACACCCTGGACCAGTCGGGCAGCTCGGCCGGAGTGATCTCGCGCGGCATGGCAGGCAGGCCGGTCGTGTGGGTCAGTACGTGGCGCAGCGTCGTCGTGGCCTTGCCGCGTACCCCGTACTCGGGCCAATGGTCCGTGACCAGGCTGTCGTAGCCGAGGAACCCCCGCGCGACGAGCATGTGCGCGAGCGTCGCGGCGATGTTCTTGCCGGTGGAGAAGCCGAAGATCGGTGTGCCGGACGTGAGCGGCCGCCCGGTGGCCGGATCGGCCGGGCCGGCCACCACGTCCACGATCAGCGCGCCGTTCTGGTAGACGGCGACCTGCAGCCCGGCCTCCAAGCCGCCGCCGACGAGCGCGTCGAGGTGACGCTGGATCCGGTCCTGTAGATCACTCATCGCGGTTCCCGGCCCCTGTCTCCGGCCCCGTGTTGCGGCTCCGTCCGGGCGTCACCTGGGGCTCATCGGCATGCGCGGGCGTCACCTGAGGTCGAGTTCCTTGACCGCGCGCTTGGGCGCGATGGCGCGGTAGCTCTCCTCGACCCAGTCGAGCAGCACCTCGGTCTCGGGCAGCGCGGACAGGAACGGCACGGTCACCCACCCGGCCTTGCCCAGCCCGTAACCGCTCGGCCCGGCCCCCTCGACGGTCAGCGCGTGGCCGTGGGCCTCCGACAGCAGCTTCACCCCGAAGGTCGGATCCCACTTCTCGGTCTGCTCGTCGATCCCGAGAAACAGGAAGACCTTCTTGTTGACCTTGATGACCGTCTCGCCCCAGGGATGATCCTCGTGGCTCTCGGGCAGACCGAGCGCGAACGCGCGCAGCTCCTGCCTCACGTCGTGCCAATCGCTCATGTTTTCGACATTAGCGCGGGGCGCGGAACTCTTCGAGCTTGCGCTCGATGGCCCCTCTGATCCGCTCGCGGGCCTCCATCCGCGGCACGCCGGACATGAGCAGGCTGTCGTAGTCGGTGTCGAGGTGCCGGACCGAGGCGATGACGGCGAGCGTGATGGCGTTCTCGTCGAGCGCCCTGGCCGCCGCCGACCTGCCGACCCGGCCGCTGCCGCGCAGGCCCGCGTGCTCGGCGATCTCCCGCGCCCGCTCCTCCGGGCAGCCGGGGAACAGCCGGGCGATCTCGGCCGCCATCCGCGCCTGGAACTCGACGTCCTGATCCGCCCTGCGCTCGCGGTCGCGCTCGCGGCGGCGCAGCCGTACCTCCTCGTCGGCCAGGCACCGGTCCTCGGCCGCGGCCAGCGCGGCCTCCTCCACCAGCAGGCCCTGGCGCTGGTAGAGCCGGCGCCGCCGGTTGTAGCGGACCACCACCGCCGACAGGCCGCTCTCCTGCTTGGCGCGGCGGCTGAGCGCGGCGTTCCCCGACGGCAGGAACACCAGGTGGTCCATGTCCGCGCAGGTCAGGCAGTGCGGCGCGTCGTCCTCCATGATCAGGTAGGGGCCGGTGCCGGCGCAGGACGCGCACGTCCACTCGTCGAGCGGGGCCACCGCCACCAGGTCGGGCGCCTTGCTCTGCGCCTCGGTGAGCCGGCGCACCCTGGCTTCGCTGAGGTCGGGCGACAACCAGTGCACCCGGAACGGCTCCTGCGCGTGCGCGGTGGTGAAGCGCAGCTCGCGGCGATCGCGCGTGCCCGCGACGTACGGGGTGTCGACCGGTTTGAGCCCCTTGGCCCGCGCCCAGTCGCGCAGCAGCCCGGCCGTGGTCAGCAGGCGGTCCTCGTCGACCGCCGCCAGCTCGGCCAGCGTGGCCACCCTGCCCTGCCGCCAGGTGTCCACGTGCCGGGAGTGCAGCCAGCGCAGCGCGGTCACCACGTCGATGAACGTCACGTACTTACGGGTGGTCAACGCGATCTCGGCCGCCTCGGCGACCCGCCGCGCGAGGTTGGGCTTGCTCACATGCTCTCCTTACGCCGACCCGAACGCGGGCCGTCGCGTCTCGTCGTCCCACGGTCCCAAGTTTGTCGTGAGATGGTGCGCCCCGAAGCTTTCCTTTGAACACTTACGGCAAGTACTCCTTCGGATCTGGTCCGGGAGGAAAATCGTGCGTCTGTTCTGGCCTGCTCTCCTCATGCTCGCCACCACGTGCGGGGTGGCGGAAGAGGGCACGCAACCCGTCGTCACGGGTCGGTTCGGCAGCAAGCCGAACGTCTCCATACCCCTGGGCCAGCCGGGGCGCACGCCGCGGATCACGGTGCTGTCGACGGGCAGCGGGCGGCGTACGGTGCCCGGTGACGTGGTGCTCGCCGACGTGGACATCCGGCGCTGGTCGGGCAACCGTCCCTACCTGAGCACCTGGGACGGCAACCAGCCCACCACGGTCGTCTTCGACGGCAGGCAGGTGTCGGAGACCTGGCGGCAGGCCCTCATCGGGCGGCCGGCGGGCAGCCGGGTCATGCTGGTCAGCCCGGCCGGCGAGGCGAAGGGCCCGAACGTGCCGCTGGGCGGCCTGTCGCCCGCCGACACGCTGGTGCTCGTCTTCGACATCCTGGGCGGCTACCCGCCCGACGCCCGGCTCGTCGGGCGCGCGCTGCCGGTGGTCCCGGCCGACCTCACGCCCTCGGAGCCCGCCCGTACGCTCATCGACGGGTCGGGGCCCCGGGTCGAGCCCGGCGCGAAGGTGGTCGTCCAGTACGTGGCCGCGTCCTGGCCGTCGCGGACCGTGGTGGACTCCTCCTACCGGCGGGGCGGGCCGAGCGCGTACACGCTGGAGGCCGGCGCCGCGCCCATGTCCTGGGTGAACGCGCTCACCGGGCAGCACGTCGGCAGCCGAGTGGCGGTGCCGTCGCCGGGCGAGCTGCCCATGCTGTACGTGATCGACATCCTCGACATGATCACCACCGCCTAGCCAGGAGCCGCCGCGGAGCCGCCGCAGGCCCGGCGGGGGGACGGCGGGGGCACGGCGCAGGCACGGCCGGGGCCGGTCGTCAGGAGCCGGAGACGATGCGGCGGACGAGACGCCTGATCTTCGAGCCCTGCTGCGGCGTGCTGCGCAGTGCCTCCAGCGCCTGCTCGGCCGTGGGCCGCTTGGCGGGCGAGTGGTCGAGCATCCGGCGGACCACCTCGGGCACCTCGGGGCCGCCGTGGGCGTCGGCGCTGGTCGGCAGCTGGCCGGTGAGGACCTGGTAGGCGATGGCGCCGGCCGCGTAGACGTCGGAGGCGGTCGTCATCTGGTCGGGCCGCTCCTGGCACTCGGGCGCCACGTAGTGGGCGTCGAGCACGTTGCCCAGCTCGTGGGCCACGGTGTAGTTGCGCGGCCCTGGCTTGGCGTAGTCGAACCCGGTCAGCACGGCGTGCCCGGCGTCGGTGACCAGGAGCGAGGCCGGGGTCAGGGCACGGTGCACGACGCCGTTGGCGTGGGCGTGCGCCAGCCCGCGCAGCAGGTCCTGGATCACCGCCATCGGGGCGGCGCCCTTGCCCATCGCCAGGTGCAGCGCCTGGCCGTGGACGTCGTCGAGCACCAGCACGAACCGGCTCTCGTCGTCGATGGCGAAGAAGTCGCGCGAGCGCACCACGCACGGGTGGGGCGGGATGCGGGCCAGCGACTGGTAGGCGTTGGCGATGCGCTGCCGCTCGGCCGCCCGCGCCTCGTGGTCGGCCAGCGGATCGGCCTGGTAGACCCGCAGCAGCACGGTCTCGCTGCCCGGCAGCGTGGCGTTGAACGCGCGGTATTCGGTGACCTTGGCGTCGCCGCCGAGCTGCTCCTCGACCTCCCAGTTGCCGAACCTGGGCGGCGCGGTGCTGCGGCGCACGGTCTGGTTGAGCGCGTCGAGGATCGCCGTCAGGTACGGCTTCGCGTCGGGGCTGCACCCGCGCCTGACCCGCGAGACGTCGCTCAGCGTGGCCAGCAGGCCCGGCAGGTCGGTGACGTTGACCGCGTCGCGCCCGGCCGGGTCGATCAGCTCGGCGTCGGGCGAGGTGAGCACGACCAGGCTGTCGACGTAGACCCGTTCGAGCTGGGTGGCCCTGGACACCAGCAGGCCCTTGAGCGCCTTCGCGGTGCCGCGCAGCTTGGCCACGGGCGAGCCGAACGCCTCCCTGCGGGGTGGGAACCAGCGAGTGCCCGACACCTCGATGCGGCCCCTGGTGCCCTTGACGTCGACCACGACGAGCGAGTGGCCGGTCAGCACGATCAGGTCGACCTCGAACACGTCGTGGCCGCGCGGGACCTCGACGTTGTGCAGCAGCAGCCAGTCGCCGGGCGCGTGGTCGCGCAGATAGGCGATCACACGCCGCTCCGCGTCGTTCACCGGGCGTCCGCCGCCGACGATCTCTGCCATGACCACTATCCTCGCATGGGATCGCATTGACAACATACTGTCGAAATGACAAGATGTTGTCATGAAGCGAATCGCACACCACGCCGTCTACGACACCCTCGCCGACTGGGAGACCGGTCACGCGACCGCGCACCTGCGCAACGGCCGCTACATGCGCGAGCCTGAGGGCTACGAGATCGTCACGGTCGGCCTGACCCGCGACCCCGTCGTCACCATGGGCGGCGTGCGTCTCACGCCCGACCTCGCGCTCGCCGACCTGTCGCCGGCCGAAAGCGCGCTGCTCATCCTGCCCGGCGCCGACCTGTGGGACGCGGGCGACGAGCTCGCGCCGTTCGCACGCAAGGCGGGGGAGTTCCTCGACGCGGGCGTGCCGGTGGCGGCCATCTGCGGCGCCACGGCCGGGTTGGCCCGCGAAGGGCTGCTCGACGAACGCGACCACACCAGCGCCGTGGTGCACTACCTCCAGGCGCAGCCGGGTTACACGGGAGCCGGGCGCTACCTCGACCGGGACGCGGTGCTCGGGGGCGACCTCATCACGGCCGGGCCGACCGAGCCGGTGGCCTTCGCCAGGGAGATCTTCCGGCGGCTCGACGTCTACCGGCCGGAGGTGTTGGACGCCTGGTTCCGGCTGTTCGCGCACAGCGACGCCACGGCGTTCGAGGTGCTGGCGGCCGCATGAGCGAGAGCGCCGAGCTGCTGTCCGGAATGGCTCTGGGGTCGTTCCGGCTCAACGGGCAGTTCCTGCACGTGGCCGAGGAACTGGCCCGCCCTGCGGGGATGACGGCGGCGTGGTGGCAGGTGCTCGGAGCCGTACTCGCCGAGCCTCTGCCCGTCGCCGGGATCGCCCGCGTCATGGGGATGACCAGGCAGGGCGTGCAGCGGATCGCGGACCTGCTGGTCGAGCGGGGGCTGGCCGAATACCGGCCCAACCCCGCGCACCGGCGGGCCAAGCTGCTGCGGCCCACGGCCGAGGGGCGGGCGGCCATCGACGAGATCACCCCCGGCCATCAGGAGTTCGCCGACCGGCTCGTGGGCGAGCTGGGGGTCGAGACGGCCCGTGACTGCCTGGAGGCACTCCACCGTCTGTCAGCGGCTCTCGACCGGATCGGCGACCACCCCTGACGGCCACGTCGCGGCGCGAATTCCGCGGCGCGGTTTGAAGACCGACAGCGCCGTGGCCGTCATCAGCATGGCGATCTGGAGGCCCAGCGCCGCCACCTGAGCCCACTGCCGTGCCTCCGTCACGGACCGGCCGCCCGAGGTGGCGGCGGCCATTCCCTCCGGATCGACCAGGAACATGCCCACGCCGACCACGGCCAGCAGCAGCACCAGCTTGGCCGCCACCCAGTAATGGCGAAACAGCCCCCAATGGCTGGTCAGGCCCAGTGTTATGCCGCTGATCAATGCGATGAGGCTGAGCGGTATCCCGCCCGCGAACACCAGTGGCGCCATCAGCTGATAGGCCGAGTGGGTCAGCGCGGGATCCTTTGCCAGCCTCGCCGCCGTATTCAGCACGACCAGGCCCCACACCTCCCCGACCAGCGCGACCGAAGCGATGACGTGGATTACCACGATCGTCTTCCTCATTCGTGGTCGCATCTCACCCGCCTCCTTTCCCTGCCCAGGCGGCCATCCTCACCGTTCCGTCCGGCCACGACGTCCCCCCTCGGGCGCACGCCCGGATACGCCACCGGGCGTACGCGATATTCAAGTTTCGGGCGATCCTTGTCTAACCGGTGGTGAACTAATACGCGGGTATTCTCGCGGAGAGCCAAAACGGATGCCGATTTCCGGCCTTCTGATGGAGCGTAAATGCCGGGCGCGGTCGACGGGCGTGAAAACACCGTGCCAAGAAACAGAGGTTCCGGCTTGACTCCCAGCAGGGCCAAACGAGTTGCGGTTCTCGCCGCCTGCCGCGATTGTTATTGGCGGCACCTCACAGCCCTGCACAAACGACTATGGCGTCGGGATTTCCGCGCCGATCCATGGAGGAAAGCACACATGATCCGTCGCATTCTCGCCGGTGCCGCAATCGCGGCCGTCGCACTCGGTTTCTCCGCGTCCGCGGCCTCGGCCGACGTCGGCCCCAACCCGCACAACAGCGGGCAGAGCATTCTGAGCCAGTTCAGCATCCTGGACGACCTGACCGCGCTGAACGACGTCCTCAACGACTCCGTCAAGTACGTGGACGTGCTGACCATCGCCCACCTGCAGGACATCGACGCCGACGTCCTGAGCAACGTGGAGAACTCCGGCGACAACAACTGACGACTCCTCACATGGCGTAGGCAGGAAGGTGATCGGCGACTTTCCGAACATGCGGAGAGCCCGCCCGGCCAAGATCGTCTTTCTGGTGCCTTGAGGTAGGCCGAATGTACGGGCCGTGGACATCGCGACCACGGCACTGGCTTGGTGCGCACCGAGCTACGCGCATCGCGCGGTCCGGGTCGATCACTGCAGGACGACCCCGGGCCGCGCGATCGTCGTTTCCACCGGACGCACGCTGCCCGACCGGCTGCCCGACCGGCTGCCCGACCGGCGCCCGCCGGTCGCACCTGCCGGCGCCCCGCCTCACGCCGGCGGATCGAGGTTCGCCGCGGTCTCGCTCGGCCGTACGACTCCCATGAAGGTCGGCCGATCCAGCGGATCCACCCGGACGAACTGCCCGGTCTGCGGCGCGTGCACCATCCGCGTCGCGTCCACCGCCACGGCGACGTGCTCGGGCCCTGGACTGCCGGGGTCGTTGTCGTAGAAGACCAGATCCCCCGGCTCCACCTGCTCCTTGGCCACGCGGATCCCCGAGCGCCACTGCTCGTGCGTGGTCGTGCCGATGAGCACCCCCGCCCGCGCCCAGGCGTACTCCGTCAGGCCCGAGCAGTCGAAACCGAGCGTCCTGGCGCCTTTCCCGATCCCGAATCCGGGCCCGCGCACCCCGCCGCCACCCCACGAATAAGGAATTCCGATCATCTCCATCGCCGCCCGCGCCGCGATGGCCCCGGCCCCTGAGCGCAGCGCCGAGACGGGCCGGCATATTTGCGCGGGACAGCCGTCGACGGCCGCCGCGGCAGTGGCGGGAAACGCGTTGACAAGTGTGCCCGCCAGCACCGCCGACAGCGCCGTCCTTATTCCGTTCATGGCATGTTCAGCGCTCCTCGACTCGTTTATGCCGAGCCCGTGGTCACGGCGTTCTGCCGTTAACATTCCGCCCTGCCTATGCGGATAAAACGCCCTTTGGTCAGGTGGGGTGCGCGTATGGCCATAAGATGAAATATTGCCGTCATGCCGCCCGGGGCAAAGCGGGACCACTCGGCACATATCCCGACTGGGGATGATCGGCAGCCAAGGAATTGGTGCGCGTATTTGACTTCGACTTAGCGTGGCCGGGTTGCGGCGCGCCGACAGGTCGCGAGATTGTTATTCAGCGAATCTCACAGCGCTGTGCGAGTGATTCACGATGACGCGCATCCCGCGCCGATTCCGACGAAGGAGAAACAAACAAATGATCCGTCGCATTCTCGCTGGTGCAGCGATCGCGGGCTGCATGTTCGGGATGTCGGCCACGAGCGCCTCGGCCGACGTCGGTCCCAACGCGTTCAACAAGGGCAAGCAGATCCTCAGCCAGCTGAGCATCCTCGACGACGCCACGGTGGCCAACGACGTCCTCAACGACTCCGTGAAGTACATCGACCTCGGCACCTTCCTGCACCTGCAGGACATCGACCTCAACGCTCTCAGCAACCTGGAGAACGTGGGCGACAACAACTGATCGCCCGAGGGCGGGGCGGCTCGACGCCCAGGTCCGCGTTCCCCGGTGTGACGGCGCTCCGGCAGCCACGAACCCCTCGTGGCGGCACCTTGCCGGAGTGTCTCCCCGCCGGTCGCGTACGCGGAGCCGGGCGCGGCCGGTCACCGTCCTCGGTAGATCGCGCATCCGAACAGGCAGGTGTCCGTCAAGCCCGCAGCCGGCGCGGGTACGGCCCGCCTGTTCGGAAAGCGCTGCCTGCCAACATTCACCCTAAAAACGGTCATAACACGGCGAAGAATACCTATTAATTAATTCCTCGTGTAGCCTGTATTTCAGGAAATTCGGCAATATGACCCCCAGAGTGTGTGTTGGGGGGTGCGGGGAGTGTGTAGCGTCCAGCAGCGACTGCTCTATCAGGACGAGCAGCTGAGCATCACCGTGGTGATGGCGTCCGCGGCTCCGGTCGTCACACTGACCGGCGAGATCGACGCCACCAACAGTCCGGCGCTGGCCGGCGTCCTGGCGAGTTGCCGCCAGAACACCGGCGAGAACGCCGTCGTCCGACCTGACCCCTGCCCTTACGTCGACGTCGACACCGGGGCGCTGACCTTCATCGACGTCTCAGGACTGCGGGTGCTGGTCATGCCCGCGCTGCCCGCAGGGCAGCGCTGGATCCGATTGCACAACGTCACGCCGGCTCAGCGGCGGCTCCTGCGCATGATGGGGTGGTACTACCAGCCCACGGTCCACGCGCCCCTGTGAGCTCGATCAGCGCGGCCGAGGTGCCCAGCCCCGTGGGCCCGCCGATCCGCCACTGCGTCGCGCGGTGGTGGCGGAGGAGCGACGGCTCGTCGTAGCGCGAGCACTGGCGGTGCCAGTGGGCGACGCCCGCCAGCCAGTCGCGGAGCTCGGCCACGAAGGCGTCGAGGTCCTGCCGCGCGTCGGCGTCGAGGCCGAAGTCGGCGCAGACGATCGGCAACTCATGCGCCACGATGTGCTCGAACTGCCGCACCCGCGAGGCCATCAGATCGTTGACGATCTCCAGCGCGGCCGGGTAGTCGCAGTCGAAGAAGTTCTGCACTACCAGGACGCCGTTGTGCACCTCGCCGTCGAACTCGATCTCCTTCTGGTACGAGAAGACGTCGTTGATCAGCATCCCGGCGTCCATGATCGCGTTCTGCAGCGCCACCATCGGGCCGGTCGCGTAGAGCTCCCTCGGGATCGCCTTCGAGCGCCGCAACCGGCACAGGCTCATCGTCAGCTTCGAGCCGAAGGTGTGCCGGCGCATCTCCAGGTAGTCCACCGGGTCGGGAATGTGGTGGGCGATCTCGCCGGCCAGCTCCCAGAGCCAGGACGCGCACATGTCCTCGACCGACACGCGCAGCTCCCGGCGGTCCTCGACCGGCATCGGCCCGGCCGTCCTGGCCCAGATGTCGGCCAGCCCCCGCTCCAGCGCGCCGACCGGCGGCGGCGGGGCGGAGCAGTCGAGCGGCATGAGCTCCTTGAGCCGGTCCACGCACACCTTGGCCGCCGACAGGTTACGGGTCCTGCCGAACACGGCGGGGAAGTAGTCGTCGCCGTACGTGCCCCAGGCCAGCCAGAACGAGGCCAGGTCGAGCTCCTCCGGTGCGGCGTCCGGATGCAGGCCCGCCGCGCACAACGGCAGGTCGTAGTCGATCACCTTCGCCTCGTCCCACACCGCCGTGCCGACCACCCCGTTCTGCGGCTCCAGCATGCCCGTCTCCCGGCACCAGTCCACGGTGTGGCGGCGTGACCGGTCGAGGTGCGGCGACAGCCTCAGGTCGAAGGGCACGTACAGGTCGGGAATGCGCGAAGGACCCACGCGCGGGTACGGCACGTGCGCGAAGTTCCGCAGCCGCTTGGCGCCCAGCACGTCGATCGCCGACGACATGCCGAGCGGCCGGCTCGCCCTGGCCCGCGCGTTCATGTAGCGGCTGGAGCGCAGGTGCCACTCGTGCCCGCCCGACTGCCAGTCCTGCAGCCCCTTCACGTACGCCAGCACCTCGGCCGCGCCGATCGGGTCGATGGCGTGCTCCGCGAACAGCGGCCCCAGCTCGAACGCCGCCGTGTGCTCGAACTGCTGCATCCGCGAGGTCAGCAGATCGTTGACCGCCTCGGCGGCCTCCTGCGTGCCGCAGCCGAGGAACGTCTCCAGCACCAGCACGCCGTTGCTCAGCTCGCCCTCGTCACGGACCTCACGCTCATAGGAGAACAGGTCGTTACGCAGGTGCACGGCGTCGGAGAAGGAGTCGCGCAGCACCCGCATCGGCCGCGAGGCCGCGATCCTGGCCGGCACCTCGGCCGCCACCGCGTGCTCGACCAGCCCGGCCGACCAGGGGGCGCCGCCGACCTTGCGCCGCATCTCGATGTACTCGACCGGGTTGGCCACCCGGCCCCTGTTGATGTTGGCCAGCTCCCACAAAGACTCGTCGAGCAGGTTGCGAGTGCTCTCCGCGAACCGCGCCCGCCAGTCGGCGGACATGCCCGGCACCGTACGCGGCCACAGGTCGGCCAGCCCGGCCTCCACCGGACCGGCCGGCTCGGGCACCGTCAGGTCCAGGCCCATCGGCATGAAGGCGGCCAGCCGGTCGAGATACCGCTTGCCGCCCTTGAGGTCACCCGTGCGCTTGAAGACCTCCAGGAAGTGATCGTCGAAGAAGAAGACCCACACGTACCAGTCGGTGATCAGACTCAGCTCGGCGCCGTCGCAGTCGGGATGGGTGTAGGCGCACATCAGCGGATAGTCGTGGGCGTCGAGGTCGGCCTCCTCCCAGACGCCCGAGCCCTCGAGCATGCCCATGTCGCGCGCCCACTGCGTGGAGTGCGCGCGGGCCTCGTCGAGGTGCGGGTTGAGCCGGGCCGGATACGGCTGGTAGAAGTCCGGCAGTTCGAACGGCTGGGACATCATCGCTCCTTCACGTGAACGGTCAGCGCGTCACCTCGACGTTCTCCAGCACGCCGAGCGCGTCAGGCACCAGGACGGCGACCGAGTAGTAGGCGCTGACCTGGTAGGACGCGATGGCTCTGGCGTCGATGCCGGTGAAGCGCACGCTCAGCCCCGGCTCGCGCTCGCCGGGGACGCCGCGGCGGTGGAGGCCGACGACGCCCTGATCCTCCTCGCCGGTGCGCAGGACGAGGATCGAGGTCGTGCCCTGCCCGCTGATCGGGATCTTGTCGCAGGGCAGGATGGGCACGCCGCGCCACGCGGTCATGCGCGCGCCGTCGATCTCGACGCTGTCGGGATAGAGACCCCTGGCGGTGCACTCGCGGTGGAAGGCGGCGACGGCGCGCGGATGGGCCAGGTAGAAGCGGGACTTCTTCCTGCGGCACAGCAGCTCGTCGAGGTCGTCGGGGGTGGGCGGGCCGGTGCGGGTGTGCACGCGCTGGCCGGGGTGGGCCTGGTGGAGCAGCCCGAAGTCGCGGTTGACGATCATCTCGCGCTCCTGCGACTCGCGTACCGCCTGGATGGTCAGGCGCAGCTGCTCCTCCTTCTGGTCCATCGGCTGGTTGTACAGGTCGGTGACCCGGTTGTGGACGCGCAGCACGGTCTGCGACACGCTCAGCTCGTACTCGCGCGGCCCCGGGTCGTAGTCGGCGAACGTGCCGGGCAGCGTCACCTCGCCGCGGTGCCCGGCGGCGGTGGCGATCTCGGCCTCGCCCTGCTTGTTCTGCGGCGCGGCCCTGCTCGCGCGGTGGGCGGCGAGCCGGTCGCGCAGCGCCGGTGACCGCTCGGCCAGCGCGTGGAGCTCCTCCCAGCGCAGGAACAGCACCGTGCAGGCGGTGTCGGCCGCCAGCGTGCAGTCCCACGGCTCGCCCTGGGCGGGCTCGTCGGCGCTGGCGTGGTCGCCGCCGGCCAGGACACCGGCGAAGGTCCGGGCGCCGTACGCGCCCGCCCGGAACCTCCGCACCCGCCCGCGCGCGACGACGACCAGCTCGTCCGCCGGCCGCCCGGCCCGCACGATCGTGTCGCCAGGCTCGTACTCGCGCTGCTCGAACCGCTCGGCGACCAGGTCGAGCACCTGGTCGCCTGCCAGGCCGTGCAGCGGCGGCAGCTCGGCCAGGGTCGGTGGGACGACGTGGATCCTGGCCCCGGTGTTGGCGAAGCTCACCCGGCCGCCGCCCACCGGATAGGTGAGCCGCCGGTTCACCCGGTAGACCCCGCCCGCGACGTCCACCCACGGGAGCACCCGCAGCAGCCAGCGCGGGGAGATCTCCCGCATCTGGGGTGACGTCTTGGTCGTCGTGGCCAGGTTGCGCGCCGCCGAGGTGTCAAGGCTCGACCTCTGGCCGGGCTCCGCTGTCATCACACCAACTCCTGACGAGAAATGAGAGCGGTTAGCCGTTCCTGCCGAGCTCGACGTCCTCCAGCACGCCGAGCGCGTCCGGCACCAGCACGGCGGCCGAGTAGTAGGCGCTGACCAGGTAGGAGATGACGGCCTTCTCGTTGATGTTCATGAAGCGGACCGACAGGCTCGGCTGGTACTCGTCGGGGATGCCGGTCTGGTGCAGGCCCACGACACCCTGGTTCTCCTGCCCGGTGCGCATGAGCAGGAAGGACGTCGTACGGGTGCCAGAGACCGGGATCTTGTTGCACGGGAAGATCGGCACACCCCGCCAGGCCGGCACCCGGTGGCCGCTGACCTCACTCGACTGCGGGTAGACGCCGCGCTTGCTGCACTCGCGGCCGAACGCGGCGATGGCCTGCGGGTGGGCCAGGAAGAACGACGGCTCCTTCCACACGGTCGACAGCAGGTCGTCGAGGTCGTCGGGGGTGGGCGGGCCGGAGCGGGTGCGGATGCGCTGGCCGAAGTCGGCGTTGTGGAGCAGGCCGAACTCCCTGTTGTTGATCAGCTCGTGCTCCTGGCGCTCGCGCAGGGCCTCGATCGTCAGACGCAGCTGCTGGTCGAGCTGGCTCATCGGCTGGTTGTACAGGTCGGAGACGCGGCTGTGCACGCGCAGGACCGTCTGGGCCACGCTCAGCTCGTATTCGCGCGGGGTCTGCTCATAGTCCACGAACGTGCCGGGCAGGACGGCCTCGCCGACGTGGCCGGCCGACATGTTGATCGCGGCCTCGCCGTAGTCGTTCTGCTCGCGGTCGCCGCTGGTGCGCCAGCGCTCGACGTGCTCGCGCAGCGCCGGGGCCTGCTCGGCGATCTGCTCGAAGTCCTGGCGGGAGAGCGTGAGCACGGTGGTGGCCGTCTTCGCGCGGGCCGAGAACTCGTGCCGGCCGCCCCCGGCCAGGGTCAGCTCGCCGAAGTGGTCGCCGTCGGCCAGCACGCCGAGGTTCTGCTCGTCTCCGTACGAGCCGTGCCCGACCTTGGCCACGCGGCCGTGCGCGATCAGCACGAGCCGGTCCACCTCGCCGCCCTCGGAGACGATCTCCTCGCCCGCCTCCACCTCTCGCTGGCTGAACCGGTCGGCCAGCGCGCCGAGCACGTCCATGTCGTCGAAGCCGCGCAGCATGGGCAGCTCGGTCAGCTCCGCCGGGATCACCCGCACCTCCGCGCCCGTGGTGGTGAAGGTGATCCGGCCGTCGCCCAGCGTGTACGTCAGCCGCCGGTTGACCCGGAACACGCCGCCCGAGCACTGCACCCACGGCAGCAGCCGCAGCAGCCACCGGCTGGTGATCTCCTGCATCTGCGGCGGCGTCTTGGTGGTCGTCGCGAGCTGTTTGGCCGCGTCGGTACTGAGGCTGAGCTGCCCGTTGCCGTTCTCGGGCGCCGTGGTGTGCGTGGTTTCCGTCATCGTGGTGCACCGCCAATCTGTGGATGGGACCTAGCGAGGGTTGCGGGAGGATCGGAGTTCGAGCGGCAGCGAGAACGTGAGGGTCTCCTCCGTCAGCG
Organism: Nonomuraea sp. NPDC048892; assembly: GCF_040649735.1. NCBI lineage: Bacteria > Bacillati > Actinomycetota > Actinomycetes > Streptosporangiales > Streptosporangiaceae > Nonomuraea > Nonomuraea sp. NPDC048892. The sequence goes on along the minus strand of NZ_JBEZFZ010000006.1, from coordinate 552,174 downwards.
TCACCTGCTCCACGTCGGCGTATCCGCGGGCCGAGAGCCAGGCCAGTAATTCGCCGACCAGGCTCTCCGGCACGGACGCGCCGGAGCTCACCCCGACGGTCGCGACGCCGTCGAGCCAGCGTTCGTCGGCGTCGCAGGCCCGGTCGACCAGGTGGGCGGCGTGCGCGCCCGCGTTGAGCGCGACCTCGACCAGGCGCCGGCTGTTGGAGGAGTTCGGCGAGCCGACCACGATGACGAGCTCGCACTCCGGCGCGATCCTGGTGATCGCCTGCTGGCGGTTCTGGCTGGCGTAACAGATGTCGTCGCTCGGCGGATCGACCAGGCCGGGGAAGCGCTCGCGCAGCGCCGTGACGGCCCGCATGGTCTCGTCCACGGCCAGCGTGGTCTGCGACAGCCAGCTCATCCGGCCGGAGCCGGCCGTCGCCAGCTCGCCGGGCCTGGCCGGGTCCACGACGTGGATGCGGTCGGGAGCCTCGCCGAGCGTGCCCTCGACCTCCTCGTGCTCGGCGTGGCCGATGAGGACGATCTCGAAGCCCTCGTCCGCCATCCGCACGGCCTCCTTGTGCACCTTCGTGACCAGGGGGCAGGTGGCGTCGATCGAGCGCAGGCCGCGCCGCCCGGCCTCGTCCTTCACCGCGGGCGCGACGCCGTGGGCGGAGAAGACGACCAGCGCGCCGTCGGGGACCTCGTCGAGCTCCTCGACGAAGACCGCGCCGCGCCTGGTCAGGTCCTCGACCACGAAGGTGTTGTGGACGATCTGTTTACGCACGTAGACGGGGGGTCCGAAGCGTCTCAGCGCCTCTTCCACCGTCATGATCGCGCGTTCCACGCCCGCGCAGTAGCCGCGCGGGGCAGCGAGAAGTACCCGTCCCATCCGGGGGTCCCCTTACTTGGTGCGGTGGGCGAGCTGGTCGGCCATGAGGGCCAGCACGCCGGCGGCCTCCGGCTTGATCTGCGCCCGGCCCAGAGCGGTCATGGCCTGGCCGACCCGTTCATCGATCATCTGCTCGACCCTGGCCAGCGCGCCCGTGTCGATCAGGATCTGCCGCACCTGCGCGGCGTGCTCCTCGTCCAGCGCCGGATTGCCGTGCCAGGCCCGCAGCTGGACGAGCTGGGCGGCGGAGGCGTGCTGCACGGCGTGCGCGAACATCACCGTCTGCTTGCCCTCCCGCAGGTCGTCCAGCGCCGACTTGCCGGTCTGCGCCGACGAGCCGAACGTGCCGAGCACGTCGTCGCGCAGCTGGAACGCCTCGCCCAGGGGCACGCCGAAGCGGGAGTACTCGTCCAGCAGCTCCAGCGGGGCGCCGGCCAGCGCGCCCCCGATCTGCAGCGGCCGCTCGACGGTGTATTTCGCGCTCTTGTAGCGGATCACCGTCAGCGCCTCCTCCTCGGTGGCGCCCGAGCGGAGCTGCGCGAGCACGTCGAGGTACTGGCCGCTGATGACCTCGGTGCGCATGGTGTCGAACACGTGGTGCGCGGAACGCAGCCGCGCGCCCTCCACGCCGCACGAGGACAGCAGCGCGTCGGACCAGGCCAGGCTGAGGGTGCCGAGCAGGATGCCGCCCGCCCGGCCGAACGCCTCCGCGCCCGGCCCGTCGTGCAGCCCGGCCAGGCTCATGTGGACGGTCGAGCGGCCCCGGCGCAGCTCGCTGCCGTCCATGATGTCGTCGTGGATCAACAGGCCCGCATGACACAGCTCAAGGGCGGCGGCGGCGCTGATGATCTCCTCACAGTCGTCGCCGCCGGCGCCGCGCCAGCCCCAGTAACACAGCTGCGGCCGGACGCGCTTGCCGCCGCCGAGGATGAACGAGGACAGCAGGCCGTAGGCGGCCTCCACGCCCGGGTCGGAGACCTGGGTGCGCCAGGTTTCCAGGAATCCGCTCAGCCGCTGATCAATGCGTGAACCAAGGGAATGCTGGGTGAAGCCCACCGGCATACGCACGGCTCCTTCTCTCTCCAGTCGGTCACTACCCCTAGTTACTCATCGAATACGGAGAGTGTAAAGCTTCTGCCACCGCTTGACCATGGGCAGCCCGGAAGAACGCCAGGTCGCCGGCGTCATTTCGAGGGCACGACAAAACGGCCCCCCACGGGTGTCGTCACTCGTGGGGGGCCCGAAGAAGGTCAGAGCGGGCTGGTTACGGGGTGAGGGGAGGCTGCTGCCGGTCCGTGAGCGGCTGACCGCCGAGCTCGAACGTCATGCCGCGCGGGCCGGCCATGCTGATCACCGGGCGTCCGAGCAGTTCGCTCGCCCGGTGCACCGCCTCCTGGAAGTGGCGCTGGAGCTCCGGGTCGTCCACGGCGGACAGGCGGAGCGAGCCCTTCTCCGCGAGCTCCTTGGCGAGCCATTCGGACATGTTCCCCCGGAAGCGGGCGGCCTCGTCCGGGGTGAGGGGGGTCGGTGCCATGAGGGCAGTCTAGGCGCTCGCCTCAAGGCCGGAGCCGTTTGGAGAGCTGCGTGGGGGTATGCGGCTTTTGTCGCCTCTGGCTGAGGAGAACGAGGATGAAGGCAGTCACTTGGCACGGTAAGCGTGACGTGCGGGTCGAGGACGTCCCCGACCCGTCGATCAAGGAGCCCACCGACGCTGTCATCAGAGTGACCAGCACCGGGATCTGCGGCTCCGACCTGCACCTGTACGAGGTGCTCGGGCCCTTCATGGCCGAGGGCGACATCCTCGGGCACGAGCCCATGGGCGTCGTCGAGGAGGTCGGGTCGGCCGTCTCCGGCATCCGGCCGGGCGACCGCGTGGTCGTCCCGTTCAACATCGCCTGCGGCCACTGCCACATGTGCGGGCTGGAGCTGTACGCCCAGTGCGAGACCACCCAGGTGCGCGAGCACGGCATGGGCGCCGCCCTGTTCGGCTACACCAGGCTCTACGGCCAGGTGCCCGGCGGGCAGGCCGAGTACCTGCGGGTGCCCGAGGCCCAGTTCGGCCCGATCAAGGTCCCCGAGGGGCCGCCGGACGAGCGCTTCCTGTACCTCTCCGACGTGCTGCCGACCGCCTGGCAGGCCGTCGCGTACGCGGAGCTCCCCGAGGGCGGCAGCGTCACCGTCTTCGGGCTCGGGCCGATCGGCCAGATGTGCGCCCGCATCGCCCGCCACCTCGGCCACCGCGTGATCGGCGTGGACGGCGTCACCGCCCGCCTGGAGATGGCCCGCCGCCACGGCATCGAGGTGATCGACGCCAGTGAGGTCACCGACGTCCCCGGCGAGATCCGCGCACGCACCGGCGGGCGCGGCACGGACTCCGTCATCGACGCGGTCGGCATGGAGGCCCACGGCTCGACCGCGGCCAAGCTCGCCCAGACGCTCACCGGGCTGCTGCCCGGCGCGGTGGCCGCGCCGCTCATGACGAACGCGGGCGTCGACCGGCTGGCGGCGCTCAACCAGGCCATCGACGCCGTCAGGCGCGGCGGGGTCATCTCGGTCATCGGCGTCTACGGCGGCATGACCGACCCGATGCCCATGCTGCGCATGTTCGACAAGGGCATCACGCTGCGCATGGGCCAGGCGCACGTCAGGAGATGGATCGGCGCGCTCATGCCCCTGGTGACCGACGACTCCGACCCGCTGGGCGTGATGGACCTGACCACGCACCGGCTGCCGCTGGAGCGGGCGCCGCAGGCGTACGAGATGTTCCAGAAGAAGTCCGACGGCGCGGTGAAGATCCTGCTGCAGCCGTAACGTCGCAGGTCACCGGTGGTGGATCGACGTTTCGTGGCCCGGGGGGCGGGCAGCGGAGCACCCATGAGAGTCGTCGTGGTGGGTGCTACCGGGAACGTCGGCACCAGCGTCGTACGCGCGCTGGCCGCGGACGAGGACGTGAGCTCGATCGTCGGGGTCGCCCGCCGGCTGCCCGGCTGGCGGATCGACCGCACCGACTGGCGGCGGGCCGACGTGGCCACCGACGACCTGACCAGGATCTTCGACGGCGCGGACGCCGTGGTGCACCTGGCCTGGCTGTTCCAGCCGACCCGGCATCCCGAGGTCACCTGGCGGGCCAACGTGCTGGGCAGCATGCGGGTCTTCCGCGCCGTGGCGGAGGCGGGGGTACCGGCGCTGGTCCACGCCTCGTCCGTCGGGGCGTACTCGCCGGGGCCGAAGGATCGGCCGGTCGACGAGAGCTGGCCCACGCACGGCTGGCCGGGGGCGGCGTACGGGCGGGAGAAGGCGTACGTGGAACGGGTGCTCGACGTGTTCGAGCACGACCATCCTCACGTCCGGGTCGTACGCATGCGCCCCGGTTTCATCTTCCAGCGCGTCGCCGCGACCGAGCAGCGCAGGCTGTTCGGCGGGCCCTTCGTGCCCAGGCGGCTCGTCAGGGCGGGGCGGATCCCGTTCGTGCCGGACATCCCAGGACTGCGGCTGCAGGTGCTGCACGCCGCCGACGCGGCCGAGGCTTATCGGCTGGCCGTCACCAAGGAGGTGCGGGGCGCGTTCAACATCGCCGCCGAGCCCGTGCTCGACCCGCACGACCTGGCCGAGCTGCTCGGCGCCCGCACGGTCCCGGTGCCGCGCGGCCTGGCCAGGGCGGCGGTGGCGGCGGGCTGGCACCTGCGGCTCGTGCCCGCCGCGCCAGGGCTGCTCGAACTGTTCCTGCGCATCCCGGTCATGCGGACCGACCGCGCGCGGGAGGTGCTGGGCTGGACCCCGCGGTACTCCTCGTTCGAGGCCATGCGGGAGCTGTTCGAAGGCATGCACGACGGCGCGGGGATGGAGACCGCGCCGCTGGCGCCCGACGGGGGGCCGATGGCCCGCGTTCGCGAGCTCGCCACCGGCATCGGCGGACGCCCGTAACCACATGACTGTGTGTAAGATCCGGCCGCAGGGGAAGATGTCAGATCACGCGGGGTCCTGAAGCGTGGCCGGTGTGTCGAAACGGCACGGAGGAGCGCATGCGTACCCTGATCGCCCAGGACTTCACTCTCCAAGACCTGACGAAGCTGCGCCACGCCGTGTCCGAGCAGGCCAGAAGCTGCGGGCTGCACGGCCCGAGGCTCGACGACTTCGTGCTGGCGGTGCACGAGAGCGTGGTCAACGCCATCGAGCACGCGGGCGGGCGCGGGCGGTTCAAGCTGTGGACGGTCGACGGGGTCATCCGCTCCGAGACCAGTGACCGGGGCGCGGGCATTCCCAAGGCGTACATGAACGGCGCCAAGCGGCCTTCCGACGAGTCCCACACCGGGCGGGGGATCTACCTGATCAGGCGGCTGTGCGACGCCGCCGACTTCCGCACCGGGCCCGGCGGCACCACGGTCCTGCTGACCATGCGGTTACCACGGGAGAGCGGTCCGAGGGCGTCGAGGAGCATGCGGCGCATCCGGGTCACGGCGCCGGGCGGGCGCCCGTTCGGCCGCTTCACCGCGTGAGCCTCCGCGTGATCGCCGCGCCCGGATCCCGGGCCGTCTGACCTGGCCGGGCGCCGGGTAGGCTCAAGGCGACGGAAAGGGATCACTACGTGAGCGGCGAAGAGCTTTCCCCCGGGATCATCTCTCCTGTCCGGCGCATCGGACGGCGCGAGTTCGATTTCAAGCGCCAGGTCGCCATCATGGCCATCGTCAACAGGACGCCCAACTCCTTCCACGACCAGGGCAGCACGTTCGAGCTCGACCGCGCGGTCGAGGCGGCGACGCGGGCCGTGGACGAGGGGGCCGACTGGGTCGACATCGGCGGCTTCGCCTTCTCCGCGGCCCAGGCCCACATCGACGTGGCGGAGGAGATCGACCGGGTGGCCCCGGTCATCGCCAGGGTCAGGGCCGCCACCGACGCGGTGATCTCGGTCGACACCCACCGCCCCGAGGTGGCCAGGGCCGCCCTTGAGGCGGGCGCCGACGTCATCAACGACACCAACGGCCTGCGCGAGCCCGGCCTGGCCGAGGTCGCCGCCGAGACCGGCGCCGGCGTCATCGTCACCCACAGCCTGGGCGGCCCCGGCCGCCGGGTCTTCCGGCCGAGCTACGCCGACGTCGTGTCCGAGGTGGCCGACTTCCTGCGCGAACGGGTCTCGGCCGCGCTCAAGGCCGGCATCCTGCCGGAGAAGATCATCATCGATCCCGGCCACGACCTCAACAAGAACACCTTCCACTCCCTGGAGCTGACGCGCCGGCTGGAGGAGATCACCTCGATCGGCTACCCCACGCTGGTGGCGCTGTCCAACAAGGACTTCATCGGCGAGACGCTCGACCGTCCCCAGGGCGAGCGGAAGGAGGGCACGATCGCCGCCAACGTGGTCTCCATCCTCAAGGGCGCCCGCATCCTGCGCGTCCACGACGTCGCGGCGACCGTCGCGTCCGTACGCATGACCGAGGCCGTGCTCGGCTGGCGCGGCCCCGCCGCCCCCAGTCACAACCTGGCGTGAGGAGAGCACATCCGTGAGCGACCGCAAGCCCGTCGGCATGCCCTTCGAGAGCTGGATCGACCGGCAGATCCGCGAGGCCGAGGAGCGCGGCGAGTTCGACGACCTGCCCGGCAAGGGCAAACCGCTGCCGAACCTCGACCGGTACCTCGACGACATGTGGTGGATCAAGCAGAAGGTCGAGAGCGAGGGGCTGTCCATGCCCCTGCCGCCCACGCTGGCACTGCGCAAGGACGCCGAACGGGCCCTGGCCGAGGCACACGGGGCCCGCTCGGAGACCGAGGCCAGGCGGATCGTGACGGAGATCAACGAACGGATCCGCGAGGCGATCAGGACGGGGCTGTCCGGGCCGCCGCTCAACCTGATGCCCTTCGACGCGGACGAGATCGTCGCGGAGTGGCGCCGGGCCCACAGAAAGAGGTGACCGGCCGGCGACCCGGGTCAGGCGGGTCGCCGGCCGGCCGGGTCATCTCAGTTGACGGGCGGGTAGGCGTTCTGCAGCAGCTGCCTGAACTGGGCGGCGAACCACTGCCCTGACAGCGGCGCGTCGGCCAGCGCCCCCGACATGTTGTTGCCGTTGAGGTCGTTGCCGGGGTAGGTCGGGTCGCACATCCGGTCGAACTTCTTGCCCTCGTCGTTCGGGATGTCCTCACTGGCGCCGTCGGACTCGCCGGGCGGCTTGATCCAGACGTAGGCGTCGAGGCCGCCGGCCGGAGCAGCGGTCGGCCGCGCGCCCAGGCCCGCGCCGCTCTGGTTGCACCAGTTGCCGGCGTGGATGCGGCGGTCGGTGCGCGACTGGTTGACGAACTCGTCCACGTTGGTCGACGTGCTCGGGCCGCTCGGGCGGGCGCTGCCGCCCCAGCCGTTGCGCGAGGTGTCGATCAGCATGCCGAGGCCGGAGCGGAAGCCCTTGGCGATCAGGGCGGTGCGCAGGGCGACGGCGAAGGACTGCTCGTCCACGTAGTAGTTCCAGTCGACCCACTTGGACTGGCGCACCGAGGTGCCGTTCACCGTGGTGTTGATGGTGAAGTGCGGCTCGGTCGTCGCCGAGTAGTTGGCGGTGTTGACGATGAAGCCGTCCACGCTGTCCACGCCAGCGGTGGTGCCGGCCACCGTCTCGTAGAAGAGGTTGACGGAGGGCTGGAAGTTCGAGTCCCAGCCGAGCCACGCGTGGTGGGCGGCGTCGATGTAGGTGTAGACGTTGGTGATGGCGTGCAACTGGTTGAGCGCGTACCGGACGCCGTCACGATAGCCGCCGGCGCCGTTGGCCTCGCGGCAGTCGGCGAACCTGTCCAGGTTGGTGACGAGATTCGGCAGCGAGTCGGGCTCGATGATGGTGACGATGCGCAGGTTCGCGTAGGCGGACTCGCGGAGGATGGCCGCGATCGGGTCGATGTACTCCGTCTTGTAGCGGTTGAAGCCGTCCTCGGAGATGCGCAGCTCGCCGTTGGAGGCCAGCGCCGAGCAGTCGCGGTTGGGCAGGTTGTAGATGACGACCTGGATGGTCAGCGGCGCGGAGCCGTTGGCGGCGTCCTGCCTGACGGCCTCGTCCAGGTGGGCGCGCAGGCCCATGGCGCCGGACGCGCCGGCGATGGCCGCGATGCGGTCCATCCACACGGCCGTGGAGACGTTGGCGACCGCCGAGCCGCCGGGCTCGGCCGCGGCCCTGGCGCTCCAGTTCGGGTTCACGTAGCCGGTGGCTCCCGCGTACGGGTTCTCCACGTGGGTCGGGGTGGGCCCGCCGTCGTCGTCGGCCTCGGTGGCGGTGACCGTCCGCGAGGTCAGGCCGGTGGAGGCGACGGTGAAGGTCCGGCTGCCGGCGGCGGTGTCGGAGTCCTGCGCGGCGGCCAGGGTGACCGTCTGCGGGGTGTTCCAGTTCGACGTGGTGAAGGCGAGGCTGCCGCCGGAGGAGACGGTGAGGTCGGCGTCGCCGCTGCCCGCCGTGGTCGTGACGGTCACGCCGGAGGCGGGCTGGGCGGCCAGCCGCACGGTGAAGGTGCCGGTCGAGCCCTCGGGCACGGTCACCGCGGTCGGCGTGACGACGAGCGACTGCTCCACGGTGGCGTCGTCGTCGACCTCGGTGGCGCTCACCGTGGCGCCGGTGACGCCGGTGCCGCTGACGCTGAAGGAGGCGGTGCCCGCCGTGGTGTCGGAGTCCTGGGCGGCGGCCAGGGTGACCGTCTGCGCGGTGCTCCAGTTCGACGGCGTGAAGGTGAGTGAGGCGCCCGAGCTGACGGTCAGGTCCGTGTCACCGCTGGTCCGCGCGGTGGTGACGGTCACGTTCGAGCTCGGCGCCGAGGAGAGCCTGGCGGTGAACGTCGCCGTGCCGCCCTCGTTGACCGCGACCGCGCTGGCGGAGGTGACCACCGACGGGGTGGTGGGGGTCGTGCCGCCGCAGGTGGTGCCGTTGACGCTGAACGAGGTCGGGTTCGGGTTGGTGCCGGACCAGGTGCCGTTGAAGCCCACCGAGACCGAGGCGCCCGTGGCCAGGCTCCCGTTGTACGGCATGTTGGTCCCGGTCACCCGGGAGCCCGACTGACTCCAGTTGGCCCCCCAGCCGGTGGGGGTGTAGCGCTGCGTGGTCGTCGGGTAGTCGAAGGCCAGCGACCACGACGAGATGGGGTCGCCGGTGTTCTTCAGCGTGATGTTCGCGGTGAAACCGCCCTGACCAGGGCTGCTCGTCCACGAGTTGGCTGTGTAGGTCACGTCGCAGGCGACGGCGGCGTTCGCGGCCGTGCTCTGGCCGGCGACGAGCCCTAAGGCCGCGACACTCGCGGCGGTCATGGTCACGGCCCATTTGCGGAGGCCGCGGTGGAGTCTCACTTGCGATCATCTCCAGTGCTTAGGTGGCTGGGAGCGCTCCCATGGTCTGTCGCGGCCGGATCCGTGTCGAGAGCCCGCTTGATCGCGGGGTTTCGACCGCCCCGCATGCTCGCCGAATGCCCTCCGACACAGATGAAACTTTCATCCCGGCCAGCCTGGTGAGAGGAAACACGGGGGTCACCGACACGCCATTCCGTTGACATACGCCGGAGGGCATCCACAATCCCGTTTGGGAGCGCTCCCAACCCCCTACTCCCATGGAGACCCCGTGAAGCACAGACCTCCGATTCTCTTGACCCGGTTGGCGAGACGGCTCGCCGTGGCCACGACGCTCGTCCTCGTCGCGGGCGCGACCGCGGCCGTCACGGCCGCTCCCGCCCAGGCCGCGGTGGCCTGCGATGTGACGTACGCGGCCAACCAGTGGACGAGCGGCCAGAACCAGGGCGGTTTCACCGCGAACATCACGCTGAAGAACACCGGCGACCCCATCACGTCCTGGTCCTTGGCCTTCGACTTCCCGACCACGGGCCAGCGCTACACCCCGACCGGCTGGGGCGCCAACTGGAGCCAGTCGGGCACCCGCGTGACCGGCACCAACATGCCCTGGAACGGCAGCTTGGCCACCGGCGCCTCCACCAACATCGGCTTCAACGGCACCTGGACGGGCAGCAACCCGAGCCCGGCCACGTTCAGCGTCAACGGGGTCACCTGCGGCGCCACAGGCAACGCGCCCACCGTGGCGCTGACCTCGCCCGCCGCGGGCCAGACGTTCACCGCCCCCGCCACCGTGCCGATCACGGCCACCGCCGCCGACTCCGACGGCACCGTCGCCAAGGTCGACTTCTACCAGGGCTCCACGCTGCTGGGCACCGACACCTCCTCCCCCTACGCCTACACCTGGTCGAACGTGGCCGCCGGCAGCTACTCGATCACGGCCAGGGCCACCGACAACAGCGGCCTGGTCACGACCTCCGCCCCGGTCGGCATCACGGTCTCGCCGGACTCGGGCCCGGCGCTCGTGGTGAGCCCGACGACCATCTCCGTGCCGGAGGACGGCACCGCCTCCTTCGGTGTGCGGCTGTCGCAGGCGCCCTCGGCGAACGTGAGCGTCTCGGTCGCCCGCGTCAGCGGTGACGCGGACCTCACCGTCTCCGGCTCCGCGACCAGGACGTTCACGCCGTCGAACTGGAACACCGTGCAGAACGTCACGCTGGCCGCGGCCGACGACGCCGACACCACGGCCGGCTCGGCCGTCTTCCGGGTCAGCGCCACCGGCTACACCGCGGTGGACGTGACGGCGAACGAGGCGGACGACGACGTCGGCGGCGACAACGAGTACGTGGCCCGCTTCGTCGAGCTCTACAACGAGCTGCACGACCCGGCCAACGGCTACTTCTCGCCCGAGGGCGTGCCGTACCACTCGATCGAGACGTTCATGGTCGAGGCGCCGGACCACGGGCACGAGACCACGTCCGAGGCCTACAGCTACTACCTGTGGCTGGAGGCGACGTACGGGCAGGTGACCGGCGACTGGTCGAAGTTCAACGCCGCGTGGGCCTCGATGGAGAAGTACATCATCCCGGCCACCGCCGACCAGCCGACGAACTCCTTCTACGACCCCTCGAAGCCGGCGACGTACGCGGCCGAGTACAACACGATCAACAGTTACCCGACGCAGATCGACTCCAGTGTCAGCGTCGGCACCGACCCGATCGCCGGCGAGCTGCAGAGCGCGTACGGCACCCGCGACGTCTACGGCATGCACTGGTTGCTCGACGTCGACAACACCTACGGCTTCGGCCGCTGCGGCGACGGCACGACCAGGCCCGCCTACATCAACACCTACCAGCGCGGCCCCGAGGAGTCGGTCTTCGAGACGATCCCGCAGCCGTCCTGCGACACCTTCGCCCACGGCGGCACCAACGGCTACCTGGACCTGTTCATCAAGGACGCCTCGTACGCCAAGCAGTGGAAGTACACCAACGCCCCCGACGCCGACGCCCGGGCGGTCCAGGCCGCCTACTGGGCGCTGACCTGGGCCAAGGAGCAGAACAAGGCCGGCGACATCTCCGCCACCGTGGCCAAGGCCGCCAAGATGGGCGACTACCTGCGCTACGCGATGTACGACAAGTACTTCAAGCAGCCCGGGTGCACGAGCCCGTCGTGCCCGGCGGGCACCGGCAAGAACGCCTCCAACTACCTGCTGTCCTGGTACTACGCCTGGGGCGGCGCGACCGACTCCAATGCCGGCTGGGCCTGGCGCATCGGCTCCAGCCACAACCACGCCGGCTACCAGAACCCGTTCGCGGCCTGGGCACTGTCCAACGTGACCGAGCTGCGGCCGAAGAGCTCGACCGGCGCGGCCGACTGGAGCACCAGCCTGACCAGGCAGCTGCAGTTCTACACGTGGCTGCAGTCGGCCGAGGGCGCCATCGCCGGCGGCGCCACCAACAGCTGGGAGGGCCACTACGCCACGCCGCCGTCCGGGCTGCCGAAGTTCCACGGCATGACCTACGACTGGCAGCCGGTCTACCACGATCCGCCGTCGAACCAGTGGTTCGGCTTCCAGGCGTGGACGATGGACCGGGTGGCGCAGCTCTACTACGCCACCGGCAACGCCGACGCCAAGGCGCTGCTGGACAAGTGGGTGTCGTGGGCGCTGGACAACACCACGATCAACGCCGACGGCAGCTACCAGATCCCGTCCACGCTGCGCTGGACCGGCCAGCCCGCGGGCAACTTCAGCGCCACGTCCGGCATGCCGCCGGCCAACCCGGGCCTGCACGTGACCGTCGTGGACCACACGCAGGACGTGGGCGTCGCGGGCGCGTACGCCAAGGTGCTGATGTACTACGCGGCCAGGGCCGACCACGCCGAGGCCCGTGACACGGCCAAGGCGCTGCTCGACGGCATCTGGGACAACCGTGACGCCGAGGGCGTGTCGGTGCCGGAGACCAAGACCGACTACCAGCGCGTGGACGACCCCGTGTACGTCCCGGCCGGCTGGAGCGGCGAGATGCCCAACGGCGACCCGATCAACTCGAACTCCACGTTCCTGTCGATCAGGTCGTTCTACGAGGACGACCCGGACTGGCCGCGGGTGCAGGCGTTCCTGAACGGCAACGGCCCGGCGCCGGTCTTCAACTACCACCGCTTCTGGGCGCAGGTGGACGTCGCCGTCGCCTTGGCCGAGTACGGGCGGCTCTTCCCGTGAGCAAGGCAACCATGATCGCCGTGGCTTCGCTGGTCCTGTCCCTGATGGGGGCGGGGCCGGCGGCCCCGGCCGACGCGGCGGCGCCCGCCTTCGCCTACGGCGAGGCGCTGCAGAAGTCGCTGTTCTTCTACGAGGCCCAGCAGTCGGGCGAGCTGCCCGGCTGGAACCGGGTCTCCTGGCGCGGGGACTCCGGCCTGGACGACGGCGCGGACGCCGGAGTCGATCTCACGGGCGGCTGGTACGACGCGGGCGACCACGTCAAGTTCGGCTTCCCGATGGCCTTCTCCGCCACGATGCTGGCCTGGGGCGCGGTCGAGTACCGCGACGCCTACGCCTCCTCCGGCCAGCTCTCCCACCTGCTGAACAACCTCAAGTTCGTCAACGACTACTTCGTCAAGGCGCACCCGTCGCCGAACGTGCTCTACGGGCAGGTCGGCAACGGCGGCACGGACCACGCCTGGTGGGGGCCGGCCGAGGCGATGGCGATGAACCGGCCGGCGTACAAGATCGACGCGTCGTGCGGCGGGTCGGATCTGGCGGGGGAGACGGCGGCGGCGATGGCGGCCTCCTCGATCGTCTTCCGCCCGACAAATCCGTCTTATGCCGACACGCTGGTGACGCACGCCAAGCAGCTCTACTCCTTCGCCGACACCGTCAGGAAGAAGTACAGCGAGTGCGTCACCGACGCATCCAGCTACTACAACTCGTGGAGCGGCTACCAGGACGAGCTGGTGTGGGGCGCGATCTGGCTCTACCGGGCCACGAACGACGCCGCCTACCTGGCCAAGGCCGAGAGCGGTTACGCCGGCCTGGGCACCGAACCGCAGAGCACCACGAAGTCGTACAAGTGGACCCTGGCCTGGGACGACAAGTCGTACGGCGCGTACGTGCTGCTGCACAAGCTGACCGGCAAGCAGCAGTACCTCGACGACGCCAACCGCTGGCTCGACTGGTGGACGGTCGGCGTGAACGGCTCGAAGGTGGCCTACTCGCCGGGCGGCCAGGCCGTGCTCGACCGGTGGGGCTCGCTGCGGTACGCGGCCAACACCGCCTTCGCCGCGCTCGTGCACAGTGACGCGATCACCGATGCCACGCGCAAGGCCCGCTACCACGACTTCGCGGTCCGGCAGATCGACTACGCGCTCGGGGACAACCCGCGTAACTCGTCGTACGTGGTCGGGTTCGGCGCCAACCCGCCGAGGAACCCGCACCACCGTACGGCGCACGGCTCGTGGACCGACCAGATCACCAACCCCGAGCAGACCCGCCACACCCTGTACGGCGCGCTCGTCGGCGGCCCGCCCGACCCGAACGACGCCTACACCGACAAACGCGACGACTACGTCATGAACGAGGTCGCCACCGACTACAACGCCGGCTTCACCAGCGCCCTGGCCCGGCTCTACCAGGAGTACGGCGGCGCGCCGGCGGCGAACTTCCCCGTGGCCGAGACCCCGGACGGCCCGGAGATCTTCGTCGAGGCGGGCGTGAACGCCTCGGGCAACGGCTTCACCGAGATCAAGGCCATCGTCCGCAACCAGTCGGCCTGGCCTGCCCGGGTCCTGTCCGACGGCTCGTTCCGCTACTACTTCACCCTCGACGGCTCGACGACCCCGGCGCAGATCAGCGTCTCGTCGGCCTACACGCAGTGCGCGGCGCCGACCGTGCGCCAGGCGAGCGGCAGCACGTACTACGTGAACGTCGACTGCTCAGGACAGGCCATCGCGCCCGCCGGGCAGTCGCAGCACCGTAGGGAGGTGCAGTTCAGGATCACCAGCGCGGGCACGTGGGATCCGGCGAACGACTGGTCGTACCGGAACATCCCGACCACGCCCGGGGCGACGCCGGTGCGCACCCCGAACATCACCCTCCACAGCGGCGGCACCACGATCTGGGGTGAGCCCCCTGGTCCGGTGGAAGAGGACACCACCGCCCCCGGCCGGCCGGGCAGGCCCGCGGTCTCCGCGATCACGGGCTCCTCGGCCAGGCTGAGCTGGGCGGCCGCCACCGACGACGTGGGCGTGACCGGTTATGACGTCTACCTGGGGTCCACCAAGGTAGCGACCGCCACGAGCACGTCGTCCGACCTGAGCGGGCTCACCCCCGCCACGTCCTACACCGCCCACGTGGTGGCCAGGGACGCGGCGGGCAACACCTCGGCCGCCTCGGACAGCGTCTCCTTCACCACCACCGACGCTCCCGCCGGCGGGTGCACGGCCACGTACCAGGTGGTCAACTCGTGGGGCGGCGCGTACCAGGCCGAGGTGACGGTCAGGAACGCCGGCACGTCGCCCACCGGCGCCTGGACGGTCGCCTGGACCACCCCGAGCACGATCACCCAGCTCTGGGGCGGCCGGCACACCGTGTCCGGCACCACGGTCACGGTCAGGAACGAGGCGTGGAACGGCGCTCTCGCGCCCGGCGCGAGCACCACGTTCGGCTTCGTCGCCAACGGCGCCGCCACGACCCCCGACCCGATCAGCTGCACTCCCGGCTGATCCGAGAGCCCGCCCCCGCCGCAGCAGCGGCGGGGGCGGCACCAACGAAGACGGACTGAACCCCCCGGCCATCGGCTGCGTATGAGGAGGTGAGGGCCAGCAACAATCCCTGCCCAACACACCATCCCGCCCGGATGGGACGGACGCGGTCGAACCTCCACTCGACCGCGTCCGTTCGTGTGTGGTCCGTTCTCACCCTTGCGTCGGCGCGTAGCTGTGGGTGGTCTGTTCTCACCCTTGCGCCGGCGTGAACCTGTAGGTGATCTGTTCTCAGCCTCGCGCCGGCGCGAACCTGTGGGTGGTCACTTCTCGGCCGTCGCCAGCGCGAATCTCTCCCGCGCCGCGTCGATCGCCGCGTCGTCGCTGAACTCGGCGAACGCCTGCTCGTGGTAACGCTCGGGGATGAGCCGCCGGACCCGCTCCGGGTAGCCGGCGCCCGCCTCGGGCACCCTGACCTGGGGCGGGATGTCGATCTTCACGGCGATCGGGCCCGAGGCGCGCACGGACGACGCCCAGTCCCGGCTCTGGCCGGTGATGGCGCACATGTGACGGGCGTAGACCCAGCGCACCTCGACCAGGGAGGCGGCGTTCGGGGGTTCGGTGCCGAAGGGCTCCACGGCGCACACGACGCCCGCGTCGAAGCTGTGCCCGTGGGAGTGGTGCTCGCCTGGCGAGGCCTGTTCGAGTATCAGGGTCACCTGGGCGGCGAGCTCCTCGTTGAGCTGCGAGGACGGCTGCCTGGCCACGAAGAACGTCACCCCGGCCAGGGTCAGGCCGGCCAGGGTGACGAGTGCCGCGACGAGCCCGCGACGGGTTGAGATCACGGGCTGGTGCAGGTCAGGCTGGGTGCGGGGCTCGGGACCGAGCCGGTGGCGTTGAACCCGAACGAGGTCGACGCGTTCGGTGCGAGCTGTCCGTTGTACGTGGCGTTCTTGACCGCCACGTTCGGCGCCTGTGCGGACAGCACCCCGTTCCACGGCTGGCCGTCGAAGCCCTGGCCGCCGGTGTAGGTCCACTTGACCGTCCAGCCGTTCAGCGCGCTGGTGCCCGTGTTCTTCACGGTCACCTCACCCTGGAAGTGGCCGGCCCAGCCGGTGTCGGTGGCCTTCCACGTGGCGGTGCAGCCGCCGGTGGGAGGAGGGTCGGTCGGATCGGGGTCGGGGTCGGGGTCAGGAGTGCTGCCGCCGGGTCCGACGCCGGTCACCTCGCCGTTGCCGCCGTCGAAGACGACGTCCGAGCAGCTGTAGAAGTTCTCGTTGCTGTCGGAACGGATCCAGTGCGTGTAGATGATGTGCCGCCCGCTCTTGCCTGAGGGCAACTGGGCGTTCCAGTAGTAGTAGTTGAGCCCGCCGGCGCCGCCGGACTTGGGCGGATTCGTGACGCTGCCGAACGGCTCAAGGTCGGACCACTTGAGCGGCCCGTTGGGGTTCCAGCCGTTCTTGGTGATGTAGTAGTTGAACGACCCGGGGTGCTCGGCCCAGTTGCTGTGCCGCATCGTGATGGAGGCCCCGGAGGTCAAGTGGGTCAGCGGCCAGTCGGAGCGGACCGCGTTGTAGGCCGAGAAGTCGTAGGGCCCGCCGGTGCCGCCGCTGCAGAGCTGCCCGTCGGGGATGAATCCGGAGGTCCGGCCGGCGCCGTCGGAGCGCAGCACGGCGAACCAGTTGTAGAGGGGGGTCGTGCCGCTCTGGTTGACGGCGGCGGCGCACGCGGGGTTGTAGGGGAGGATCTGCCCGTTGTCCCGCAGGCCGTCCTGCCAGCACAGGAACGTACGGGCGCCGGGGAACATCGACACTCCGTGCGCCTGTGCCTGCGTGGGGGCCATCAGGACACTGGTGATCAGGACCAGGACGGCGGTGAGTGCCGCCGACTTGAATAACTTCATGGGGATTCCCTTGCGCTGACGACAGAGGAAACTGCCCACGACCTGCCCGCCCGGCCAGCGCATTGAATCACGACATTTCTTGATTCGACAATCTTCAGTGAAACTTTCACGCGATCATGGTCATGGCGAATTTGGGGCTACCCATATGGGAGCGCTCCCACTACGCTCCCTCTCGCGGAGGCAGGGGAGCGGGCTCGCGCGGGGCCACGCATTGTGAGGGGTCTGGCCCGCGCGATGGAGGGGTACGGCTGGTGCGGCCGTACCCCTCGTCAATCCGCCGCTCCCGAACCGCCGCACTCGCTCACGCCGCACCGGCCCTGGTCCCGCTGGCCCTGGTCCCGCCGGTTCAGTCCCGCCGGTTCAGTCCCGCTGTACGGCGGCGTCGATGTCGTCCAGCCTGGCCTGCAGCTCGCTCAGGCAGGCCGGTGTGAGGCGGCCCTCCTGCAACCGGGTGGAGAGCTTGGCGCGCAGGCTCGCCGTCTCGACCTCCGACGGGCCGTGCCGCGGCGCCACCGTGTCGTCGAGGACCTGCCGCAGGTCCAGCACCACGTCATCGTCGGTCGCGCCGCACGGCGTCCGCGCCTCCAGCACCGTTCTGAAGCCGGCCGCGGCCTGCTCGACGGTGATCGCCGTGGCCGGCGAGCGCTCGATCAGGTTGGCCGTGGGCGACGGCGGCGGCTGGGCCGCCCGCTGCGGCTGCTCGGGCGGGTGTTCGGGAGGCCGCGTCTGCTGGAACCAGAGCAGGACCGACAGCGCGATGGCCGCCGAGCCCGCCACCGTGAGCCCGCGCCGCACGTGCCGGCCCAGCGTCGCCGTGCCGAGCGCGGAGGTCAGGGCCGAGACGATCTGCGCCGCCGTCGGCCGCTCCTCGGGCAGGCGCGCCAGGCAGCGCTGGCAGAGCGTGGCCACGGCGTTCGGCACGCCGGGCACCCGGGGCGGTGGCTCGGTCCTGCGGGCCGCCTCGATCTCCTCCCACGTGGTCTCCGGGTACGGCGTGCGCCCGGTGAGCATCGTGTGCAGCAGCACGCCCAGGGCGTAGACGTCGACCGCGGGATCGGTCGGCGCGCCGAGCAGCCGTTCTGGGGCGACGTAGGGAGGGGTGCCACGATCGTCCTCGGGGTCGCCGGCCCAGGCCGCGATGCCGAAGTCGAGCAGCTTGGGACCGGCCGCCGTGAGCAGCACGTTCTCCGCCGTCACGTCCCTGTGCACCAGGCCGCGGGCGTGCCCGGCCATCAGCACCCGCGCCAGCCGCAGCGCGATGGAGGCGGCCTCCTGCCACGGCAGCGGGCCCCGCTCGATCCGCTCGGCCAGCGGCGTGCCGTCGAGCAGCGGCATCACCACGTACGCCGCGACGCCGCCGCTGGTGGTGACGGTCTCGCCGTAGTCGTAGATCTCGATCGAGTCGGGGTGGATGAACCTGGCCGCGGCGCGCGCCTCGCTGCGTACGCTGACCCGCGCTCCCGAGTCGGTGTGCAGGGAGGCGGTGAGCACCTTGACCGCGATCATCCGGTGCAGGGACTGGTCGAAAGCCCGCCAGATGACCGACATGCCCCCTCTGGCCAGCGGGTCCAGCAGCAGGTACCGGCGGGCCAGTACGTCCCCGGGCTCAAGCCGACTCACGGACGACCAGTTCCGTGGGGAGGACGGGGTCGATGCCCGCGGCCCCCGTCAGGAGCAGCCGGGTGGCGACGGTGGCGAGCTCCTCGACGGGCTGGCGGACGGTGGTCAGGGCGGGCACGGTGTGCCTGGCGACGGGGGCGTCGTCGAATCCGATCACCGCGACGTCGGCGGGGATCTTGCGGCCCGCCCTGCGCAGGGCCTGGATGGCGCCGGCCGCCATCAGGTCGGAGGCCACGAACACGGCGTCCAGGCCGGGGGCGTGGCGTAACAGCCACTGCATGGCGTGGGTGCCCGAGGCCGCGGTGAAGTCGCCGTACGCGACGGGGACATCGGGGGCGCCTGCGGCCTGGAGGGTGCGGACGAGGCCCTCCAGCCGGTCTCGGGCGCCGGGTAAGGACGGCGGCCCGCCGATGGCCGCCACGTTTCTGCGGCCGGACAGCAGGAAGTGCTCGGCCGCCTGCCGGCCGCCGTCGAGGTTGTCGACGTCGGCGTACGGGAGCCTGAGGTCGTGGGGCGGCCGGCCGATGTTGCGGACCGGGACGCCCGAGGTGGACAGCTTGATCGCCAGGGGATGGCGTTCCCTGGCGCCCACGATGAGCACCGCGCCGGAGAGGGCGGGCAGCGTGGAGGAGGTGGGGGCGACGGTGGTCACCATCAGGTGGGTGCCGTGTTCGGCGATCACCGCGCCGGCGGCGGACAGGAGCCTGGCGTAGTAGGGCTCGTTGAAGAGCCGGGGGAGATGGTCACAGATCACCGCCGTGACGCCGTCGGCCATGGTCTTCGCGGCCGTCCCCCGGGGTGCGCGTTGCCTGACGTATCCCATGCGGGACACGGCGTCGTAGACTTGGCGGCGGGTCGAGGTACTGACCCGCACCGAGCCCGTGAGGACTCGAGATGCGGTCGCGGGGGAAACCCCGGCAGCGGCCGCCACCTGTGCCAGTGTGGGCTGCTCGGACATGGAGCACCTCGCGGGAAGATCCTGGGAGCGCTCCCACGTTACCAATGTTTCGCCGTTGTTAATAGGGCCTTTGCAAGGAGTGCGTCCCGTTGTACGGACGCACTCCGCATCCGCTCAGCCGGGAAGTGCTGGTAGCCGGTGGGGGTTTCGGTGCCGGATGTGCATCAGGGCCTCTTTCTGGACGCCCTATTCATCCACATCCGGCACTCTGAAAACCGCTGAGGTCACTCCCCGCCCAGGCCCGTGTCCACTCCCGTGTAGTCCTCGTCGCCGTCGGTGACGTCGTCGTCCTCGTCGGGCGTCTCGCGCCTCGGCGCGCAGCCCGAGCCGCAGCCGCCGAACCGCTCGCTGTTGACCGGGGTGAAGGCGGTGGCCGGCGTGCCCTTGAGGGCGGACAGCATGGTGTCCTTCCAGATCGGCCCGGGGATCGAGGCGCCGAAGACGTTGGCGTAGTACCGGCCGCCGATGGTGATGCCGTTGAGCTTGTGGTCCTGGGCGCCGTCCGGGTTGCCGATGCTGACCGCGCCCGCCAGATCCGGGGTGAAGCCGGCGAACCAGGCGGTGGCCTGGTTGTCCGTGGTGCCCGTCTTGCCGGCCGCCGGGCGGCCGATGCCGCCGACGCCGCTCATCGTGCCCTTGGTGAACACGCCGGACAGGATGCTCGCCGCCGCGTCCGCGACCTCGGGGTCGAGCTTCTGCTCGCAGTCGGGCTTGTAGTTCTTCACCTTGCCGTAGCGGTCGGTGATCTTGGTGATGACCATGGGCGTGCAGCGCTTGCCGCGAGCGCCGAGGGTGGCGTAGGCGTTGGCCACGGTCACCGGGTCCATCTCGTTCGTGCCCAGCGTGAACGTCTCGTACTCGGTCAGCGGCAGGCCGTCGGAGCGCTTGATGCCCAGGTCCTTGGCCGTCTTGATCGTGTCACACAGGCCCACCTTCTGCTCAAGCTGCACGAAGAAGGTGTTCACCGACTTCCAGGTGCCGGTCTGCAGCGTCATGAAGCCGCCGCCGCCCTCGTCGTTGGTGACGGTGTGCGTCGGGTCGCCGATGTTCTCGCCCTTGCAGTTCTTGAACGAGGAGTAGTACGGGGACCGGTAGCCGCCACTGACGGAGAAGCCCTCGTTGAGCTTCATGCCCTTCTTGAGCGCGGTGACCAGGGTGAACGTCTTGAACGTCGAGCCCGCCTGGAAGCCGGTGCCGCCACCGTGCGCGGCGTCGGCCACGACGTTGTACGACATCTCCTTCTTGCGCTTGTTGGTGCCGTACTTGCGGCTGGCGGCCATGGCCTTGATCGCGCCGGTGCCGGGCTGGATCAGGGCCTCGGAGGCGACCGGGGCGTCCGAGGCGAACACGTGCTTCTTGATGGCCCGCTCGGCGGCCCGCTGCATCTTCGGGTCGAGCGTGGTCTGGATGGTCAGGCCGCCCCGGTTGAGGAACGCGCTCCTGGTCTTGGCCTTCTTGCCGAAGACCGGGTTGCGCAGCACCTCGTTGCGGACGTACATGCAGAAGTACGGATATTTGCTCTCAGCGCATCCGCCCGGGATCGGGGTGTTCTTGAAGCCGAGCTTCTGGGCCTTGGCCGCGGCGGCCTCTTCCGGCGTGATCTTCTTCAGCTCGGCCATCCGGTCGAGCACCACGTTGCGCCGCGAGAGCAGCCGCTTCTGCTGGGCCTTGCCGATGTTGGGGTCGGTCGCGTTGGGGTCCTGGACCGCTCCGGCCAGCGTCGCCGCCTGGGCCAGCGTCAGGTCCGACGCGCTCACCCCGAAGAAGCGCCTGGCCGCGGCCTCCACGCCGTTGGCGCCCGCGCCGAAGTAGGCGATGTTGAGGTACTTCTCCAGGATCTGGTCCTTGGTGTACTTCTCCTCGACCGCCATCGCGTACCGCAGCTCCTTGAGCTTGCGCGCGTAGCTGGCCTCCAGGGCCGCGGCCTTCGCCTCGTCGGTCTCGGCGGAGTTGAGCAGCACCTGCTTGACGTACTGCTGGGTGATCGACGAACCGCCCTGGGCGATGCCACCCGAGGTGGCGTTCTTGGCCAGGGCCCGGATCGTGCCCTCGATGTCGATGGCGCCGTGCTCGTAGAAACGGAAGTCCTCGATGGAGATGATGGCCGTCTTCATGATGTCGGCCACCTGGTCGAGCGTGACGCTCTCGCGGTACTCCTCCCAGAAGTAGGCGATCTCGTTGCCCTTGGCGTCGAGCAGCGTCGTCCGTTCGGCCAGCGGGGGCTCCTTGAGCTCCTCGGGTTTGATGCCGAGGTCTTCTGAAGCCGAGACGAAGATCGCCCCGGTACCCCCGACCGCGGGCAACGCGATGGCGGCGGCCACTACGCCGGCCGCCGCCGCGGCCGCCGTCAGGCGTGCGACACTCGACAAACGGGAACCCATGACGGTATACCCTCCCCCTCGTGGCAATAGGGTGCATCCTAAACCCGGGCATGACGTGCTCCAGGTAAAAACTTGGACGCTCACTGACCCGGAAATGTTGCTCCTGTGCGGAGTTTTCTGGTGATTCGCCGCCGAAGCGGCGTTCGACCTGGTCGGGACGTACGGGGCCGCCGCGACGCGCGTGACGTGAGCCCGTAGCCTCCGCCCTCCCCGCCGCCTTCATCCGCGTCTTCATGTGGGCCTTCTGCTGGGCCTTCGTCCGCGTCTTGTTCTGTGTCTTCTTCTGGGGCGGCCGAGTTTCCGCCAGGTCAAGGCAAAGAAGCGTGTTGTCCGCCGGGTCGTGGCCGGCCGGTCTGGCAACGTCTGGCAGGGCATTTCTTCCCGGGCCTTGGTGGAGGGGGCTGTATGCGTCGCGTCGGGGACCGTGAGCACGTCGATCGGCTGCTGGCCGCCGCCAGGACATGGTGGGCGGACAGCGCCGGTGACGACGGGTGCGTCGTCGCGGAGGCGTACGACGAGGACCTGCGGGTCGTGGCGCGCACGCTGCTGGTGGCGAAGGCGGTCTGCGGGCTGCTGTCCGCGCGGCTGGTCGTGCTGACCGATCCCGGGTGGACGCGGCTGGCCGAGGCGTTCGGCGGCACCGTGGGCGGGCGGCCGGACGTTCCGCCCCGGGCGCTGGTCACCAGCCGGGCCGGGCGCTCCGTGCCCAGGGAGGTGCCGGTCGTCCACGTGCACGGCACCGGGACGCTGCGGGCGTACGCGCTCTTCCCCGACCAGGGGACGTGCACGATCCAGGACGAGCTGCCCGCCAGGGTCGGCGCCTTCTTCGAGCGGCACGTCTGGCCGCACAGGGAGGCGATCAGGCCCAGCGCCGAACGGGTGGCCCGGCGGGTGGGGCGCGGCTACCAGGTCCGTACGGAGACCGAGCGCCGCCAGCTGCGTCACCACGCCTGCTCCCGCCTGGGCATCGACGCCGACCGGCCCACCGTCGCGGTCTTCGGCCACGAGCCCGGCGGGGACGCGGAGCTGTTCGCGGCGACGACGGAGTTCGCCGCGGCCGACCAGAGCGCGAACTGGCTCTTCCTCGACACACCCGCCGATGCCGCCTCCCCGAGCACGCCCGGAAACAGCTCCCGGATCAGGCACGTGAGCGGGAAGATCTCGGCCAACCTGCTGTGGAGCACGGCGGACGTGGGCGTCGCGTTCGGCGACAGCGACCTGCCGGCGTTCGGGATCCCCGTCATCCAGGCCGGCTGGTCCGAGGGCGGCGCCTGCGGGGCCACCCACGTCGCGGGCTCGCCGTCCGAGCACCGCCTGCTGCTGGCCGAGGCCATCGCCAGGGGCGCCAAGGGCGCCGGCTTCCTCGGGCCCGAGCAGCGCGAGCGCGCCCGGCTGTGGCTCTGGCTGCGCCGCTGCGGCGCCGACGTGCCCAGCCAGCTCCTGCCCCACTGGGAGCACGGGGACGACTACGCCAGGGCCATGACGGTCAACCTGCGGCACGCGGAGCCGGACGGCGACGCCCTCTACAGCGCGGTCGGCCGCATGTGGCGATGGCGCGATCCCGTACTCACCCGATTCGACTTCCACGACCCGGCCGCGACGGCCGCCGCACTCATTCCTTCGACGACCGCCGTCCCTTCGAGGAGCACCCGATGACCAGCTCAGGACCCGCCACCGACCTCGACCAGGTGGTTCTTCCCGCCATCCCGCCCGTCCACCTGTCCAGCGGCCGGCTGTCGGCGCTGCAGGTGACTGACCGGCTGCGGCGCGGCAGCCAGATCCTGGGCAGGTTCGAGACGTCCGGGCTGGCCGGCTTCAAGGTCTCCGCCCAGGGACGGGCGCTGCGGGTGCAGGTGTCGCTGTCCACGGACGAGCGGTCGGTGAGCGGCTGGCACGAGGGCCGTACGGAGATGAACCCGCGGCCCCGCCTCGTTCAGGTGCTCTCCCAGGGGCGGCTGCGCCAGTGCGTGCTGCTGCGCGGCAAGAAGGCGCACGCCAGGGTGGCCTTCGACCTGTCGCCCGACGAGATCCCCGACGACGGGCTGATCTGCGTCGAGGCGCTGGACATCACCGAGGGCGACGGCGTCTGCGACGAGGTGCGCACGGCCGTGGCCGGTCGCGTCGCCGAGGACGGGGTGGCCGGGGTGCGGCTGGACAAGGTCGTCTTCGAGGAGCCGCCGGCGGTGGACTACGACCCCGACACGCTCGACGGGGCCCGCTGCGAGCTGTACTCGCTGATCAGCGCGGGCGGCCTGGCCAACGCCAACCGGCAGGGGGCGCGCGTGCTGCGCTCCGGCATGTTCGTGGTCAACCCCGTGCTCAAGGACCGGTTCGGGTCGAGCGGGCGCATCACGCTGCGGCTCGGCACCAAGGCCGAGGCGGTGAGCATGATCCCGGCCACGTGGCGCCGGGTCAACAGCGAGCTGCGCTGGCTGCGCCACACCACCAGGCGGCTGCTGCAGTCGGCGGCGCCGTCCGTCGAGCGGGTGATCAGCGTGCGGGACGGCGACCTGGGGAAGCCCGAGCAACGGGTACGGGGGAACGTCACGGAGCTGGAACTGTCCGACCCGGCGGCCTCGCCCCTGCTGGTGATCCTCGGTCCTTGCCCGGACGCCATCCCGACCCTGGAGTCGGGCACCGCGCACCGATAAGGGCGAAGGGTCCGCCTCGAATAGGATGCGGAGCCATGGGCGACGCCATCGACACGATCATCGAGCAGTGGCGGCGCGAGCGGCCCGACCTCGATCTGTCGGCCATGGACGTCTTCGGCCGGCTCGCCCAGGCCATGCGGCTGATGGCGCCCCAGGTGGACCGGGTCTTCACCAAGCACGGGCTGCGGCAGGGCGAGTTCGACGTGCTGGCCGCGCTGCGCAGGGCCGGGCCCCCGTACACGCTGATTCCCTCCGAGCTGTCGGAGGTGCTGATGATGTCGCGGGCCGGGATGACCAACCGGATCGACCGGCTGGAGGCGGCCGGGCTGGTCGAGCGCAGCCTCGACCCGGCCGACCGGCGCAGCTTCCTGATCAGGCTGACCGAGCGGGGCCTGCGGGTCATCGACGACACGCTCACCGAGCACGCCGCCAACCTGGCCCGCCTGGCCGCGCCGCTCGGCCGCGAGGAGATGGAGACGCTGGCCGGGCTCCTGCGCAAGCTGGCCGACAGCTTGGAGTGAGCAGTCGGGAAAAATGGCAAATACCCCGTGTTATCACCGCTCAGCGGGCAGTGTGGTGATGTGGGCGATGGCGGTTTGCGGATCGAGACGACGAGGCACCTCCATTGCACCGTCCTGCGCGCCGGCGGCGTCCTCGACCACGCCGGCCGGGTCAGGTTCAGCGACCGCATCAACCAGGTGTGGAACTGGTCGGTCGGCCCCGTCCTCGTGTTCGACCTGGCCGACCTCGACTTCTTCGACTCCTCGGTCATCGGCGTGCTCGCGATGGCGATGCAGCGGATGGAGGAGCAGGGCGAGGGCCGGATCATCCTGGTACGGCCCTCGGACCACCTGCTGTCCGTCCTGCGGCTGACGGACCTGCTGTCACGCGTGGAGCTGCGCGGGAGCGTCGAGGAGACGGTGGCGGAGCTGATGCTCCAGTCGGAGGCCAGCCCCTAACCCGCCGCCCCGCCGCACAGCACCGCCGAAACGCCGCCGAAACGCCGCCCCACCGTCGGCCTACAGGCCGTACGCCTCCAGCAGCCGCAGCCAGATCTCGCTCACCGTCGGGAAGGTCGGGACCGCGTGCCAGAGCAGGTCGAGCGGCACCTCGGCGGTCACCGCGATCGTGGCGGAGTGGAGCAGGTCGGCCGTCGCGGGCCCGACGAACGTGACCCCGACCAGCACCCTCCTGTCCTCGTCCACCACGGCCTTGGCCTTGCCCCGGTAGCCGTCGCCCATCAGGTAGGCCCCCGTGACCGAGCCCAGGTCGTACTCGACCGCGCGGACCCGGATGCCCGCCGCGCGGGCCGCCTCCTCGCTGAGGCCGACCGCGCAGACCTGCGGGTCGGTGAAGACGACCTGCGGTGAGCGGGCGCCGCCGACGAGGTCGCGCATCGCGGGCAGCTCGTCGCCGCGCGCCCGCGCCGCGATCACGTCGCCGCAGATCCTGGCCTGGTACTTGCCCATGTGGGTGAGGAGCGCGCGCCCGTTGACGTCGCCCACGGCGTACAGCCAGCCGTCGGCGACCCCGGTGGCCCGCATGCTGTCGTCGACCTCGACGATCGCGCCGTCGGGCAGGCCGACCGCCGAAAGCCCCAGGTCGCCGGTCGCGGGCCGGCGGCCGGTGGCCACCAGCAGCTCGTCAGCCTCCAGCGGTGGGCCCTCCGGCAGGTGCACGGTCACCTTCCCGCCCGGCTCGGGGCGTTCGACGCGGACGGCGTCGGTGTGGGTGCGCAGCTCGATCCCGGCGTCGGCGAACGACTCGGCCAGCAGCTCTCCCGCGAACGGCTCCATGCGGCTGAGCAGGCGGTCGCCCCGGACGAGCACGGTCGTCGAGCGTGCGCCCAGCCCGTGCATGGCCTGCGCCATCTCACACGCCACCACGCCGCCGCCGATCACGACCAGGCGCTCGGGGACCGACGTGGTCGCGGTCACCTCGTGGCTGGTCCACGGCCGCGCCTCTGCCAGGCCCGGCGTGGGCGGGATCGCGGCGACGCTGCCGGTGGCCAGGACGACGGCCTGGCGGGCGGTGATCACGCGCTCGCTGCCGTCCTCGGCGGTGACGCGGACGCGTCTGGGCCCGTCGAGGCGGCCCTTGCCCCGGAAGAACTCGGCCGGGACGCTCTCGATCCAGCGCACCTGGCCGCTGTCGTCGAAGTTCGACACGGTCTCGTCGCGCCTGGCCAGCACCGCGGCCACGTCGATCGGCCCGAGCGAGAGCCCCGGCACCCGCCGTACCTCCCCGGCCAGGTCGACCGGCCGCAGCAGCGCCTTGCTCGGCACGCACGCCCAGTAGGCGCACTCGCCGCCGGCCAGCCGCTCCTCGACGATGGCCGCCGTCAGGCCGCCGCGCACGGCCCGGTCGACGACGTTCTCGCCGGCCGGACCGGCGCCGATCACGATGACGTCGAACTCGTCAGCCACTGCTGCCTCCCCAGGCACGGTATTCGTCCTCTTCTCGCATCGTTTCACGGCGAGCCGCCGCAATCGTGGTGCCTGGCCCCGGTGTCGTCCGTCCGTCGGTTTCGCCCGCGCGTACGGCTCCCGTCGGGGTCCGTTCACTCAAGGGCCCTAGCGTGCCCCGCATGGCTGATCGCTACCCGACCTCGGTGCCGTACCGGCAGGCGACGGACGGCTATCACACGTACCGGATCCCGGCGACTGTGGTCACGGCGGCGGGCACGGTCCTGGCGTTCGCGGAGGGGCGGCGCGGCTCGGCGTCCGACTCCGGCCACATCGACCTCGTGCTCAAGCGGTCGGAGGACGGCGGGCGTACGTGGGGCCCGTTGCAGGTCGTGGCCACGGAGCCGAACCGGGGCACCGCGGGCAACCCCGCGCCCGCGGTGCGCGGCGACGGGCGGATCGTGCTGGTGCACGTCCGGCAGGGCCCGACGGCGACCGAGGAGAAGATCAGGCGCGGTCAGGTGGCGGCCGACGCGGGTCGGCGGGTGTTCGTCCAGGTCAGCACGGACGACGGCGTCACCTGGCCGGCGCCGCGCGAGATCACCGCCGAGGTGAAGCGGCCCGGCTGGCGCTGGTACGCGACCACGCCGGGCCACGCGCTCGTGCTGCGTCACGGCCCGCACGCCGGCCGCCTGGTGGTCCCCGCCAACCACTCGCTGCCGCCCACCGGCAAGGACGACGGGACCGAGGGCAAGTACAACGGCGGCCACGCGCTGCTGAGCGACGACGGCGGCATGACCTGGCGCACCGGCTACGTCGACGACAACCCCGACGGGTACGTCAACGTCAACGAGACCACCGCCGCCGAGCTGCCCGGCGGACGCCTCTATCTCAACACCCGCACCGACTCCACCGCCCCCGGCACCAGGGCCGACGCCTACTCGGCCGACGGCGGCCAGACGCTTGAGCTGCCCTTCCGCCCGCAGGCCGGGCTGACCGGGCCGGTGGTGGAGGGGAGCCTGCTGTGGTGCGACGGGCCCGAGGTGCTGCTGTTCTCGGGACCGGCGGCTCCCGACGCACGGGCGGTGATGACGGTGCGCGCCAGCGACGACCACGGTCTCACCTGGCGGGTGACGCACACGGTGTCGGGGTTGCCCGCCGCCTACTCCGACCTCGTCCGCGTGGACGGCGACACGGTCGGGCTGCTCTTCGAGACCGGGAACTTCGGCCCGTACGAGAGCATCGCCTTCCGCCGGATCCCGGTCGCCGAGATGGCCGCCCGCTGAGGCGGCTGCTCACCGAGACGGCAGGGGTCAGGGCTCCTGGGGGCGGATCTCCTTCATCACCATGATCAGGCCGTGCACGGCGTCGTCCTCCGTGCGCAGGTGTGACAGGCGCACGTCGAGCCGCGTCGGACGCCCGCGCCGGTTGACCGCGTCGAGCAGCAGTCCCTCGCCCTGGACCGGCGGCCGGGACCGGTCGGCCAGCGCGGCGCGCAGACGGGGGCACAGCACGTCGAGCGGCAGGCCGGCGTCGAGCTCGGCCAGCGGCAGACCGGCCGCCTCGTCGGCGCGCACCCCCCACAGCTCCTCCGCCCCCGGGCCCCAGACGACCACACGTAACTGCTCGTCCAGCACCACCACCGCGTCGCCCAGGCTGCGCACCACCGAGGAGACGAACCGGTTGACCTCGTCCAGCTCGATCGTGCGGGTCGTCAGGACGTCGTTGAGGTGCCGCAGCTCGTCGTTGGTGGACTGCAGCTCCTCGTTCATCGTCTCCAGTTCCTCGTTGGTGGACTGGAGTTCTTCGTTGGTCGTCTCCAGTTCCTCGTTGGTGGACTGGAGCTCCTCGTTGGTCGCCTCCAGCGCCTCGTTGAGCGAGCGCAGCTCCGTGTAGGCCTGTTCGAGCCGGCGGTTGGCCTGCTTCAGTTCGTCCCTGAGCCGGCGGTAGCGGGTGACATCGTAGAAGTGGATGCTCACCCCGGCCAGGTCGCCCGACACCAGCAGGGGGACGACGGAGACGTCGAAGACCTCGGGCGCGGGCAGGCCGGCGCGGTACCAGTTCACCTCGCGCAGCTCCACCGGACCCCGGCCTTCGCACGCCTGCTCGATGACGGAACGCAGCTCGACGGGCCAGTAGGAGACCTCAAGATCCTGGAACGGGCGGCCGACGTCACGCGGGCCGAGGCCGAACAGGGCCGCGGCCCTGGAGTTGGCCAGCGCCAGGTTGCCGGGGACGTCCACGACGATCTGGGCCACGGGGCCGCAGTCCAGCGCCACGGACGCGAGCGCGGGCGGACCGGCGACCCGGTCGGCGGGGCAACCGGTGACGCCGCCGGTGACGCCGCTGGTGACGTCGCCTGTGATCGGGCTGCGCTTGCGAAACAGCCGCAGGCCGAGGTCCAGCGGCTCGAACGCGTGCTGCTGCCCGAGCAGCATCTCGGCCTTGCCGAGGAAGAGGAAGCCGGGGTCGGACAGGGCGAAGTGGAAACGCCTGACGACGTCGAGCTGCGTCTCGGTGTTGAAGTACATCAGCGTGTTACGGGCCACCAGCAGGTCGACGCGGGAGATGGGGGCGTCCCGGGTGAGGTCGTTGCGGCCGAAGACGAGCCGGCCGCGCAGGTCGTGGCGGAAGGCGGAGCCGCCGTCCGCCGGCTCGAAGTACCTCTCGCGCAGGTCCGCCGGCACGTCGGCGAGCGCCCGGTCGCTGTAGACGCCGGCCCTGGCCGCCCGCACGGACTTCTCATCGAGGTCGGTGCCATAGATCTTGACCCGCCGGCGGAACTCGTCCGCGCCGAGCTCCTCGGCCAGGATCATGGCGAGCGTGTAGGTCTCCTCGCCGGTCGCGCAACCGGCGCTCCACACCCGGATGGGCCGGCTCCCCGGCTCCAGGTCCAGCAGCGCCGGGACGATCAGCTCACGCAGCCGCTGCCAGGCGGTCGCGTCCCTGAAGAACTCGGTGACGTTGATCAGCAGGCTGTCGAAGAGCTTCGTGAACTCGCCCGGTTCGAGTTCGAGCAGGTCGCGGTACGCGTCGTAGTCGCGCAGACCCAGCGCTTCGAGCCGCCGGGCGATGCGCCGGATCAGGGTGGTGCGTTTGTAGCCCGAGAAGTCGAAGCCGCGAGTCTCCCTGAGAAGAAGGAGGAGCTCGTCGAACTTCCGCTCTTCCTGCGTCGTCACGAGCGAAGCCTACGCCGATTGGGTGCGCCCGGCCTGGTGAGAGCCTCATCCTCGGTTCAGCCGGAACGACGTGGGGAGCTTGAGCGAGCCGAGGCTCACGTAGCCGAGGCTGATCACCGCGCGGGCGCGGACGAGGTTGCTGCGCATGGCCGTCAGGTTGTCGTCGCACCGTTCGAGGGTGGTGTGCAGCAGCGAGCGGGCCTCGACCGCGGTCGCGCGCCGCCTGGCCAGCGCCTGCTTCTGGTCGAACGCCTGCTGGCGCAGCATGCGCGAGCGCTCGACGAGCGGCGCCAGCGAACCGGCGGACGTGACGGGAGCCACCGGGCTCGCGGCCGGCTCCTCCTCCAGGCGCGCTTCACCGGCCTGGACGGCGAGCGGCTGCGTCGGCGACGGCTCGCGCCGCGCCCTGAAGCGGCGGCGGGCGCCGGACTGGAGGCGCGGCTGGAGGCGCATGTACGGCAGGTGGCGGTACGCCCCGCCGGGCGGGACCCCGGTCCGGTGATCCGCCCCGTGTTCCGTGCCGTGTTCCGACCGGTATTCCGTTTGGTATTCCGGCACCCCGGCGGACGCGAGCGCCTCCGTCATGCTGGCGAAGACGGGGAACGACATCTGGTCCTGCTCGCTCATCAGCGAGATGAGCCGGCGCAGCGGCGGCTGGGGCTCGGCCACGGCCAGGTGGCCGCCCTTGGCCCGCAGGGCGGCATGGGTGGTCGCCAGTTGTTCGAGGCCGTTGAGGTCGCAGAACCAGAGGTCCGCCGCCGCCACGAGCACGTGTTTGACGGGGGACTTGGGCAACGGGTCGAGGAACGCGGCCAGCACCGGCCTCGTCGTGACGTCCAGCTCTCCCGTCAGGGCGATCACCAGGGTGGCGTCATCGATCGGGACGAGCCGTACCGACAGCTGCATCATCGCGTTCCTCCCTCCGGCCATCCACGCGATGGACGCCCGCGCGAACCACCGGGCCGGCCCTCATTCTCCTCCCGCGCACGGAAAAGGGCCAGGCGCTTACGCGTTGTGCTCGGTCAGCGGGTTGGGCAGGCTCGTCCAGTTGCCGCCGGGCGGGGCGCCCTCCAGCCGGGCGGCCAGGTGGGCCTTGGCCGCGATCCGGTCGCCGAACAGGGCGGCGCGGTCCGCGCGTACGTCACGGGTGCCCGGCAGCCGTTCCGACGCCGCACGGGCGGCGGCGGCCAGCACGTGCCAGAGCCGGCCCTCCAGAGCCCGGTCACCCTGGCCGAACAGGGCCACAAGGCTGCCGAACGTGGTCCCGACCAGCGAGCCGAGCAGCTTGGCGTGCAGGACCGCGGGGTCGTCGCTGAGCAGCCTGGCGCTCACCGGCGGCGTCTCGACGCCGTTGCGGGTCAGGCGGGCCGGGCTGATCCTGACGTCGGCCAGGTCACGGTAGATCAGCCGGTACGGCAGCCCGTCCCCGCCGAGCACGACCAGCAGGTTCTGGCCGTGCGCCTCCAGCGCCACGCCGAGCGCGAGCAGGCCGAACGCGTCCGTCACGGCCAGGCGGGCGAACGCGTCCAGCCAGGCCGCGGGGTCACCGACCATCGTCCTGGTGAGCGCCGCCACCGGCAGCACCGTGCCCTGGGCCGTCACGGGCTCGCGCAGCATGACCGACAGATCGGCGCTGTGCCCATCTGCCGATCCGCCCGTGTCGAGCGGGCCGGCCGCGCCGGCCAGGTAGCGGGCGATGCCCGGCGTGCCGCCGCAGCGGGCCGACAGGCGGGTGAGCAGGTCGGACAGGGGCACGCAGTCACGTACGGAGCCGGGGGAGATGTCCCTGACGTCCGAGGTCATGCGCGTGCTGAACGCCGTCTTCAGATGCGGGCTCCCGTCGAGGGGCACGAGGGTGCGTACGGACATGAGCGGGCGCGCGGGAACGGCCCCCGTGGCGTAAGGACGCAGCCCCAGATCGGGCAGGACGTGCCGGGTCTGCCAGGGGTGCACGGGCAGCAGCAGCCGGTCGCCGTCCATGAGGGAGGACGGCCACGGGCCCGAGACGAGGCAGCGGGCGGCGGGCAGCGCCAGCAGGTCGAGCAGCACCGTGGGCCGGTGCTCCGGCATGTACGCCAGTTGCTCGGCGACCGACACGCCCGGCCGGTTGCGGCAGCCGGGGTGGTAGGGATGGCCGTCCACCACGCTCTGCTCGTGCTCCACCAGCCCTTTGGGGCTGTGCGGTGGGGCGCCGGCCCGCGACAGGGCCAGCGAGGCGACGCTGTTGTCCAGGTCGGCGATCAGCCGGTCGGCGCCGGGCAGGCCGAGGGCGGCCAGCAGCGCGGCCGGATGCGTGTGGGGCTCGCCGTCCAGGTGCAGCACCGGCTCGTCCCCGACGTCGTACGGCCTGCGCTCCGGCCCCGTGAGCCTGCGCCCGTCGGCCAGCAGCACGATCGACGGGCCCCGGGCGGTCAGGCCGGGCAGCGGCTCGTACAGCAGCCCCCGCCACAGCCGGCCCAGGACGGCGGCACGCGCGCCCGGGAGGGCATCGGCGTACGCGGCGGACAGATCAGGACGGACGAGGTCGAGCTGCGCCGCGAACTCCGCCTCCGAAAGGCTCATATATCCCATCTATCCCATCAATCTGCCTGGTAGCTACCCTGTGGGCACGGAGGAGGCAAAGGGTAGGAGTACGGTCGCCATGGCATCCACCGACGGCCTCCTCCCGTCCTCTGAGCCGGAGCGGGAGGCAGCGACCCGGGCCTCGGCCCTCGCGGTGACGGCGCTGCTCAACTGCCTGATCCGCGAAGTGGCCCGACCCGCCGTGCCCGGCGAGTACGTTCTGCCCGCGACCGGCCACGTGCTGCGCGTCGGCGGCGACCGGTATCCCGCTGCTCCCTCCCTGCGCACCCCGGACGGCTGGTGCCCGCTGGAGCTGCCGGACCTGGTCGCGCTGACGGCCGCCGAGCTGCGGGCGGCCACCGGGGCGGGCAACGACGAGCTGCCCGCCGAGATCCTGCACAGCCGCGACGTGACGGCCGCCCTGCTGCTGGCCAGGCGGGCCGCCGTGCCGCCCGCCGACCTCTACCTGCGCTCGGAGCAGGCCCTGGTGGCCGGGCACCGCTACCATCCCGCGCCCAAGGCCAGGGGCGGGGGGAGCCGGGAGTCGTGGCTGCCGTACGCGCCGGAGGCCGCCGCGAGCTTCGCGCTGCCGCTGCTCGGGGTGCCGGTCGAGGACCTGGTGGAGGAAGGGGACGCGGGCGCTCTCGACCTGCTCGGCGACCCGGCCGGCGACGGCTTCGCCCTCCTGCCCGCCCACCCGTGGCAAGTGGCCCTGCTCGGCGGCCTGCGCGGGGGGCGGTTGCGGCATCTCGGGTTCACGGAGGCGACGGCGGTGGCGACGGCGTCGATCCGCACGGTGTACCTGCCGGAGCCCGACCTGTTCTGCAAGTTCAGCCTGGACGTGCGCATCACGAACGACGTACGCCGCCTCTGGCTGCACGACCTGAGCCGGCTCACGCTGGTGACGGCCCTGCTGGACGAGGTCTTCGACGACCTGCCCGGCCACCTCCCGCGCCCCGCCGTGCTGCGCGACCGCGGCTGGCGCAGCGTACGGCTGGGCGGGGACGGCGGTGAGGCGCTGGCCGTGATCGTCCGCGACGGGCTGCGGGGACACGTGCGCCCCGGCCTGACCGCGCTGCTGGCGGCGGGCGTCAGCGAGGGCTTCCCCGGCAACCCGCTCGACGGGCTGGACGAGGACGCGGCCTTCGTCTGGTGGGAACGCTACCTGGAGCACGTGGTGCCGCCGGTGCTGCACGCGTACCTGCGTCATGGGGTGGTCCTGGAGTCCCACCTGCAGAACGTGCTCGTCGCGGTGGACGCGCTGGGCCTGCCCGCGCAGGTCCTGTTCCGCGACGCCGAGGGCGTCAAGCTGGTGGCCGAGCGGCATCCGGAGCTCAGCGCGCCCGTGCTGGGCGCGGAGCGGGCGTGGGAGCGGCTGGTGTACTGCCTGCTGACCAACAACCTCTGCGAGATCGCCGGCGCCGTCGCCGAACGCCATCCGCGTTTGCGCGGTGAGTTGTGGGCGCGGGCCAGGGCGGTGTTCGCCGCCGCCGCCAAGGACCACGGGGATCCGGCCGAGCTGCGCGACCTGCTCGCGGCCCCGCACATCCCGGCCAAGGCCAACCTGCTGCTGCGCTGGCTGGACGCCGACGGAGGGGCCATGCGCTGGGTGCCCGTCCCCAATCCGTTGAGACTCTTTACGGCATAAGCTATTGTCGTCCCAACAATTCTTTACGCTGTATCGAGTTAGGGGCGGGCCCATGGTTCAGGTCACGATGCACGACGGCAGCACGATCGAGGCGGAGGTGCACGGCTCGGGACCGGCCCTGCTGCTGCCGGTCGATCCCACGCCTGTGGAGGGCGAGCAGGCCGACGAGATGCGCAAATGGGGCAACGACCCGGCGCTCGGCCGCTCCCTGATCGACGGGCTCAGCGACGTCTTCCAGGTCGTCGCCTTCGACTACACCGGGCACGTGCTGAACGCGCCCAAACCGGACACGCTCACCCCCGCCAACGTCGTCGCCGACCTGCTGGCCGTGGCCGACGCCGTCGGGGCCGAGCGGTTCGCGTACTACGGCTACTCGTGGCTCGGGCTCAGCGGGCTGCAGCTCGCGCTCAGGACCGACCGGCTCTCCGCGCTGGTGATGGGCGGATATCCGCCGTACGAGGGGCCGTACGCCGAGATGCTGAAGGTCACCATGGCGGCGTACGAGCAGGCCCTCGCGCCCACGCCCGCGCCCGCCCCGAAGGAGAAGAGCTCCGACGACGCCTTCGACTGGTCCTCGGTCGAGGTCAGCACGACCGTGGACCAGAGCAAGCAGTTCGTCACGCTGTACGAGGCGCTGCGGAGCTTCGACGACACGGCGGTCCGGCTCTCCTGCCCCCGGCTGTGCTTCGCCGGCGCCGAGGACAAGATCACCTACGAGGAGCGGTGGGGCGGCGTGGTCGTCGACCTCGCCGGACCGCTGGTGCGGCACCGGGCGGAGCTGGAGGCACTCGGCTGGGACGTCGTGGTGCTCGACGGGCTTGACCACATGAGCGCCATGCAGGCGACGAACGCACTGCCGGTCCTGCGACCGTGGCTCACCGAGACACTGCTGAAGTGACCCGTCAGTGGTTCTCGCGGCGCGCCCGGGTCCGGTGCGCGGCCCAGGTCCCCGGTCAGCGGTCCTCGTGGGGCCAGGGGGAGGCGGCCACGACGACGCCGTACAGCACGTGGTCGGCCAGCAGTGCCAGCCTGGCCGCCGCGCCGTGCCCGCGGTGCAGGCCGAGCGCCGGTACCAGGCCCGCCTCGAAGGCCGTCCAGGCCAGGACGCCGTACACCGGGCCCGCCCACTGCCTGCGGCGCAGCCCCCGGGGCAGCAGGCCGAAGGCGGCCCCGCCGACCGCCCCGTAGGTCCAGTGCACGAGCTCCACCGCCGCCGGGCGCAGCCGTACGGGCACGCGGTGGAAGGCCGTGGGCGCGGTCCGTTCGAGCACCGACTCCGGCGGCGTCGCCGGCAACATGCCGAGCGAGCCGGTGAGCCGCCGCAGGCCCGACATGGCCATGGCCGCGATCGCGCCGCGCGCGGCCGAGCGGGTGATCGGCCGCCGCCGGTGCTCCAGCATGACGTGCTCGTGCAGCTCGGGAGGGGCGTTCAGGGTCTGGGTCATGATCGGTCTCTTCCTGGAAGTGAACGCGGGCGTTTGTGGGAGCCGGTAGCCGTCGCGGTCGCGGCGGTCAAAGCGGTCACGGTGGTCTTGGCGGTCATAGCGGTCATAACGGTCATGGCAGTGAGCGCATGCGGCCGATGATGGCGGTGGTCGAGCGGTCGGGCAGGTAGCCGAGGACGTGCACCTCGCCGCCCAGCGAGCGGACCAGCGGCGCCTCGGCGAGCATCTCCGCCGTGTAGTCGCCGCCCTTGACGTACAACTCGGGACGGATCATCCGCAGCAGCCGTTCCGGGGTGTCCTCGTCGAACTCGGTCACGTAGTCGACGTCGTACAGGGCGGCCAGCACGGACATCCGGTCCTCGCACGGGTTCACCGGGCGGCCCGGCCCCTTCAGCCGGGTCACGCTGGCGTCGCTGTTGACCGCCACCACCAGCACGTCCCCGAGCCGGCCCGCCTGCTCCAGGTACGTCACGTGGCCCCGGTGCAGCAGGTCGAAGCAGCCGTTGGTGAACACCACCCGCTCGCCCCTGCGCCGGTGCTCGTCCAGCAACCGGGCCAGGCGCTCGGCGGGGTGTACCGTGCCCTCGTGCCGGCGCAGGGCGCGCAGCAGCTCGTGCCGGGTGCAGACGGCCGTGCCTGGACGGCGGACGACGACGCCGGCCGCGGCCTGACCGGCCTCCGCGGCCTCCTCCGGCGTGGCGCCGCCGGCCAGCCAGAGCGCGAACGCGGCGGTGTAGGTGTCGCCCGCGCCGGTCGCCATGTGCTGGGGCGCGCGCCTGGCGTAGGTCCGGTACGGCGGGCGGCCGCTCCGGTGCAGCAGCGTCCCCTCCCCGTCCAGCGTGGTCACCACGATCGCGGCGCCGGTCAGCTCCAGCACCCGCTCCGAGTGGGTCATCAGGTACGACGGCCGGTCGATCTCCCCGGCCACGCCGCCTAGCAGGCGTACGACCTCCTCGTAGTTGGGCAGCACGGCGGTGGGCGCGCACTCACGCCAGGGCGCCACCGCGTGCGCGTCCACCACGAGCAGCGGCACCCCGGCCAGCGCCCGGCGCACGGCGGGCGTGAACACCCCGCCGCCGTAGTCGCACGCCACCACCACGTCGGCGCCGGCCACGCACCTGGCCAGCCGCGCCAGCAGCTCCCGCTCGGCCCATTCCGGCAGGACGCCGTGGTCCTCCTCGTCGTAGCGCGCGGTGAGCTGGCCGCTGGTCACCAGCCGGCGCTTGTGGGCCGTGCGCCGCCCCGGCACGGTGAGCAGGTCGATCCCGACGCCGGCCAGGCGCAGCACCCGTACGAGCTCCTCCCCGCAGGCGTCGTCGCCGACGATGCCGACGAGCCGGACGCGGGCCCCGAGCGCCACCAGGTTGGCCGCGGTGTTGGCGGCGCCGCCGGGGGCGTCCTCGGTCGCCTCCAGGCTCATCACGGGCACCGGCGCCTCCTGGGCCAGGCGCTTGGCCGAGCCGTGCAGCCACGAGTCGAGCATGACGTCGCCGACGACCACGGCTTCGATGACCTCGTCTGTGCCCATGATGAGCGAGTACCTGGGAAAGCCCTGCTCAAACCAGACATTGCCTAAGTTATGGGGACGAAGTGCCGGGGTAGCCGGTTCGTCATGCAGGAGCTCGAAGTGCTCACCACGCCGTGCCTCACCATGCGGGGCCGCCCGGCGGCGCTGGTCGGTGACGTGCGGCGGCTGGCGGTGTTGCGGGCCAACGCGCTCGGCGACTACCTCCTGGCCGTACCGGCGCTGGAAGCGCTCAAACGGGCCTATCCCGGCGCGCGCCTGACGTTGCTGGGCGCCGCCTGGCACGCCGCCTTCCTCACCGGGCGTCCAGGACCTGTGGACGACGTGGTGGCGCTGCCGCCCATCTCCGGCGTCTCCACGCTGGAGCCCGGGCACCCGGTGCCGGACGGGCTGTGCGAGCGGCTGCGGGAGCACGCGTTCGACCTGGTGGTCCAGATCCACGGGGGCGGGCGCTTCTCCAACCCGTTCGTCCGGCGGCTCGGCGCCCGGGTGACCGCGGGGATGCGGGCGCCGGGGGCGGAGAGCCTGGACCGCTGGGTGCCGTACACGGACTATCACCACGACACCCTGCGCTTCCTCCAGGTCGCCGCGCTGGTGGGGGCGGCGGGCGGCGAGCTGGAGGCGCGGGTGGCGATCACCCGCGACGACCGCGCCGAGCTGGCCCGCGCGCTCGGATCGCCGCCGCGCGGGCTCGTGGCCGTGCACCCGGGCGCCAGGGACCCGAGGCGGCGCTGGCCGGTCGAGCGCTTCGCCGAGGTGGCCGACGCGCTCGGCCGCCCCGTCGCCGTCACCGGCACGACGGAGGAGAAGGACCTGGTCATGGGGGTGGTCGCGGCGATGCGCCGCCCGGCGATCCCCGTCGTCGGCACGCTCGGCATCGGCGCGCTGGCCGCCCTGTACGAACGGTGCGACCTGCTGATCGCCAACGACACGGGACCACGGCACCTGGCCGCGGCCGTCGGCACCCCCACGGTCGCCGTCTACTGGTGCGGCAACCTGATCAACGCCGGCCCGCTCAGCAGGACCGCGCACCGGCCGCTGATCTCGTGGACCACGGCCTGCCCCCGCTGCGGCGCCCCCGGCGTGCAGCCCAGGGCCGAGCGCTGCCCGCACGACGAGTCCTGGGTCCGCGACGTCCACCCTGACCTGGTCCTGGAACAGGCCGAGGACCTGCTGTCCGGCACGAAATAGCGCCCGCTCATGAGGCGCGGGCGGGGGTGCTCGTGAGGTCGGGCGCGGCTCGCTCGCGAGGCGGCGGAGAGCCTGTTGAGGCGGTGGACGCATAGCGGGCGGCTCCTGCGGCGTCTGAGAGGGTGATGTCAATCCCTTGGAGGTGACCGTGGACGCCGCGGACGAGCAGCGTTTCCGCGAGTTCGTCGCCGCCCGATCTCCCGCCCTCATCCGGCTCGGCTTCCTGCTCACCGGCGGTGACCAGCACGCGGCCGAGGATCTGGTGCAGAGCGCGCTGGCCAAGCTGGTGACCAGATGGCGGCGGGTGGAGACACCGGAGGCGTACGTCAGGCAGATCATGTACCGGCAGCAGGTCAGCTGGTGGCGTACGAGCGCGCGGCGCGGCGAGGTGGTGCAGGCGAGCCCGCCCGAGTCGGCGGCGCGCGACCCGCACCATCAGAGCGAGCTGCGCCTGGTGCTGCGCTCCGCGCTGGCCAGGCTCACCGCCCGCCAGCGCGCGGTGCTCGTGCTGCGTTATTTCGAGGACCTGCCGGAACAGGAGATCGCCCAGGTGATGGGCTGCTCCGTCGGCACGGTCAGGAGCACCGCGCACCGGTCGCTGGCCCGGCTGCGCGAGATCGCCCCCGAGCTGGCCCAGGATCTGGAGGTGGCCACGTGACCCGGCTGCTGCGCGACACGTTCGAGGACTGGGCCGACGAGGCCAGGGTGCCGCACGACCTGGCCGACCGGGCGCTACGGAGGCGCGCCTGGCGGCCGGTCGGCGTGGCGGCCCTGGTGGCGGTCATGATCGCGGCCGTGGCCCTGTTCGTCACCGGGCAGCGGGAGCCCGAACCCGTCATCCGCCCGGCCGACGGCGTCACGCTGCCGGCCCGCCCGTCGCCCGCGCCGACGGACGTGCGGACCGACACCGCCGACGTCCCGCCGAAGAAGCTGATCGCCGCGGGCAGGATGGCCGTGTCGGCGTACTACGTCGTCAACCGCGAGGCGGTCGACGAGAAGAACGAGCGCCTGCGGCGCACCTGGCACCTGTACGACCC
Source organism: Nonomuraea sp. NPDC048892 (assembly GCF_040649735.1). Taxonomy (NCBI): domain Bacteria; kingdom Bacillati; phylum Actinomycetota; class Actinomycetes; order Streptosporangiales; family Streptosporangiaceae; genus Nonomuraea; species Nonomuraea sp. NPDC048892. The sequence goes on along the minus strand of NZ_JBEZFZ010000006.1, from coordinate 512,799 downwards.
GCGCACCGGCGGCTACGAGCGGACCCCGTACGTCTGGGCGGACGTCGCCCCCGGGCTCCAGGTCGCGGCCGTGCTCGAAGGCGACCTGCTCAGCAGGCGGCTGGGCGTGCTCGACCTGAACACCCGCCGCATGCTCACCTGGATCGACCTGGAGCACCCCGTCGGCTCCGTGGTCTGGTCGCCGGACGGCACCAGGATCCTGGCCACCGCCTACTCCAGCTATCCCGACGACCTCGTGGGCAGGGGAGAGCAGGCGGTGCCGGCGATGGACGGCAGGAGCTCGCGCACCGGCTACTACATCGTGGACGTGCGGGAGGGCACGGCCGACTACCACGAGCTGCCGCCCATGGCCGACAGCAGGCCGGGCGACCCCGAGGGCAGACCCTTCAACGTCAGCTCCCGCCAGGATCTCGGCTGGAGCCTGGACGGCACGATGATCTACGGGCCCACCTCCACCCAGCCCGACCGCGTCTTCTTCACCCTCGACGGGCAGGAGCGGCCCTGGCCCGAGGGTCAGCGGTACGTCGGCCACTCGTCCCAGTCGGCCACCTCGCCGAACGGCAAGCTGGTCCTGGGCGCGCCGGGACTGCCGACGAAGATCACCGATGCCGCGACCGGCGCGGTGGTGGGCAGGCAGAAGGTGTTGCAGCTGCACGCCTGGGCCGACGACGACAACGTCCTCGCGATGGGCTGCGCGGGCGAGTGCGAGAACGAGTTCAACTCGGGTCTGGTGCTGGTCAGCGTGGACGGCTCCAGGATGACGCAGCTCTCCCTGAACCAGGACAACAATCTGGACGGCTCCTGGCGCTGGGTCCTGACACCCCGATGAGGCATCGGATCGCCGGTCGGGCCCTGGGCCCGCACCGGCCTGGTCGGCGATTTTTGACCGAACGTTCTCGATTCTGCTAACTTTCCCGCGTGGGAAGAAGCAAGGAGTTCGATCCCGAGGTCGCCCTGCAGCAGGCCCTGGAGCTGTTCTGGGAGCGCGGCTACGAGGCGACCTCGATGGCCGACCTCGTCGACCGCCTCGGGATCGCGCGGGCCAGCATCTACGCCACCTTCGGTGGCAAGCGCGAGCTCTACCTCAAGGCGCTGGAGCGTTACGACCGCCAGCGCGAGGTGGTCGGGCCGCTGTCCCAGCCGGGGCCCGCGCTGCCGGCGATCCGCGCGTTCCTCGACGGCTACGTCGCCGAATGCCTGGCCGACGAGGCGCGGCGGGGCTGCATGGTGGTCAACACCGCCGTGGAGTTCGGCGGGCGCGATGCGGAGATGTTCCGCCGGGTGTCGAGGAGCTGGACGGAGCTGGAGACGGCGCTGTCCGGCGCGCTGGTCAGGGCGCGTGCCCAGGGGGAGCTGGCCGCGGGCAAGGACCCCTACGCGCTGGCCAGGTTCCTGCTCGTGCTGCTGCAGGGCGTCAGGGTGCTCGGCCGGGCCGACCCCGACCCGCGCAGGCTGCGTGACGCGGTCGATCAGGCCATGGCCGCCATCCATATTTGAGAACGATTGGTATGAAAAAATGACTACACGTTTCGCAGGCAAGGTCGCGCTCGTCACCGGGGCGAGCGGGGTGGTGGGCCGGGCCGCCGCGCTGGCGTATGCGCGGGAGGGCGCCGCCGTCCTGGTCGCGGGCCGCGACGCCGCCAGGCTGGCCGAGGTGGTGAAGCTGGCGGAGGAGGCGGGCGGCCGGGCGAGCGCGTTCGCCGTGGACGTCACCCGCTCCGCCGAGGTCGCCGCCATGGTCGAGGCCGCGGTCTCCCGTTACGGCGGCCTCGACGTGGCGCTCAACGCGGCCGGCGTCTTCGGGAGGGTGGCGCCGCTGGCCGACTACGACGAGGACATCTGGGACGACGTGCTCGCGGTCAACCTCAAGGGCGTGTTCCTGTCGATGAAGCACGAGATCGCCCACATGCGGGCGCACGGCGGCGGCGTGATCGTCAACGTGGCCTCCAACCTGGGGGCGCACTGGCGGCTGGCTGGGGCGAGCGCGTACGCCGCCTCGAAGGCCGCGGTGAGCCACCTGACCCGCACCGCCGCCCGCGACCACATCGCCGACGGCGTCCGGATCAACGCCATCAGCCCGGGCCCGGTCGACTCGCCCATGTCGATGCGGCCGGGGGAGACCCGCGCCGACCGCGACGAGCGGATGAGGACCGCGCTGCCGATCGGCCGCGTCAGCGCCCCTGAGGAGATCGCCGCGGCGGCCCTGTGGCTGTCGTCAGCGGAGTCGAGCTTCGTGGTGGGCGCGGACCACGTGATCGACGGCGGCGCCACGGCCTGACCGGCGCCGCAGGAGCAGGCGCCTGACCACGGCGCACAGCGCCCCCAGCCAGGTGGCCAGGGCTAATCGTGACAAGTCGATCTCCGTTTTTGGGCGCAACCCCATCGGCGTGGGGAAGAGCCGGCCGCCGCCGAACCGGCTGGGCCCAGCCTTGTTCGGCACCCAAGGTTGACGGAGGCGGGCACTGCGTGATCCTGCCTGCAAAACGGAGTTTGGGTCTGACCGTTATCCTGTCTTGCTGCGACCGTAAAGCGGTGGAAATTCACCTTGTCAGATCACAAATCGGGTCACTGGCAGGGGATTACTAGACACTGCCACAATTAGCGGGCGCGAGAGCCTTCATATCCGCGGAGTGCCTGCGTAGACTCCCGGCACCGGCCAAGGTGATCCGGCGGAACGCGGATTCAACCGGAAGCGGCACCCACAACCCGGATGGTGCCGCAACACCCGCCGAGGAAAACTGCAGCACCGCCCGGGCAGGACGACCGGTCTTGCCGAGGAGAACGATGAGCAGGCACATGCTGGCAGCGGAGCCAGCGTCCAATCTGGCCCTGAGCGCAAACAATCTCACCATCGTGATCGTGGTCGCCGCGGTCGCACTGATCGCGCTAGCCGTCGCCGGCGGCCTGGTGCGCGAAGTGCTGTCCGCCGGCCAGGGCACCGAACGAATGCAGAACATCGCGCGTGCCGTACAAGAAGGCGCCGCCGCCTACCTCACGCGTCAGTTCCGCACGTTGGCGATCTTCGTCGTCGTGATTCCCTTCCTGTTGCTGTTGCTACCTGGAGAAACCGACGTCCGCATCGGACGTTCCATCTTCTTCGTGGTCGGGGCGGTCTTCTCCGCGCTGACCGGATTCATGGGCATGTGGCTGGCCGTGCGCGGAAACGTGCGCGTGGCTGCTGCGGCCAACGACTCGGGCGAGAAGCGCGCCATGCGCATCGCCTTCCGCACCGGCGGCGTGGCCGGCATGTTCACGGTGGGCCTCGGACTGCTGGGCGCGGCCGTGGTCGTGTTCGTCTACCAGGGCGACGCGCCGGGCGTGCTCGAAGGCTTCGGCTTCGGTGCGGCGCTGCTCGCGATGTTCATGCGAGTCGGCGGCGGCATCTTCACCAAGGCCGCCGACGTCGGCGCCGACCTGGTCGGCAAGGTCGAGCAGGGCATCCCCGAGGACGACCCGCGCAACGCGGCCACGATCGCCGACAACGTGGGCGACAACGTCGGCGACTGCGCCGGCATGGCGGCCGACCTGTTCGAGTCGTACGCGGTCATGCTGGTCGCCAGCCTCATCCTGGGCAAGGTGGCCTTCGGCGAGCAGGGGCTGGTCTTCCCCCTGATCGTCCCGATGATCGGCGTCATCACCGCGATCATCGGCATCTTCGTCACCGGGATGCGCGACCGCGACCGCAACGGCATGGCCGCGATCAACCGCAGCTTCTTCATCTCGGCCGGCATCTCGGCCGTCCTGGTCGCCGCGGCCGCGTTCTGGTACCTGCCGAGCAGCTTCTCCGGCCTGACCAACGCCGGCGTGCAGTCCGACGCCGACCCGAGGATCATCGCCATCGGCGCGGTGCTCATCGGCCTCGTGCTGGCCAGCGCCATCCAGCTGCTCACCGGCTACTTCACCGAGACCAACCGCCGTCCCGTACGCGAGATCGGCGAGGCCTCGGCCACCGGCCCGGCGACCGTCATCCTGGCCGGCATCAGCGTCGGCCTGGAGTCGGCCGTCTACTCGGCCCTGATCATCGGCGGCGCGGTCTACGGCGCGTTCCTGCTCGGCTTCGGGAACGTGACGATCGCGCTGTTCGCGGTGGCCCTGGCCGGCACCGGCCTGCTGACCACGGTCGGCGTCATCGTCTCGATGGACACCTTCGGCCCCGTCTCCGACAACGCCCAGGGCATCGCGGAGATGTCGGGCGATGTCGAGGGTGAGGGCGCCCGCGTCCTGACCAGCCTCGACGCGGTCGGCAACACCACCAAGGCGATCACCAAGGGCATCGCCATCGCCACTGCGGTGCTGGCGGCCACGGCGTTGTTCGGCGCCTTCCGCACCGCCGTGGAGCTGGAGCTGGCCAGGGCCGACGCGGCGATCAAGGGCGCGCTGGGCACCTTCCAGAACTTCAACCTGGGCATCGACAACCCCAACGTGCTCGTCGGGCTCATCATCGGCGCCGCGGTCGTGTTCCTGTTCGCCGGCCTGGCGATCACGGCCGTCGGACGGGCCGCGATGCGGGTCGTCTTCGAAGTGCGCAACCAGTTCCGCACCCGGCCCGGCATCATGGCCGGCACCGAGCTGCCCGAGTACGGCCGCGTCGTGGACATCTGCACCCGCGACTCGCTGCGCGAGCTGGCCACGCCCGGCCTGCTCGCGGTCATGACGCCGATCGCGGTCGGGTTCGCGCTCGGCTACGCGCCGCTGGGCGCGTTCCTGGCCGGAGCCATCGCCTGCGGCACCCTGATGGCCGTCTTCCTGGCCAACTCCGGTGGCGCCTGGGACAACGCCAAGAAGCTCGTCGAGGACGGGCACCACGGCGGCAAGGGCTCCCCCGCGCACGAGGCCACGATCATCGGCGACACGGTCGGCGACCCGTTCAAGGACACCGCCGGTCCTGCCATCAACCCGCTGATCAAGGTGATGAACCTGGTGGCGCTGCTGGTGGCGCCGGCCGTGGTGCTGTACGCGGGCAACCCGGCCCTGCGCATCGGCATCACCGTGGTGGCGGTGGGCGTGGTGGTCGCGGCCATCGTCATCTCCAAGCGGCGGTCCGTGACCAGCGAGCCGGCCAGCGACAACAACAACGACCGCGAGCACGAGCCGGTGGCGACGTGACCGTTCACCCGAGGTAACCGGCACGGCGAAACACCGAGGCACCCGCTCCCCGATGACGAAGGGGGCGGGTGCCTTTCGCGTGTGAGCTTGCTCGGAACCGAGCCGGGCGCGGCCCCAGGCCCCCTCGATGGGAAACTGGGCGCGTGAACGATGACAAGCCGCCCAGCGGCGCGAAGACCCTGGGCCTCATCCTGCTGGGGATGCTCGCCGTCCTGGCCGTGATCGTAGGGCTGGCCGTCTGGGCCTCGAAGACGGGATGACCTCGTGCGTACTCTGATCGTGCTGCGTCACGCCAAGGCCGCCCACGTGCCCGGCCTGGCCGACCGCGAGCGCCCGCTGACCGACCGCGGCGAGCGGGACGCCAGACGGGCGGGCGACGAGCTCAGGGCGGCCGGCCTCGACCCCGACGTGGTGCTCTGCTCGCCGGCCCTCAGGACCAGGCGCACCGCCGAGCTGGCCTTCCCCGGCGCGGAGATCAGCTACGAGCGCGACATCTACGAGGCGTACCCGGAGGAACTGCTGGAGCTGGTCCGCCGCGCCGACCCCGAGCTCGGCACGGTGGTGCTGTGCGGGCACAACCCGGGCGTGCACGAGCTGGCCGTGGCGCTGGCCCCAGTCGACTACACGGGCGACTACACGTTCCGGCCGGGCGCGTACGCGGTGATCGGGGTGGAGTCGCCGTGGGAGGAGCTGCACCCGGGCGAGGGCCGCCTGATCTCCCACTGGGACCCCAAGGAGCACTAGGAGCCGGTCAGCGCGCCGTCCTCGGCGTCGGCCGCCTCGACCTCGTCGCGCGAGATGCCCAGCAGGTAGAGGATCGAGTCGAGGTAGGGCGTGTTGACGGCGGTGTCGGCCGCCTGACGTACGACGGGCTTGGCGTTGAACGCGATGCCGAGCCCGGCCGCCGCGATCATGTCCAGGTCGTTGGCGCCGTCGCCGATGGCCACCGTCTGCGAGATCGGCAGCCGCGCCTCGCGCGCGAACCGCTTCAGCGCCCGCGCCTTGCCCGGCCGGTCCACGATCTCGCCGACGACGCGCCCGGTCAGCCGGCCGTCGACGACCTCCAGCACGTTCGCCGCCGAGTAGTCGATGCCGAGCTCCTCGACCAGCCCGTCGGTGATCTGGGTGAAGCCGCCGCTGACGATGGCGAAGCGGTAGTCGAGCCGCTTGAGCGTGCGGACGAGCGTGCGCGCCCCGGGGGTGAGCACGACCTCCTTGCGCACGTGCTCGAACACCTCGGCCGGCAGCCCTTCGAGCAGCGCCACCCGGCGGCGCAGGGACTCGGCGAAGTCGAGCTCGCCACGCATGGCCTCCTCGGTGACCCGGGCGACCTCCTCCAGGCAGCCGGCGTGCGCCGCGAGCAGCTCGATGACCTCGCCCTGGATGAGGGTCGAGTCGACGTCCATGACGATGAGGCGCTTGGCCCGGCGGGACAGGCCGGTGCGCTGCACGGCGACGTCGACCTCCTGCGCGGCGGCCTCGGCGGCCAGCTCCACGCGCAGCGCGTCGGGGTCGGCGCCGGAGACGGACAGCTCGATGCAGGTGACGGGCCACTGGGCGAGGCGTTCGATGCGGTCGATGTTGGCGCCGGCGGCGGCGATGCGGCCGGCGATGCCGGCGATGGCGGCCGGCTGGAGGGTGGCGCCGAGCACGCTGACCGAGAGCCGGCCGCGGCGGCGCGCCTCCTTGGCCGTCGATCCGGTGGAGAGCTCCACCTCCATGCCGAGGTCTTCGGCCACCCTTTCGACGGCGGTCCACATCGCGCCGAGGGTGGTGCCGGTGCCGGTCGAGGGGCCGCCCGTGTACGCCACGAGCACGCCCAAGGTGAGTCTGCCTCGGATGACGACCTGCTCGATGTCCGCCACGGCCACCGGGAACTTCGACAGAACCGAGAAAAGACGCGAAGTGACGCCCGGGCGGTCAGGGCCGGTCAGTGTGATCAGGAGGGTGCGCTGGTCCACATCCAGCCACGGTACTGCGCCCGGTCCGATGCTCGTGAAGCAGGTTGGGCATTCGGGCACGGGCGCAGGGTGCGGGAACTAGCGGACGATCTTGGTCTTGACCGACTTGAGGTAGCCGTGAGCCGGGATTCCGAGCCGGTCCAGCTCTTCCTTGCTCAGGTTCTCCATGCCGGTCTGGACGTCATAGGAGATGACGCCGAGTGTCGCGGTCTGGGTGCCCTTCGCCTTCTTCGTGAGCTTCGTGTAGAAGGAGAAGGAGACCGACTCGCCCTTCTTCACGGTCTTGGGCGCGAAACACAGGAACGCCCGCCCTTCGGAGAAGCACTGGGTCTTCTTGACGCTGCTGCGGTAGGTGACCCGCTTCAGGTCGACGCCCTTGGGGAACTGACCGCCGAGGAACCAGACATCCGCTTCGTACGGGCCCGTGTTGAGCGCCTTGACCTGGTACGTGATCTTGCCCCCGGCCTTGACCTTCTTCGGCGCCTTGACGGTCACCTTGAAGACGTTGAACGGGTCGTCCAGGACGGACGCGCTGACCGCGGTGGTGGTGCTCGCGGTCGTGGTCGCGGCGGCCGGAACCGCCGGGAGGAGCAGGACGCCCGCGAGTAAGCCGAGCGAGGCGACCTTGGTAACCGAGTTATGCATTCAACGTCTCCGTTGTGAGAGGAATGCGGGGACGCGACAGACTAAGCCCCCGTGAATGTCGGCTTTTCCTATCACGTATGCAAAATCTATGTAAAGCCGTTTACTTCAGTATCAGGTGCGTGTCGCCGAACTCGTGCCACAGATATCCCTCACGCAACGCCTCCTCGTACGCGCGGGCCAGCGCCGGCCGCCCCGCGATGGCGGTCAGCATGAGCAGATGACTGGAGCGCGGCTCGTGCAGACCCGTGATCAACCCCGTGACGGCCCGTACGCCGCCTTCGGGCGTCACCACGTGCCTGGTCCAGCCCGCGGCGGCCGAGACCAGGCCGTCTGCCCCCGCGGCCGTCTCCAGCGCCCGCACGACGGTCGTCCCCGCAGCCACCACCCGCCCGCCGTTCGCCCTGGTCAGGTTGACCAGCCGCGCGGTGGACGCGGGCACCTCGTACCGCTCCGCGTAAGGCGGCTCGTCCTTCTCAGGCGAGGCCACCCCCGTGTGCAGCGTGATCGGGGCGATGCCGACCCCGTGCGCCACCAGCGCCGTCACCAGCTCGGCGGTGAACGGCCTGGCCGCGCTCGGCATCTCCGCGCTCCCCGGCACGGTCGCGAACACGGTCTGGTACGCCTCGATCGGCCAGTCCCGCTCCACGTACGAGTAGCGGATCGGCGTGCCGTGCACCCGCAGGTACGCCGGCACGTCCCGGTCGAGCTCGGCCCGCCACAGCCGCGGCGTCTCCCGCTCGATCAGCCGCAGCGTGGCCCGCCCCGGCAGCGGCAGCCACTCGCCCGGCTCGCCCCCCGCGTACGGCTCCGACGCCTTCGAGGTGCGCCGGCGCAGCTCCACCAGCCACGTCCCGTCGTTCCTCGCGGTGGAGAAGTGCACGGCCAGGCGGTCCAGCCGGACGGCGGCCGGCAGGGTAGCCGAGTTGTTCACCACGATCAGGTCGCCCGGATCCAGCAGCCGCGGCAGGTCGCTGAAGTGGTGGTGGCCCGGCTCGGCGGCGCCGCGCGAGACCATCAGGCGCACGGCGTCCCTGGCCAGGCCCCTGGCCTCGGGCGGTTCCGCGGCCGACAGGCCGGGCGGCAGCAGGAAGTCCAGCGAGGCGGTCATCGCAGGCTCACCCTCCTCAGAGAGTCCGGCGAGGCGGTCATTGCAGGCTCACCCTGCCGCTGGCCGGGCGGGAGCTCACCAGGTCGGCCAGCCCTGCCGCCACCTTGGCCGGGTCGGCCGCGCCCGCCGCCTCCTCCTGGCCCACGGCGTCGGCCAGCATGCGGGTGTTCATCTCGCCCGGATCGACCCACCAGACTCGCAGGCCAGGCTCCTCGGCCGACAGCACGTTGGACAACTGCTCCAGCGCGGCCTTGGTGGCGCCGTAGCCGCCCCAGCCCTCGTACGCGCCCGTGGCGGCGTCCGAGGTGACGTTCACGATCGCGCCGCCGGACGCCCGGAGCGCGGGCAGCGTGGCCTGGACGAGGGCGAGCGGCGCGGTCACGTTCGTCTCCAGCAGCACCCTGAACGCCTCCAGCGGATAGCCGGCGAGCGGCGGCAGCGGCGTCGCGCCCAGGTCGCTGGCGTTGTTGACGAGCAGGTCCAGCTCGGGCGCCGCCCTGGCCAGCCGCCGTACGTGCTCCGGGTCCGTGACGTCACCCGGTATCGCGGTCGCGCCCAGCTCGGCGGCGGCCCGCTCCAGCTCGGCGGCCCCGCGGGCGGTGAGGACGAGATTCCAGCCCGCGGCCGCCAGTGACCGCGCCAGCGCGAGGCCGAGTCCGCGGGAGGCTCCGGTGATGAGTGCGGTCTTCGTCGTGTTCGTCATGAAACCGACGCTAGGAACGCCACGGGCACGGCACATCGGGCTGTGGACCCGCCCCGTTCTGGGCACATCGTCCTAGGTCCGGGGACCCGTGGTTCTGTCGGAGCCGGACCATAGAGTGGGGCCGTGACCTCAGACCGGGACGAGATCCTTCAGGCGGTGAGCTCCGCGGTGCTCGCGGTCACCCGCCACCTGTCGGTCCGCGAGGTGCTGCAGGTCATCGTACGTTCGGCGCAGCGCCTGCTCGACGCCCGCTACGCCGCGCTCGGCGTGCCCGACGACGACGGTTCGTTCGCCGAGTTCGTCGCCGAGGGCCTGACCGACAAGCAGTGGGAGGCGATCGGCCCGCTGCCCAGGCAGCACGGCATGCTCGGCGCGATGCTCCGCGACGGCGCGCCGGTCAGGCTGCCCGACCTGCGCAGCGACCCGAGGTTCGAGTGGTGGCCGAAGGCCCATCCGGTGATGCGCGACTTCCTCGGCATGCCGATCCGCGACCGCGAGCGGGTGCTCGGCATCATCTTCCTGGCCAACAAGCGCTCGGGCGGCGGCTTCACGCGAGACGACGAGGAGCTGCTCATGCTGTTCGCCGCACACGCCTCGATCGCGCTGATCAACGCCAGGCTCTACGAGCGCGGGCGCGAGCTGGCCATGATGGAGGAGCGCAACAGGGTCGCCAGAGACCTGCACGACGCGGTCACCCAGAAGCTGTTCTCGCTCAGGCTCTCCGCGCAGGCCGCCGGCGACCTGCTCGCCAAGGCGCCCGACAAGGCCGCCGCCGAGCTCGACCGGGTCCAGCGGCTGGCGGGCGAGGCGCTGGCGGAGCTGCGGGCGGTGATCGTCGAGCTGCGCCCGGCCGAGCTCGACCGGCACGGGCTGTCCGAGACGCTGCGCAAGCACGTGCGCATGCTCGACCGGCTCCATCCGGCACTGGTCACGTTCGAGTGCGCCGAGCTGCCGCCGCTCGACCCCGAGGTGGAGGTGGTGGTGCTGCGGGTGGCCCAGGAGGCGCTGCACAACGCGCTGCGCCACTCCAGCGCCGACCTGGTCTCCGTGCGCCTGTGCGCCACGGACGGCGGGCTGACGCTGGAGGTGAGCGACGACGGCAAGGGCTTCGAACCCGGGGAGTCACGCGGGCTCGGGCTGGCCTCGATGCGCGACAGGGCCGAGTCCATCGGCGGCGTCATGACCGTGGAGTCGATTCCCGGCAACGGCACCACCGTGCGAGTGGAGGTGGGCGGAGGATGCGGGCGCTGATCGCCGGCGGCCCGTCTCGGCGGAGGCGGCCGGGTGATGCCGGTACGGACCGCGGACGACCATCCGGTGGGGGTGGTCGGGTGATTCGCGTGCTGATCGCGGACGACCATCCGGCGGGGGTGGCCGGGTGATCCGGGTGCTGATCGCCGACGACCATCCGGTGGTGCGGCAGGGGCTGCGCACGTTCCTCGACCTCCAGGACGACATCACGGTCGTCGGCGAGGCCGCCGACGGGGCCCAGGCCGTCGAGCTGGTGGCGGAGCTGGCGCCCGACGTGCTGCTGCTCGACCTGAAGATGCCGGTGCTCGACGGGCTCGGCGCGCTTGAGCGGCTGAGCGGCGCGCCGACCAGGATCGTGGTGCTGACCTCGGTGAGCGACCCGTCCGACGTGGGGCCGGCGATGCGGGCGGGGGCGGCCGGGTTCCTCTACAAGGACGTCGATCCGCCCGCGCTCGTCCAGGCCGTGCGGGCGGTGCACGGCGGGCAGGTGCTGCTCGCCCCCGAGGCGGCCGAGGCGATGTTGTCGTCCAGGGGCGGCGCCGTGCCCGCGCCGGTGCCGCTGACCGAGCGCGAGCGCGAGGTGCTGGCGCTCATCGCGGCCGGGCGGTCCAACAGGGAGATCGCCCGGAGCCTGGCCGTGGCGGAGAAGACGGTCAAGACCCACGTCTCCAACGTGCTGATGAAGCTCGGGGTGCAGGACCGCACCCAGGCCGCCCTCTACGCCGTCCGTCACGGCCTCGGCTGAGCGGGCGGCCGGGGGATGACGCGGAAGGTCCCGGAGAGGGCGGCTCGGATGCAGGTGAGGGCGGCGCGGGTGGCGGCGGGGGCGGCTCGGGTGGTGGTGCCGGGGGTGCCGGCCGGGCCGCTACTGGTTCCTGACCGGCTCGAAGATCGCGTGGTGGGCCGCCACGAGCGCGCGGCGCACCGCCCGGTCGAGCTCGCGCAGCGCGGCCGCCCGCGCGGCGAGCTGCCCCGAGGTGAGGCCGCGCTCGTCGGCCAGGCGCAGCACGGCGGCCAGCCGGGTGGCCAGGGCGGAGACCCGATGCGCCCGGCCGGGATAGCCGGGCGCGAGCTCACCGCCGCGCGGCGTCCGTTCAGGGCGGTCGTGGGCGGGCCCGTCGACCGAGGTCAGGGCCTCGGTGGCGGCCCGGATCGCGTCCGACAGCTCCCGCTCGGCCTCCGACAGCGTGGGCAGGTCGTGGCGTACGGGCCCGGCGTCGTGGATCTCCAGGCGCACGCCGACGTACGACGACCCGCGCAGGTCGGGCACCGGCACGAGCCCGAGGTTGCGGTCGCCGAGCACGGCGATGACGGCCTGGCCGGCGTCGACGGCGGCGGAGTTGAACGACGCCGGCCCCGACAGCCCGAGCGGATCGCCCGGGGCGGGCAGGGCCAGCCGCACCTCGCGCAGGCCGCCGCCGCGCAGGTTTGCGAGGTATTTACGCAAGGGGACATCGCCGGCGACGACGGGCCCGCCGGCGGCTTCGACGTGGTCAGCCGCCTCGTCGAGGCCGACGTGACCGGACAGCCACGCGTTGCCCCAGGCGACCAGGGATGGGCAGACAGTCGATTCAGGGCGCACCGATCCACGATAAGCGCTCGCCCTGCAATAGGTTTGTCCCGAGGGTGACTCCTAAGGAGGTATCGGGGATGGGTGGTCAGGTGCTGCGGCTCCAGGACGTCGCCGTCAGGCGCGACGGAGCGGCCCTGCTGCGCGGCATCGACTGGACGGTCAACGCTGACGAGCGGTGGGTCGTCGTCGGTCCCAACGGCGCGGGCAAGACCACGCTGCTGCAGGTCGCGGCCACGTTGCTCTATCCGAGTGACGGCGTGGTCGAGGTGCTGGGCGAGCGGCTGGGTCAGGCCGACGTGTTCGACCTGCGGCCGAGGATCGGGCTGGCGAGCGCCGCGCTGGCCGAGCGCATCCCGCCGGAGGAGAAGGTCATCGACCTCGTGCTGACGGCCTCGTACGGGATCATGGGCCGCTGGACCGAGGAATACGACTCCAACGACGTCACCAGGGCGGTCGAGCTGATCGACATGCTGGGCGCGGCCCACCTGATCAGGCGGCGGTTCGGCACCCTGTCGGAGGGCGAGCGCAAGCGGGTGCAGATCGCGCGGGCGCTCATGCCCGACCCCGAGATGCTCCTGCTCGACGAGCCGGCCGCCGGGCTCGACCTGGGCGGCAGGGAAGACCTGGTGCGCCGTCTGTCGCTGCTGGCCGGCGACTACCGCTCGCCGACGCTGGTGCTGGTGACGCACCACGTGGAGGAGGTGCCGGCCGGGTTCACCCACGGCCTGCTGCTGCGCCACGGCTCGGTGGTGGCCCAGGGGCCGCTCGACCACGTCATGACCTCCGACACGCTCTCCGAGACGTTCGGGGTGCCGCTCTCGCTGGACCGCAGCGCCGAGGGCCGCTGGTACGCGCGCGCTCACTAGATCACCATTTATGACGATAAAAGACGCCCAAACCTGAAACACCATAGGATCTGCGGAGTCGGTTTCCTCGGCTCCGGAGCGTCGCCATGTCCGTCGAACAGCTCATCGTCGCCATTGTCGTGGTCGCCGCGGTGGGCTTCGGAGTGGCCCGGACGATTCGCATCATCCCGCAGGCCACGGCCGCCATCATCGAGCGCCTCGGGCGCTACCACCGCACGCTGACCCCCGGGCTCAACCTGGTGGTGCCCTTCATCGACCGGATCAAGGACCTGATCGACCTGCGAGAACAGGTGGTGTCGTTCCCGCCGCAGCCGGTGATCACCTCCGACAACCTGGTGGTCTCCATCGACACCGTCATCTACTTCCAGGTCACCAACCCGAAGGCGGCCACGTACGAGATCGCGAACTTCCTGACCGGCGTCGAGCAGCTCACGGTCACCACGCTGCGCAACGTGGTCGGAGGCATGGACCTGGAGCGCACGCTGACCTCCAGGGAGGACATCAACACCGCCCTGCGCGGCGTGCTGGACGAGGCGACCGGCAAATGGGGCATCCGGGTCAACCGGGTCGAGCTCAAGGCCATCGACCCGCCCGCCTCCATCCAGGACTCGATGGAGAAGCAGATGCGCGCCGACCGCGACAAGCGCGCCGCCGTGCTGACCGCCGAAGGCCAGCGTCAGGCGGCGATCCTGGCGGCCGAGGGCGAGAAGCAGGCGTCGGTGCTGCGGGCGCGCGGCGAGGCGGAGGCGGCCGTGCTGCGCGCGCAGGCCGAGGCCGAGGCCCAGGCGATGCGGGCCAAGGGGCAGGCGGACGCGATCGGCATGGTGTTCAAGGCCATTCACGAGGGCAATCCGGACCAGCACCTGCTGGCCTACCAGTATCTGCAGACCCTGCCGGAGATCGCCAAGGGCGACGCCAATAAAATCTGGATCGTCCCATCCGAGATGGGCAAGGTCCTGGAGAACCTTGGCGGCCTCTTCACTCCCCCGAAAGACCAGGACACCCGGTGAGAACCCTGCCGAACGGACTGCCGCCGCGGCCTTGACCGGGCACGTCGACGCGGCTGCGGTCCGAGCGGGGGGTCTGCGTGACCGGATGGGAACTGGCCGCGATCTGCGCTGCCGGGATGGTGGCGGGCGCCATCAACGCGGTGGTGGGGTCGGGCTCGCTGATCACGTTCCCGACGCTGGTGGCGCTCGGCGTCGATCCGGTCACCGCCAACGTCTCCAACACGATCGGCTTGGTCCCCGGCTCCTACACCGCCGCGTACGGCTACCGCGCCGAGCTCCGCGGCCAGCGTGACCGCCTGCTGCGCCTGGGCGCGGCCTCGGCGCTCGGGGCGCTGATCGGCGGGATCCTGCTGCTGTTCCTCGATCCCGACGTGTTCGAGTTCGTGGTGGTGGTGCTGATCGCGGTGGCCTGCGTGCTCGTCATGACGCAGCCCCGGCTGAACGCGTGGGTGGCCGCGCGGCGCGAGCAGCCCCACGCGCACGGCGGCGCGGCGCTGTGGGTGGGCGTGCTGGCCTCGGGGATCTACGGCGGCTACTTCGGGGCCGCGCAGGGCGTGCTGCTGATCGGGCTGCTCGGCATCTTCCTCGACGACGGCCTGCAGCGGGTGAACGCGGCCAAGAACGTGCTCGCGCTGATCGTCAACGGGGTGGCCGCGCTGCTGTTCGTGGTGGTGGCGGAGGTGGACTGGGCGGCCGTGGCGGGGGTGGCGCTGGGCGCCATCGCGGGCGGGTTCCTGGGGGCCAGGCTGGGGCGACGCATTCCGGCGCGGGTGCTGCGGGCGATCATCGTTTTCGTGGGACTTATGGCGATTATCGTACTGGTGTACGGATAAGTCGGGATGGGTATAACTCGGTCATGAAAGGTGACCGGGTGGAGATCGTCATCGACGCGGGAGACTCTTCGCCCCGCACGTACGAGATCACGGCCACCCGCGCCGGGCGGCGGGTCGAGGTGGCCAACCGGCGGGGGCTCGTGGAGGTGAGCGAGGTGACCCGCACCGGCACACCGGTGCGCACGGCCAGGTTCATGTCCAGCCGCATCCTCGCCCTCGTCGAACACCCCGCCGACTCCACCGACTGAAGCAGGCCCCGGGTCAGGCGAAGTCGGCGGCGTGCTCTTCCGCCCACTGGCGGAAGGTGAGCGCGGGCCGGCCGAGCAGCCGTTCCACCGTGTCGGTGGCCCGTTCAGGGCGCGTCACGAAGCTCTCCCAGGTCGTCAGCGCGCCCTCCACGAACGCCGGCTCCCCCCACGCCGCCATGAGCCGCTCGCGCGCCTCCTCGACCGGCTGCTCCTCCCAGCGCACCGCGCGCCCGGTCGCCTCACCGATCACGCGCGCCTGCTCGGCCTGGGTCAGCTCCTCGGGCCCGGTGAGCGCGTACGCGGCCCCGTTGTGCCCGGCCGAGGTGAGCACGTGCACGGCCACGGAGGCGATGTCGCGCTCGTGGATCAGCGCCCTGGACGCCTCCCCGTACGGCCAGCGCACCACGCCCTGCCTGATCTGCCCGGCCCAGCCCAGCGTGTTGGCGGCGAACCCGCCCGGCCGCAGGAACGTCCATCCGAGCCTGGAGCGCCTGATCAGCTCCTCGATCTCCGCATAGTGCGACGGAGCGCCGTCGCCTCCCAGCGCGGACAGGTACACCACCCGGCGCGCGTGCCGCGCGACGGCCGCGACCACCTCGGCGGCGTTGCCGGTCGTGAAGCCGGGCCAGAGCAGGAACACGCTCTCGACGTCCTTCAGCGCGGGCTCCAGCGTCTCGGGCTCGTACAGGTCGCCCTGGACGACCTCCACGGCCGCCCGCACCCGCTCGGGGCGCCTGGCGAACGCCCGTACCTCCAGCCCCGCCCCGGCGAGCTGGGACACCACATGACTGCCGACGTTGCCGGTCGCGCCGGTCACCAGAATCTTGCTCATGGCCCCGACCGTAGGACCTCAACCAAACTTCAGGTCAACCCCGGCCGCACCTGGATGGTGCCGTCCCTCCTGATCCGCGTCTCGAACACCGGCGCGGGCGCGGTCGCGGGCCCGTGCCTGACCGAGCCGTCGGACAGCCGGAACGTGCTGCTGTGCCACGGGCACACCACGCACGCCTCGCCGTCCTCCATCACGAGCCTGCCCTGGTGCAGCGGACCCGCCAGATGCGGGCACCGGTCGGCCAGCACGGTCACGCCCTCACCCTGGCGCAGCACGAAGAGTTGGATGTAGCCGAGCCGCCTGGCCACGGGCCGGCCGTCGGGCAGGTCCTTGAGCGGGCACAGGTCGTGCCAGCCCAGCGGCACCAGGTGCGTCACCTGCGGCGCGTGGTTGGCGCCCGCCGCCTGGCGATGGGCCAGGTGCCCGCCGAGATAGGCGCCGAGCCCGCCGACGGCGAGCCCCGCGTACGACATCATCCGGCCAGGCCGCTCGTGCCCGCGCAGGCGCGCCAGCAGGGAGGCGGAGAACAGGCCGAGCGCGGCCGCGTTCGCCAGCATGTGGACGAAACCCACCCGCTGCTGCTCGCGGTGGAGCGAGGACCAGTCCGTGAGCCCCGCCGCCGCCGTGGGCAGCGCGTTGATCAAACCGGTGGCCAGCAGCAGGCGCGAGGCGCGCGGATCGGCGTCGGCCAGGTCCAGCACGGCCGTGGAGAGCCAGCAGCCCAGGGAGACCGTCGCCAGCGGCGGGTGCATGGGCTCCCCGAGGGGTACGCCGTGCAGCACGTCACGCAGCCGGCCCTGGCGCAGCCGCCGGCGCACGGCCTTGGCGAGTCCCCTGATCGGCGAGTCCATGGCCTTCGACTTCTCGAGCCGATCGGCGATGGCGACCGGCCCGGCGAAACCCCGCAACTGCCGACGTCTCGCTCGTACTGTCTCTTTCACGACAAGTCCCCTACCCCGGCCTTGTGGGGGTCACTCGGGCAGGTGCCCCCTGGCCACGGAGAGTTCGACCAGCTCCAGGGCGTACGCGCCCAGCGAGGGCGAGCCCTCCTCGATGATCCGAACCTTCTCCTTCACCTGTGTGGCGGTGACCTTGAACAGTGGCCACGTGCCGCCCTCGTTGTGATGGTTGGCCAGGATGGGGGCGAAACGGTCGAGCGCCTTGGCGAATCTCGCCTCCGGCGTCTTCCTGTCCTCGAACTCGGCCCACAGCTCACGCATCCGCGTGCCCTGCTCGGCCGGCAGCAGCCCGAAGATGCGGTCGGCGGCGGCCCGCTCGGCCTCGGCCTGCGCGGCCACCGCCACGGAGTCGTAGATGAAGGTGTCACCGGCGTCGATCTCCACCAGGTCGTGCACCAACAACATGGCCACGACGCGTTGCAGGTCGGTTCCGGGTGGGGCATGCTCGCCGAGGACCATCGCCAGCGTGCCCACGTACCAGGAGTGCTCTGCGGTGTTCTCCCGCCGCGAGCCGTCCATCAGATGGTTGCGGCGGATGACCCGCTTCAACTTGTCGATCTCGATGGCGAAGGTGATCTGGGCGTTCAGGCGGTCCTCTTCTGGCGCGATAGTCACGCGCGACACCCTATTGTGCGGTGATCACCCCGGTTGGTGAAATCGTGACCGGAACTCCGTTGAACACTGCGTTACCACTTGGAACGTCAATGGTGGTTTCGTCCGTCAACGCGTTGGCGCTGACGCCCGCGTGCCCGGCCGCCACGCTCTGCGTGCTGCCCGCGTGGCCCCAGCCGTGGGGGAGGCTCACCACGCCGGGCATGATGCTGTCGGTGGGCTCCACGGGCACCGTGACCTGGCCCTTCGCCGAGCGCACCACGGCCTGCCCGGCCAGTCCCAGCCGTTCTGCGTCGGCCGGGTTGATCTGCAGCGTGCACGTGTTGCTGCCGCCGACCAGCGGGCCCACGTTGTGCATCCAGCTGTTGTTGGAGCGCAGGTGGCGCCGGCCGATCAGGACCATCTCCGGCGGCTCCTCCTCCAGCCGGCCGCGCAGCCGTTCCACGTCCTCCAGGAGCTGCGGCGGGGCCAGCTCGATCAGCCCCGAGGCGGTCCTGAGCACCTCGCCGAGCCGCGGCTCCAGCGCGCCCAGGTCCACGCCGTGCGGGTTGTCGAGCAGCTTGCGCAGCGACAGGTCACCCTTGCCGGCCCACTCGCCGTACGGGCCGAGCCTGAGCATGAGGTCGAGCCGCCGTTCGCCGCCCGACTCGCCGTCCAGCAGCTCCCGCAGCTCCGCCACGTCCCGCCCCTCGACCCCCGAGCCGGGCGTCTGCGTGGCCTTTCGCAGCGTGTCGTCGATGACGAACGCGTCGAGGTCCCCTTCCAGCCCCGACGCGATCATGGCCAGCCTGGCCAGGATCTGCGCCTCCGACGGCCGCTCGTCCAGCGGCAGCAGCGGCGGCGAGTAACGCGCGTAGTTGCGCACGGCGAACCCGAGCAGCGCGAAGTCGAAGTGCCCCGACTGCAGGACGCGGGGCGGGGGCAGGATGACGTGCGCGTGCTTCGTGGTCTCGTTCAGGTACGGGTCCACGCTCACCATGAAGTCCAGCCGCCCGAAGGCCGCGTCCAGCCGATCCCCGTTGGGCGCGGAGAGCACCGGATTGCCCGCCACCGTGAACAGGACCTTGATCTGCCCCTCACCGGGTGTCTCGATCTCATCGGCGAGGGTGGCCACCGGCAGCTCACCGTTCGCCTCGGGCAACTCCCTGACCCGGCTGCTCCACCGCCCGACACCGTACGGCCTGCGCCGTGCGCGCATCTCGGTGGCGGCCTTGGGGAACATCGCGCCACCCGGCCGGTCCAGATTGCCGGTCAGCACGTTGACGACGTCCACCAGCCACTGGGCCAGCGTGCCGAACTCGGTCGTGCAGGTGCCGATCCTGGCGTACACGGCGGCCGTACGCGCCGCCGCCAGCTCCCTGGCCAGCCGCACGATCACCTCGGCGGGCACCCCGGTGCGCCGGGCCACGCTCTCCGGCGGGAAGTGCTTGGCCGCCTCGCGTACCTCGGCCAGCCCGTTGACCTCGGCGAGCGGCCTGGCCAGGTCCTCGGCGAACAGGGTGTGGACGATGCCGAACAGCAGGTAGGCGTCCGTACCCGGGCGGACGAACAGGTGCTCGTCGGCCAGCGCGGCCGTACGCGTGCGGCGCGGATCGACCACGACCAGCCGCCCCCCGCGCCCGCGCAGCGCCTTGAGCCGCCCGGGGAAGTCGGGCGCGGTGCACAGGGAGCCGTTGGACTCCAGCGGGTTGGCGCCCAGCATCAGCAGGTAGTCGGTCCTGTCGAGGTCGGGCACGGGGATGGCCAGCGGATGGCCGAACATGAGCCCGCAGGCCACGTGCTTCGGCATCTGGTCGGCGGTGCTGGCGGAGAAGACGTTACGGGTGCCGAGCGACTTGATCAGCGGCGCGCCGTACAGGGCGCCGGCCATGGTGTGGGCGCTGGGGTTGCCCAGGTAGACGGCGACGGAGCGGCGGTCGGAGACCCGGTCCAGCCCCGCCCTGACGGCCTCGAACGCCTCCTCCCAGCCGACCTCGCGCCACAGCTCGCCCTCCCTGATCAGCGGCTTGCGCAACCGGTCGGGATCCTCGTCCAGCCGCCCCAGACTGGCTCCCTTGGGGCAGATGAACCCCTTGCTGAACGGGTCGTCCTTGTCGCCCCTGACGCTGGTCACGTGCCCGCCCGCGTCGAGAGTGAGCGTCAGGCCGCAGACGGCCTCGCACAGGGGGCAGGTCCGGTGGACGGTCGAGGTCATCACGACTCCTGAGTTCGCCAGCTGAACTCATCTTCGCGCGCTCCCCGCCCATGGGGAAGCCCCGGAGCCCCCGCGGTCTCCGGGGCTTCGCCCCCCGGGGAATTTCCCGGATTCCCCAGGTCTCAGGTGGGTCTCATCGGCCCATCAGAGGAAGCGCCGGCTCGGTGCGCAGATCGGGCGGCTCCTCGAGGTCGGGTCTCATGGAGATCCAGACGCGGCGGCCGTACAGGCGCTCCAGGCCGGGGGAGAGCGCCCCCGGCACCTCGTCGCGCCGGACGGTCTCCACGATCAGGAGCTGGGCCCGCGTGCGGTGCCGGTAGACGTTGACGCTGCGCGCCCAGCAGGCCGCGGCGATCTCGGCGCTGTAGGCCTCGAACTCCTCGGCGCTGATGCCGGCCCTGACCAGCACCAGGGCCTTCTCGCCGGTGGCCGTGGGCGTGATCCACAACACCAGCGGGATGCGACCGGCCCTGGTGTGCATGGTGGTCTCCAGGCAGACTCGGTGCAGGCGGTGCCGGGAGATGACGCACCAGACGTGGGCCGTGATCCAGTTGCGGCCCGTCCTGGTGGCGGCGGGCACCGAGACGGCGCCGGCCAGCAGGATGAACGGCATCCAGCGACCCTCCTGGGCGGCGCCCACGAGCGTCAGCGTGAACAGCGCCAGCCCGGCGAGCAGCAGCAGCTCGGCGCGGGCCCGCCAGAGCCTGACCAGCGGCCCGCCGCCCCCGGCGGCCGGGAGGTCCTCGTTGGCGGGGAAGATCTGGTTACGCGGATTCCTCGGCATCGTCAGGACACCTCCTCGGTCACCTTGCGTGGGAGGCGGAGCTGGTCGAAGCGCGGGTCGCGGTAGCGCCGGGAACCGAAACCGGTCCTCGTCACGGTCCAGCCCCTGCGGAATGCGAATTCGTCGGGCTCGACGCAGATTCGGTAGTCGGCCGGCGCCATGAGTTCCTGGATCCAGGACTTGATTCGGCTGAGTCCCTTGGTACCTTGTGAGTACATAGAAGACCCCTTTCGCGGCATTTTAGAGGTGGCTTCTTGGCCGGTCCGACGGCTGATGACCGGTTCTTCCGCAGGGTGGCAGCCCATATGCGGTGAACCGGTGGTCAGCCTCGGCCCGGCTTTTTTGCTGCTCGAATGAGCGGACTCGCGCGGTGTTTTCTAGGCGAATGCGCGATCCTTCCGGCAAGTGGCCTCCCTGGGGTGGAGTTTCGTATCCGGGACGGCGACGTTGCCGGAGAGGCGGCCCCTGCGGGGGCTCGCCAGCGGAAGCGGAAGGCTCGGTGTGGGCGGCCGTGTCGTCATCTCAGGCCTCCTCACCACGTCGAGCTCCCTCCTGGCTCTGATCGTCCCCCGAGGTCGTCGATGCTGCAATACTTTGAGCAAGGGAAGATTTAAGAATCTTGCGGCTTGCCGTGCAACTTGCAGGAGAAGTGTCGGCCACAGGGGCCACTCGGGAGATCTTTGCCCGTTGTAGACCACTTAGCGGAGCTTGTCTTGCTCCTACGCTCTACCCATGAAAGCCTTCTGGCAAGGCTGTGCGGCAATGTACGTGCAACTTGCAGGGTAAGATTGGCTAGACGGCCCAGAAAGCCGGGCTCCAAACGGTCCCTTCCGGCTACACCTCCATTCCCGAGAAGGAGCGTGGACGGTGCCAACGCAGCAGGGCAGTCCAACAGTACGGCGACTCCGTCTGGGGCAGGAGCTCCGCTTCCTCCGCGAGCGGCGCAAGCTCACCGGAGCCAGGGCGGCCAGGGATCTTGGCTGGTCGGCCAGCAAAGTCAGCCGCATCGAAGCGGCCAAGACCATGCCCAGCGCCGACGACATCAAGGCCATGGCCAAGCTCTACCGCGTTGACGGTGACAAACTTGACGAGCTCGTTGGCCTGTTGCGTGATGCGGAGCAGCGGGGGTGGTGGGAAGATTACGAAGACTCCCTGCCTGAGGAGTACACAAGATTCCTCGGGCTGGAGGCGGAGGCCACCTATCAGCGCAACTGGGAACCCCAGGCTGTGCCCGGCCTCCTGCAGACCGAGGACTACGCGCGAGAGGTCATCCTGGCCACCCGCGGCATCGCGCGCATCACGCACAGCGGTGTCCGCAGCAGGGTGGAGGCCCGACTCGACCGGCAGAAACGCGTCCTGCACAGGAGCGATCCCTGTCGGATGAGCGTGGTGCTCGACGAGGCGGCGCTGATGCGCCGGTTCGGAGAGCCTGCGGTCATGCGAGAGCAGATGGAGCATCTCCTGGAGATATCCCTGCTGCCGCATGTCAGCGTGCACGTCCTGCCGTTGGACGCACTACATCCGGTCAACACCGGTGCGTTTATTCATCTCAAGTTCACGGCATTCGATGATGTCGTGTATTTGGAACAGCTGTACACTGCTCATTTTGTCGACGACCTGGAGCGGGTGGCCGGCTACGAGTTGGCTTTCGACCACATCAGGTCGGAGGCCCTGGACGTGGACGAGTCGCGTGTTCTCATCCAGCGTAAGGCCATGCTCTGGCGGCGTTGACAAGCTACCTCAACAAAGAGGCAACGAAGCCTCTGCACCCTTTGGGGAGACAATGCACAACGACATCACGAAGGCGGCCTGGCGCAAGGCCAGCTACTGCAACGGCGCCACGGCGTGCGTAGAGGTCGCTCCGCTGGCGGACGGCAACGTCGCGCTGCGTGACAGCAAGCAGGAGGACGGACCCGTCCTCGTGTTCACGCCCGCCGAGTGGACCGCCTTCGTAGCCGGCGTCATGGACAACGAGTTCGACCTGGCCACACTGGTCGCGCGCGCATGACGAACGGCTCTGGCGTGTTGCTGGCACAACCGTCCAGAGCCGTCCTGTAAGAGGCCTGGGGTGCGCCTCTGTCGTTGGGGACACGCCGTCCGGCGTGCCGCAGAAACCCGCATATCGTGGCACCGATGATCTGTGCGCGCAACTCAAGTGATCTTCCTTGAGAACGCCACAGGCCCGGTCCGCCACATCCGGGTGCCCCCATGCCTCGTCTCGACAATCGTTCTCGGGTCCAGCGATATGGCCATCGAGCGAACGGCCTTTTCGTCGGCGATTCATCAGGGCGCGGAAATGGCCCTTCTCAGGCCCGCCACGGGAAATCTTTTATGACGTGGCCGTGGCGAAGAAAGCCGGGACGGTCGGATTCTCGGCTCAGTTCAGGCCGAGGCCCTTGCGGACGCGGGCGCCGAGGTCCTTGTGGATGTTGGTCCAGTAGTCCGCGACGCGCAGTTTCATCGCGGACGTCACCTCAGGGGCTGAGGCGTGGCCGACGATGTTGCGCACCATGTTGGCGCGGTCCCCTTCGGACAGGACGTTCTCCCAGAGCGCGCGCGGCTGCACGAAGTCGTCGTCCTCCGCGTGCCTGCGGTACGCCGAGCGTACAATCTCGCCCGTGACGTGGTAGCGCTCGCCCTCGTACAGGGACGGGTCGGCGGTGGGGCCGCCCGCGGAGTTGGGGGCGTACACCGGGTCCTGGGGGTTCGTGAAGGTCATCGGCCCGTCGAAGTTGTAGGAGTTGACGGGGCTGCGCGGCTGGTTGATGGGCAGTTGCAGGTAGTTGGGCCCGATCCGGTAGCGGTGGGCGTCCGGGTAGGAGAAGAGCCGGCCCTGGAGCATCTTGTCGGGGGAGGCGCCGATGCCGGGCACCAGGTTCGACGGCTCGAAGCCCGCCTGCTCGACCTCGGCGAAGTAGTTCACCGGGTTCTTGGTCAGCGTGAGCCGGCCGATGGTGAGCTCGGGGTAGTCGCCGTGCGGCCACACCTTGGTCAGGTCGAACGGGTTGAACCGGTAGTCGGCCGCGGCCTCGAACGGCATGATCTGCACGTTGACCGTCCACGACGGGTGGTCGCCCTTGGCGATGGCCGTGTGCAGGTCGCGGACGTGGTGGTCGGGGTCGGCGAGCAGCGCGGCGGCCTCGTCGGCCGTGTAGTTCCTGATGCCCTGCTCGGTCTTGAAGTGGTATTTGACCCAGAACCGCTCGCCGGCCGCGTTGTACCAGAGGAACGTGTGCGAGCCGAAGCCGTGCATGTGCCGCCAGGAGGCCGGGATGCCGCGGTCGGTCATGAGGAACGAGACCTGGTGCGCCGACTCGGGCGACAGCGTCCAGAAGTCCCACTGCATGTTGTTGTCGCGCAGGTGGTTGTCGGCGCGGCGCTTCTGGCTGTGGATGAAGTCGGAGAACTTCGACGGGTCGCGGATGAAGAAGATCGGCGTGTTGTTGCCGACGAGGTCGTAGTTGCCGTCCTCGGTGTAGAACTTGATCGCGAAGCCGCGCGGGTCACGCGCCGTGTCGGGGCTGCCGAGCTCGCCGGCGACGGTGGAGAAGCGCAGGAAGAGCGGGGTCTGGGCGCCCTTCTGGAAGAGCTTGGCCTTGGTGAACTGGCTGACGTCCTCGGTGATCTGCAGGAGGCCGTGGGCGCCGCCGCCCTTGGCGTGCACGACCCGCTCGGGGACGCGTTCCCGGTTGAAGTGGGCCATCTTCTGGATCAGATGGTGATCCTGCATGAGCAGGGGCCCGTTTGGGCCGACGGAGAGCGAGTGCTCGTCGCTCGGTGCGGGGATGCCCGCGTCGTCGGTGGTGATGGGCCTGTTCGTCATGATCACGCTCCTCCGGGTCGGCGTTGCCGCTGGTGCGACCTGTCTCCCGCGAACCGTCGCGTACGACCGGCGGCGCGGGGGACGGTCTCCGTCACGTCAAGCTACCCCCTTAACTTGAAGCATTCAAATAAGTGAGTGATCCAAATCAGGCCAGGGCTGGAGTGCGCCGCCGCACCAGCAAGATCGCGCTCAGCCCGGCCAGGGCGGCCAGCCCCGCCATCGCGGCCGCGGTCGGCAGCGCGGCCGCCACGGACGCGGACTCCAGGGCCATGAACAGCGTGCCCACCGTGGAGACGCCGATGACCTGGCCCAGCTGCATCACCGTGAGCAGCGCGCCGCTGGCGTCGGCCGCGTACGCCCGGTCCACCTGCTCGGTCACCATGGTGGTCACCGCGATCTGCACGCCGAGGCCCGCTCCGATGAGCGCGCTCATGACCGCGTACGGGACCCCGCCCCCGGCGGCGAGGCCGAGCCCGAGATAGGCCGGCGCGGCCACCAGGTAGCCGACGGGGACGAGCGAGCGCTGCAGCCGCTGCGGCAGGCGCGGCCAGGCCAGTCCGACCAGGCCGAACGCCAGCGCGCACGGCACCAGCATCATGCCGGAGGCCAGCGGCGTCATGTGCAGGTCGCCTTGCAGGTGCAGCGCCGAGGTGAACAGGAACGCCCCCCACGTGGCCGGGCCGAACAGCAGCACCGCCAGCCCCGGCCGCATGCCGGGCGCGCGCAGGACGCGGGCGTCCACCAGCGGACGGCCGCCGCTCGCGGTGACCCACCGCTCGACGCGGACGAACGCGAAGAAGGCGGCCACGCTCAGCGCCATCGAGATCCAGCCCCAGACGGGCCAGCCCAGATCCCGCCCGAGCACGAGCGGCACCACGAACAGCAGCACGGCCGCGGACAGCGTGGCCAGCCCCCACGGGTCGAGGCCGGTCCTGCCGCCGCCGGTGTCGGTGGGCAGCACCCGGATCCCGGCCACCAGCAGCAGCGCCGAGACCGGCACCAGCACCAGGAACACGAGCCGCCAGCCCAGGCCGACGCCCAGCAGGATCCCGCCCAGCGCCTGGCCCACCACGATGCCGCCACTGATCATCAGAGACCACAGGCCCATCGCCCGGCCCCTGGCCGCGCCGTGATAGTTGCGCTGGAGCAGCGTCAGCACCTGCGGCACCATCATCGCGGCCCCGGCGCCCTGCAGCAGCCGGCTGCCCACCAGCCACTCGGTCGAGGGCGCCAGGCCCGCGGCGAGCGTGGTGAGCGTGAAGACCGCAAGGCCGCCGAGGAACGCCCGGCGGTAGCCGAACAGGTCTCCCACCCTGGCGCCGGTGATCAGGAGGACGGCGTAGACAATGGTGTAACCGGCGATGATCATCTGCAGCCCCGCGCCGGACGAGTGCAGGTCGGACTCGATGGTCGGGGTGGCCACGTTGACGATGTTGACGTTCAGCACGGCCAGGAACTGCCCGACGAGGATGATCGTCAGCAGCAGGCCGCTGGCCTTGGGAGTCTCCTGCGCCTTTGTGTGCGCAGGAGCGGAGAAAGCGGCGGTTTGCGACATGCGGATGAGTCTGCCGCCGATCCAGTACCAGTAACGAGAGCCCATTTATACTGGTACTGGGGATAACTGGCTAAGTGTCGCCGTGTCACCCCATAGTGGAGGAATGACGGTGGCAGATGAGAGACGTGCCGACCTGTCCGCGTTCCTGCGTTCTCGCCGGGAACGGATCACGCCGGAGATGGTCGACCTCGCGCCCGGCCCGCGCCGGCGCACCCCGGGCCTGCGCCGCGAAGAGGTGGCCCAGCTGGCCGGCGTCGGCGTGACCTGGTACACGTGGCTGGAGCAGGGTCGGCCGATCAACGCCAGCAGCCAGGTGCTCGACGCGGTCGCGCGCACGCTCAGGCTCGACAGCGCCGAGCGCCACCACCTCTACCGGCTGGCCGGGCGGCCCGCCGAGCCGGTCCCCGCCGACTCCGCCCAGGTGGCGCCCGAGCTGCGGGTGATCCTCGACCAGCTCGGCGACCTGGCCGCGTGCGTGACCAACAGCAGGTGCGACGCCCTGGCCTGGAACGACGCCTACGCGGCGCTGTTCCCCGAGATCGTGAACGCCCCCGACGGGGAGCGGAACTCGCTCTGGCAGTCCTGCCTCAACCCCTCGCCCACCACGGCCCTGCTCGACCGGGACCAGGAGCTGGGCCGTGCCGTGGCCGTCTTCAGAAGCGCCTACAGCCGGCATGCCGACGACCCCTGCTGGCAGGACTTCCTGCGCCGGCTCAGCTCGGAGAGCGCCGAGTTCGCCCGGCTCTGGGCCAGGCAGGAGGTGGCCGAGCCGGGGCCGAGGGTGAAGGCGTTCAAGCACGTCGAGCACGGGATTCTGCGCTTCAGCACGACCAACCTCATGGCCGCGCTCGAGACCCGGCTGGTGGTCTACACGCCCATGGACGACGACACCCGTGAGGTGATGGCAAAGCTCAGGGGGGCTACGCGGTAATACGCCCTGCATGGCATGCTCGATCCCTGAAAGTCAGAATTCGAGCGGAAGTGCCGCAGATGAGACTCCCCCGTGTCCTCCCGGTGGTCGCCGCCGTCCTGGTGCCGCTGGCCGCGTGCTCGTCCGTGCCGGAACGGGAGCAGCTGCGCAAGCAGGTCGAGCAGCCGGCGACCGCCACGCCGTCGAAAACGAAGTCGAAGAAGCCGACGCCGCAGCGCCGGCCGTACACGATCGCGTTCGGCGGGGACGTGCACTTCGAGGGGATGCTGCGCGGACGACTGAGCAACCCGCGCACCACGCTCGGACCGATCGCCGGTGTGCTGCGCGAGGCCGACTTATCGATGGTCAACCTGGAGACGGCCGTCGCCACCGGAGGGACGCCGGCGCCGGGCAAGCAGTTCACGTTCAGGGCGCCGGCCAGCGCGTTCACCGCGCTCAAGGCCGCCGGGGTGGACGTCGCCTCCATGGCGAACAACCACGGCATGGACTACATGGAGACCGGCCTGGCCGACTCGCTGGCGGCGATCAAGCGCAGCAAGTTCCCGGTGGTGGGGATCGGGAAGGACGCGGCGCAGGCGTACCGGCCGTGGCGGACGACCGTGAACGGCAACCGCGTCGCGATCATCGGCGCCACCCAGGTGATGGACGCCGAGTTCATCCAGGCGTGGACGGCCACGGCGGACAAGGGCGGGCTGGCCTCGGCCAAGGACGAGACGGCCCTGCTGAAAGCGGTACGCCAGGCGCGCAAGAGCTCCGACACCGTGATCGTCCACCTGCACTGGGGCACCGAGCTGCAGAAGTGCCCCAACGAGGCGCAGCTGTCGCTGGCTCCCAAGCTGGTCAAGGCGGGGGCCGACGTGGTGGTCGGCGGGCACGCGCACATTCTGCTGGGCTCCGGCTACCTCGAGGACGCCTACGTCAGCTACGGCATGGGCAACTTCGTCTTCTACAACTCCAACCCGGCCACCACCGGCAGGACCGGGGTGCTGACGCTGACGATCAACGGTCGGAAGATCCTCAAGGACACGTGGACGCCGGCCACCATCCAGGGCGGCATCCCGATCCCGATGACGGGCTCCGCCAAGACCGAGGCCGTGGCGGACTGGAAGGAACTGCGCGGCTGTGCGGGACTGGCCGCACGTCCCTGACCTGGGGGCTGTGGGGTGACCGTGCGACCCTGAGGGCGCGGTCGTGCGGGGCTGGCCGCGTGAACGTGATCGATCTATCCTGCGGTCAGCCCTGCTGGACAGGGCGTCCAATAGGAGGTCGCGATGCGGTGGGTCAAGTCCGGTGACGTACGGCTGGCGGTGTACGAGGAGGGCGACCCCGGCAAACCGGTCGTGCTGCTCCTGCACGGATATCCCGACACGCACCGCGTCTGGGACGAGGTGGCCGCGCTCTTGCGCGACCGCTTCCGCGTGGTGCGGTACGACGTGCGCGGCGCGGGCGCGTCGTCACCGCCCCACGACCGCCGCGACTACGGCTTCGACCGCCTGATCGCCGACCTCGGCGCGGTGATCGACTCCCTGGACGTCCCCCGGGTACACCTCGTCGGGCACGACTGGGGCTCGCTGCAGGGCTGGGAG
Organism: Nonomuraea sp. NPDC048892; assembly: GCF_040649735.1. Classification (NCBI taxonomy): domain Bacteria; kingdom Bacillati; phylum Actinomycetota; class Actinomycetes; order Streptosporangiales; family Streptosporangiaceae; genus Nonomuraea; species Nonomuraea sp. NPDC048892. Next base: position 484,219 of record NZ_JBEZFZ010000006.1, on the reverse strand, counting down.
GCGCTCGGGAGGGAGGGGATCGGCAGGGAGGGGATCGGCGGCCGGCTGGCCTCGTTCACCAGCCTCGGCGGGCCGGGGCTGCGGCAGGCGGGGGACTTCTTCCGGAACGGGCGGCGCCGCGACGTCGCCGCGCAGCGGCTGCGGTCCTGGTACATCGGCGCGTTCCTGCTCCCGGTGCTGCCCGAACTGGCCTGGCGCTCGATCATGCCCCGGCTCGTCTCCCGTACGCTGCGGCGCGGCGAGGGCGTCACGCCGCGGCCCGGGCATCCTGCGGACACCATGGCGGCGGACGGGCGCAACGGGCTCTGGCTCTACCGGCGGAACATGCCGGACACGCTCGGCGATCCCGGGCTCGATCCGCGCCTGCCCGGCGTGCCGGTGCAGCTGATCGAGCCCACGCGCGACCCGTTCGTCACCCCGGCGCTGACAGCGGTGGCCGGGCGGTGGGCTCCTGAGCTGTGGCGGCGGAAGATCGTGGCCGGGCACTGGGTGCAGCGCAGCCACCCCGAGACCGTCGCCGGGATGATCGGCGAGTTCGTCGAGCACGTCGAGGGCGCGCCGGCCGGGCGGGAGCTGGGCCGGGCGCGGGCGCGCGGGGCGTTCGGCGGGCGGCTGGTGGTCGTGACCGGCGCCGGGTCCGGGATCGGGCTGGCGACCGCGCGGGCGTTCGCGGCTCACGGAGCCGAGGTGGTGTGTGCGGATATCGACCTTGACGCGGCGAAACAGGCCGTCGATGCCATTGGCCGGGATCTCGGGGGAACGGCATACGCGGTACGGGTCGATGTGGCGAATGCCGATCAGATGGAGAACTTCTCGCGAAATATCATCTCCGAATATGGAGTGCCGGACATTGTGGTGAACAATGCCGGGATCGCGGTCGCCAAGCGGTTCTTCGATCACAGTCTGGACGACTGGCGCAGGACGATCGACGTCAATCTCTGGGGCGTGGTCCACGGCTGCCGGCTCTTCGGCGCCGCCATGGCCGAGCGCGGCCAGGGCGGCCACATCGTCAACGTCGCCTCCCTGGCCGCGTTCGCGCCGTCCAGGCTGCTGCCCGCGTACTCGGCCTCGAAGGCCGCCGTGAAGATGCTCAGCGACTGCCTCAGGGCCGAGCTGGCGGACCAGGGCATCGGGGTGAGCGCCATCTGTCCCGGTTTCGTGTCGACGGCCATCGCGCGCAACGCCGCGTACCCGACGGAGAGCATGCGCGAGGCGGCCGTCAGAGGGCTGGCGCGGCGCGGGTATCCGCCCGAGCGGGTGGCCGCGCACATTCTCCGGGCGGTGCACAGAAATGAAGCTGTGGTGCCAGTGAACCTGGAGGGAAAAATCGGATATGTCCTGTCACGGGTTTCACCTCGTACGATGCGGGGCGTTGCCCGATTGAGCGCTGTCGCGGAGAATCGGGAAATCATGGGTAACGATCGCTCATACAGGAGAAGATGAATCCGTGTCTTCGCCGCAAATGGATGATGAGTGCGTCCAACCCCAAGCCCTCAGGCGGCAGCCCGCACAGCGCCGCAGCGCACGACGTGTCGAGCGCATGCTCGACGCCTGCGCCGAACTGCTCGACGAGATCGGGTACGAAGCCCTGTCCACCACCCGCATCGCCGAACGGGCGGGCGTGGCGATCGGATCCGTCTACCAGTTCTTCCCCGACAAGCGGGCCATCACCCAGGAGCTCACCCGGCGCAACGTCGAGGAGTTCGTCCGCAGAGTCGATCGCACCTTCCTGGAGGAGGACTACCGCGGCTGGTGGGAGGCCGTCGACGCGATCATCGACATCTACGTCGACATGCACAGGACGGTCCCCGGCTTCCGGAGCCTGCGCTTCGGCGACGCCGTCGACCTCAATCTGCTCGACTCCGACTCCGACAACAACGCGGTGATCGCGGGGCGGCTGCGCGGGCTGTGCCTGAAGGAGTTCGGGCTGGCCGACAGCGCCGAACTCGACCTGGCCGTGCTGGTGGCGGTCGAGGCGGGGGACGCCGTGCTCAAGCTGGCCTTCCGGCACGATCCCGGGGGTGAGCCCGAGCTCGTCGAGGCGGCCAAGCAGCTCATCAGGAGCTTCCTGGGCCGCCGGCTCCGCTCCTGGTCACCGCTCTAGCACCGCCGAGCCGCAGCAGGACCGCCGAGCCGCTCTGACACCGCCGAGCCGCGCGTCCTCGGGGTCGCGCGTCCTGCGCCTTTGCGCCTCGTGCTGGAGACCCGGCCTGCCGTACGGGTCAGGCCGGGTCAGTTGCGGCCGCTGCGGACGGCGTCGCTGAGATCCCGTGACGGGCCGGCCAGCCAGCCGGGCACGTCGTGGAGCCAGCGTTCGCCTTGTTCGGTGGTGGGGGTCTGTTCCTCACCCGGTGTGCGTACGCACGGAGCTCGATAGGAGGCCGGTCTCGCGTCCCTGGCCTCGCGCACGTTCAGCCTGGCCTCCAGCGCCCGCAGGTTGCTCTCCGCGGCCTCGATCGCCTCCAGGCGGGCCGACAGATAGCCGGCGACGCCTGGGCCGAGGGCCGACAGAACGACGGCACAGGCCAGCGTGAAGGTCATCTGCTTGGACATGCCCATCACAGTCCCTCCGCTCGCATGGCGGCTGAGGACTCCTATATGCCCGATGACCTGCGCTGATAGGCATTCCGTGACCAGGAATGGACAAGTCGTTACCGAATTTGCACGTGACCGGCGATGCGGATTGACCGGGCAAAGGCCAACCAGGGTCGGTAGTCTCGGCGTTGTGGCGCATGTGACCCGTGAGCACCTTGATCGTCTGCTTGAGCAGGCCCTGCTGGCCGACGACCACAGTTCCTTGGCCAGTCGGCTGTACGACGTGGCGCTCGACTACTCCTCCGGAGACGTTTCGAGGGCATCCATCCTGGTCCTCGCCGCCGAGGAGTGGCGAGCGGCGGGCCAGCCCGCCCGCGCGATGGAGTGTTTCCAGCGCGCGGTCGAGGACGGCGGCGAGGCTGGGTTCGATCCGCGTGCCGGCATCGCCGACACGCTCTTCGAGCTGGACCGGCCGGACGAGGCCAGGGAGGTCATCGAGACCATCCGCAAGGAGGGCGACGTCTCCACGGCGACCGCCCATACGATCGCCGAGACCCTCGTCGCCTACGGTGACCTGCGAGGGGGGCTCGAATGGGCCACCCAGGCCGCCCTGCGGTGCGAGGAGAATGATCCTGAGCAGGTGGCGCTGCTGCGCACCCGCTACCGGATCAGGGTCGACCTGGGGCTGCCCGAGGACGAGCTCGACGAGCTCGTCTCCTGACGGCTCAGGCCCCCGCCGGAGCATCCGTCTCCGGCACGGCTGACTTCACCATGCCCGCGTACGCGCGTGCGGTTGGTGGGAGGGGCCGCGGCGGCTGACCGCGGCCCCTCCGCTGTGGGGAGGTCCGGGCGCGACAGGCACGATCCGCGCCCGGACGGATGGCTCATCGCCCGGAGCAACCGGTCACGGGCCCACTCACAGGCCCGGTCATAGGCGCGGTCACAGGCCGAGGGTCTGCTTGAGGCCGGTGAAGCCGGTCAGTGCGGTCTCGCCGCCGGGCAGCATCGAGGTGCCCTCGACGCTCTGCACGGCCTTGGGCAGCAGCACGCCGATGACGTCCTCGCCGATCTCGCGTACCGGCTGCTGCAGGTCTGTCGGCGACTGGATCCCGGTGCCCCCGACCGAGTTGTGGTGCGGAGCCTGGGCGCGCGCGTCGCCCTCCAGCGGGGTGCGCGCCAGCGAGGGCAGCTCGGGCAGTGACGGCAGCTCGGGCAGCGCCGGCAGGGCGGGCACGCCCGCCGTCGTCGAGAGGTCCTTCATCGACATCGGCCCCGGCATCACGGGGATCGCCGGCGAGGCCGAGGTCAGCGACGGCATGCCCCAGGTGGCGGCCGTCCCGCCCAGGTCGGCCGAGCCCAGCACGGCCCGGCCCGTCGCGAGGCCGGTCAGGCCGAGCCGCCTGGCCAGCTCCCCGGCCGCCATGGCCAGCTTGTTGCTCTCCGACGCGACCATCCGGCTGCTGCCCGAGCCGTTGTCGTTCACGCGCAGCTTCGTGTGCTCGTCGCAGTACGTGGCGACCGAGCGAGGCGACAGCAGCGCGGGCTCGCCGCCCTGGCAGCTCGCGGCCGTGGCGGGACCGGCGACCAGCCAGATGACGCCCGTGGACAGAGCGGCCACCGCGATCATGCTCCGCGTTCTCTGGAATGACACCTGCACGTCTCCCTGATCGACTTCGGTGATCTCGCTGAACGTAGTCACCCGTGCGGCCGGGGAGCGGCGGCTTGTCCGAAGAGTGGGGCGAACCTTACCGAAGCCGGGGGCCGATGACCTTGCCATGACACGCCGGAGCCCGGAGATCTGCTGGATCCCCGGGCTCGGATGCGGCCGTTCCCGACAGCGCGCCGGTCGTTCAGGACCCGCGCTGGATGAGCAGCTCGTCGTCGCCCAGCTCGACCTGGACGTGGTCACCGTCGGAGACCTCGCCCGACAGCACGGCCCTGGCCAGTTTGTCGCCGATGGCGGACTGGACGAGGCGGCGCAGCGGGCGGGCGCCGTACATCGGGTCGTAGCCCGTCAGTGCCAGCCACTCGCGGGCCGCCGGCGTGACCTCCAGCGTCAGCCTCCGGTCGGCCAGGCGCTGCGCCAGCCGCTCGACCTGCAGGTCGACGATCTGCGCCAGCTCCTCGGTGCCGAGCGCGTCGAAGAGGATCACGTCGTCGAGCCGGTTGAGGAACTCCGGCTTGAACGAGCCGCGCACCGCCCCCATGACCGCGTCGCGCTTCGCGCCGTTCTCCAGCTTGGGATCGACGAGGAACTGCGAGCCGATGTTGGAGGTCAGGATCAGGATCGTGTTGCGGAAGTCGACCGTGCGCCCCTGGCCGTCGGTCAGCCGCCCGTCGTCGAGCACCTGCAGCAGGATGTCGAACACCTCGGGATGGGCCTTCTCGACCTCGTCGAGCAGCACCACGGTGTACGGGCGCCGCCTGACGGCCTCGGTGAGCTGGCCGCCCTCCTCGTAGCCGACGTAGCCGGGAGGCGCGCCGACGAGCCTGGCCACGCTGTGCTTCTCGGAGTATTCGCTCATGTCGATGCGGGTCATCGCCCGCTCGTCGTCGAACAGGAACTCCGCCAGCGCCTTGGCCAGCTCGGTCTTGCCCACGCCCGTCGGGCCGAGGAACAGGAAGGACCCGGTCGGGCGGTCGGGGTCGGCGATGCCGGCCCGGCTGCGGCGTACGGCGTCGGAGACGGCCTGTACGGCCCGCTGCTGCCCGATCAGGCGCTTGCCCAGCTCCTCCTCCATCCGCAGCAGTTTGCTCGTCTCAGCCTCAAGCAGCCGCCCTGCGGGGATGCCGGTCCACGACGAGATCACCTCGGCGATGTCGTCGGCCCCGACCTCCTCCTTGACCATGGCGTTGTCGGGCGGCGCGGCCTCGGAGGCCGCCTTGAGCGCCTGTTCGAGCCGGGGCACCTCGGCGTACATCAGCCGGGAGGCCGCCTCGAAGTCGCCGTCGCGCTGCGCCCGCTCGGCCTCGCCGCGCGCCTCGTCGAGCTGCTTCTTCAGCTCGCCGACCTTGTTGAGTCCGGCCTTCTCGTGTTCCCAGCGGCCGACGAGGGCGTTGAGCTCCTCCTGCCGGTCGGCCAGCTCCTGGCGCAGCCGCTCAAGCCGCTGGACGGAGGCCTCGTCGGTCTCCTTCGACAGGGCCAGCTCCTCCATCTTCATCCGGTCGACGTTGCGCTGGAGCTGGTCGATCTCCACCGGGCGGGAGTCGATCTCCATGCGCAGCCGCGAGGCGGCCTCGTCGACCAGGTCGATGGCCTTGTCGGGGAGGAACCTGCTGGTGATGTAGCGGTCGGACAGCGCCGCCGCGGCGACGAGCGCGCTGTCGGCGATCTGCACCTGATGGTGGGCCTCGTAGCGGCCCTTGAGCCCGCGCAGGATCGCGATCGTGTCCTCGACCGTGGGCTCGCCGACGTAGACCTGCTGGAAGCGGCGCTCCAGCGCGGGGTCCTTCTCGATGCGCTCGCGGTATTCGTCGAGCGTGGTCGCGCCGATCATGCGCAGCTCGCCGCGGGCCAGCATGGGCTTGAGCATGTTGCCGGCGTCCATCGCGCCCTCGGCGGCCCCGGCTCCGACGACGGTGTGCAGCTCGTCGATGAACGTGACGACCTGCCCGTCGCTCTCCTTGATCTCCGAGAGCACGGCCTTGAGCCGCTCTTCGAACTCGCCGCGGTATTTCGCGCCCGCGACCATCGCGCCGAGGTCGAGCGAGATCAGCCGCTTGTTGCGCAGCGACTCGGGCACGTCGCCGGCCACGATGCGCTGGGCCAGGCCCTCGACGACGGCGGTCTTGCCGACGCCCGGCTCTCCGATGAGCACCGGGTTGTTCTTGGTGCGGCGGCTGAGGACCTGGACCACGCGGCGGATCTCGGAGTCGCGGCCGATGACCGGGTCGAGCTTGCCGCCGCGGGCCCGCTCGGTGAGGTCGACGCCGTACTTCTCCAGCGCCTGGTAGGTGTCCTCAGGGGTCTCGCTGGTGACCCGCGCGTTGCCGCGTACTTTCTCGAACGCGTCGAGCAGCGCCTGCGGCGTCGCGCCCTGCGACCTGAGCAGCTCGGCCGACTGGCCCCCGTCGGCGGCCAGGCCGACCAGCAGGTGCTCGGTCGAGACGTAGAGGTCTTCGAGGCGGTTGGCGTGCTGGGCCGCGGTGTTGAGCACGGTCAGCAGCTGGCGCGAGCTGGACGGCGCCCCCACCGTCGAGCCCTGCGCCTTCGGCAGCGTCGCGAGCTGCTCCTCCGTGCGGGCCCGCAGCGTGCGCCAGTCGGCGCCCACGGCTTCGAGCAGCGGCACGGCGGTGCCGCCCGTCTGGGAGAGCAGCGTGGTCAGCAAGTGAGCGGGGGAGATCTCCGGGTTGCCCTCCGCGGCGGCGCGCCGCATGGCACCCGAGAGAGCTTCCTGGCTCTTCTGGGTGAGCTTGTAGTCCATCTTTCTAGGCCCCCGGTGGCAGCTCGTAGCGGATCAGCGCTCTGACCATGCGCATCTCGGCGCGCAGGCGGACGACCTCCTCACGCAGCCGCAGAGCTTCGTTCTCGAGCTCGAGAATCCGCTTGATGCCCGCGAGGTTGATGCCCTCCTCCTGGGAGAGCCGCTGCACCTCGCGGAGCTGGATGATGTCGCGTGTCGAGTAGAGGCGGCCGCGCCCGGCGGTGCGCCCGGGACTGACCAGCCCGAGGCGGTCGTACTGGCGCAGGGTCTGCGGGTGCAGTCCGGAGAGCTGCGCGGCCACCGAGATCACATAGACAGGGGTGTCATCGGAAAGGTCGAAGTAGTTGGCGTCCATCGGCTTACTCGCTTCTGGCTCGCTGAATGAGCTCAGCGCGCGGGTCCTCACTCGCGACCGCGGTGTTGAACTCGTTGAGCAGCTCGCGCGACTTGTCGTCGAGCGTCTTCGGCACGACCACCTCGACGCTGGCGAGCAGGTCGCCCTTCGTTCCGTCCTTGCGGGTGACGCCCCTGCCGCGCACGCGGAACGTGCGCCCGTTGGGTGTGCCCGCGGGAATGCGCAGCGTGACCGGCATCCCCTTGAGTGTCGGGACCTTGATCTCGGCGCCCAGGGCGGCCTCCGAGAACGTCACCGGCACGGTGATCGTCAGGTTGTCGCCCGACCTGCCGAACACGGCGTGCGGCTTGACGTGCGTCAGGATGTAGAGGTCGCCCGCCGGGCCGCCGTTCTCGCCCGGCGCCCCCTTCCCCTTGAGCCTGACCCGCTGGCCGTCGGCCACCCCTGCGGGAATGCGCGCCTGGATGGTGCGGGTGCTCTTGGCTCGGCCGCTGCCCTCGCACACGGGGCAGGGGACGTCCACGATCAGCCCGCGCCCCTTGCAGTCGCGGCAGGGCTCGGAGAAGGCGAAGTTGCCCAGGTTGCGGCTGGCCGCGCCGGTGCCCTCACAGGTGGGGCAGACCCTGGGGGTCGTGCCCGCCTTGGCGCCGGTGCCGCTGCACGAGGTGCAGGCGGCGGAGCTGGTCAGCCTGAGGGACACGGTGGTGCCGTCGACCGCTTCCGTGAAGGTCAGCGTGACCTCGGACTCGACGTCCTGGCCACGCCGCGGCCTGGACGTGGTCGTGGTGCGGGTCGCCCCGCCCCGGTTGAACAGCCCGCCGAACAGGTCGCCGAGCCGCTCGCCCGCACCCCCGCCCTGGGCGCCGCCCTGCTGGGCGGTGCCGCCGAACAGGTCGCCGAAGTCGAACGGGAAACCGCCACCGCCAGGCCGCTGGCCGCCCACCCCTGACCCGAACAGCGTGCGCGCCTCGTCGTACTCCTTGCGCCGCTTGGTGTCGGACAGGACGTCGTAAGCCTCGGAGACCTCCTTGAACTTGGTCTCCTTGGTCGCGTCGCCCTGGTTGGTGTCGGGGTGATACTGCCTGGCCAGCTTGCGGTACGCCTTCTTGATCTCGTCGGCGGTGGCGGTCTTGGGCACACCAAGGACGGCGTAGTAGTCCTTTTCCAGGTAGTCCTTGGTGCTCATCTACGGCCCTTCGTCTTTGTGATCAGTTGTCGTCGTCATTGGACGCGGCTGGAGCGTCCTCGGGTTCGGCGACGGCCACCCGCGCCGGGCGCAGCACCCTGTCGCCGATGCGGTATCCGAGCTGCAGCACCTCGACGGCGGTCGGCTCGCTCACCTCGGTCGAGTAGCTGTGCATCAGCGCCTCGTGGATCGTCGGGTCGAACGGGTCGCCCTTCTGCCCGAAGGAGCTGAGGCCCAGCTTGGTGAGCGCCGACTCCAGCGACTCCGCCACCTTCGCGAAGCCGCCGGTCAGCTCGCCGTGGTCGCGGGCCCGGCCGATGTCGTCGAGGACGGGAAGGAGCTCCGACAGGGCCCCCGCGACGGCCTGCTCGCGGACCGCGACCCGGTCGCGCTCGACCCTGCGGCGGTAGTTGGTGTATTCCGCCTGAAGTCGCTGCAGGTCGGCGGTCCGCTCGGCGAGCTGGGCCGCCAGCTCGCCATCCTGCGGCTCCAGCACGTCGCCCGGCACCTCCTGTGGCGCCGCGGGCGCCTGTCGAACCTGGCCCGTCTCCGGGTCGATCTTGCGGTTGTCGCGGATCACCGGCTCCTCGTGCCCGTTTTCACGCGCTGGCATCACTGGTCCTTCTTCGGCTGGTCGTCGTCGACGATCTCGGCCTCGACCACGTCGTCGTCGGCCTTCTGGTCACCCTGGCCGGCGGTGGCGTCCTGCGGAGCGCCCTCGGGACCGGCCTGCTGACCCTGACTCTGAGCGTAGATCGCCGAACCCATCTTCTGGCTGACGGTGGCGAGCTTCTCGGCCGAGGTGCGGATGACGTCGGTGTCGGTGCCCTCCAGAGCCTTCTTCAGCTCAGCCAGGGCGTCGTTGACCTCGGTCTTGATCTCGCCGGGGACCTTGTCGTCGTTTTCGCGGAGGAACTTCTCCGTCTGGTAGGCCAGACCGTCCGCGTTGTTGCGGACCTCGGCCTCCTCGCGGCGCTTCTTGTCCTCCTCGGCGTACGACTCGGCCTCGCGCATCATCCGCTCGATGTCGTCCTTCGGCAGCGCGGAGCCGCCGGTGATCGTCATCGTCTGCTCCTTGCCCGTGCCCAGGTCCTTGGCGGAGACGTTGACGATGCCGTTGGCGTCGATGTCGAAGGTGACCTCGATCTGCGGGATGCCGCGCGGCGCCGGCGCGATGCCGGTCAGCTCGAACGTGGCCAGCTTCTTGTTGTAGGACGCGATCTCGCGCTCGCCCTGGTAGACCTGGATCTGCACCGACGGCTGGTTGTCCTCGGCCGTGGTGAAGACCTCGGAGCGCTTGGTCGGGATCGTCGTGTTGCGCTCGATGATCTTGGTGAAGATGCCGCCCTTGGTCTCGATGCCCAGCGACAGCGGGGTCACGTCGAGCAGCAGGACGTCCTTGACCTCACCCTTGAGCACACCGGCCTGGAGCGCGGCGCCGATGGCCACGACCTCGTCGGGGTTGACGCCCTTGTTGGGCTCCTTGCCGCCGGTCAGCTCCTTGACGAGCTCGGAGACGGCGGGCATGCGGGTCGAGCCGCCGACGAGCACCACGTGGGCGATGTCGGAGACCTTGATGCCGGCGTCCTTGATGACCTGGTGGAACGGGCCCTTGGTGCGCTCGAGCAGGTCGGCGGTGAGCCGCTGGAACTCGGAGCGGGTCAGCTTCTCGTCGAGGTGCAGCGGGCCCTCGGACGAGGCCGTGATGTAGGGCAGGTTGATGTTGGTCTCGGACTGGCTGGACAGCTCGATCTTGGCCTTCTCGGCCGCCTCGCGCAGGCGCTGGAGCGCCATCTTGTCCTTGGCCAGGTCGACGCCGTGGGCGTTCTGGAAGCGCTTGACGAGCTCGTCGACGACGCGCTGGTCCCAGTCGTCGCCGCCCAGGTGGTTGTCACCGGAGGTGGCCTTGACCTCGACGAAGCCGTGGCCGTCCTCCTGGCCGACGTCGAGCAGGGACACGTCGAAGGTGCCGCCGCCGAGGTCGAAGACCAGGATCGTCTGGTCCTGCTCCTTGTCGAGCCCGTAGGCGAGCGCCGCCGCGGTCGGCTCGTTGATGATGCGCAGCACGTTGAGCCCCGCGACCGTGCCGGCCTCCTTGGTGGCCTGGCGCTGGGCGTCGTTGAAGTAGGCGGGGACGGTGACCACCGCGTCGGTGATCTTCTCACCGAGGTAGGCCTCCGCGTCCTGCTTCAGCTTCTGCAGCACGAACGCGCTGATCTGCTGCGGGGAGAACTTCTTGCCGTCGATCTCCTGGGACCAGTTGGTGCCCATCTCCCGCTTGACGGAGCGGATCGTCCGGTCCACGTTGGTGACGGCCTGCCGCTTGGCGACCTCACCGACCAGGACCTCGCCGTTCTTCGCGAAGGCGACCACGGACGGCGTGGTCCGCGAGCCCTGCGCGTTGGCGATGACAGTGGGCTCACCGCCCTCGAGGATCGAGACGACGGAGTTGGTCGTCCCAAGGTCGATACCTACCGCACGTGCCATGAGTACGTCCTTGTAGTCAAAGTTGAGTCTGTTGGACTCAACCTATGGATGCGTGTCGTCTTTGTCAAACGACTTGAGCCTACCCGACTCAACCCTCGTGAGCGTGAAAGCATTCCCGAATTCCGGGCAAGAACGGGCGTGACAGTGCACAACTCACGTAACGGACCCGCGCGATTAGGGGTTCCACCCGATCTCTTCGACGCCCACTTCGCGGAGATCCACCGCTACATCGCGCGCAGGCTCTCCGCGGACGTCGCCGACGACCTCGCCGCCGAGGTCTTCCTGGTGGCCATGGGCGGGGGTTACGACGCCGCGATGGGCGCGGTCAGACCATGGTTGTACGGGATCGCGACCAACCTGGTGGCACGGCACCGGCGTACCGAGATCAGGCGGTGGAAGGCCATCAGCCGGACGGCGGAGCGCGACACCGCCGGCCACGAGGACGAGGTGCTCGACCGGGTCGCCGCCGCCCGCTTCGCCCGGCCGCTGGCGGGGGCGCTGGCCGGGCTGAAGCGGCGCGACCGCGACGTGGTGCTGCTGGTCGCGCTGGCCGGGCTGAGCCACGCCGAGGTGGCGGCCGCCCTGGACATCCCGTACGGGACCGTTGCCTCCCGGCTGAACCGGGCCCGCAGGCAACTGCGCGCGGCACTGGGTGACCTGGATTCGCTGAAGGAGGACGTCGATGGATGAACTCGACCTGCTGAACCGCGCCCTCCCCGGCGCGCGCCCGCCGTCCCCGGAGGTCGTGGCCCGCGCCCGGGCCCGCGCCCGGGCCCGCGTGCGGGCCCGTGAAAGGGCCCGTGAGAGGGTGCCGAGACGGCGGGTGCGGGCGTGGTGGGCCGCGCCGGTCACCGTGGCGGTCGTGGGGCTCGTCTTCGCCCTCGTGACCACCCTCGCCCCGCCCTCCACCCCTGTGCTCACCCGGCCGAACCAGGCGCTCTACGACCTGGCGGACCGGATCGAGCGGCTGACGGAGAAGAAGGGCGCCTACTGGCGCGGCGAGGAGCTGTGGGGCTCGTACGTGCGCACGGACGGCTACACGTTCCTGATGACCATGCGCGTGGATCGCTGGCTGCCGCGTGAGCCCGGCGGGAAGAAGCTCAACGTGTCCCAGCCGGTCTACACCATGGAACCGGCCACGGCGGCGGACGCGCGGGCCTGGCGGGCGGCGGGGTCACCGGCCAAGATCACGGTCGCGTGCGGCGACGGCGGGCCCTGCGGCCAGGTGAGCACCAAGAAGGGGCACAACTGCGCCTATGACCGGACCGGCGCCAACGGTCTGCTGAGCGGCCACGGGTTCGCCCGCCTGACCGTGGCCGACCTGGCGGCCCTGCCCACCGGGCGGGACGCGCTCATGGCCTGGCTGCGCGACTTCCACAAGGCGTGGGCCGGCCGCGGCTCCAAGCCGGCGTTCGATGAGTTCCTGCCCGTGGCCTCCAACCTGCTGGCGGCGCCGATCGGCCCGGCCCAGCGGGCCGCGCTCATCCGCCTGCTGGCCGCCTCGCCCCACGTCAAGGTCGTGGGAGAGGTGACGGGACCCCTGGGAGGAAAGGGGCTGGCGCTGGACTTCGGGGAGCTCGACCACGTCTTCGACAGCCGGCTGACCCCGGCGAAGTTCCCCTACCAGCGGCGGATCGTCGACCTGTCCACGGGCCGGTGGCTCGCCGACGTCACCTACCAGGGCCGCGCGATCGGCGGCGTGGCCAAGGGGGCGCCGCTGATGTTCGCCGCCCGCCACGTGAGCACCGGCTGGGCCGAGGGGCCGCCCGTCCCGCCGAAGGGGTGCAAGGCGTTGAAGCTGGTGGGCTGAGCGACGTGGGCGGACCCCGGCGCGGTGGGCGCGCACCGGGGTCCGCGTAGGAGATGGCTCACGTGACCCGGGCGTTCGTGCCCTCCATCGGAGCGGGATCTCACCGGCGGAGGGTTCGGCGGCGGGGGTGTTCTGATCGATGTATCGCAACAAATCGATCATTTGTCACTACGGTTGTCCGTAAGTGGACAAATGAGGAAGTGGGGATATCAGGACTTGACGCCGCCAACGGGCACCGCCCTGTCACGCCGCCCTGTCACGCCGTCACTTCGCGCCGCCCCTGTCACGCCGTCACTTCGCGCCGTCCACGAGCTTCCGCTTGCCGAGGGCCTTCTTCAGGGTGACCGTCGTGGTCTTCTCGATCGCGATCATGATGCAGGACACGTTCTTCGCCTTGCTGCCGGTGCCCTCGTACAGGGTGACGGTGACCCGCTTGGACGTCTCCTTCACCTTGACCCGGTCGAGCACCGTGCACGGCTCCACCCCAGACCACCAGGTGAGCTGGATCTTGCGGCCCTTCGAGACCGGCTTGGCCTTGGTCCAGCGGACCTTGTGGACGTTGATGGCGTCACCCGTCGGCTTGACCGTCTCGGGCGGCTTCGTGGGAGAGGTGGTGACCGGCTCCGACACGACGGGAGGCTTCTCCGGGGTCGAGGACGAGGCCCGCTCGACCGGCGGGGTCGTGCCGCAGCCCGCGGCGAGCACCAGACATCCGGTCAGGAGAGTCGCTGTCATTGTCCGCATACCCCTACGACGGACCGCGCCCGCCGCCGGTTCAACTCCCCGGCCGGATCCTGGTCAGGGCACGAGTTGCGAGGTGGGGGCGCACGATCGGCAGGCCGACTGATTAGTGTGGATCGTGTGCTCCGTCAGGCCATGCTCGCCCTCTCCAAGAGCCCCCGAGCCGAGCGGCTCGTCACCACCTCGCCGTTGACCGCGGACGTGATCAGGCGCTACGTCGCGAGCGACATCGGCGCCGTCGTCGACCGGCTGACCCGCCAGGGGCTGCTCGTCAGCGTCGACCACCTCGGCGAGGAGGTGACGGACGAGGCCCAGGCCGAGGCCACCGTGGCCACCTACGTGTCGCTGCTCGACCTGCTGCCCGCCGGCGCCGACGTGTCGGTCAAGCTCACCGCGCTCGGGCTGCGGCTGTCCCAGCGGCTCGCGACCGCCAACGCCACCGCCATCTGCGCGGCTGCCGAGGCGAAGGGCGTCACCGTCACGCTCGACGCCGAGGAGCACGACACGATCGCCGGGCTGCACGCCGTGCACGCGATGCTGCGCAGAGAGCATCCCGAGGTGGGCGTGGTGGTGCAGGCCTACCTGCCCGACTCGCTCGACCGCTGCGAGAAGGCCGGGTCCGCCCGCGTACGGCTGTGCAAGGGGGCCTACACCGCCCCCGGCGGCTACCGCAGGGCCGCCGACATCGACCGCTCGTTCGTACGATGCCTGAAGGTCCTCATGGCCGGCCCCGGCTACCCCATGGTCGCCACGCACGACCCCAGGCTGCTGCGCATCGCCTCCACGCTGGCCGTCCTCGACGGCCGCGACACGACGGGCTACGAATACCAGATGTTGTACGGCGTGCGCCCCGAGGAGCAGACCCGCCTGGCCGGGCTCGGCTCCCGGGTGCGCGTCTACGTCCCCTACGGCGCCGACTGGTACGCCTACCTCATGCGCCGCCTGGCGGAGCGCCCCCGCAACCTGGCCTTCTTCCTGCGTTCCCTGGTCTCCCGGCGGTAGCGGATAGGCTGCCAGACCAGCGTTCCATTCATCGAGGGGCCGAAATGATCGCGATTCTGGGCACGGGCAAGATGGGCGAGGCCCTGCTGTCCGGGTTGCTGCGCGCCGGGCTCAAGCCGGGCGACATCATGGCGACCACCCGCAGGGCCGAGCGCGCGCAGGCGCTGCGTGACGCGTACGGCGTGCGCATCGTCTCCAACGCGGAGGCGGCCAAGTCCGCCGACACCCTCGTCCTCGCGGTCAAACCGCAGGACATGGCGACGCTGCTGGCCGAGATCGCCCCTTATGTGCCCGCTGGGCGGCTGGTGATCAGCGCCGCGGCCGGCATCACCACCTCCTTCGTCGAGCAGCGGCTCGGCGTCCAGGTGCCGGTGGTGCGGGTGATGTCCAACACGCCGATCAGGTTCGACGAGGCGATGAGCGTGATCTCGGCGGGGGCGCACGCCACCGAGGAGCACCTCAAGCTGACCGAGGGGCTGCTTGAGCCGGTCGGCAAGGTGCTGCGCATCCCCGAGTCGCAGCAGGACGCCGCGACGGCGCTGTCCGGCAGCGGCCCCGCCTACTTCTTCTACCTGGTCGAGGCCATGGTCGACGCGGGCATCCTGCTCGGCATGCCGCGCGCCGCCGCGCTCGACATGGTCACCCAGTCCATCGTGGGGGCCGCGGTGATGCTGCGTGACTCCGGCGAGCATCCGGTGATCCTGCGCGAGGCCGTCACGTCGCCCGGCGGCACGACGATCGCGGCCATCGCCGAGCTCGAACGCCACAGCGTGCGCGCCGCCTTCCTGGCCGCCATCGAGGCCGCCCGCGACCGCGGCCGCGAGCTCGCGTCCGGCTGACCCCCCCCGGCCTCCACCCCGGCCTCCGGCCGGCATCCGCGTCCGGCCGGAGGCCGGCCTGCGGCTGAGCACCCGGCAGCGGCGGCCGAGCGGGCGCTTGTGAGGGCGGCGGGCCCGGCTCCTACGATGGGGCGGTGACGGTCCGACGCGGGCTGGCCCCGCTGCTCGTCCTGTTAGCTCTGACCGGCTGCACGTCCGAGGAACCCCCGGCCGTCCAGCTCGCCGAGGTCCGGCGCGCCCCGGTCACCGAGGTCGTCGAGGCGCCCGCCACCATCGGCGCGCGCGCCTCCGCGACACTGCGCTCTCCCGCCCAGGGCACGATCGCCAAGCTGTACGTCAGTGAGGGCGACCGCGTCCGCAAGGGCCAGGTCCTGGCCAGGATCCGCTCGCCCCAGGCGGAGGACCAGCTCAGCCAGGCCCGCCGCGCGTCCAGGATGCCGGCCCCGGCGAGCTTCGGCGCGAACGTCCGCCTCCCGTCCCTCGACACCGGCGCGTTCGACCGCAAGGTGGCCGCCCACTTCGCCAAGGCCAGGAAAGAGGCGAAGAAGGTCGAGGACCGGCAGGCCCGCAGGCAACTCCTCACCGCGATCGAGCTGGCCCAGACCCAGCACCGGGCCCAGACGAAGGCGCTGGCCTCGATCACCGCCCAGCTCAACCGCTCGATCACCGGCGTGACCAGCGACCTGTCCAGCTCCATGGCCTCGCTCCAGGCCGCCTCGCGCACCCAGGCGAAGGCCGCGGTGAAGGCGGCCGAGAGCACGGTGAAGTCGCTGACGATCAAGGCGCCGTTCTCCGGCGTCGTCAGCCTGGGCCGGGCGTCGGGCGGCGGCGCGGCGGGCGGGGTCGAGAGCCTGCTCGGACGGCTGCCCGGCGGCGGGCAGCAGCTCCCGTCCGTGCCCTCGGGCGGATCCCCCTCCGGCGCTCCCGTCGCGATCGGCGTCCCGGTCTCGCCCGGAGACTCCATCGTCACCGTGACCGACGTGTCCAGGCTCACCCTGGACGCCGACGTGGACGAGACGGACGTCCTGCTGGTACGCGAGGGCGTCGAGGCCGCCGTCGAGCTGGACGCGGTGCCCGGCGCCACGTACACCGCCGTGGTCACCGGCATCGGCGTCAACCCCATGGAGGGCACCACGGGCGGCGTCAGCTACCCCGTACGCCTCAGGCTCGGCCCCGGCGCCTTCGACGACGGCGCCAAGGCGCCCGCCCCCAAGCCGGGCATGAGCGCCGTCACCAGGCTGACCGTGCGCGAGTCGCCGTCGGCCGTCTCGGTGCCGGCCTCGGCCATCGTCTCCAGCGGGCGCGAGAGCGTGGTCTGGGCGGTGGCGGACGGCGTGGCGCGGCGGCGCGTGGTCAAGCTCGGCGCCCAGGGCGACGCCGTGGTGGAGGTGCTGAACGGGGTGTCCGTGGGCGACCGGGTCGTGGTCAAGGGCGCGGACTCCGTACGGGAGGGGCAGCGGCTGCCATGAGCGCTCCCGCCATCGAGGCGGTGGACCTCACCCGCCGCTACCAGCTCGACGGCGTGGCCGTCGAGGCGCTGAGAGGTGTCTCGCTCCGGATCGACCAGGGCGAGTTCGCCGCCGTCGTGGGCCCGTCGGGGTCGGGCAAGTCCACGCTCATGCACCTGCTGGGCTGTCTCGACCGGCCCTCCTCCGGCGTGCTGCGGATCAACGGGGTGGACATCTCCCAGCTGTCCGACGGCGCGCTGGCCGAGCTGCGCAACCGGACGATCGGCTTCGTCTTCCAGTCCTTCCACCTGCTGGCCAGGACCACGGCGCTGGACAACGTGGCGCTGCCGCTGGTCTACCGGGGGCTGGGACGGGCCGAGCGGCGGGCCAGGGCCCGCGCGGCACTGGAGTCGGTGGGGCTGGGGCACCGGATGGACCACCGGCCCTCGCAGATGTCCGGCGGGGAGCAGCAGCGGGTGGCCATCGCCAGGGCGCTGGTCGGCGAGCCGAAGGTGCTGCTGGCCGACGAGCCCACCGGCAACCTCGACACCGCGAACGGGGCCGAGGTGATGGCCATACTCGACCGGCTCAACGCGGGCGGCGGCGTCGCCGTGGTGCTCGTCACGCACGAGGCCGAGGTCGCGGCCCACGCCAGGCGCCAGATCCACGTAAGGGACGGCGTGATCGAGCGGATCGACGTACGGGACGGGCCGATCGAGCGGACCGGCGTGCGGGACGGATCGACCGGGCGAGCCGACGGACAGGACGGGCGATGAACGCGACCGAGGCGCTGGTCATGGCGATGGAGGCGCTGCGGGTCAACCGGCTGCGCAGCGTGCTGACCATGCTCGGCGTCATCATCGGCGTGCTGGCCGTGGTGATCCTGGTGGCGATCGGCACGGGCGCCAAGGACGAGATCGAGCAGCAGATCTCCGGCCTCGGCACGAACATCATCCTCGTCGTCCCCGGCCGGATCAGCCTGGGAGCGGCGCCGACGCAGAGCAAGCTCGGCCTGGCCGACGTGGCCTACGTGCGGCGGGTGGTGGGCGACCCGGCGAAGGTGACGGTCTCGCTGCAGTCGGGCGAGACCGTGCGCGTGGGCAGGACCGAGGTGTTCGTCACGGTGATCGGCACCGATCAGAACCTGGTCAACATCTTCGAGCGGCCGGTCGGCAAGGGCCGCCCGCTGAGCGAGACGGACGTGGACACCCGCCGCCGGGTCGCCGTGCTCGGCTCGGAGGTGGCCGACCGGCTGTTCGGCGACCTGGACCCGATCGGGCGGCAGGTGACGGTGGCGGGGGCCAGGTTCAGGGTGGTCGGCGTGTACGCGACCGTGGGGCAGACGTTCGGGCTGTCGCGCGACCAGGAGATCCACATCCCGGTGACGACGGCGCAGCGGCTGCTCGGGATCGAGCGGATCAACGGGCTCGCGGTCGGCGCCTCGGGCCCGGACGAGATCGACCCGCTGTCGGACCGGGTGACGGCGGCGCTGCGCGACCGGTATCCGGGCGAGCAGTTCTCCGCCGTCACGCAGACCGCGCTGCTCGGCACGATCGGCAGCGTGCTGGGCATGCTCACCGGCGTGCTCGCGGCCATCGCCGGCATCTCGCTGCTGGTCGGAGGCGTCGGGGTGTCGAACATCATGCTGGTCAGCGTGCGCGAGCGCACCCGCGAGATCGGGCTGCGCAAGGCGCTGGGGGCCAGGCAGCGCGACATCCTGGCCCAGTTCCTCATCGAGGCGGTGCTGCTGACCACGATCGGCGGGCTCATCGGGATCCTGCTCGGGGTGGGCGGCGCGCTGGCCATCGAGGCGTTCACCGAGGTACCGGCCTCGATCACCTGGTGGTCGATCGCGCTGGCCTTCGGGGTGTCGGCGGCGGTCGGGATGTTCTTCGGCGTGGCGCCGGCGCGCAGGGCGGGCCGGTTGGATCCGGTGATCGCCCTGCGCGCCGAGTGAGACGGAGGAGCGCCTTCCAGACGCCGCGGCAGCCTCAGGCGGGAGAGCGGCTCAGGCGTCGCGGCGCCACAGCAGTCCGAGGCAGGGGACGGCTCAGGCGTCGCGGCGCTGCAGCAGCACGGCGCCCGCGGCGACGGTGACGGCGATCCACACCAGGTAGACGCCGAACCCGCTCCACGGCCCCAGCGCGCCCTCGCCCCGGACGGGCATCACGATCAGCATGCCGGCGTTGGTGGTGAAGTAGTCGGCCACGGTCCTGCCCCACTGCCCCGGCAACTGGTACATCAGCTGCGGCAGCACCAGCATCAGCGCGATGGCCGACACGATGGCCCCGGGCGTGTGCCGGATCAGGACGCCGAGCCCCAGCCCGAACAGGCCGCAGGCGGTCAGGTAGAGCGCTGACCCGAGCGCCGCCCCCGCGACCGCGCCAGGATCGACCGACGGCGGCTGAGCGATGAGCACGCCCACCAGGATCGCGACGGCCGACGCGGCCGCCGAGACGACCAGCCCCAACGCGGTGAAGACGACGATCTTGCCGGTGAGCAGCCGCAGCCGCCTGGGCACGGCCATGAGCGAGGTGCGGATGCCTCCCGTGCGATATTCGCTGGAGATCACCAGCACGCCCAGCGTGGCCATGGCCAGTGAGGCGAACATGTTGCCCACCAGGCTCAGCTGGATCGCGTCCTGGCCGGTGATCGGCCCGTCGGTGCTGCCCTTCTGCGCGGCGACGATGAGCGCGCCGAGGCCGATCAGCAGGATCGCGGTGGCGACCAGCGTCCAGACCGTCGAGCGTACAGAGCGGATCTTGGTCCATTCGGACCTGAGGATGTCGGTCATGAGGAGAACTCCAGGCTGTCCTTGGTCAGCTCCATGTACGCCGCTTCGAGCGAGGGACGCACGAACGTCAGCTCCTCCAGCGGAATGCCGGCCCGCGCGGTGAGCGTGCCGATCTCCAGCGTGCTCATCGCGGTGACCCGCAGGTGGTCGGGATGCAGCTCGCCCACTTTCACCAGGTCGGCGACCTCGGCCAGCCGGGGCGAGCGGACCCGTACGTAGCCCTGGGAGCTGCGCCCGATGAACTCGGCCACGCTCGTGTCGGCGATGAGCCGCCCCTTGCCGATCACGATCAGGTGGTCGGCGGTCTGCGCCATCTCGCTCATGAGGTGACTGGAGACGAACACCGTCCGCCCCTCGGCCGCGAGCTTGCGCATGAACGTGCGGATCCACAGGATGCCGTCGGGGTCGAGCCCGTTGACGGGCTCGTCGAACAGCAGGATCTCCGGGTCGCCGAGCAGCGCCGCGGCGATGCCCAGCCGCTGCGACATGCCCAGCGAGAACCCGCCGACCCGCCGCCCGGCGACCTCGCCCAGGCCCACGGCCTCCAGCACCTCGCCCACGCGGGAGGAGGGGATGCCGTTGCTCTGCGCGATGGCGAGCAGGTGGTTGCGGGCGCTGCGCCCGCCGTGCACGGCTTTGGCGTCCAGCAGCGCGCCGACCTTGCGCAGGGGATGCCTCAGTTCCGCGTACGGCCGCCCGCCTACGAGCACCGAACCGCCCGAGGGCCGGTCGAGGCCGAGGATCATGCGCATCGTGGTCGATTTCCCTGCGCCGTTGGGTCCGAGGAAGCCGGTCACCTGACCCGGCTCGACGTCGAACGACAGATCCGCCACGGCGACGGTGCCGCCGTAGCGCTTGCTCAGGTTCGTTGCCCGGATAGCGGTCATGGTCACAGCGTGCCGTCGTACGGCGCCGGTTTCTTCCTGCCCCGGGACCGTTCGCGGAGCCGCGATCTAGGACCCTGGTCCTACTCTCCTGGGTGGATCAAGCCCGCCTCGTACGCGACGATCACGGCCTGGGCCCGGTCCCGCACGCCGATCTTGGCGAACAGGCTCGTCACGTGGTTCTTCACGGTCGAGGGGGAGACGGACAGGCCGGCCGCGATCTCCGCGTTCGACCTGCCCCGGGCGATCAGCACGAGGATCTCCCGCTCGCGCTCCGTGAGCCCGGTCAGCGCGGCGGGCGCCTGGCGCGGGGGCGAGGTGCGGACGAAGGTGCCGATGAGCCGGGTCAGCAGGCGCGGTGCGACGGCCGACTCGCCCCGGTGCACCACGCGTACGCCCTCGATCAGTTCCTCGGGGGAGACGTCCTTGGGCAGGAAACCGTCCGCGCCCGCGCGCAGCGCCGCGACCACGTTCTCGTCCAGGTCGAACGTGCTCAGCGCGAGCACCCGCACGCCGGGCAGTTCCGCGGTGATCAGCTCGGTCGCGCGCACGCCGTCCATGCCCGGCATGTGCAGGTCCATCAGCACCACGTCGGGCCGCAGCCGCCGGCTCAGGTGCACCGCCCGCTCGCCGTCGCCCGCCTCGCCGACCACGCTCAGGTCGGGCTGGGCGTCGAGCATGAGCCTGAAGCCCTTGCGCACCAGCTCGTGATCGTCGACCAGGAGCACTTCGATGGGGTCCGCGGCGGGATTCGCGGCGGTCATGTCGTCTCCAGCGGGATGCGGGCGTGCACGCGGAATCCGCCCTCCTGGCGCGGGCCGGTGGACAGCTGGCCCCCGCACAGGGCCACCCGCTCGGCCATGCCGCCGAGCCCGAACCCCGGCGTGCCCTGGCCCTTCGTCAGGCCGTCGTCGAGCACCTCGACCTCCACGGCGGCGGGCTGGTAGGCGAGCAGGACGCTGGCTCTGGCGCTGACGGCGTGCTTGCGCGTGTTCGTCAGCGCCTCCTGCACGATCCGGTAGACCGCGTGGTCCACGGTGGCGGGCAGCGCGACCGGCTCGCCCGTCACGGTCAGGCTGGCCGGTAACCCCGCCGACCTCGCCTCCTTGATCAGCGCGGGCAGCCGTTCCGCGCCGACCCCGGTCGCCGCGTCGGGGCCCTCGTGGCCGTCGGCCCTCAGCACGTCGAGCAGGCGGCGCATCTCCGACATGGCCTGCCTGGCGGTCTGCTCGGCGCTCTCCAGGGCGTTCCTGGTGACCTCCTGCTCCGGCGGCAGCGTCGCCCGCGCGCCGCCGACCAGGGCGTTGATCACCGTGATGTGGTGCGCCACCACGTCGTGCAGCTCCCTGGCGATGCGCCGCCGCTCGGCCCTGACAGCGGCGTCGGCGGCCTCGCGCATGCCCCGGTCCTTGAGCTCGGCCCGCAGCCGGACGAGCTGGCCGAGGCCCACGGTGGCGCCGACGGTGAACAGGGACACCAGCCAGAGCCCCTGCCCGTCCACGCCGAACGTCATGACGGTGGCGCCGGCGAGGCACGCCGCCGCCGAGGCGATCGCGGTGGTCCGGCCGCTGGTGTAGCGGCCCAGGCTGTACAGGGCGACGAGCGTGGGGATGTTGGTGTTGTCCACGGCCCCGCTCAGGATGAACACCGCGTCCACGGCGATGACCAGTGCGACGGTCGGCATCGGGCGGCGGCGGCGCATGAGCAGCAGCGCCGTTCCGAGCAGGTAGTGCAGGGTGGCGGCCTGGAACCACCACTGGCCCTGGGCGATCATCAGCAGAGGTCCGATGAGTGCGGGCAGGGCCAGCACGATCACCAGCGTCCGGTCGAAGACGACCGGACGTCTGAAGAATCTGGGGATCCGCCCGATCTTCCGAAAGATCCGCGCGATGCGCACGATAAACACCATAAGTCACGACTTCTGGGTGGAGCTCGGACGTTTCCCACCGTCGGCGGCGGCGCCGGACCCGTGCCACAACAGGAGGTCCGTGGCTGCGGTAACGTCGGCGCCAAGGCGAGGGCAGCGTGTGGAGGGGTGGGCATGAGCCGGTCGGCGCGGGTGATCTGGGACGACGCTCTCATCTCCTACGACTTCGGCCCGAGCCATCCGCTCGCCCCCGTGCGCGTCGAGCTGACCATGGCCCTGGCCCGCGAGCTCGGTGTGCTCGACAAGGTCGACCTGGCCGGCTGTGAGCCCGCGAGTGACGACGAGCTGGCCCTGGTCCACGAGCGCCCCTACATCGAGGCCGTCAAGCGCGTGTCCGCCTCGGGCCGGGCCGATTTGAGCGTCGGCCTGGGCACGACCGACAACCCCGCGTTCAAGGGCGTCCACGAGGCCTCCGCGCTGATCGCCGGCGCCACGCTGGCCGCCGCCCGCGCCGTCTGGGAGGGCTCGGCCGAGCACGCGCTCAACATCGCGGGCGGGCTGCACCACGCGATGGCCGCCTCGGCCAGCGGGTTCTGCGTCTACAACGATCCGGCGCTGGCCATCGCCTGGCTGCTGGAGCGGGGCGTGGGCCGGATCGCGTACGTGGACGTCGACGTCCACCACGGCGACGGCGTGCAGGCGGCGTTCTACGACGACCCCAGAGTCCTGACGATCAGCCTTCATGAGAGCCCGCGCACGCTGTTCCCCGGCACGGGCTTCCCCCAGGAGACCGGCGCCGAGGGCACGGCCGTCAACGTCGCGCTGCCGGCGGGCTGTGGCGACTCCGGCTGGCTGCGTGCCTTCGACGCGGTCGTGCCGCCGCTGCTGCGCGAGTTCGGGCCGGAGATCCTGGTGACCCAGCACGGCTGCGACAGCCACGCGCTCGACCCCCTGGCCAACCTGATGCTCAGCGTGGACGGCCAGCGGGCCGCGTACGCCGCCCTGCACCGCCTGGCCCACGAGACGGCCGGCGGCCGGTGGCTGGCGACCGGCGGAGGCGGCTACGAGCTGGTCCAGGTGGTGCCGAGGATCTGGACCCATCTCATCGCCGAGGCGGCAGGTCATCCGATCGATCCGGCCACGCCGACGAGCGAGGAATGGCGCCGGTTCGTCCGCGAGCGGACGGGGGAGACGCCACCGCTCACCATGACGGATGGGCGCAAACCGGAATTTCATCACTTCTCTGATGGTTATGATCCTGCGGACCCCATTGACCGTGCGGTCATGGCGACCCGGCACGCGGTGTTCCCCCTGCACGGCCTCGATCCGATGCCCTGACGAGGAAGATGCAGTGCTCAGTCGCGACGAACTCCGTGAACAGCTTGTCCAGACCCGCATCGCGGGTGACGTCGCGACCTCCCGCGAGAACAACCTCGACCACTACAGCAGTCTGGCCAACGGCGACGCCTACTACGCGCTGGGCCTGACGTTCGAGCAGCCGTGGTCCTACCGCGACATCCTGGCGCTGATGGCGAAGTCCGCCGGCGTGGTCGCCGACCCGAGCCACCGCTGGGGCCAGGACACCATCGACCCCGAGCTGACGATCGACGCGATCGACGCGATGGCCGAGCGCATCGCCGCGGTGCTGGCCCGGCCGGGCGCGCGGATCCTGTTCGCCACCGGCCACCCCACCGGCCTGCTGGCCGTGCACCTGCCGCTGGCGGCCCTCTGCGTGGCGAAGGGCGCGCGGCTGCTGACGCCCGGCGAGGGATGGACGTACGCGGGATCGGGTTTCGGTCGGCCGCGGCGGATCCGCTACCTCCAGGACGTCGCCATGCTCGACGACAAGGGCGCGCTGGTGCACACCCACGACGCCGACCCGATGCGGCACATGCTCGACGAGCTCGGCGGCGACCTTCCCGACCTCGTGATCGCCGACCACGGCTGGGCGGGAGCGGCCGGAGAGGCGGGTGTGCCGACTGTGGCCTTCGCCGACTGCAACGACCCCGGGCTCTTCGTCGGTGAGGCGGAGGGCAAGATTGACGTGGTCGTACCACTCGACGACAACGTGCTACCCCGCTACTACGCTCCGTTGACCGAGCGGTTGGTCACAAGAGTCTCACAAGCCCTTCCCGTCTAATTCGGTCATCCCCATACCGTCTTTTCGCGCCTGCATTCCAAGAGGCTCGCTGTCCCTTTGCCAACTTTTGACAGGGCTCCGGCGACTCTTATGTGTGGCAACTTGGACAGTTCCAACGTCCGAGTGAGGTGCTCGGCCGGGCTGCTGGCCAGCGTTTTTGCTGGTTCGGCTGACAGGCGGCTCCGGCGACTGAGAAAATAGGGGGTTTGCGCACTCGGAGTCCCGACTTACGCTGACGGCAGTACACGTGCGTGAGCAATGGCACCAGTGGGGATAACCCGGAAACACGTGCGGAAGAGGCGTCCGATGGCTGCAGGCGAAAGACCTCTCAGCGAGGTGAAGTTCCTGACCGTCGCAGAAGTGGCGACGGTCATGAGGGTGTCCAAGATGACGGTGTACCGGCTCGTCCACTCCGGCGAGCTGCCGGCCATCAGAGTCGGCCGCTCGTTCAGGGTGCCTGAGCAGGCGGTACACGACTATCTGCGGGAGGCCTACATCGAGGCAGGTTGATGTAGCGACACGCCCGGTCGTGTCGTGAATGCTGTCGCGGGAGAGGCCCGGTTGCCGCTGATGCGACCGGGCTCTCGCCCCCCGATGGGCGATCTACCGTGGATCGCCGGTAGTCTGTGAGCCGGTGTGCGCTCGCACATCGATTCAGACTTGCTATCAGTACCTGGGGGTCCCGTGGGCTCTGTGATCAAAAAGCGCCGCAAGCGGATGGCTAAGAAGAAGCACCGCAAGCTGCTCAAGAAGACGCGCATCCAGCGGCGCAACAAGAAGTAACCGACGCAGCTGCGAGGCGCTGATGACCCACACCGTGCTTGTCACCGGGGTCTCGCGCCACATAGGCGCCCGGGTGGCGAGTGCCCTGGCGGCAGACCCGGACATCAGCCGTGTCATCGGAGTGGACACCGTACCGCCCCCCTCGCTGACGCGGGACGGTGACAGCTCCCTCGGCCGGACGGAGTTCGTCCGGGTGGATCTGCGCAGCCCCGACATCGCTCAGGTGATCGCGGCCGCGGACATCGACACCGTTGTGCACATGAGCCTCGTCAGCGCTCCCTCGCGGAGTGGTGGCAGGGCCGCGATGAAAGAGCACAACGTCATCGGCACCATGCAGTTGCTCGGTGCGTG
Organism: Nonomuraea sp. NPDC048892; assembly: GCF_040649735.1. NCBI lineage: Bacteria > Bacillati > Actinomycetota > Actinomycetes > Streptosporangiales > Streptosporangiaceae > Nonomuraea > Nonomuraea sp. NPDC048892. The sequence goes on along the minus strand of NZ_JBEZFZ010000006.1, from coordinate 458,573 downwards.
CCAGCGGTCGGCGACCGTGCGACGTGTGGTGGTGCGTTCCACCACCGCCGTCTACGGCTCGTCGCCCCGCGATCCGGCGGTGTTCACCGAGGATCTGGAGCCCCACGACGGCCCCGTCCACGGTTACGCCAAGGACGCGGCCGAGGTCGAGGGCTACGTGCGGGGTTTCGCGCGGCGCCGTCCCGACGTGACGGTGTCGTTGCTGCGCTTCGCCAACTTCATGGGCCCAGGCGTCGACTCGCCGCTGACGCGTTACTTCACCCAGCCGGTGCTGCCGAGCGTGTTCGGCTTCGACCCGCGGCTGCAGTTCATCCACGAGGATGACGCGGTCGAGGTGTTGCGCCGGATGGCCACCGAGCATCACCCCGGCACGTTCAACGTGGCCGGGGCCGGCGTGCTGCTGCTGTCGCAGTGCGCGCGCAGGGCGGGGCGGCCGACACTGCCGCTGCCCTCGTCCGCCTTCAAGGTGCTCGGCGGAGCCGTGCGCCGGATCGGGCTGGTCGAATACTCGCCCGAGCAGGTCAGGCTGCTGTGCCACGGCCGCGCGGTCGACACCGCCAGGCTGGAGGCCGAGCTGGGCTGGAAGCCCAAGTACACCACCGGCGCGGCCTTCGACGACTTCCTGCGCTCCCACGAGCTGCGGCCGCTGGGAGGTGCCCGGCCTTGAGCGTTCCCCAGGAGGAGGGCCGGGTGATCCCCATCAGCGCGGCGCCCTCGTTCGAGGAGCCCGACCCCATGGCCAGGCTGCTGGCCTTCCTGCGCCGGCGCGTGACCGGCGACTACGAGGTCGACGAGTTCGGCTACGACCCCGAGCTGACCGACAAGGTCGTCCTGGAGCTCATCAGGCCGCTCTACAACCACTGGTTCAGGGTCGAGCCCGTCGAGCTGAAGAACATCCCCGACGACAGCGGCGCCCTGATCGTGGCCAACCACTCGGGGACGCTGCCGATGGACGCGCTGATGCTTCAGGTCGCCCTGCACGACGAGGCCGGCCGGGCGCTGCGGCTGCTCGGCGCCGACCTGGTCTACCAGCTTCCCTTCCTCAGCCACCTGGCCCGCAAGACCGGCCACACGCTGGCCTGCCCCGAGGACGCCGACCGGCTGCTGCGCAAGGGTGAGCTGGTCGGGGTGTTCCCCGAGGGCTTCAAGGGCGTCGGCAAGCCCTTCTCCGAGCGCTACAAGCTCCAGCGCTTCGGCCGCGGCGGCTTCGTGGCCTCCGCCATCAGGGCCGGGGTGCCCATCGTGCCCACCGCGATCGTGGGGGCCGAGGAGATCTATCCCAAGATCGGCGATCTGAAGACGGTGGCCAGGCTGCTGGGCCTGCCCTACCTGCCGATCACCCCGTTCTTCCCGCTGCTCGGGCCGCTCGGCCTGGTGCCGCTGCCGTCGAAGTGGATGATCGAGTTCGGCGAGCCGATCAGGACCGACGAGTACGACCCGTCGGCCGCCGACGACCCCATGCTGGTCTTCAACCTCACCGACCACGTACGCGAGGTCATCCAGCAGCTGCTCAACGAGCTGCGGCTGCGCAGGGGCCACGCCTTCCCGCCCTTCCTCTGACAGGCCGGCCGAAGACCGGGTGCAACCGGACAGCCCCTGGCGGTGTTCTGCGGATCGATCGACTGAACACCGAAAGGGACAACCCTCATGGATCTGCAGCTTTCCGGCCGCGTCGCCGTCGTCACCGGCGCGTCCAAGGGCATCGGCCTGGCCGTCGCCCGCACCCTGGCTGAGGAGGGTGCCCACGTGGTCGCCGCCTCCCGTACCGTCCCCGACGCGAAGGTGAGCCACGTCGCGGTGGACCTGATGGACCCGCAGGCGCCCGCTCAGGTCGTCGCGCACGCGGTCGAGGAGTTCGGCGGGGTGGACATCCTGGTCAACAACGCCGGCGGCCCGCCGCCAGGCGTGACGCTGCCGCGCGCCGGGTTCCTGACGCCCGACGACGCCGATTGGCGGGAGATGTTCGAGTTCAACCTGTTCGCGGTCGTCCGGATGATCCGCGCCGCGCTCCCGGTGATGCTGGAGCGGGGCGAGGGCTCGATCGTCAACCTGTCCTCCACCATGGCCAGGCAGCCGAGCGCCATGAACGTCGACTACGGCGCCGCCAAGGCGGCCGTGCTGGCGATCGGCAAGTCCCTGTCCGAGGAGTTCGGGCCGCGCGGGATCCGGGTCAACACCGTCTCGCCGGGTCCCGTGCTGACGGACTGGTGGACCAAGGACGGCGGCGCCGCCGAGGTGTTCGCCGGCTTCGTCGGCTCCGACAGGGACAGCGTGATCAAGGATGTGGCCCCTGCGATGATGAACCTGACCACCGGCCGGCTCGTGCACCCGCAGGAGATCGCCGACGCGGTCGCGCTGCTGGCCTCGCCCCGCTCCGGCGGCACGGCCGGCGCCGAGTTCGTCATCGACGGGGGCCAGCTCAAGGAGATCTGAACCCGCTGGGCGGGTTGTGGAGAGACATCCGTGACCGATCCCCCACAGAAGGGCGGAGATGATCACGCAACCCGCCGTCAGGGGAGTGGACTCCGAGCTGGTGAGCGCCTCGTGGACCGACCCCGAGGCGTTCGCCGAGCTCTTCGACCGCTACTCCGCCATGCTCTACAGGTACGTCTCCAAACGCCTCGGCCCCGGGCCGGCCGAGGACCTCGTCGGTGAGACGTTCCTGATCGCCTTCTCCAGGAGGAGGAGCTACGACCTGGCCTACCCGGACGCCAGGCCGTGGCTGTTCGGCATCCTGACCAAGCTGATCGCCCGGCACCATCGCTCCGAGGCGACGCGTTACCGGGCCCTCCTGCGCGCCCCCGTCGAGTCCGAGGTGGAGTCGCCCGCGGACCGGGTGGCGGCCGGGGTGAGCGCCCAGGCCGTCCGCGGTGAGCTGGCCGGCGCTCTGGCCGCGCTGCCCGCCAAGGACCGCGACGTGCTGCTGCTGATCGCCTGGGGCGATCTCACGTACGAGGAGGTCGCGCGGGCGCTCGGCATCCCCGTCGGGACCGTACGTTCCCGCCTCAACCGGGGCAGGCGGAAAGTACGCGCCGCGCTCGGCGACACCAACCCCATGGAGGAGGAGTGACGATGGACGACCTGAAGCTGCTCCGCGACCTCGGGGCCGAGCTGGAGCACGGGCCGCCGCCCACGCTCGTCCGCCAGCGCACGCGCTACCTGCAGGACCGGCCCCGCCGCCGCTGGAACGCGTGGTGGACGGCCGGCCTCGTCGCGGTCGCGACGGTCTGCGCGGTCGCGGTGCCCACGGTGCTCGTCTCGCCGCGCCACCTGGCGAACCTGGCGGGACCGCCGGCCGGGGGCGAGGCGGTGGACGTGAGCGGCGCCATGAATGTGCTGCTGATCGGCTCGGACACCCGCAAGGGCGAGGGCAACGCGAAGTACGGCCCGCGGAGCCAGGACGGGGGCCAGCGCGCCGACACCATCATCGTCGTCCACATGCCGGCCGACAGGAGCCGGGCCACCGCGGTCAGCGTCCCGCGCGACTCGCTGGTGCGGGCCGCGCCGTGCACGTCCGGCCCGGCCAGGACCGTCATGATCAACTCGCTGTACGACGAGGGCGGCGCCGCGTGCCTCAAGAAGACGCTGGAGAAGCTGACCGGCCTGCCGCTGCACCACACGATGGCGGTGGACTTCGCCGGGTTCGAGGACATGGTGGACGCGCTCGGCGGCGTCACCGTCAAGGTGCCGAAGCCTGTGAACGAGCCGAAGGCCAAGCTGCGCCTGCCCGCGGGCGAGCAAGTGCTCGACGGCGAGAAGGCCCTCGGGTACGTACGGCTGCGTTACTACGGGGACGACGGCTCCGACCTGTCCAGGATCAAACGGCAGCGCACGGTCGTCATGGCGCTGCTGAAGAAGGCGCAGGCGGCCGTCGCGGACCCGGGCAAGCTCCAGGAATTCCTCGGGGTGATGCGCAGGACGGTGAAGACGGACCTCACCGTGGAGGAGATGTACGCGCTGGCCATCCAGCTCGCGGAGACCAAGGTCAGCCTCACGGTGGTGCCCACGGCCGAGCATCCTGAGGACCGCAACCGGCTGCAGTGGAAGCAGCCGGAGGCGGGCAGGCTGTTCGCGTCGCTGAAGTAGGAGCGCCGCTGAAGTAGGAGCGGAGCCTCCCCGGGCGGGGAGGTCCATGGGGCGCCCCCAGGGGAGGGGCGCCTCAGTCCCAGTCCCGGGCGCGGTCTCAGGCGCGGCCGCGGTAGTGGCGGCGCAGGGCGATGCCCGCCGCCACCCCGCCCGCGAGCGCCCCCACGCCGGCCGCGATGGGCAGCGCCGTCATCGTGGCCTTGCGCCCGGTGCGGAAGTCCCTGATCGGCCAGTCGTGCTTCCTGGCGTGCTCGCGCAGCTCGCTGTCGGGGTTGATCGCCACGGCCTCGCCGACCAGGGACAACATCGGCAGGTCGTTGGCCGAGTCGCTGTAGGCGGTGCAGCGCGTCAGGTCGAGCCCCTCCCTGCGGGCCAGCGCGCGCACCGCCTCCGCCTTGGCGGGGCCGTGGAGCAGGTCGCCGACCAGCCGCCCGGTGTAGACGCCGTTGCTGGTCTCGGCGACGGTGCCGAGCGCGCCCGTCAGGCCGAGCCGCTGCGCGATGACCCTGGCCAGCTCGACAGGGGTGGCGGTGACGAGCCAGACCCGCTGGCCGGCGTCGAGGTGGCTCTGGGCGAGCAGCCGGGTGCCGCCCCAGATGCGGTCGGCCATCACCTCGTCGTAGATCTCCTCGCCGAGGCGTACGACGTCGTCCACCTTGGCCCCGGCCACGAAGGCCAGCGCGGTCTCCCTGGCCACCGCGATGTGCTCGGGATTCTCGTTGCCGCGCAGCCGGAACACCGCCTGCCCCACGGCGAACTTGAACAGGTCGGACGTCGTGAACAGCCCGCGTGTGGCCAGCCCTCTGGCGAAGTGGTAGATCGAGGCGCCGCGCATCATCGTGTTGTCCACGTCGAAGAAGGCCGCGGCCTCCAGATTGGGCTCGACCGGCGTGATCGGCGCGACCGTGACCGCCGCCTGCGCCGCGGCCTCGCCTGCGACCTCGGGCTGCACTTCCTGTCGTCGTCGCATAAGCCGCCACATGGGCTTCAGCTTACTTACCTACTCGGGCGCGACCAGACCTTCGATGTAGTCGAGATAGTCCTCCGCGCGGGCCAGGTCGGCCTCTCCGAGCTGGTCCAACATGGGTTCGACGACCTCCTGCTGATCCCGCGCGAACTTCTTGATCTTCGGGGAGCGCGGCTCGGTCCGTTCGAGGCGTTCGATGCCCGCGCGCGTCGAGTCCTCCATGTCCTTCAGCGTCTTGTTGATCAGCGGGGCGTCGGCGGTGGTGGAGCCGAGCAGGGTGGCGACCTCCTTGGCGCGGGTCTTGGCCGAGTCGAGCTCGCGCTCGCCACGTTCCGCGCCCGAGCTGAGCCGGACGAGCGTGGTCTCGGCGGCGCGCTTGAGCGGGTAGAGCGAGTCGCCCGGCACCGACTGGTAGGTGGCGAAGGAGGAGACCATCATCGCCGCCACCAGCCCCACGGCGGCGAGCTGGGACAGCAGCGGCCTGCGCCGCGCGGGGCGGCGGCGCGGGCGCTCGGTGACGGGCTCGTCCGCCTCCTGGGCGAGCGACAGCAGCTCCGCCCGCAGGCGTTCCTTGAAGGCCGGCTCGGGAGCGCCGAACGGCAGCTCCTGGAGTTCGGTGAGGTGATCGAGCACGCGCTCCCGCCGCCTGCGCGCACTACTCATGCCGGCTCCCGGACCTTCCCGCTCGTGACAATGGCCTAACGACGCGCGGTCGGCGTAGGTTACGCCAGGTCGTGCTTGAGAGCCCTGGCCAGCGACCGTACGGCCCGGAACTGCAGCGCTTTGATCGCTCCACTCTTCTTCCCCATGATCAGCGCGGTTTCCGCGAGCGAGAGGCCGTGCAGGAAGCGCAGGACGACGCACTCCTGTTGTTCGGGATTGAGATCGCGTACGGCACGCAGCACCCGGTCGTTGATGATGGCCGTGACCACGGCGTTCTCGGGGATGTGGGAGCCGTCGAGCGGGACGTCGATCACCTCTCCCGTGGTGACCTCCAGCCGGTAGCGACCCGACTTGAAGTGGTCGGTCACCAGGTTTCTCGCGATGGTCACGAGCCAGGCGCCGAAGTCGCGGCCCTGCCAGGTGAAGTCGCCGATCCGGCGCAGCGCGCGCAGGAAGGTCTCACTGGTGAGGTCCTCCGCCAGCGGGTGGGAGCCCACCCGGAAGTAGATGTAGCGGTAGACGAGGTCGACGTAGCGGTCGTAGAGCGTGCCAAAGGATTGCGTGCATCCGTTCTTGGCGTGCATCACCAGCGTGCGGAGGTCGTCGGGCACATCTTCGTGCACGACGAGCTCGCCCGTCCGGGCAGGTCCAGCGACGGCTGGAGCGAGCAGCCCGGCGAACGGCGACGAGTCAGGCATCCGGTATCCCTAGGGGTAAGGGGTGCGGCGTGCTCGAACACTCTAGAAATCAACCGGAAATTCCACAATCCACAGCGTGATGGCATGACTAGGCGTAATCGGCAGATACCGTGTTGGACCGACCCGTTCCCTCTTCGGCTACCGGCTGGGAGGCATCGTCCGGCAGCATTGGAGTCACCATGGAGATCCTCGTTGCTGTCATAGCTTTCGCCGGCGCGCTCCTGGCCGCCGTCGCGGCCGGTGCCCTGATCCAACGGCTGCGCGACGACCCTGAGGGATGGCTTGTCGCCTGGACCGTTGCAGTCGTGGCGCTCTGTCTCGCGTTGGGCGTGATCGGCCTCGGCTACCTCATCGGCTTCGGCGGCGTCACTTTCCGCATCTATCAGGTGACGGGATCGTTGCTGGCGCCGCTGTGGCTGGCGGTCGGGCTGGTGCAGCTGCTGTCGGAGAAGGCTCCGCCGAGGTTCCTGGCGTGGCTGGCGGGCATCGCGCTGAGCTTCGTGAGCGTGGTCATCATGGTGTGGGACCCGCTGAAGAACGAGGAGATGGGCAGGTCGCTGCCGGCCGCGTCCAACCACTGGAACCTCTTTCCCGGCTACCTGCTGATCGCCGTGCACGCCGTGGCCGTGCTCCTCATGCTGGCGATGCTGGTGGTGGCCGGGATCAAGTGGCGCAACGGCGACGAATACGACACCGACAACCTGCACGCGACCGTGGTCATCGTGCCGTCGGGGCTGGCGCTCGTGGGGGCGATGCGGTTCGCGGTGCCGCCGCTGTTCACGACCGCGTTGCTGGCGGTGGCGGGAGCGGCGGTCTGGTACACCGTGCTGAGGCCGCTGGCGCCGTACGAGGACGACGACGAGGACGACTTCGGTCCCGACGGCGACGAGCGCCTCTCGCGCCGCGAGGAGCGCTCTCAGCGCCGCGAGGAACGGGTGCCGCGTGACGAACGGATGCCGCGCGGCGACCGCGCCCCGCGCGACGAGCGCCCCATGCCGCTGGACGAGCGCCAGATGACACCTGGCGACCGTCCCATGTTCCGCGACGAGCCGCCGGGCGACCGCCCGATGTTCCGCGACGAGATGCCGGGCGGCGGCGGGCGCAGGGGCATGCCCGAGCCGATGCAGGCGGCCGAGATGTCGCCCCCGCCACCGCGCAGGGCGTCGGGTCTGGGGGACCTGGTGGCCGAATACCGCGCGGGCGACCAGGAGATCGACTACGCGGCCCGGATGGCGCCGCCGCCCGACGCCGGGCCTTCGACCGGCTACATCATGAACGGCGCGCCGCCCCCGCGGCCCGACTACACTCTGTCACCGTCGGCGCCCGGCACCGGCGCGGTCTTCCCCGGCGCCGACGTCTTCACCCCCGCCCAGCAGCAGCCGGGCTCCGGGCGGCTCTCGCCCACGATCTACGGCCTGCTCACCGTCTTCACCATCATGGACGGCGCGGGCGACGCGTTCGACCGGCTGGCCGAGGCGACCGTCGAGGCCGTGCGCAGGGGCGAGCCCGACACGCTCGTGTACGCCTGCCACTCGGTGAAGTCGGCGCCGCTCCAGCGCATCGTCTACGAGCTCTACCGCGACGAGGTCGCCTACCGCGACCACCAGCGCCAGCCGCACGTGGAGCGGTTCGTCAACGAGCGGCAGACGATGGTGCTGGCCACCAACGTCATCGAGCTCGACGTCAACGCCGCCAAGGTGGTGCCGCTGCCCACCGTCCCGTACTGACCGCGGCTCCCGTTCCGCCTGCCGTCACGTTGCGAACGTGGCTCCCGTCTCCCCGGCCGTCACGTTTCGAGCGCGGCCCTCAGCCTGGCCTCGTCTACCCGCCAGAAGTCGTGCTGGACCCCGTCGATCAGCGTCACCGGGATCATCTCCCAGTATTTCTCGGTCAGCTCCGCCGACGACTCGATGCTGACCTCCTCCCACGGCACGCCCAGCTCGCCCGCGACCCTGGCGATGACCTCGCGCGCGTCGTCACACAAGTGACACCCGGGCTTGCCGAGCAAGGTGATGCGATGCATGGAGCAACCGTACCGCCGCCGACTTTGTGCATCGGTTCACAAAGGGATTAACCTGAAAGACGGTTCGATTCCTATCACGCGGTCCCCAAGCCGCCCGTTCCCTGGAGCACCGGCACGTGAAGAGCCCGTCCCAGCCCCGCGACCGCGGCATCCCCGAAGCCACGGTGGCCCGGCTCCCGTTGTACCTTCGGGCGCTGCACGGGATGGCGGAGCGGGGGATCGCGACCGTCAGCTCGGAAGACCTGGCCGTCGCCGCAGGGGTCAACTCGGCCAAATTGCGCAAGGATCTGTCACACCTGGGCTCCTACGGCACGCGGGGCGTAGGATATGACGTCGAATACCTCGTCTATCAGATCTCCCGCGAGCTCGGACTGACCCAGGACTGGGCGGTAGCGATCGTCGGAGTCGGTAACCTCGGCCGCGCGCTGGCCAACTACGGCGGTTTCGTCTCCAGGGGCTTCCGGGTCGCGGCGCTCGTGGACGCCGACCCCGAAGTGGTGGGCGACACCATCGCGGGGTTGAATGTGGAGCACATCGACGAACTGGAAGCCGTGATCGGGCGGCGCGGAGTCTCGATCGTGGTTCTGGCGACACCGGCGGCAGCGGCGCAGGCGGTCTGCGACCGTGTGATCGCCGCGGGCGTCACCAGCATCCTGAACTTCGCCCCTGTTGTACTTTCCGTGCCGGACAGCGTCGATGTCCGTAAAGTCGACCTATCAATCGAACTGCAGATTCTCGCGTTCCACGAGCAACGCAAGGCTGGGGGGCCACTCATGGCGATGGACGGTCAATGAGTGTTCTGGCTGTAGGACTCAGTCACCGGACCGCGCCGGTGGCACTGCTGGAGCGTGTCTCGATGACCGGTGAGGCGCTGGTCAAGCTCCTGCACGACGTACGACAGGACTCCTGCGTCGCCGAGGCCATGGTGATCTCGACCTGCAACCGGGTCGAGGTGCTGGTCACCGCCGACCGCTTCCACGCAGCCGTCACCGCCGTCACCGACCTGCTGAGCGTCCACTCCGGCGTGCCCGTCGAGGAGCTGCGGCCGCACTTCTTCGTGCACTACGAGGAGCGGGCCGTCGAGCACCTGTTCTCCGTCGTGTGCGGGCTCGACTCCATGGTCGTCGGCGAGGGCCAGATCCTCGGCCAGGTCCGCCAGGCGCTCAAGCTGGCCCAGCGGCAGGGCACCGTCGGCGCCACCCTCAACGAGCTGGTCCAGCAGGCACTGCGGGTCGGCAAGCGGGCCCACCACGAGACAGGCATCGACAAGCACGGCGCCTCGCTCGTCTCCGCCGGGCTCGCCCTGGCAGGCGACCTGACCGGGCGGCGCGCCCTGGTGGTGGGGGCCGGCTCCATGAGCTCCCTGGCCGCCGTCACGCTCGCCCGCGCGGGCGTCACCGACATCACCGTGGCCAACCGCACCTTCGAGCGCGGGGCCAGGCTGGCCGAGTCCGTCGGCGGGCGGGCGGTCGGGTTCGGCGCCGTGGCCGGCGAGCTGGCCGACGCCGACATCGTCATCACCTGCACCGGCGCCGGTCGCCACGTCGTCACCCCCGCCATGCTGAGCGGGCCCGCGTTCCTGCTCGACCTGGCGCTGCCGCACGACATCGACCCCGCCGTACGCGAGGTGCCCGGCGTCACGCTGGTGGACCTGGAGACGATCCAGGAGTCCGGCATCGGCTCCGCCGAGGGCGACGCCGTACGCACCGTACGCGACCTCGTGGCCGGCGAGCTGCGCGCCTACCTCGACGCCGAGCGGGCGGCCAAGGTCACCCCGACCGTGGTGGCGCTGCGCAGCAAGGCCGCGGGCGTGGTCGAGTCCGAGCTGGGCCGGCTCCTCATGCGCGTGCCCGAGCTCGACGAGCGGGCGCGCGACGAGGTCGCCATGACCGTGCAGCGGGTGGTGGACAAGCTGCTCCACGAGCCGACTGTGCGTGTCAAGCAGCTCGCCACCTGCCCAGGGGGCGATCATTATGCCGAAGCCCTGCGCGAGTTGTTCGACCTGGATCCGAAGATGCCCGAGGCCGTGAGGGAGGTGGAGCTGTGACGACCCGAACGCGCGCGCTGCGGCTCGGCACCCGCCGCAGCCTCATGGCGACCACGCAGTCCGGCATGGTGGCCGACGCCTACGTCCAGCGCACCGGGCGCGCGATCGAGCTGGTCGGCGTCACGACGTTCGGCGACGTCACCAAGGCCCACCTGGCCCAGCTCGGCGGTACGGGTGTGTTCGTCAACGCGCTGCGCGACAAGCTCGCCGAGGACGAGATCGACTTCGCCGTCCACTCGCTGAAGGACCTGCCGACCACGCAGGACCCGCGCTTCGTGCTGGCCGCCATCCCCGCCCGCCACGACCACCGCGACGCGCTGGTCGGCACGCACAAGTTCGCCGACCTCGCGCCGGGCGCCAGGGTCGGCACCGGCTCGCCGCGCCGGGTGGCCATGCTCAGCGCGCTCCGCCCCGACCTGGAATACGTCCCGATCCGCGGCAACGCCGACACCCGCATCGGCAAGGTCACCTCGGGCGAGCTCGACGCCGTCGTGCTCGCCTCGGCCGGCCTGGAGCGGATCGGCCGCAGCCACGAGATCGCGCAGATCTTCGAGAACGAGGAGCTGCTGCCCGCCCCCGGCCAGGGGGCGCTGGCCGTCGAGTGCCGCGCCGACCGCTCCGACCTGATCGAGTTCCTGCGGGTGCTCGACGACCCGTCAACCCGCTCCGCGGTGATCGCCGAGCGTGCCGTGCTGAACGCGCTGGAGGCCGGGTGTTCCGCCCCGGTGGGTGCTTTCGCGGCCGATGACGGGCACACTCTGAACCTGACCGCTGTGGTCGTCTCCATCGACGGCCGCGAAGCGGTCCGCAAGTCCGCCGCCGGCTCTCCTTCGGAGGCTGCGAAACTGGGCCGCCTCCTAGCGGCCGAGATGATCGCCGAAGGGGCCGACAGATTGATGGGGGAGCAATCCCATTGAGCTCCGATAGTCCGACCTCCGGTTTCGTCGCGTTCGTGGGCGCGGGTCCCGGCGATCCCAACCTGCTCACGCTCCGCGCCGCCGAACTGCTCGGCAAGGCCGACGCGGTGGTGCTCGACGACGAAACGCAAAGCCCGCTGCTGCGCCACTGCCGTGAAGGCGTCGAGATCGCCGAGCGCGACTTCGTCAAGCGTGCCGCCCGCGGGCAGCTCGTGGTGCGCCTGTGCGCGGGCGACCCGATGCTGTTCTCCTCGATCACCGAGGAGGTCGCGGCCTGCGCCGCGGCGGAGGTCGACTTCGAGATCGTGCCCGGCGTGCCGCCCGCGACCGCCGTGCTCACCTACGCCGGCATCCCGGCGGCCAGCGCCGTGCCCGAGTTCAGGATCGTCGACGCCGCCCAGGACCAGGACTGGGCCGTCCACGCCGCCTGCCGCGGCACGCTGGTCATCTACAACGGCATCGGCGACGCCGTGCCCATCGGCAAGGCGCTGATCGCGGGCGGCAAGCCCGACACCACGCCCGTCGCGGTCAGCAGCGGCGGCACCACCACCGAGCAGTACACCGTCGTGTCCACGCTCGGCCGGCTCCAGGCCGACCTCAAGCACGCCGGCTTCACCGAGCCCGCGCTGATCGTGGTCGGCGAGGCCGTCGGGCTGCGTGACAAGCTCTCGTGGTTCGAGACCAAGCCGCTGTTCGGCTGGCGGGTGCTGGTGCCCCGTACGAAGGAGCAGTCGCGCAGCCTCTCCGAGCAGCTCGTCGCCTACGGCGCGGTGCCCGAGGAGGTGCCGACCATCTCGGTCGAGCCGCCGCGCACGCCGCAGCAGATGGACCGCGCGATCAAGGGCCTGGTCACGGGCCGCTACGAGTGGGTGGCCTTCACCAGCGCCAACGCGGTCAAGGCCGTACGCGAGAAGTTCGAGGAATACGGCCTCGACGCCCGCGCCTTCGCCGGGCTCAAGGTGGCGGCCGTGGGCGACGCGACCGCGCGCGCCCTGGTCGAGTTCGGGGTCAAGCCCGACCTGCTGCCCTCCGGCGAGCAGTCGTCGGAAGGGCTCGTGGCCGAGTGGCCGCCCTACGACTCGATGCTCGACCCGATCAACCGGGTGCTGCTCCCGCGCGCCGACATCTCCACCGACACGCTCGTGGCCGGGCTCACCGAGCTGGGCTGGGAGTGCGACGACGTCACCGCGTACCGCACCGTGCGGGCCGCGCCGCCGCCCGCGCCGATCCGCGAGGCCATCAAGGGCGGCGGCTTCGACGCCGTGCTCTTCACGTCCTCGTCCACCGTGCGCAACCTCGTCGGCATCGCCGGCAAGCCGCACAACGTCACCGTGATCGCGGTCATCGGGCCGCAGACGGCCAAGACCGCCGAGGAGTTCGGGCTCCGCGTCGACGTCATGGCCGACACACCGTCCGCCTCCGCCTTGGCCGCCGCCGTGGCCGAGTTCGGGGCCAAGCAGCGTCAGGCGGCACTGGCCGCGGGCGACACCCCGCGCCGGCCCTCGCAAAACCGCCGTGGCGCCAGGAGGAGAGCCAAATGAGTGCCGCGCAGTTCCCCGTCGCCCGTCCCCGCAGGCTGCGTCGTGGCCCGGCCATGCGCCGCCTGGTCCAGGGCACCCGGCTGCACGCCGCCGACCTGATCCTGCCCATGTTCGTCAAGGAAGGGCTCACCGAGCCGCAGCCCGTGACCTCGATGCCGGGCGTGTTCCAGCACACGCGCGACTCGCTGCGCAAGGCCGCCCACGAGGCCGCCGAGGCCGGCGTGGGCGGGCTGATCCTGTTCGGCATCCCCGCCGTGAAGGACGCCCGCGGCTCGGCGGGCGACGACCCCGACGGGATCCTGCAGCAGGCGCTGCGCGACGTGCACGCCGAGGTCGGCGACGCTCTCGTGGTGATGGCCGACACCTGCCTCGACGAGTTCACCGACCACGGCCACTGCGGCATCCTCACCCCGTCGGGCGACGTCGACAACGACGCCACCCTTGAGCGGTACGCCTCCGTCGCGGTCGCCCAGGCCGAGGCCGGGGCCCACATGGTGGCGCCGAGCGGGATGATGGACGGGCAGGTCGGCGCGATCCGCACGGCGCTCGACGCGGCCGGTCACGCCGGCGTCCCGATCCTGGCCTATTCCATCAAATACTCCTCCGCCTTGTACGGGCCGTTCCGCGAGGCAGCCGAGTGCGCGCCGCAGTTCGGCGACCGCAGCACCCACCAGCAGGACCCCGCGGGCCCGCAGGACGAGGCGCTGCGCGAGGTCCGCCTCGACCTGGCGGAAGGCGCCGACGCCGTCATGGTCAAGCCGGCGGGGGCCTACCTCGACGTCATCGCCCACGTCCGCGCCGAGGTCGACGTGCCCGTGGCCGCCTACCAGGTGAGCGGCGAGTACGCGATGATCGAGGCCGCGGCGGCCAACGGCTGGGTCGACCGGGACCGGATGATCCACGAGTCGCTGGTCGCGATCAAGCGCGCCGGGGCCGACCTGATCCTCACCTACTGGGCCGTGGAAGTGGCACGAGGGCTCTAACCAAGGGGTTTCCCGTCAACTCCTGGGGCCCGTGGGTTAGAGTTGAAGGACTAGTGCTGGTGTGTCCCGCGTGTGCGTACAGCCCGGGATCCGGGACCTCTTCAGGCACTGTGAGGCGACGGGAGACACCATGGTGGGGGTACCACTGGCTCGGCGTACCAAAAAACGCGCGCGGCCGACACGCATCGACGCCGTGCTCGAATACGCCGCCCTGGGCTGGCCCGTGGTGCCCGGCGCCTACGCGCTGCGCACCGGGCCGCGTGCCTGCTCCTGTGACCGGGTCGGCTGTCCCGACCCGGGCGCCCATCCGCTGTCGCCCGCCTGGCATCTGCAGGCCACGACCGACCCGGCCCTGCTCACGCGCTGGTGGCAGGCCGAGCCCGAGGCCGGTGTGATTCTGCCCACGGGGCGCGTGTTCGACGTCTTCGACGTACCGCTCGCCGCCGGCCTGTCGGCCCTCACCCGGATCGACGCCGCCGACGCCCACCCAGGCCCGGTCGCCGCCAACGGCGACCGGGTCTTGTTCTACGTGGCCACGAGGGGCAATCCGGAGGACGAGGACGAGTGGTGGTCGTGCCACCTCGACTGCGACCCCGCGACCATCGACGACACGCCTGGGCTGCGCTGGCACTGCCGCGACAGCTACGTCGTGGCCCCGCCATCGACGCTGCCCGGCGGCCAGAGCGTCACCTGGCTGCGCGCCCCCGACGGGCGGCCCCTGCCCGACCCGCTGCTCCTGCTGGAGTGGCTGGCCGACTGAGCAGGCCCTGGCCGGGCGCCGATTCGGGGCAGATCCGGCGCTGATTTCTGGGCGGATTTCTGGGCTGCTTTCGGCGCTGAGCGGAAGCGCCTGCCTGCGGTGCGGGGGGCGCGGGGTGGCGCGGCTAACCTGGATCGGTGAGCCGTACACAGAAGTCCGACGACCTGTTCGCCCGCGCCCGCCAGATCGTCCCCGGTGGCGTCAACTCCCCGGTGCGCGCGTTCGGCGCGGTGGGCGGCACGCCCCGCTTCATGGCCTCGGGGCAGGGCCCCTACATCACCGACGTCGACGGCAACCGCTACGTCGACCTGGTCTGCTCGTGGGGCCCGATGATCCTCGGCCACCGCCATCCCGCCGTCGTCGAGGCGGTCTCCGGCGCGGTGGCCGGCGGGTTCTCCTACGGCACCGCGACGCAGGGCGAGGTCGAGCTGGCCGAGGCGATCGCCGAGCGGGTCGCGCCGGTCGAGAAGGTGCGGCTGGTCAGCTCCGGCACCGAGGCGACGATGAGCGCCGTACGGCTGGCCAGGGGCTTCACCGGGCGGTCCAAGGTGATCAAGTTCGCCGGCTGCTACCACGGCCACGTCGACGCGCTGCTGGCCGCGGCCGGCTCCGGCGTCGCCACGTTCGGGCTGCCCGACACCCCCGGCGTGACGGGGGCGTCGGCGGCCGACACGATCGTGCTGCCGTACAACGACATCGAGGCCGTCGAGGCGGCGTTCGCGTCGGCCGAGATCGCCTGCGTCATCACCGAGGCGTGCCCGGCCAACATGGGCGTCGTCCCGCCGCGCGACGGGTTCAACGCGCGCCTGCGCGAGCTGTGCACCGCGGGCGGCGCGCTGCTCATCGTGGACGAGGTGCTGACGGGCTTCCGCGTCTCGGCGGCCGGCTGGTACGGCCTCGACCCCGTCGACGCCGACCTGATGACGTTCGGCAAGGTCATGGGCGGCGGGCTGCCGGCGGCGGCGTTCGGCGGCCGGGCCGACGTCATGGGCCACCTCGCGCCCGAGGGCCCCGTCTACCAGGCGGGCACGCTGTCGGGCAACCCGCTGGCCTGCGCGGCGGGCCTGGCGACGCTGCGCGCCCTCGACGCGGAGGCGTACGCGCGGGTGGACGACGCGGCGCTGAAGGTCGGGCAGGCCGCCTCCGAGGCGCTGTCGGCCGCCGGGGTGCCGCACCGGCTGCAGCGGGCGGGCAGCCTGTTCTCGATCTTCTTCACGGACGCGGAGGTGACGAACTTCGCCGAGGCCAAGACACAGAACACGGCGGCGTTCACGGCCTTCTTCCACGCGATGCTCGACCAGGGCGTCTACCTGCCGCCGTCGGCCTACGAGGCGTGGTTCCTGTCGGCCTCCCACGACGACGAGGCGCTCGGCCGCGTCGCCGAAGCCCTGCCCGCCGCCGCCAAGGCGGCCGCCGCCGTCCTCTGACCCCGTCGAGACAGGGAAGGCCGCGACCAGGGGAGTCGCGGCCGGTAGGACAGTGGGGCCCGGGACCGGTCCGGTGGGCGCAGGGGCCTGCGAGCGCGTGGTCGGCTCAGTGGGTGCGGGGGCTATGAGGGCGTGGTCGCCGGTTCGGCGGTGGCGGGCCTACGAGGGCGTGGCTGCGGGTTCGACGGATGCTGGGCGGCGGGGTCTGGTGCCGGTGTAGAGGACGCCGGAGACGATGAGCGCGGCGGCCAGCAGTTCGGGCCAGGACAGCGCCTCGCCGGTCACCAGGGCGGCCGACGACATGCCGAAGACGGGCACGAGCAGCGTGTACGGCGCCACGGTCGAGGCGTCGTAACGCCGCAGCAGCCAGCCCCAGACGCCGAAGCCGCCCAGGGTCGAGACGAAGGCCACGTAGACGAGGGAAAGCCAGCCCTCCATGGCGGTGCTCAGCACCGGCGCCCCTTCCACCAGCACCGACAGGAGCAGGAGAGGCGGCGCGGAGAAGGCGCTCACCCAGACCATGAAACGCAGGGAGTCGGGCGGCGCGGCGCGGCGCTGGACGACGTTCCCCAGCCCCCAAGCCGCGGCGGCGGCCACGCACAGGGCGAAGGCGCCCAGCGGGCCGGCGACGCCGAAGTCGAACGCGACCAGGGCCAGCCCGCAGAACGCGACGGCCAGCCCGAGCACGCGGCGGGCGGTGAGCCGCTCACCGAGCAGCGTCACCGCGAACAGCACGGTGAACAGCGCCTGCATCTGCAGGACGAGGGAGGTCAAGCCGGCCGGCATGCCCGCTCGCATTCCCACGAGCAGGAGCCCGAACTGGCCGGCTCCCAGGGTGGCCGCCACCCCGGCGACCCAGCGCCACGGGACTCCCGGCCGGCCCACGAAGAGCAGGGCGGGGAACGCGGCCATGGCGAAGCGGACGCCGGCGTACAGCAGGGGCGGGAAGTACCGCAGGCCGACCTGCATGACCACGAAGTTGAAGCCCCAGACGGCCGCGAGGCCGACGGCGAGGGCGAGGTGGCGGGGGCTCACTCAGCAAGCTCAGCGAGCGGGCTTCTGGTACCGGATCCGCTGGTCGCGGGCCTGCTCGGCGAGCACCTTGAGGTAGGACACGGAACCGGTCTGCTGCTTCTTCGTCTTCAGGATTCTCATGCATCTATTTTCATCTGCTACACATTCAACGACAAGCGAGACTTTCTACGCTAAACCGTTTAGGCTGGCTTACATGTTGGACTTGAACCGGTTGAAGGCACTTCACGCAGTCCACGTCTACGGTTCTGTCGGGGCCGCCGCGGACGCGCTCATGGTCACGCCGTCGGCGGTGTCGCAGCAGATCGCCAAGCTGGAGCGCGAGACCGGCGCCAGGCTGATGGAGCGCAACGGGCGCGGCGTGCGCCTGACCGACGCGGCCGGGCTGCTCGCCGAGCACGCCGAACGTATCCTCGCCCTGGTCGAGACCGCGGAGGCCGACTTCGAGGCGCTGCGTGGCGAGGTCGTCGGCCGGCTCAACATCGCCGCCTTCCCCACCGCCGCGCGCGGGCTCATGCCGGGCGCGCTCGTCTCGCTCAGAGGCCGCCATCCCGATCTGCAGGTGCAGCTCAGCGAGCGCGATCCCGAGCGGGTGGTGCGCGAGGTGGCCAGGGGCGAGCTGGACCTGGGCGTGATCCAGGACTGGCTCAACCGGCCCATGGCCATCCCCGAGGGCCTGTCCAAGGCGACGCTGCTGGACGACGTGGCCGACGTGGCCATCCCGGCCGCGCACCCGCTGGCCGACCGGCGCGAGGTCGAGCTGGCCGCGCTGAGCGGCGAGCAGTGGATCAGCGGCGCCCCCGGCACGGTCTGTCACGACTGGCTGGTCTACACGCTGCGCAGCGCCTCGCTGGAGCCGGAGATCTCGTGCATGGCCGACGAGTACCCGACCCAGCTCGCGCTGGTGGCGGCGGGCCTGGGCTGCGCGATCGTGCCGCGGCTCGGCCGTGACTGCGTGCCCGACGGCGCCCGGCTCGTCCCGCTCCTGCCGCGCCAGTCCCGGCGCATCTACGCGATCTGGCGCCAGGACGCGGCCCGCCGCCCCGCGATCCGCGCCATGGTCGACGCCCTGGTCGAGGCCAGCAAACAGCAGGAGAACGCCTGGGCCGTCACCTGACGACCACCCGCGAGTCGGCCCAGGGCGCGGCGAGCAGACCAGGTCACGGCGGATCAGCTCGGGGCAGATAAGCGCAGCGCGGATCAGCTCAGGGCGATCGCCACGACGCCGCCGAGGATGACGGCCGCCGCCATCAACCGGCGCCGTACGTCGCCCTCGGCCAGCAGCCGTCCCCCGAGCAGGACCGCGATCAGCACGCTGACCTCGCGGGCCGGCGCCACCACGCTGACCGGCGCCATCGTGAACGCGAACAGGATCAGCAGGTACGACACGAAGATCAGCACGGCCGCCCCCACCACCCGGTACCGATGCTCCCGCCAGACCGGCCGGATCAGCGCCCGCCGGGCGCCGAGCACGAAGGGCGTGAGCGCCAGCGCCCGCAGCACCTCGCCGAGGTAGTTCAGCATGATCGGCGCCACCGCGAACGCGCTCACCACCCGCGAGTCCCACACCGTGTACGCGGCGATGAACACCCCCACGACCAGCCCGGGAACCAGCCCTTTGAGCTCCGCGTGCCCGCCGCCCATCAGGAACACCCCGGCCCCGATCAGCACGATCCCGGCGATGTTGGCGGCCGACGGGCGCTCGCCCAGGAACAGCACCGCGACCAGGCAGGCCAGCATCGGCCCCGTGCCCCGGGCGACCGGGTAGACGAGCGACAGGTCGCTGCGGCCGTACCCGCGCTGGAGCAGCACGAAGTAGCCGAGGTGGAGCATCATGCTTCCGCCCGCCACCGCGAGGTCCTTCCAGGTGACGGGAGTGCCCGTGACCAGCAGGAACCCGGCGAACAGCGGGCTCCAGACGACGGCCGCCGACACGGCGACGAGCCAGAGGAAGACAGGCCCGTCGGCCAGGGCGGCGCGCTTGCTCAGCAGATTCCAGGTGGCGTGGGAGACGGCGGCGGTCAGGACGAGGACGAATGCCCATGGGCTCACGCGGGAGGCTCCTTCCGGCCCGACTTTACGACGGACGCCCACGGGCTGACCCGGGAGGCTCCTTCCGGCCTGTACGACGGACGCCCACAGGCCGGCGTGGGGAGGCTCCCTTCCGGCCCGACTTTACCCCGCGCGCCTCGCGGGCCCTGGCGGCGCGGCGCGGCCGAGCGGATAGGCTGTGGCCACCATGGCTGAAACCACCGTCGTCCACCTGCTGCGCCACGGTGAGGTGCACAATCCCGGGGGCGTCCTCTACGGCAGGCTGCCCGGCTACCACCTGTCGGAGACAGGTCACCTCATGGCCGAGACGGTCGCCAAGGCGGTCGGCGGCCGTGACATCGTCGCCATCTACAGCTCGCCGCTGGAGCGCGCGCGGGAGACGGCGGCTCCGCTCGCCGCGAAACTCGGCATCGACGTCGTCCGGGACGAGCGGCTGATCGAGGCGGGCAACCTGCTGGAGGGCCGGGTTCTGGGCCAGGGGCTGGCCGTGCTGCGCAACCCGCGCAACTACCGCTATTTCTGGAATCCGATGCGTCCGTCCTGGGGCGAGCCCTATCCGGTCATCGTCCGGCGGATGAAGTCGATCATCGACGAGGCGCGGGCGGCGGCGCGCGGCCACGAGGCGGTGCTGGTCAGCCACCAGCTCCCGATCTGGGCGATCAGGTCGGCCGCGGAGGGCCGCAGGCTGTGGCACGACCCCCGCCGCCGGCAGTGCGCGCTGGCCAGCCTCACGACGCTCACGTTCGACGGCGATCGTCTGGTCAGCATCGGTTACAGCGAGCCGGCCGGAGGTCTGGAGACGGGACCCACCGTCCCCGGCGCCTGATGTTCCGGGCAGAGCGCCCTGCGAGACGGGCCCGCCGTCGCCGGGGCCTGATGTCCGGGGCGGAAGGACGCACCGGTAGAGTTGCAAGCTCTACCGGTTGTAGTACAAGGAGATCTTCCTCCGTGCGCGCCAAGTCCATCTCCCTCCTTCTCCTGGCCCCCCTGGCTCTTCTGGCCGCCGGCTGCGCGGGCTCTCAGGGCGGGCAGCCCCAGGCCGGTGACACCCGGTTCGTCCCGGGCGACGGGAAGATGCAGGTGTTCGAGACGAGCGAGCGCAAGGCCGCGCCCGCGATCGAGGGGCCGACCCTCGACGGCGCCACCGCCTCGCTGGCCGCGCACAAGGGCAAGGTCGTGGTGCTCAACTTCTGGGCGTCCTGGTGCGGCCCGTGCCGGGCCGAGGCGCCGGTGCTCAAGGAGGTCGCGGCCAAGACGAAGGCCGGCGGCGTCGAGTTCCTCGGCGTCGACTTCAAGGACCGCCAGGCCGACGCGAAGGCGTTCGAGCGCACCGAGCAGACCGGCTACCCCCACATCTTCGACCAGCCCGGCAAGGTCGCGCTGGCCTTCCAGGGCACGGTGCCGCCCGCGGCGATCCCGTCCACGCTGATCATCGACAAGCAGGGCAGGATCGCGGCCAGGGCGCTGGGCGCGGTCAAATACACCGACCTGATGAACGCGGTGACCAAGGTGCGCGATGAGTGACGTCGTCGCCTCGGGCTCGCTGCTCCTGGCCGTGCCCATCGCGGTGCTGGCGGGTGTGGTGTCGTTCCTGTCGCCGTGCGTGCTGCCGCTGGTGCCCGGCTACCTGTCGTACGTGACCGGCATGAGCGCCGACCCCAAGCGGGGGCGGCTGGTGCTGGGGACGGCGCTGTTCGTGGCCGGGTTCGGGCTGGTGTTCGTGCTCAGCGGGGCGCTGTTCGGCGGGCTCGGGTCCGTCCTGCTGGGCAACGCGGAGATCATCACCCGGGTGCTCGGTGTGCTCACCATCGGGCTCGGGCTCGCCTTCCTCGGCGTGCTGCCGGGCCTGATGCGCGACGTGCGCATCCACCGCCTGCCCGCCGCGGGGCTGGCGGGCGCGCCGCTGCTCGGGGTGGTGTTCGGGCTCGGTTGGACGCCGTGCATCGGGCCGACGCTGGCCGTCGTGCTGACGCTCGGGATCAACGAGGGCAGCGCAGGACGCGGCGCGCTCCTGGCCATGGCGTACGCCCTGGGCCTCGGTCTGCCCTTCGTGGGCGCGGCGCTGGCCTACAGCCGGGCCCTGCGTACGTTCCGGGCCATCCGCAAGCACTCGCGCCTGATCACCAGGGTCGGCGGCGGCATGATGGTGGCCGTCGGCGTGCTGCTCGTGACCGGGCTCTGGGGAGAGATGATCGCGGCCATGCAGGGCTTGATCGGCGCGTTCGAGCCGGTGATCTGATGAGCGTCGACGAGCTGGAGCGCAAGCGGGCGCCCGAGCGGGCCTCGTTCGGGGCCGTGGCCTGGCTGCGCTGGGTGTGGCGCACGCTCACCTCGATGAAGACGGCCCTCATCCTGCTGTTCCTGCTCGCGCTCGGTTCGGTGCCCGGCTCGCTGGTGCCGCAGCGCGGCGTCGAGCCCGACAAGGTCGCCCGGCTCTACGAGCAGAGCCCGACGCTGGCCGCGTGGTACGACCGGTTCCAGCTCTTCGAGGTCTTCACCTCGGTCTGGTTCGCCGCCATCTACCTGCTGCTGTTCACCTCGCTGATCGGCTGCGTCATCCCGCGGGTCACGACGTACGTACGCGAGCTGCGCCGCAAGCCGCCCGCCGCGCCGAAGAACCTGTCCAGGCTGCCCCACACCGCCTCGTTCGAGACCGGGCTGGACGACGGGCCCGGGGTCGAGCAGGCCGCGCGGCGGCTGCGCCGGCTGCGCTTCCGCGTCGTGACGGGCGACGGCTGGGTGTCGGCCGAGAAGGGCTATCTGCGCGAGACCGGCAACCTGCTCTTCCACATCGCCCTGCTCGGCATCCTGCTCGCCATCGGGGGCGGCTCGCTCTACGGCTACCGGGGCAACGTGCTGGTCGTCGAGGGCGACGGCTTCGCCAACACCGTGGCCGCCTACGACCGGTTCTTCCCGGGCAGCCAGGTCTCGGCCGAGTCGCTGGAGCCGTTCTCCTTCCAGCTCCAGGACCTCAAGGTGGCCTACCAGGTCACCGGCGACAAGCGCGGGCAGGTGCTCGACTACACCGCCCACCTCAAGGTCAACGACTCGCCGCAGGCGCCGGCCCGCGACTACGACCTCAAGGTCAACGATCCGCTGGAGGTCGACGGCACGCAGACGTACCTGATCGGCAACGGCTACGCGCCCGTGTTCAGGGTGACCGACGGCAAGGGGCAGGTGGCCTTCGAGGGGCCCGTGGCCTGCCTGATCGAGGAGAAGGCCACGATGACCTCGGGCTGCGTGGTCAAGGTGCCCGACGCGCGGCCGTCGCAGCTCGGGTTCCTGCTGCGCTTCCTGCCGACCAGCGTGCCGCTGACCGACGGCAACCACGCCTCGGCCTTCCCCGGCGAGCTCAACCCCGAGGTGCAGGTGCTCGGCGCCTTCTCCGGCGATCTGGGCGTACGCTCGGGCAAGCCGCAGTCGGTCTACGAGCTGGCCGAGCCCGAGGTGCTGAAGAAGCTCAACCGGCTGTTCATGGGCTCCAACACGCCCAAGCCGCTGGCCGTGGGGCAGTCGGTGGACCTGCCCGGCGGGCTGGGCAAGCTCGAGTTCACCGGCGTCAAGGAGTGGATCACGATCCAGACGGCCTACGACCCGGGCCGCATGCCCGCGTTGATCGCGGCCGGCACGGCCGTCGTCGCCATCGCGCTCTCGCTCATGATCCGCCGCCGCCGGGTGTTCGTCCGGATCGCGGGCGGCCGGGTCGAGGTGGGCGGCCTGACCCGTACGGAAGGGTCCGCGACGGGCTTCGCCGAGGAGTTCGCCGGGATCGTCAAGGTTCTATCAGCAGCAGGAGACAAGGATGTCCGCTGAGCAGCTAGCCGAGCTGAGCGACCTGTTCGTCGTCGCAGCCGTCTTGCTCTACGTCTTCGCCATGGTCGGCTTCGCCGTCGATCTCGCCTTCGGCCGGGCCCGTTCCGACCGGGCCGCCGCTGGAGAGCCGGTCGAGGCCAGACAGCCGGTCGCGGTCGGAGCCGCCGTGACGGGCGGGGAGTCCTCCGCGACGTCCGAGGCGTCCCAGGCGCCGGAAGTGGCGTCAGAAGCGGCGGCAGGGGCGGCGGCGGGAGCTGTGGCAGGGGCCGCTGAGACGGGCACGGAGGCCGTGAAGGCGGCGGGCGGGCCCAACGGTCCCGCGCGGGCCGGCACGGTGGCTCTGGCGCTCGCCTGGCTCGGCTGGGCCGCCAACTTCGGCGCCCTCGTCACCCGCGGCCTGGCCGTGGACCGGTGGCCGTGGGGCAACATGTACGAGTTCGTGGTCGCGATCTCCTTCGCCGCCGTGACCGCGTTCCTCGTCACCCAGATTCGCCACAACGTGCGCTTCATGGGCGCGTTCGTCATGGTCACCGCCGCGCTCGGCCTCGGGCTCGCGGTCAAGGTGTTCTACACGGTCGCGGGGCCGGTGGTGCCGGCGCTGGACTCGTACTGGATCGCCATTCACGTCAGCGCCGCCATCATCGCCACCGGCCTGATGACGATGGCCGGGGTGTCCGGCATCCTCTACCTGGTGCGCGGCGACGGCGCGTCACGCCTGCCGTCCCGCGCGGACCTGGAGCGGGTGGCGCACCGGGCGATCGTGTTCGCGTTCCCGCTGTGGACGTTCGCCGTCATCGCGGGTGCGCTGTGGGCGGACCGGGCATGGGGCCGCTACTGGGGCTGGGACCCCAAGGAGGTGTGGGCCTTCATCACCTGGGTGGCCTACGCCGCCTATCTGCACGCCAAGGCGACGGCCGGATGGAAGGGCAGGGCATCGACGATCGTGCAGCTCGTGGCGTTCGGCTGCCTGCTGTTCAACCTGATCGGCGTCAACATCTTCATCGACGGCCTGCACAGCTACGCCGACGTCGACTGACGCACGGCGGCTGAGTTTCTGAGACGGGCTTACTGAAACGGCCGTCCGCTCACGTCGGACGGCGCAGGGCGGGCCGGCTCGCAGCCGGCCCGTTCGTGCTGTCCGGCTCTGTCTAGCTCACGCCGGCTAGCTCACGTCGTCGCCGCGCATGCGGCGGTCGAGGTCGCGCAGGAAGTCGGGGTCGTCATCCGGCCCCTTCGGTATGCCCGGCCCCGGGGGCACGGGCCACGCCGCCCGAGGGGCGCGCGGACGGCCACGCGCCATCCACACCACGCCGCCGAGCAGAGGGATGACTACGACGATGAGGATCCACAGTGCCTTTGGTACGTTCCTAACCTCGTCTTCGGGCGTGGTGACCACGTCGAAAAGCGAGAAGAGCCAGAAGACCAGCAGCGCCAGGCCAATCAGAACAACTGCCATGCCCGAACTGTAAGCCATCGCACGACCTGATCGTGCTGCCCGATGTCCCATATCGGGTGACTAGCGGAAGATCCGCGTCGTACGGTGGAAACGGATGTGACGGTGTCCACGGGGGTCCGCGTGGCCGGGTGGGCATCCACGGGCGTTGAGAGGTGCGATGGCCTTTTCTGCGGACAGGAGTCCGGGCGACAAAGGTCGGCATCGGCGCGGCCGCTGGTGGCGGCGCGGTTCCTACCTCTTCTCCCGCCGCGCCGAGGCCCCGCCCGACGCCGAGCGCTCCTTCTGGTCCAGGACCCGTGAGCGGCGCCAGGAGGCCAAGGCGGCCGCGCGGCGCGAGGCGGCGCGGCGCCCCGGCGAGGGCAGGCCCGAACGGTCAGGCTGGCCCGGCGACGGCCGGCCCGATCGTTCCGGCTGGCCGGGCGGCGAACACGCCGAGCGCGTGGCCTGGCCCGGCGAGCCCGAGCGGGCGTACGGGCCCGGCGGGCGCGACAGGGCGTCCGGGCCTGAAGGGCACGAGAGGGCCGCGTGGCCCGGCGGTGGCGAGCGTGAGCGGATGACGTGGCCGGGCGGCGACGCCCCCGGGCCGTGGGAAAGGCGTCATGAGATGAGCCGGGACGGATTCACGCTGCGCGAACACGGCGAACGGCTGCCCGCCGCCGTCATGATGGACCGCCCCCGCTACACCTGGTACGACTTCGAGCTGGCCGACCAGCCGCTCAGGGCCCAGCCCAACCGCCCCGACGCGCCCTCGCTCGGCGACGGCCTGCGCCACTGCGGGAAGCTGGAGACGATCCTGCACCGTCAGTGGGACGCCAGGCGCGGCCGGCCCCCGGTGGACCTCATCCGCGCCGTGGAGAGCCTGGCCAGACTGCCGGAACGGCTGAAGGAGCTGCTCGCGGAGGGCCTGGAGGGCATCTACGTCGGCCCTGGCGGCGTCCCCGACCTCGACGACATGGGTTACTTACGCGGCGCCCCGCTCCCGTCGGGCCGCGCGACCTGGGACATCTGCGCGGGCGCGTACGGCGACCGCAAGATCGTCGTGGGCGACCGCCCCTCACCGACCCCCGACGTGATGATGCACGAGGTGGGCCACGCGATCGACGACATCGACTCGGCCTACGGCGCCTGGGTGTCCGACTCGCCGGAGTTCGTACGGCTCTACGAAACGGCCGTCCCGCTGCTGGCCTCGACGTTCCACCGCCAGGGCGGCGGGCTGGGCCGCAAGGAGTTCTTCGCCGACGCCTTCGCCGCCATCGCCTCCCGCCAGCGCCCGGCCCTCGTCGACATGCTCGGCGGCGACACGCGCATGGCGCTCGACATCATGCTGTTCTTCAACCGGCGCTACGGAATCTAGGTGATCGGCCATGTACGTCATCCGGCTCGCGGACGGGACACTGCGCGTGCCGCAGAGCCTGTCCAGCGAAGACGGGCGTCTGATCGGCAACGCGTACGTGGACGTGCAACCCGGTGACCCCGACTACGAGCAGTGGTTGCCGGAATCGCTGACCGAGGAGGAGCTGGAGCTGCGCCGCCGTCGCTGGGAAGAGGAGAACGACGAGCTGGAGCGCGAGTTCCTGGCCTTCAAGGCGCGACAGGAGGACGCCTGAGCCGGCGACCCGGGAAAGACGCGAGAGACGTTCAGCCGGTAGAAAGACGCAAGAGACGTCAGGCAGGGAGAAAAGAGCGCCTTCGAGCGGGGCACTGGTCGCCGCCTGTGCGGGGAGATCGGGCAGGCGCCAGCCACGGTCGGCGGTTGGCGCCGCCCCGTGCTCGCCGTACGAAAGTGTGGCCGGAAAGCACGCCGAACAAGTGGGTCCCGCCAGCGGTGATCCTGGGGGTGGTGGTCGCCGTTGCCGACGGGCCACCGTGCAGGATCACCGACTTGACGGAACGTCAGACGCGCGGGGACTCACCTGCTGGCCTGTCGGCCGTAAGAACGTCCTCGCCTCGGAGAAGGGCGTGGACTTCCGACTCGCGGAAGCGCCGGTGCCCTCCGGGGGTGCGGATACTGCTGATGCGGCCTGCCGCAGCCCAGCGCGTAACCGTCTTTGGGTCTACCCGGAAGAGGGCGGCAACCTCTCCAGGGGTCAGCAGACGCTCGCTGCTACTCTCCACCAATCTCTCCCCCTCGCATCCCGCTTCCTGCCAGCGGGCGGACAGGTAACAAGTGTGTCGAGCGAAGCCTGATTTATCCGTGGTTTTCGACAAAGATCACGGGTTGTTATCAGCTGACTGCCCGATTGTTATATGATAGAGCCTCTTTGGGGCTCTCGTGGGTGTTTCTTTACGAAACTCCCTAACTGGGAACAGTAGCAGTGCTCGCGACCGATGCGAAGAGCGAGCCGTACGCAGGTCCGAGTAACCTCGACCTGTGCGTCCCGTTCTCCTTTACACCGCGTCCAGGCTCGCCCTGTTTCTCGTGACTCTCGGTGTCCTGTTCCTGCTAGGACTGCAAAACCCGCTCGCGCTGATCGCGGCTTCTTTCTTGATCAGCGGCATAGCGAGCTACGTCTTGCTGTCGAAGCAGCGTGACGCCGTCAGCGAGCGTCTCAGCCACAGGATCGACCGCCCCAAGCCGCAAGACGACTAGGGCAGGGGGAACATGCCAATCCGGGCATGGTACTCCCGTCCGAGTCTCGTTGTGTCGCTACCGACAAGTAGTCCGCCGCTGTGCGCGTAAAACGCCTTCACGCCGATGCCGCGCTCCCGAGTGGGATTCCAACTGAGCGCCTTTCCGGTACGCGGATGAATGGCGCCGATGCCAGGCCGTGACACCGCGCCCGGCCCCGCCGAGTCGCGGCCCCGTGGATTGTCCAGCCAGCGCTGATGTCCTCCGACGTAGACGGCCGCGCCGGTCACCGCGACGGCGTAGAGCGAGTCGCCGCCCGTGGCGTTGACCCAGGTGGGCCGGATGGCCGAGCCCCTGCTGTAGGTCTCGAACCTGGCGGCCGTGTCGCAGATCCCGCCCCTGGCGCCGCCGGTGGTGACCACCGCGAAATAGCTGCCGTCGGGGGAGAAGTCGAGGCCCCGTACATAGGAGGGGAAGTTCGGGCTGCACGCCTGCGCGTACGCCTCCGTACGCCAGGGCGCGACTTTGGCCTGCGCGCCGCCGACGTCGATCAGCCCGAGCTGCGGCCGGGAGTGGCCGCCGAGCGTGGTGAACGAGCCGTCCACGGCCAGCCGGTCGCGTGAGACGGCCAGCGCGTGCACCTTCACCCGCGTGGTCAGCGGCCCGCCCGGCGTGATGGCGAAGGCCGGGTCGGCCGCGCCGGTGGTGGCGTCGAGCCCGGCCAGCGCCGTACGCGGGCTGGTGAAGTCGCCGCCGACGTACAGCCTGGCGCCCTGCCTGACCACCGAGGTGACCATGCCGCCGCCGATGCGCGGATCGAAGCCGGGCGTGAGCGAGCCGTCGGCGAGGGCGAGCCTGGCCAGGCCGCGGGCGCGCTGGTGGTTGACGCCGTGGAACTCGCCGCCCACATAGACGGTGCCGCGGTCGCCGGCGGCCAGGCTGAAGACCGGCCCGGCCACGCTCGGCGCGAAGCCGGGCAGGATCCGGCCGGTGACCAGGTCGTAGGCGAACAGGTTGTCGCGCGCGTGGATCGTTCCACGGGCGGCGTCGCTCACTTCGCTGAACGAGCCGCCGACGACGACGGTGCGCCCGACGACGGTGATGGCGTTGACGATGCCGTCGAGCACATGAGGGGTGGTGTCTATCGGGTCGGCCGACACGACGCGCGGATGCGCGGCGGGAGCCGAGGCGATGATGGCCGCAAGGGCGACACGGGAAAGCATTCGCCAATATCTAGCAGACGTTGCGTAGTCTCATGGCTACTTTCCGTCGATTGTCCAGGATGGGCGTGTCCGCCTGTCCGGGGGCGCCTGCCCGTAGGGTGTGGGGCATGACGCGCGCTCAGTTGGACAAACAGCCGGATGAGGTCGCCGCGATGTTCGATCGCACCGCCCGGCGCTACGACCTGGTCAATGACGTGATCTCGCTCGGGCAGGTGAGGCTCTGGCGCAAGGCGGTGGCCGCCGCCGTGGACGCGGGTCCCGGTGAGCTCGTGCTCGATCTGGGGGCCGGCACCGGCACCTCCACCGACGCGTTCACCACGCTGGGTGCGCGGGCCATCGCCTCCGACTTCTCGCTCGGCATGCTCCGCACCGGCGTGGCCCGCCACGGGGGCAACGCGCTGTCGGGGGCCGGGGTGCCGTTCCTCGCGGGTGACGCGACGCGGCTGCCCTTCGCCGACGACGTGTTCGACGCGGTGACGATCTCGGTGGCGCTGCGCAACGTGCACGACACCGGCATGGCGCTGCGGGAGATGCTGCGCGTGACCAAGCCGGGCGGGCGGCTGGTCATTCTGGAGTTCTCCCATGTGACGATCAAAGCGTTCGACCTCGTCTACCGCGAATATCTGATGCGGATGCTGCCGAAGGTGGCCAAGGTGTTCGGGTCCAACGACGACTCCTACGAATATCTGGCCGAGTCGATCAGAGACTGGCCCGATCAGCGGACGCTGGCCAGGACCATCCAGGAGGCCGGCTGGGAACGCGTCGCCTGGCGCAATCTCACCGCGGGGATCGTGGCCGTGCACCGGGGTTTCAAGCCCGCTTGATCTTGCCGGGCGGTCGCGCGTTTCGCGGGTAATTTCAGTGGGACGAGTCCGGCGGAAAAAATGCCGGCGGCGATTCGCGAGCGCCGGACCGGATCGACGGCCCACTCCCCGCAGTCGTGCGGCGCTCCTGACCGGCCGCGCTCGGATCCAGTCAGGGCCTGCTGCTAGCGTGACGGATCATGAGTGCGCTGCCCCCAGGCGACACGCCATCCACTTGGATCACAGAACGGCACCCCGACTGCCACTATGTACCCGAAAAGCAGTAGACTGCGGCCCGGTAAGTTTGTGAAGGGGTTCACAAAGGAACGAAGGCGCGACACCCCACGGCCTTCGAGCGTGTAGGGACAGGACAGTCCAGTGACCGTGCCAACAGCCATACAGGCTGACGCCGCCGACGTCATCGTCGTCGGCGCCGGTCCCGCCGGTTCCGCAACCGCCTTTTACCTCGCTCAGGCCGGGCTCGACGTGCTGCTCCTGGAGAAGACCAGGTTCCCCCGGGAGAAGGTCTGCGGCGACGGTCTGACCCCGCGTGCGGTCAAGCAGTTGCAGAACATGGGCGTCGACATCGACGCGCCCGGCTGGATCAGGAACAAGGGCCTGCGTGTCGTCGGCGGCGGCCTGCGCTTCGAGCTCGACTGGCCCCAGCTCGAACGCTTCCCCGACTTCGGGCTCGTCCGCACCCGGCAGGACTTCGACGAGATCGTCGCCGCCAACGCGGTCAAGAACGGCGTACGCCTCATGGAGGGCGTCACCGTCACCGGCCCCGTCCTCGACGACCGCAGCGGCCACATCGTCGGCGTGACCACCAAGGACGGCCGCACCTTCCGCAGCCGCGTGGTCGTGGCCGCCGACGGCAACAGCACCCGCCTGGCCCTGGGCATGGGCCTGCACAAGCGCGAAGACCGCCCGATGGGCGTGGCCGTGCGCACCTACTTCGAGAGCCCGCGTCACGACGACGACTACCTGGAGACCTGGCTGGAGCTGTGGGACGGCGACACGCTGCTGCCCGGCTACGGCTGGGTGTTCGGCGTCGGCGACGGCACCTCCAACGTGGGGCTCGGGCTGCTCAACACCAGCTCACAGTTCGGCAACATCGACTACCGCGACCTGCTGCGGCGCTGGTGCCGGTCGATGCCGGCGGAGTGGGGCTTCACCGAGGAGAACATGACGGGCCCGATCCGCGGCGCCGCGCTCCCGATGGCCTTCAACAGGCAGCCCCACTACACACGCGGCCTGGTGCTCGTGGGAGACTCCGGCGGGGCGATCAACCCGTTCAACGGCGAGGGCATCGCCTACGCCATGGAGACCGGCGAGATCGCCGCCGAGATCATCGCGAAGGCCCTCAGGACCACCACCCCCGCGCAGCGGGAACGGACCCTGCGGACCTATCCTCAAGTGCTGAAGGACGCCTACGGCGGCTACTTCACACTGGGGAGACTGTTCGTCGAGGCGATCGGGAAGCCCGGGGTGATGAGCTTCGGCACCAAGCACGGGCTGCCTCACCCGAGGCTGATGCGCTTCGCGCTCAAACTCCTTGGTAATCTCACCGACCGGCGAGGCGATGCGTCGGACATGATCATTAACGCACTCTCGAAGGTCGCGCCACCAGCATGAATCTCGCAATCAACAGATCCGGCTGCGCGCCCGCGCGCGCGGCGACTCCAGAGGAGGCGTAGCGATGGACCTTTACGTGCCCATCCTGGTGCTCGCCGTTCTCGCGGGGGGCTTCGCGATCTTCTCGGTCGCCATCGCTCCCTTCACCGGTCCCAAGCGCTGGAACCGCGCCAAGCTTGACGCCTACGAATGCGGCATCGAGCCGACGCCCCAGCCGGTCGGTGGCGGACGGTTCCCGCTCAAATACATGGTCACGGCGATGCTCTTCATCGTCTTCGACATCGAGATCATCTTCCTCTACCCGTGGGCCGTCTCGTTCGCTCCGCAGACGGACGACCTCGGCCGCGTGCTCTCCTCGGGCCTGGGTCTGTTCGCGCTCGTCGAGATGCTGCTGTTCATCGTCACCGTGCTCGTCGCCTACGCGTACGTGTGGCGCCGCAAGGGTCTGGACTGGGACTGAAAATGGGACTTGAAGAGAAACTCCCCAGCGGGTTCATCCTCAGCACGGTCGAAGCGGCCGCCGGCTGGGCGCGCAAGAACTCCGTGTGGCCGGCCACGTTCGGTCTCGCGTGTTGCGCCATCGAGCTGATGGCCACCGGCGGCCCCCACTACGACCTGGCGCGCTTCGGTATGGAGCGCGCTTCGGCGTCTCCCCGCCAGGCCGACCTCATGATCGTCGCCGGGCGCGTGTCGCAGAAGATGGCTCCCGTCCTGCGGCAGATCTACGACCAGATGGCCGAGCCGAAGTGGGTCATCTCCATGGGCGTGTGCGCCTCCAGCGGCGGCATGTTCAACAACTACGCGATCGTGCAGGGCGTCGACCACGTCGTGCCGGTGGACGTCTACCTGCCCGGCTGCCCGCCGCGGCCCGAGATGCTCATCGACGCGATCGTGAAGCTGCACGACAAGATCCAGAACATGAAGTTCGGCGCGCACCGCGCCAAGCAGATCGAGGAGCTCGAACTGCAGGCGCTGCGCACGCTGCCGCTCATCGACCAGGGGAGCGCGAAGTGACCTCGCCAGACAACCTGCCCGAGGTCCCGGACGCGCAGGTCCCCGAGGTGCCGGCGGCCCAGGAGCCGCCCGTCGCCCGGCGGGGCATGTTCGGCGCCCACGACTCCGGCGACACCTCCGGCTACGGCGGCCTCGTCGTGCGCAGGGCGCCGCAGCTGTCGACGCCCCGCCCGTACGGGAGCTACTTCGACGAGCTCGTCGACACCCTCGGGCTCGACGACGCGATCGAGCGCGTGGTCGTCGACCGCGGCGAGCTGACCCTGCACGTCAAGCGCGAGCGCCTGGTCGAGGTCTGCCAGAAGCTGCGCGACGACCCGGCGCTGCGCTTCGAGCTGTCGCTGGGCGTCACCGGCGTGCACTACCCGCATCTGGCGGGCGAGGAGCTGCACGCGGTCATCCACCTGTGCTCGATCACGCACAACCGGCGCGTACGCGTCGAGGCGAGCGCACCCGACGCCGACCCGCACATCCCCTCCACAGTGAGCGTCTACCCTGGTCACGACTGGCACGAACGCGAGGCGTACGACTTCTTCGGCATCGTCTTCGACGGTCATCCCGGGCTCACCCGGATCATGATGCCGGACGACTGGGACGGGCACCCCCAGCGCAAGGACTATCCGCTCGGCGGCATCCCGGTCGAATACCGCGGCGCCACCGTTCCCTCGCCCGACCAGAGGAGGAGCTACTCATGAGCACCGCTTATGACGAGGCGACGGAAGGCAAGGTCTACAACGTCTCCGGCGCCGACTGGGACGAGGTCGTCACCGGAGTCCGCGACTCCGACGAGGAGCGCCTGGTCGTCAACATGGGCCCGCAGCATCCGTCCACGCACGGCGTGCTCCGCCTGGTCCTGACGCTCGACGGCGAGACGGTCACCGAGGCGCGCGGCGTCATCGGCTACCTGCACACCGGCATCGAGAAGAACATGGAATACCGGACGTGGACCCAGGGGACCACGTTCGTGACCCGGATGGACTACCTGTCGCCGATCTTCAACGAGACCGCCTACTGTCTCGGCGTGGAGAAGCTGCTCGGCGTCGAGGACCGCATCCCCGACCGGGCCCAGGCCATCCGCGTGATGATGATGGAGCTCAACCGCATCGCCTCGCACCTGGTGGCGATGGGCACGTTCGGCATGGAACTGGGCGCGACGACGCCGTTCCTCTTCGGGTACCGCGATCGTGAAATGATCATGGACCTGTTCGAGTACATCACCGGCCTGCGGATGAACCACGCCTACATCAGGCCGGGCGGCGTGAGCGTCGACCTGCCCGCGGGCGCGGTCGACAAGGTCGGCGAGTTCCTCAAGGAGATGCCCAAGCGGATCAAGGACATCCGCAAGCTCCTCGACGAGAACCCCGTCTACGTGCGCCGCACCCAGGACGTGGCCTACCTCGACCTGACCGGCTGCATGGCCCTGGGCATCACCGGGCCGATCCTGCGCGCCGCCGGCCTCCCGTGGGACCTGCGCAAGTCGCAGCCCTACTGCGGTTACGAGACCTACGAGTTCGACGTCGCCACCGAGCGCGGCTGCGACGTCTACTCGCGTTACCTCGTCCGCATGAAGGAGATGGAGGAGTCCCTCAAGATCGTCGAGCAGGCGCTCGACCGCATCGCCGGCCCGCTCAAGGGCGACCCGGTGATGATCGAGGACAAGAAGATCGGCTGGCCCGCGCAGCTCGCGCTCGGCCCCGACGGGTTCGGCAACTCGCCCGACCACATCGCCCACATCATGGGCACCTCGATGGAGGCCCTCATCCACCACTTCAAGCTGGTGACCGAGGGCTTCAGGGTGCCGGCCGGGCAGGCGTACGCCAGCATCGAGTCGCCCAAGGGCGAGCTCGGCGCCCACGTGGTCAGCGACGGGGGCACCCGGCCCTACCGCGTGCACTTCCGCGAGCCGTCCTTCTGCAACCTGCAGGGCTTCCCCGCGATGGCGGAGGGCGGCCAGGTCGCCGACGTGATCGCCGCGGTGGCTTCTATCGACCCCGTCATGGGAGGTGTGGACCGGTGACTTACGCACCGGAGATCCGTGAGCGTCTTGAGCGGGACGCCAAGGAGATCATCGGACGCTATCCCAAGACCCGCTCCGCCCTGCTGCCGCTGCTCCACCTCGTGCAGTCGGAGGACGGCTACGTCTCCGACGACGGCCAGGAGTTCTGCGCGGAGATGCTCGGCATCAGCAAGGCCGAGGTCACCGGCGTGGCGACTTTCTACACCATGTACAAGCGCAGGCCGGCCGGCGAATATCACGTCGGCGTGTGCATCAACGCGCTCTGCGCGGTCATGGGCGGCGACGAGATCTGGGACGAGCTCACCGAGCACGTCGGCGTCGGCCACGAGGAGGCCACCGCCGACGGGAAGATCTCGCTGGAGCGCTTGGAGTGCAACGCGGCCTGCGACTTCGCCCCGGTCATGATGGTCAACTGGGAGTTCTTCGACAACCAGACGCCTGAGTCGGCCAAGCAGCTCGTCGACGACCTGCGTGACGGCAAGGACGTGCGGCCCACGCGCGGCCCGAAGAAGCTGTGCACCTTCAAGGACGCCTCCCGTGTGCTCGCCGGCCTGCCCGACGACCTCGCGGGCGACGGCCCGTCGGCCGCCGGCCCCTCGCTTGAGGGCCTGAAGGTGGCCAAGGCCAAGGGATGGAAGGCCCCGGAAGCATGACGACGACTTTGACACCGGTCCTGACGGCCAACTGGGACCAGCCCAATTCCTTCACGCTCGGCGTCTACGGCGAGTACGAGGCGGCCAAGAAGGCGCTGGGCATGGACCCCGACGCCGTCATCCAGGCCGTCAAGGACTCGGGCCTGCGCGGCCGCGGCGGCGCAGGCTTCCCCACCGGCATGAAGTGGGGCTTCATCCCGCAGGGCGACGGCAAGCCGCACTATCTCGTCGTCAACGCCGACGAGTCGGAGCCGGGCACCTGCAAGGACATCCCGCTGATGATGGCCAACCCGCACTCGCTGGTCGAGGGCATCATCATCACGGCCTACGCGATCCGGGCCAACCACGCCTTCATCTACGTGCGCGGCGAGGTGCTGCACGTGATCAGGCGGCTGCACGCGGCCGTGCGGGAGGCGTACGAGAAGGGCTTCCTCGGCAGCGACATCTTCGGCTCCGGCTACGACCTGGAGCTCGTCGTGCACAGCGGCGCGGGCGCCTACATCTGCGGCGAGGAGACGGCGCTGCTCGACTCGCTCGAAGGCTTCAGAGGTCAACCTCGGCTCAAGCCCCCGTTCCCGGCCGTGGCGGGCCTCTATGCCTCGCCTACTGTCGTGAACAACGTGGAGTCGATCGCCAGTGTTCCCTCGATCATCGCGAACGGCGCCGACTGGTTCGCGGGGATGGGCACCGAGAAGTCCAAGGGCTTCGGCATCTTCTCCCTCAGCGGCCACGTCACCAGGCCCGGCCAGTACGAAGCCCCGCTCGGCATCACGCTGCGCGAACTGCTCGACATGGCCGGCGGCGTCCGCGAGGGGCACCAGATCAAGTTCTGGACCCCGGGCGGCTCCTCCACGCCGATCTTCACCGACGAGCACCTCGACGTGCCGCTCGACTTCGAGGCGGTCGGCGCCAAGGGCTCGATGCTCGGCACCCGGGCGCTGCAGATCTTCGACGAGACCACCTGCGTGGTCCGCACGGTGCTGCGCTGGACCGAGTTCTACGCCCACGAGTCCTGCGGCAAGTGCACGCCCTGCCGCGAGGGCACGTACTGGCTCAAGCAGGTGCTCAAGCGCCTGGAGAAGGGCCAGGGCACCGAGGACGACCTGACCACGATCACCGACATCGCGGACAACATCCTCGGCCGCTCGTTCTGCGCGCTGGGCGACGGCGCCACGAGCCCGATCCACTCCTCGGTGAAGTACTTCCGCGAGGAGTACCTCAAGCACTTCGAGATCGGCGGCTGCCCGTTCGACCCGAAGAAGTCCACTCTCTGGGGTGAGCAGTGACCGTCGTAGAGACCGAAACGAACCTGGTGACCCTGTCCATCGACGGGTTCCAGGTCAGTGTCCCCAAGGGCACTCTGATCATCAGGGCCGCCGAGCTGCTGGGCATCCAGATTCCCAGGTTCTGCGACCACCCGCTGCTCGACCCGGCGGCCAACTGCCGCCAGTGCCTGGTCGACATCCCCGACGCGGGCAACGGCCGCGGCTTCCCCAAGCCGCAGCCGTCGTGCGCGATCGAGGTCGCCGAGGGCATGGTCGTGCAGACGCAGCTCACCTCGCCGGTCGCCGAGAAGGCGCAGCGCGGGGCGATGGAGCTGCTGCTGATGAACCACCCGCTCGACTGCCCGGTCTGTGACAAGGGCGGCGAGTGCCCGCTGCAGAACCAGGCTATGTCGAACGGTCAGGGCGAGTCGCGCTTCCAGGAGCAGAAGCGCACCTTCCCCAAGCCGCTGCCGCTGTCCACGCAGGTGCTGCTCGACCGCGAGCGCTGCGTCCAGTGCGCGCGCTGCATCCGCTTCTCCGACCAGATCGCCGGCGACCCGCTCATCGAGTTCTTCGAGCGCGGGGCCAAGGAGCAGGTGCGTACGGCCGAGGGCAAGCCGTTCAACTCCTACTTCTCCGGCAACACGGTGCAGATCTGCCCGGTGGGCGCGCTCACCGGCGCCGCCTACCGGTTCCGGGCCCGCCCGTTCGACCTGGTGTCCACGCCGAGCGCGTGCGAGCACTGCGCGGCCGGCTGCGCCCAGCGCACCGACCACAGGCGCGGCCGGGTCACCCGCCGCCTGGCGGGCAACGACCCGCTGGTGAACGAGGAGTGGAACTGCGACAAGGGCCGCTGGGCGTTCTCCTACGCCACGCAGCCCGACCGGCTCAAGACGCCGCTGGTGCGCAACGAGGACGGCGTGCTCGTGCCGGCCTCGTGGCCGGAGGCGCTGATGGTGGCCGCCGAGGGCCTGGCCAAGGCCCGCGGCAAGGCCGGCGTGCTGGTCGGCGGCCGGGTCACGGTCGAGGACTCCTACGCCTACGCCAAGTTCGCCCGGCTCGCCCTGGGCACCAACGACGTCGACTTCAGGGCCAGGCCCCACTCCGCCGAGGAGGCGCAGTTCCTGGCGCACGCGGTGGCCGGCAAGGGCATCGAGATCAGCTACACCGACCTGGAGAACGCGCCCCACGTGCTGCTCGTCGGGTTCGAGCCCGAGGAGGAGTCGCCGATCGTCTTCCTGCGCCTGCGCAAGGCGTGGCAGAAGAAGGGCCTCAAGGTCACCTCGATCGCGCCCTTCGCCACCCCCGGCCTGGTGAAGATGGGCGGCACGCTCGTCCGCACCGCGCCCGGCGCCGAGGCCGACGCGATCGGCGACCTGGTCGGCACGCTGGCCGAGGGCACGATCGTGCTGGCCGGCGAGCGCCTGGCCACGGTCCCCGGCGCGCTGTCCGCCCTCGTCCGCCTGGCCGCCGCCTCCACCGGCACCCGGATCGCCTGGATCCCGCGCCGGGCCGGTGAGCGCGGCGCTATCGAGGCCGGCGCGCTGCCCAACCTGCTGCCGATCGGCCGCCCCGTGGACGACGAGAGCGCCAGGGCCGAGGTCGCCAGGGCGTGGAACGTGGCCTCGCTGCCCGCCACGCCCGGCCGCGACACCGCCGGCATCCTCGCCGCCGCCGCGGACGGAGACCTGGACGCGCTGGTCGTGGCCGGCGTCGACCCCTACGACCTGGCCGACCCGGCCGCCGCGCTCGACGCGCTTGAGCGCACGCCGTTCATCGTCAGCCTGGAGATCCGCGCCAGCGCCGTCACCGACCGCGCCGACGTGGTTCTGCCCGTCGCCTCCGTGCAGGAGAAGGGCGGGACGTTCGTCAACTGGGAGGGCAGGGGCCGCTCGTTCGAGGCGCCGCTGAAGGTGCCCGGGCTGCAGTCCGACCTCGCCGTGATCTCCAACCTGGCCGACCGCATGGACGTGCACCTGGGCCTGCCGGACGCCAAGGCGGTCCGGCGCGAGCTGTCGGGCCTGGGCGCCTGGCGGGGCAGCCGGGTCAACGCGCCGAACGCCCTGACCCGCACCCTGGAGCTGCCCGAGCAGGGTCAGGCCGTCCTGGCGACCTGGCACCTGCTGCTCGACGACGGCAGGCTGCAGGACGGCGAGCCGTACCTCGCGGGCACCGCCCGCACCGCCGAGGCACTGGTCTCCAGCGGCACGGCGGCCGAGCTCGGCGTCGCGGACGGCGACAAGCTGGTCGTCGGCGACACCGTGACGCTGCCGGTGCGCGTCGCCGACCTGCCGGACCGCGTGGTCTGGGTGCCTGCGAACTCCGGCGGCTGCTCGGTCACCCGTGACCTGCGCGCGGTGGCCGGCGACATCGTCACCATCGGGAGCGCCTCATGAGTCCCACCCTGGAGAACTTCGGCCACGATCCGGTGTGGATCACCATCATCAAGGCCGTGATGCTGTTCGTCTTCCTGATGCTGAGCGTGCTGTTCGGCGTCTGGTTCGAGCGCAAGCTCATCTCGCGGATGCAGAACCGCTACGGTCCCAACCGGGCCGGCAAGTTCGGTCTGCTGCAGTCCGTGGCCGACGGCCTGAAGATGGGCCTGAAGGAGGACCTCTTCCCGCGGACCGTGGACAAGGTGCTCTACCTGCTGGCGCCGATCATCATGGTGGTGCCGGCGTTCCTCGCCTTCTCCATCGTGCCGTTCGGGCCGATGGTCAACCTGTTCGGCGTGCAGACGCCGCTGCAGCTGGTCGACCTGCCGGTGGCGGTGCTGTTCATGCTGGCCATGGGCGCGGTCTCCGTCTACGGCGTGGTGCTGGCCGGCTGGTCGTCGCGCTCGCCGTACGCGCTGCTGGGCGGTCTGCGCTCGGCGGCCCAGGTGGTCTCGTACGAGATCGCGATGGGCCTGTCGTTCGTGGCCATCTTCCTGTTCGCCGGGACGCTGTCCACCTCGGAGATCGTCAAGGCGCAGGAGCAGACCTGGTTCGCGGTGCTGCTGATCCCGTCCTTCCTCGTCTACGTGGTCTGCATGTTCGGCGAGGCCGCGCGCATCCCGTTCGACCTGCCCGAGGGCGAGGGCGAGCTGGTCGGCGGCTTCCAGACGGAATACTCCTCGTCGCTGAAGTTCGCCCTGATCATGATGGGCGAGTACCTGCACACCTTCACCGCCACCGGCATCGCCGTGACGCTGTTCCTGGGCGGCTGGCGGGCTCCGTTCCCGATCTCGCTGTGGGACGGCGCCAACCAGGGCTGGTGGCCGGTGCTGTGGTTCTTCATCAAGTTCGTGCTGACCTTCTGCTTCATCGTGTGGGTGCGCGCCTCGCTGCCGCGGGTTCGCTACGACCAGCTGATGGCGCTGGGCTGGAAGGTGCTGATCCCGGTCAACCTGGCCTGGATCCTGCTGGTGGCCGCCGTGCGCAACGTGGTGGTCAACGAGGGGAACAAGATGCTCGGCATCGGGCTCGGCGTGGTGATCGTGATCGGCGCGCTGGCCATCTGGATGCGCTTCGACACCGTCAACCAGCGGCGCAAGGAAGCGAAGAAGGCTCAGGTGGAGGCCGAGTTCGAGGAACTGTCCAACGAGCCGGAGGCCGGCGGCTTCCCTGTGCCGCCGCTCGACCTGCCGCACTACCACGGGGTGCAGCACAAGGAGATTCCCAGTGGGACTAACTGATTGGCTGAACCCCGTCAAGGGCTTCGGGGTCACCTTCCACACGATGTTCAAAAAGCCCGTCACGACGAACTACCCGGAGGAGAAGAAGCCGACGGCTCCGCGCTTCCACGGGCGTCACCAGCTCAACCGCTGGCCGGACGGGCTGGAGAAGTGCATCGGGTGCGAGCTGTGCGCCTGGGCGTGCCCGGCCGACGCGATCTTCGTCGAGGGCGCGGACAACACCGACGAGGAGCGCTTCTCGCCGGGTGAGCGTTACGGGCGCACGTACCAGATCAACTATCTGCGCTGCATCCTGTGCGGACTGTGCATCGAGGCGTGTCCGACCCGCGCGCTCACCATGACGAACGAGTACGAGCTCGCCGACACCGACCGCGAGAGCCTCATCTACACCAAGGAGATGCTCCTCGCCCCTCTGACCCAGGGCATGGAGCAGCCGCCGCACGCCATGCGGCTCGGTGAGACCGAAGAGGACTACTACCGGCTGGGGCGGACCAATGGGTGAGACCATCACTTTCTGGGTGCTCGCCGTCGTCTCCGTCGGCGCCGCGCTCGGCATGGTCTTCAACCGCAAGGCCGTGTACTCCGCGCTGATGCTCGGCACCGTGATGCTCTGCTTGGCCGTCCTGTACGCGGTGCAGGACGCGCCCTTCCTGGCCGCGGTGCAGATCATCGTCTACACCGGCGCGATCATGATGCTGTTCCTGTTCGTGCTGATGCTCGTCGGCGTCGACTCCTCCGACTCCTTCGTCGAGACGCTCAGGGGCCAGCGCTTCTGGGCGATCATCGCGGGGCTCGGCTTCCTGGCGCTGATCACCGCCGCGGTCGGCAACGCGATCTTCGCTCCTGAGGCCGGGCTGGCGGCGGTCACCCAGCAGGGCGGCTACATCCGCTCGATCGCGCTGCAGCTGTTCACCAAGTACGTGTTCGCGTTCGAGATCACCTCGGCGCTGCTGATCACCGCCGCGCTCGGCGCGATGGTGCTGGCGCACCGCGAGCGGCTCACCGAGAAGGTCACGCAGAAGGACCTGTCCCGCGCCCGGTTCCTCGGCGACCACCCGTCGCCGCTGCCGGGCCCCGGCACGTACGCCAGGAACAACGCCATCGACATGCCGGCGCTGCTGCCGGACGGGTCGGTCGCCGAGTCCTCGGTCAACCGCTACATCGCACGCTACGACGTCGAGCACGGACACCTTCCCGAGGATCCCAAGCTCGCCGCGGCCATCAAGCAGACGGCCGAGGACGACGCCGAGGAAAACAACGAGGTCACCAAATGACGACTCACTACCTCGTACTGTCCGGCCTGTTGTTCGCCATCGGCGCCATGGGCGTGCTGATCAGGCGGAACGCGATCGTGGTGTTCATGTGCGTGGAGCTGATGCTCAACGCCTGCAACCTCGCCTTCGTCACGTTCTCCCGGCAGGTCGGCAACCTGGAAGGCCAGATCATCGCGTTCTTCGTGATGGTGGTGGCCGCGGCCGAGGTCGTGGTGGGCCTGGCCATCATCGTGACGATCTTCCGAACCCGCAGGTCCGCGTCCGTTGACGACGCCAACCTGCTGAAGTACTAAGAGGTGACTGGTGGAATCTCATATCGCTGAGATCACCCAGCACACAGGCGGAGTGATCGGCAGCGCTTGGCTGATGATCGCCTTCCCGTTGCTGGGGGCGCTCGTCCTGCTGGTGTTCGGCCGGTTCACCAAC
This sequence comes from Nonomuraea sp. NPDC048892, assembly GCF_040649735.1. Lineage (NCBI taxonomy): Bacteria > Bacillati > Actinomycetota > Actinomycetes > Streptosporangiales > Streptosporangiaceae > Nonomuraea > Nonomuraea sp. NPDC048892. The sequence continues at coordinate 417,556 of NZ_JBEZFZ010000006.1, read as the reverse complement.
CGCTGGGGCCATCTGCTGGGCGTGGCCATGTCCCTCGCCTCGTTCGTCGTGGCGGTGCTGGCGTTCTTCGAGCTGATCGGCTTCGGGGAGGAGCAGCGCCGCAAGGCCGTCGAGCTGTACGACTTCATCCCCGGCATGGTCAAGATGGGGCTGCTGATCGACCCGCTGTCGATCAGCTTCGCGCTGCTGATCACCGGTGTGGGCTCGCTGATCCACATCTACTCGGTCGGCTACATGGCCCACGACGAGCACCGGCGCAGGTTCTTCGGCTACCTGAACCTGTTCGTGGCCGCGATGCTGCTGCTGGTGCTGGCCGACAACTACGTGGGGTTGTTCATCGGCTGGGAGGGCGTCGGTCTGGCGTCGTACCTGCTGATCGGGTTCTGGCAGTTCAAGCCGTCCGCGGCGACGGCGGCCAAGAAGGCGTTCGTGGTCAACCGGGTCGGCGACTTCGGCCTGCTGGTCGGCATGTTCGTCATCTGGACCACGTTCGGCACGCTGACCTTCAAGAACCTGGGCGAGCAGATCACGGCCGGTCAGACGAACGGCGCCATGCTCGCCATCGGCCTGCTGCTGCTCCTCGGGGCGTGCGGCAAGTCGGCGCAGCTGCCGCTGCAGTCGTGGCTCCTCGACGCGATGGAGGGCCCGACCCCGGTCTCGGCCCTGATCCACGCGGCGACCATGGTCACCGCCGGCGTCTACCTCGTGGTGCGGTCGGGCGCATTCTTCTTCCCCGAGGGCTCGGGGGCGGCGCTCGCCGTCACCATCGTCGGCGCGGCCACGCTGCTCGCCGGTGCGATCATCGGTTGCGCCAAGGACGACATCAAGAAGGGCCTGGCCGGCTCGACGATGTCGCAGATCGGCTACATGATGCTCGGCGCGGGCCTCGGCCCGGCGGGTTACGCCTTCGCGATCGGTCACCTGATCACGCACGGCTTCTTCAAGGCCGACATGTTCCTCGGCGCCGGCTCGGTCATGCACGGCATGAACGACGAGGTCGACATGAGGAAGTACGGCGCGCTGCGCAAGGTCATGCCGATCACGTTCGTCACGTTCTTCATCGGCTACCTGGCGATCATCGGGTTCCCGCTGCTGTCCGGCTACTTCACCAAGGACGGCATCATCGAGACCGCGGTGCACCACCAGCCGATCCTGGGCTGGCTGGCCGTGCTGGGCGCGGGCATCACCGGCTTCTACATGTCGCGCATGGTCTTCATGACCTTCTTCGGCGAGAAGCGCTGGGCCGAGGACGCGCACCCGCACGAGTCGCCGCTGGTGATGACCATCCCGCTGATGATCCTCTCGCTCGGCTCGCTCGGCCTGGGCGCCTACCTCGTCCTGAACGGGACGCTGTACCGGTTCCTCAGCCCCGCCGTGGGCGGCGACCCGGCGGACGCCCCGCACTTCGACCCGTTCACCACCCCCGGCCTGGCCACCCTGGCGCTGGTCGCGGTCGGCGTGGTCATCGCCTGGATGAAGTACGGCCGGGCCGAGGTGCCCGCGGTGCAGCCGCGCGGCTCCTTCCTCACCACGTTCGCCCGGCGCGACCTCTACGGTGACGCGCTCAACGAGTCGCTCTTCATGCGCCCCGGCCAGTGGCTGACCCGCCTCGCGGTGTTCTTCGACAACCGGGGCATCGACGGGCTGGTCAACGGCCTGGCGGCGGGCATCGGCGGCAGCTCCGGGCGCCTTCGGCGGATCCAGACGGGCTTCGCCAGAACGTACGCGCTGTCCATCCTGATCGGTGCCGCCCTGCTGACCGGCGCCCTGCTCCTCGTTGGGACCATCTGATGTCACCCTGGCTTCCGATACTCATGGCGGTGCCCGTGGTGGGCGCCATCGTGGTGGCCCTGCTGCCCAAGGGCAGTGACAAGCTGGCCAAGCAGGTCACGCTGCTGGTCTCGCTGCTGGTGCTGGTCCTGACCGGCGTCATGGCCGCGGGGTTCAAGCCGGGCGGCGAGCGCTTCCAGTTCAAGGCCGAGTACGACTGGATCCCGAGCTTCGGCGTGAAGTTCGGGGTCGGCGTGGACGGCGTGGCGCTCGTGCTGATCGCCCTGTCGGTGGTGCTGGTGCCGATCGTGGTGCTGGCCTCCTGGCACGACGCCGACGGCGTCAAGACCGCCGACGGCACGCTGGTCACGCCCAAGCGGTCGGTGAAGACGTACTTCTCGCTGCTGCTGGTGCTGGAGACGATGATGATCGGCGTCTTCGCGGCGACCGACATCTTCCTGTTCTACGTCTTCTTCGAAGCCATGCTGATCCCGATGTACTTCATGATCGGCTCGTACGGCGGCGCCCAGCGGTCCTACGCGGCCGTGAAGTTCCTGCTGTACTCGCTGTTCGGCGGCCTGCTCATGCTGGTCGCGGTCATCGGGCTCTACGTGGTGGCCGGTAGCAAGACGTTCATGTTCCCCGACCTCGTCGGGGTCATCCAGGATCCGGCCATGCAGAAGTGGCTGTTCGCCGGCTTCTTCATCGCCTTCGCCATCAAGGCGCCGCTGTGGCCGGTGCACACCTGGCTGCCCGACGCGGCCGCCCAGGCTCCGGCCGGCGCCGCGGTGCTGCTGGTCGGCGTGCTGGACAAGGTCGGCACCTTCGGGATGCTCCGCTTCTGCCTGGAGCTCTTCCCCGACGCGGCCAAGGCGTTCACGATGCCGATCGTCGTGCTGGCGGTCATCAGCATCATCTACGGCGCCATCGTGGCCATCGGGCAGACCGACATGAAGCGGCTCATCGCCTACACGTCGATCTCCCACTTCGGCTTCATCGTGCTCGGCGTGTTCGCCATGTCCTCGGTCGCCCAGTCCGGCGCGGCCCTCTACATGGTCAACCACGGCTTCGCCACCGGCGCGCTGTTCCTGGCCGCCGGGTTCCTCATCGCGCGGCGCGGCTCGCCGTTCATCGGGGACTACGGAGGCGTGCAGAAGGTCGCTCCGGTGCTGGCCGGGTTCTTCCTGGTCGCCGGTCTGGCCGGTCTGTCGCTGCCGGGCCTGTCGTCGTTCGTCAGCGAGTTCATGGTGATGATCGGCTCGTACTCCAGCCAGGCCCACGGCTCGGGTGCGCTGTCGGTGGCCGCGATCATCTCCGCGGTCGCGGTGATCCTGGCGGCCGTCTACATCCTGTGGATGATCCAGCGCACGATGAACGGGCCGACGGCCGAGCCGGTCAAGGCGTTCAAGGACCTCAACGCCCGCGAGATCTGGGTGCTGGCCCCGCTGGTCGCCCTGATCATCGGCTTCGGCTTCTTCCCCAAGCCGCTGCTCGACGTGATCAACCCGTCAGTGCAACAGACGCTGACCAACGTGAAGGTGCCCACCTCCACCATCGCTGAGAAGGGGACGGGTCAGTGAACGACGTCATCCCAGCGCCGACGATCGAGTACGGCACTCTGGCGCCGTTGCTGGTCGTCTTCGGCGCGGCCTGCATCGGCGTGCTCATCGAGGCGTTCGCGCCGCGCTACCTGCGCAAGTCCTTCCACGTGCCGCTCACGCTGCTGAGCCTGGCCGGCGCGTTCGCGCTGGTCCTGGTGCAGACGCTGCGCGGCCAGGTCTCCACCGCGCCCTCCGCCATGGGGGCGCTGGCGGTCGACGGCCCCTCGCTGTTCATCTGGGGCGTCATCCTCATCCTGTCGTTCGTCTGCGTGCTGCTGATCAACGACGAGGGGCACTTCGTGGCCTCCGCCGCGTCCGTGCCGGGCAGCTCCGACGAGGAGGAGGCCGAGGCCCACGACAACGGCACCGGCCACACCGAGGTCTACCCGCTGGTCCTGTTCGCGGTCGGCGGCATGCTGCTCTTCCCGGCCGCGCACGACCTGCTGATGATGTTCGTCGCCCTTGAGGTCATGTCGCTGCCGCTCTACCTGCTGTGCGGCCTGGCCCGCAGGCGCCGCCTCCTGTCGCAGGAGGCGTCGATGAAGTACTTCCTGCTGGGCGCGTTCTCCTCGGCCTTCTTCCTGTACGGCACCGCGATGATCTACGGCTTCGCGGGCACCGTCTCGCTGCCGGGCATCAACCGGGCCATGGCGGAGGGCAACACGCTCGACCCGCTGCTGCTGATCGGCTTCGCCATGCTCGGCGTGGGCCTGCTGTTCAAGATCGGCGCGGCGCCGTTCCAGGCGTGGAAGCCTGACGTCTACCAGGGCGCCCCGACCCCCATCACCGCCCTCATGGCCTCCGGCACGCTCGTGGCGGCCTTCGGGGCCGTGCTGAGGGTCTTCTGGGTGGGGCTGGGGAACCTCGACTGGAACTGGCGGCCGGTCATCTGGGGCGTCGCGGCGCTCACGATGATCGTCGGCTCGATCCTGGCGATCACCCAGACCGAGATCAAGCGGATGCTGGCGTACTCGTCCATCGCGCACGCGGGCTTCCTGCTCGTCGGCGTGCTGGCCACGTACGGGAGCGCGCAGCAGAACGCGGTTTCGCTCAAGGCGATCCTGTTCTACCTGGCGGTCTACGGCATCACCACGGTCGGCGCGTTCGCGGTGCTGACGCTCGTGCGCGATCCCGGCGGCGAGGCCGGGCACCTGTCACGGTGGGCCGGGCTCGGCAAGCGCGCGCCCGTCCTTTCCGGGGCGTTCGCCTTCTTCCTGCTCGCCTTCGCCGGCATCCCGCTGACCAGCGGCTTCTTCGGCAAGTACGCCGTCTTCGCCGCCGCGCTCAACAGCGGCACCCAGCCCGGCGACTCCATGGGCGGCTGGATGGCCGGCCTGGTCGTCGTCGGCGTGGTGGCCTCCGCGATCGCGGCGTTCTTCTACGTCCGCGTGATCGTGCTGATGTTCTTCAGCGAGCCGGCGGCGGACGGCCCCGCCGTCGCGGCCCCCAGTATGGGGACCGTGGCGGTCATCGCCGTTTCGTTGCTGGTTACCGTAGGAGTGGGCCTCTACCCGGAGTCCGTGCTCGGTGTTGCCAACGACGCTGCCAGCAGCCTGTTCATCAGATAAGGGGATCTCGTATGTCTGCGCCTCCCGTGGTTGACCTTCCCATTGAGGACGAACGGCTGGCGCAGGACGTGGCCACCGGGCTGGCCGCGGTCGAGAAGCTCCTGCGCTCGTCCGTGGAGAGCGAGGACGCCTTCGTCACGGAGGCGTCCAAGCACCTCATCGAGGCGGGCGGGAAGCGGTTCCGCACCTTGATGGTGCTGCTCGCCGCCCAGTTCGGCGACCCGTCGGCGCCGGGGGTCGTCCCCGGCGCCGTGGTCATCGAGCTGACCCATCTCGGCTCGCTCTACCACGACGACGTCATGGACGAGGCCCCGGTGCGCCGGGGCACGCCCTCGGCCAACGCCCGGTGGGACAACACCGTGGCCATCCTCACCGGCGACTACCTGTTCGCCCAGGCCTCCGACATCCTCGCCGACCTCGGTCCCGAGCTGATCCGCATCCAGGCGCAGACGTTCTCGCGCCTGGTGCAGGGCCAGATCCGCGAGACCATCGGCCCGCGCGACGACGAGGACCCGGTCGCCCACTACCTGAGCGTCCTGGCCGACAAGACCGGCTCCCTGATCGCCGCCTCGGGCCGCTTCGGGGCGCTGCTGTCGGGCGCGCCCGCGGACGTCGAAGAGCGTCTCAGCCGCGCCTGCGAGGCCATCGGGGTGGCCTGGCAGCTCGGCGACGACCTGCTGGACGTGGCCTCCACGGGCGCCCAGTCGGGCAAGACACAGGGCACCGACCTGCGCGAGGGCGTCAAGACGCTGCCGGTGCTGTACGCGCTGGCGGCCGGCGACTCGCCGCGGCTGGCGGCCCTGTTGTCGGGGCCGGTGGCCGAGGAGGACGTCGAGGAGACCCTCACCCTGCTCCGTGCCCATCCCGGCATGGCCAGGGCGCGGGCGGAGCTGGTGGCGTGGGTGGACCGGGCCCGGGCGGACCTTTCCGGCCTGCCCGACATCCCGGCCAGGGCCGCCTTCCTGGCCCTCTGCGACTACGTGGTCGAGCGCTCGGGCTGAGGTGCCCTGAGCTCGGTGCGCTTCCGGGCGGACGTACGCGCCGCCCGGAGCCCGTCGTACGTGAAGATCACGAGCGCCAGCCACACGATCGAGAACCCGATCCACCGGCTCGACGGCATGACCTCCTTGGCGATCAGCACACCGCACGCGAACTGCAGAATCGGCGCGATGTACTGCAACACGCCCAGCGTGCTCAACGGCACCCGGATCGCCGCCGCTCCGAAGCAGATCAGCGGCACCGCCGTGATGGCCCCGGCCCCCACCATGAGCAGCACGTGTCCGACCCCGGCGTGCCCGAACGTGGTCCCCCCGCTCGCCTGCAGATAGACCAGGTAGCCCAGCGCCGGCAGCAGCAAGACCATCGTCTCGACCGCGAAGCTCTCGGTGGCCGCCACGTTGGCCTGCTTCTTGATCAGCCCGTACAGGCCGAAGCTGACGGCCAGCGTGAGCGCGACCCACGGCAGGCGCCCGTAGTCGAACGTCAGCACCAGCACCGCCAGCGCCCCGAACCCGACCGCCGCCCACTGCAGCGGCCGCAGCCGCTCCCGCAGCAACGCGACCCCGAACACCACGTTGACCAGGGGATTGATGAAGTATCCCAGAGCACTCTCGACGACGTGCCCGGCGTTGACCGCGTAGATGTAGGTGCCCCAGTTGACGGTCACCACGATGGCGGCCAGCGTCAGCAGGGCGAGTTTGGCGGGCTGCCTGACGATCTGGCGCATCCACGACCAGTGCCTGCGCACGCTCAGCAGAATCGCCACGATCACCAGCGACCACGCCATGCGGTGGGCGAGGATCTCGACGGCTCCAGAAGGCTTGAGGAGAGGCCAGTAGAGGGGGAAGAGTCCCCACATGATGTAGGCGGCGATACCAAGCAGAACACCACGCCGAGCGTCAGGCATGTCACCCAGTTTCGGGCATTACCACCTTGAACACAAACTTTGTCCACTATACGGAAATATGTAGACATGCTTAAGTGTGTCGGTTTGAGGGGCTGGGTTGACGTCCGGTGGGGCCTGACGAGCTCTTGTGAGCGCTAGGGCTTGGCCGCGGGGGTGAGCACCTCCACGCCGCTCGCCTTAAGGGCGCCCCGCAGGTCGGGTGGCGGTGCGGCGTCGGTGATCAGGTAGTCGGCAGCTCCCAGTTCCGACACTTGGGCGAACAGGCGGCGGCCGAATTTGGAGGAGTCGGCGAGGATCGCCACGCGGGCCGCGCGGGAGATCATCTCCTGCATCATCGCGGCCTCGGCGAGGTTGCTCGTGGTGTAGCCGGCGTCGGCTGAGACCGCGCCGACGCCGATCAGCGCCAGATCGCAGCTGATGTCCAGCTCGGCGCCGGTGTTGGCGCGGAAGCTGACCGGGCCGATCGTGGCGAGGGTGAGCGCGCGCACCGCGCCGCCGAAGACGTAGATGTCGCGGATGGCCGTGGGCGGGAGCGCGCTCGGCACCAGCAGATTGTTCGTCGCCACCGTGAGGTCGCGGTGCTGGCCCAGACTGCGGGCGAGCGCAAGGGTGGTCGTCCCGCCGTTGATCATGATGGTCGAGCCGTCGTCGACCAGTGTCGCGGCCAGTGCCGCGATCTTCTCCTTCTCCTGCTCCTGCACGGCAAGCCGCTGGTCGACGGCGCGGTCGGTGCGGGAGACCGTGGACAGGCTGACGGCGCCGCCGTACGTACGCACGAGGATGCCCTCGGCGGCCAGCTGATCGAGATCGCGTCGCACGGTGTCGATGGAGACGCCGAAGCGCTCGGCGAGCTCGCTCACCGTGACCTGACCGGTGTCGGCCACGTACGCGGCCAGCTGGGCTTTGCGCCCGGCGGGTAGGTGGCGCTGCCGCTCGTCCCTGTCAACGCTCACTGATTCCCCCTTGTCAGTGCGGGAGTATTCCACAAGTCTGCGCCGATTGGGCACGTTGCCGCATAGAGCTGCCGAGAGCAGCAAGAGGGGGCAGGGCCGGCCGAAGGTCGGTGAAGACGGGGAAATCCACAGATCAAGGGGCGGCGATGGGGCGCCGGATCTTGCTTCATGGCACCACATTATGCCGTACTTCGCAGCTTTCTGCCGTTCTTCTCTTGTTTACGTCCGTAACACGCTGCTAACGTGACGGCCAACTCGGCAGAGGGCGGAAAGATCTCGAAGTAGGAGGAGCCCGTCATGGTGGTTGATGCAACCCGGGTGAGGCGAGTGATAGGGGCAGCCACAGCGGCTGCGACGGTCGCGCTCGCGACGGCGTGTGGCTCGGGCACCTCGAGCGACACCGCCTCGGACGGCAGTGTGACGCTGGAGTTCGCCCAGTGGTGGGGGGCCGAGCTGCCGGCCGGGGAGTTCGACAAGATTGTCAACGATTTCACCGCACAGAATCCGAACATCAAGATCAAGCTGCTGAGCGCGCCGTACGCCTCGACGAAGCAGCAGCTGATCACCGGCGCCGCGTCGAAGACTCTGCCCGACGTGGTCGGCCTCGACGGCGCCTGGGTCAACGACTTCGCCAAGCAGGGCGCGATCACCGATCTGTCCAAGCTGATGGCCGACGCGAACTACGACGCCGGCCAGCTCGCCAGTCAGGTGCAGATCAAGGACAAGACCTACATGATCCCGGTGGTCAACTTCGTCTACCCACTCTTCGTCAACAAGGACCTGCTCACCAAGGCCGGCGTCGCCAAGGTGCCCACCACGCGCACCCAGTTCCTCGACGCGGCCAAGAAGATCAGCGCAACCGGCGGTGACGTCAAGGGCTGGGCGCTCCCGCTCGACACCGCCGTCCCCAACGGCATCCAGAACGACGTCATGTCCTGGCTCTGGGCGTCCGGCGGCAGCATGCTGACCAACGGCAAGCCCAACCTGACCGGCGCGCCGGTCAAGAGCGTGGTCGAGTATGTGAAGAGCCTGAACGACGCGGGCGTCATCGCCCCCGGCTCGCTCACCATGAAGGAACAGGACAAGGTCGAGAAGTTCACCAACGGCCAGGTCGGCATGATGATCGACTCGCTCGCGCACATCAACCTGATCAAGAAGAACAAGCCGGATCTGAAGTTCGAGGTGGCGGCCCTTCCGGCCGAGGACGGCTACACCGGCAAGCGCGGCATCCCGTACGCGTCGTGGGGCATCGGCATCTCAGGCTCCACCGAGCACAAGGCCGAGGCGTTCAAGTTCGTGTCCTACCTGCTCAGCAAGGAGACCAACGCGAAGCTGAGCACGATCGCGAACGGCTTCCCGGGCAACAAGAACGCCCAGCCCGACTTCAGCGACAGTGACCCGCTGTTCAAGACCGCTTTCGACATCTACCAGCAGGGCTACCCCGCCAACGAGTTCGTCGGCCTGCCCAAGTCCGAGGACCTGATGCGCAGCTTCGACGAGCAGCTCCAGCTCGTGCTGACCGGCAAGACGAGTGTCGACGACGCCCTCGCCAAGGCGCAGGAGTCCTGGACCTCGGCGATCGGGTAGCTCGCCCGGGCGCCGTGCCGGTCCCCCGGGCGCGGCGCGCGATCAAGGAGAAAGCGATGACATCCATGACGGCGCCGAAGACGGCGCCCACCGAGGAGCGGGTCACACCCGGCCGGACCCGCTCCACCCTGGCCGGGCGCCTGATCCCGTACGGCTATCTGTCCCCCACGGTGCTTCTGATCGTGGTCCTGATGGTGGTCCCCATCGTCATGGTGATCAGCTACTCGTTCCAGGACAACGTGATCGTCCAGGAGAACCCGGTGTTCGCCGGGTTCGCCAACTACACCAAGGTGCTCACCGACCCGGACTTCCTGGCGGCGCTGCAGAACACCGCCATCTTCATCACGGTCAGCACCGTGGCCCACCTGGTCCTCGGCCTGGCCTTCGCGATGATGCTCAACACCCAGTTGCTGGGCGGGGTCACCAAGGCCGTTTTCCGAATCGTCTACATCCTGCCCTGGCTGTTCACGATCGCGGTGATCGCCGTCATCTGGCGGCTGCTGCTCGACCCGTCCGGCGTGGTCAACTACGTCCTGCACACGCTGGGTCTCATTCAGGAGGGCGTGAACTGGCTCGGCGACCCGGCCAAGGCGCTCTGGGCGATCACGTTCGTCAACATCTGGTCCGGCTACCCGTTCTTCATGATCAGTCTGCTCGCCGCGCTGCAGGGCATCCCTGGTCATCTGTACGAAGCGGCCGCGATGGACGGGGCGAACTGGTTCCAGCGGTTCACGCACGTGACGCTGCCCCAACTGCGACCGGTGATCGTCAGCATGGGGGTGCTCGACCTGATCTGGACGTCCCAGCAGTTCGCACTGATCTGGATGACGACCGGCGGCGGGCCGCTGCACGCCACCGAGATGCTCAGCACCTACACCTACAAGCAGGCCTTCAGCGAGTACGAGTTCGCGACCGCGTCCGCCGCCGCCGTGATCGTGCTGCTGCTGACGATGATCCTGGCCTTCTTCTACGTACGCCAGCAAAGGGAGCGGTGAGACGCATGGCCACCACCATCAAGAGTCGTCGCACCCTCGCCAAGGCCGGTGTCATCACCGGCCTCGTCATCGGCGGGCTGTTCGCCGGCCTGCCGGTCCTGTGGCTGCTGTCCACCTCGTTCAAGAGCAACGGAGAAGTCTTCCAGAATCCGCCGAAGCTCATCACCGGCAGCTTCTCGTTCGACGCCTACTGGGAGATCCTGGGCAACGGTGCCCAGCTGCGGTACTTCCTCAACAGCTACATCGTCGCCTTCGCGGTGACCATCCTGACGCTGCTGGTGGCCGTCCTGGCCGGGTTCGCCTTCAGCCGCTTCACGTTCCCGTTCCAGAAGACCATCAACGCCGTGATCGTCAGCGTCCAGGCCGTGCCGCCGATCACGCTCGTCATTCCGTACTTCGGGCTCGTCGTCGCGCTCGGGCTGTACAACACCTATCCCGGCCTGATCCTCACGCACATGGTGTTCACCCTCCCGTACGCGATCATCATGATCACCGCGTACCTGAACACGCTGCCACGAGAGCTGGACGAGTCCGTCAAGGTCGACGGCGGCACCAACTGGACCGCGCTGTGGCGGATCCTGGTACCGATCTCGGTGCCCGGTCTGATCGCGGTCGGCGTGTACACGTTCATGATCTCGTGGAACGAGTACCTGTTCGCGCTCAGTCTGACCCGTACCGACGACATGCGCACCGTGCCGATCGGCATCCAACTTCTCATGGGCCAGCACTCGTACGAGTGGAATCAGATGATGGCGATGAGCATCCTCGGGTCCATTCCGGTCCTGCTCCTCTTCCTCCTGTCCCAGCGACGGTTCATCGGCGGGCTCACCGCCGGCGCCGTCAAGGCCTGACACACCCAGCACGCAAAAGGAGAGAACGCACAAATGCTGACGACCGGCAAGGCGATCCTGGACGTCGCCAACGAACACAGCTTCGCCGTGCCCGCCTTCAACATCAGCGACTGGGCGATGTTCAAGGGGATCGTTGAGATCAGCGAGGAGACGAACGCCCCCCTGATCGTCGGGATCCACCCGGACGAGGTTCGGCACATCGGCCGCGAGATGATCACCGGCATCGTCGAGCGGTCGCACCACTCGAGCGTCCCGATCGCGATCCACTGGGACCACGGCGCCACCTATGAGCAGATCCTGCAGGCGATCCAGTACGGCTTCACCTCCGTGATGATCGACGGGTCGCTGAAGCCGTTCGAGGAGAACATCGCGATCACCAAGAAGGTCACCGACTCCGCGCACGTTCTCGGAGTGTCGGTGGAGGGCGAGCTCGGCACGATCGGCGGAAACGACAGCTACGCCGAGGCGGGCGCCGCCGAGATCATCTACACCGACCCTGACGACGCGGTCACGTTCGTCGAGCAGACCGGCGCGGACAGCCTCGCCGTCGCGATCGGGACGTTCCACGGCCTCTACCCGGCCCACCTCAAGCCGGAGCTGAAGCTCGATCTGCTCAAGGAGATCAAGAGCCGGGTGCAGATCCCCCTGGTGCTGCACGGCGGCTCCGGCAACCCGGACGACGAGATCCGCGAGGCGGCGCGAATCGGCATCAACAAGATCAACATCTCCACCGATATCAAGGTCGCCTACCACGACAAGATGCGCGAGGTGCTGGGCAGCGACCGGAAGGTGCGCGAGCCGAACGCCATCCAGCCCGCCTGCATCGAGGCCATGAAGGTGGTCGCCGCCCAGAAGATCGAGCTGTTCGGCGCTGCCGGTAAGGGCTCGCTCTACTGACATGGCCGACGCGTCCCGGATAATCCTGGGCCTCGGCGGTTGCGTCGACCACGAGTTGAAGCTGACCGCCGGTGTCCTGGAACAGCTTGTCGCCGACTACGGCATCGTGGCCGCGGAACTGGCGTCGCCGGCCACGGTGACCAGTGAGCGGGACCTCGTGGTGTCGATCCTCGGGTACGTCGCCCGGGGCGGAGGCGGCGAACACTTCGTCGCCTCCGCCCCAGCGCTGTCGACCTTCGCGAACCGGTCTCCGCATCGGGAAACTCTGGGCGGCACCTCGGTGCGGGCCGGGATCGTGATGAGCCGGCTCGGCGTGCCGTCCACGCTGCACCTGGTCAGCGTCAACGACACCTTCCGCCGGCTGCTGCCGGCGAACTGCGAGTACATCAACAGCGGTGTCGGGGAGACCTTCTATCCACACCTGATCGTCCAGTACGACAAGGGCCTGCGGGTCCGGGCAAGCGACATCGACATCGTCGCGCCGTTCCCGAACCGCCTGATCTACGTCAACGACCCGGCGAACGCCGCCATGCTGCTCACCGACGATCTCGGCGACCGGTTGCGGAAGGCGGACATCTTCCTGATCTCCGGATTCAACGCCATGCGCGATCAGGCGGAGCTCGACGAGAGGCTCGCCTCCCTGAAAGAGCACATGCGGCAGCTGCCGTACGGGGCGGTGGCCTACTTCGAGGACGCGGCATACCACGAGCCCGCCTTCAGCCGCCGGGTCCGGGATGCGCTGCTCGACGAGATCAACGTGTACGGACTGAACGAGGACGAGCTGCAGTCGCACATCGAGCGCCCGGTCGACCTGCTCTCGGCCGAAGATGTCGCGCAGGCCCTCACAGCGGTGCACGCGCTCATCCCGGTGCCGACGCTGGTGCTGCACACGAAGTACTGGGCTGCGGCGCTCGGCGCAGGCGGTTACGCCGACGCCCTCGACACCGGCACGGTCATGGCCGCCACCCGCTACTGCCACGGCGACGAATTCAGCGAGGAGGACGTCGAGCGGGTGCGCCGGCTGGCCCGGCGGCCCGAGTCCGTCGCCTTCGCGGCGGCGCTGCGCTCGCGCATGGGGGCGACTGTCGACTGTGTCCCCGGCTTCGCACTCGACGTCCGGAATCCCACCACCGTCGGGCTCGGCGACACGTTCGTCGGCGGCTTCCTCGCCGAGCTGGCCCTGAAGGGACATCGATGACCGTCGAGGTACTGCCTGCGAACCAGCCCGAGACGTTCTATCGCGGCGCCGGCCGGATCGCCGAGTTCCGCGACGTGCCGGGGCTGCCCGACCGCCCGGAGGACTGGGTGGGCTCGGTGACCTCCAGGTTCGGGCTCGCCCCATCCGGGCTGTCCACCCTGGCCGACGGCCGCGTGCTGGCCGAGGCGATCGCCGCGGACCCGCGCTGGTGGCTCGGTCCGGAACGCGCCGACACCGGCGTGCTGGTGAAGCTGCTCGACGCCGGCCAGCGGCTGCCCTTACATGTGCACCCTGACCGCCGCTTCGCCACCGCGCACCTCGCCTCGCCGTACGGGAAGACCGAGGCATGGGTGATCGTCTCCGCGCGGCCCGGCGCGTACGTCCATCTGGGTTTCGCCCGTGACGTGGAGGCCGCCGAGCTGGCCGGCTGGGTGGACGGGCAGAAGACTGAGGCGATGCTCGCCGCCACCAACCAAATCCCGGTCGCGGCCGGCGACGCGATCCTCTGCCCGGCCGGGCTTCCGCACGCGATCGGCGACGGCATCCTGCTGGTCGAGGTCCAGGAGCCGACCGACTTCTCGGTGCTGCTGGAGTACGAAGGCTTCGGCCTCGCCGGCGGCCACCTCGGCCTCGGCTACGACCTGGCGCTGCAGTGCGTCGACCGCGGCGCCTGGACGCCAGCACGCCTCGACGAACTCCGCGGTACTCCAGCGCGACTGCTGCCCGAGGCTGCGGACGAGTTCTTCGCCGTCCACCGCCTGTATGGCGGCGAACGCCTGGAGCGTGGCTTCAGCGTGCTGGTCGTGGTGGCCGGTGAGGGCAGGCTGATCGGCGAAAGGGACGGCCTGTCGCTCCGGCGGGGAGACACGCTGCTGGTTCCGTACGCCGCCGGCCCGGTCCTTCTGGACGGCCAGGTCGAGGTGATCCGTCTCTCGGCGTCCGCCTGACCGCCACAGCGCTTCTGCCATCACCGGCAGCTCGTACAGGAGGTTTGCTACTTCGAGTAGTGAACTGAACCTATGAGCATGCCTGAGCGAGACTACGCGCCGGGGAGACGGGCCGGCCGCCAAGGTCAGCGTCTCTTTGAGAGCGGGCAACATTCGCGCCGTCCGCGAGCGAGTCGGAGCCCGCGGGCTACGTTGACGCTGCCGTGGAGCGCCAGATCGAGCGGGACCTCCTGGAGGAGGCCCTGCAGGCCAACGAGGCTCTTTCCGGGCCGATCCCACAGGCTCTGCGTGATGAGGCGGCGGAGTTGTTCCGCCGCGTGAAGTCCGCGCCTGAACTCCAAGAGGACGACGGATGGCGCGCGCACGAAGCCGGTTGAGCGCGGGCACCGTCGTTCTCGGCTGCGAGGGGCTCGTGAAGTGGTGCGAAGCCGATCAGAGAGTGACGGCGTTCGTACGGGAGGGTCAGGACAACGACTTCAGGGTTGTCGTAAGTGCGATGACGCCGATCGAGGCGCAGGACGTCCGCGTGAAGAGTGATCGCCTCAGGTGGCACCTGTCCCGGCTGAGGATCGAGCCGGTAACGAGGACATATCAGCGCTGGCGATCGAACTGCTTCGCGATGCTCGCCTGCACGGTCACAAGTACGCCGTTGACGCGGTGGTGGCGGCTACCGCGCTCCGCTCGATCCGGCCGGTCATCGTCCTCACCTCTGACGAGGACGACACGAGGAAACTGTGCGGGAAGACCGTGCAGGTGATCGGGGTCTGACACGGCCTGTGCGGGGTCGCTCGATACTTGGAGTGGACCGCTACCACCAGCAGTACCTCTTCAAAGTGCCGCACGGGTACTGCGGTATCGGCGGCCCGGGCGTCGTCTGCCCCGTCGGTCTGGGCCTTCGTCGTCGCTCAACCTGCGAGCTTTGACGGGCTCGGCCACCTGATTCCTATCTTGGCCGCCCAGAGCCCTCAGCGGGCGGAGGCCGTCCTCGCCTGATCGGTGACAATGACCTCGCGTTCATCGTCACGACGGCCTTGAGCTAGAGGTCGATCACGACCTTGCCGTGCACGTGCCGACCGGCCTGGAGTTCGGCCGCGCGGCGGATCTCCTCGATCGGGAAGCTGGCCGCGATCGGCACCCGGAGCCGGCCCGCCGCGACCAACCGGGCGATCTCTTCCAGGGCGCCGGGGGTGGCGTTCGCGCCGTTGGCTGCCGGTACGCCGTCGACCTGCGCGGCGATGGTGCAGATGCGGTCGTCCTGGACACCGAGTTTCCTTGCCGCGTGCACCGTCTCCGTCCCGTGCAGGTCGATGGCGGCGGTGACGCCGTCGGGAGCGAGGGCGCGGACCCGGTCGGCCAGGCCGTCGCCGTAGGGGACCGGCTCGGCGCCGAGGTCGCGCAGGAAGTCGGATGAGGTGGCCGATCCCGTCCCGATCACCCGCGCTCCTGCGATCCGGGCCAGCTGGACGGCGAACACCCCCGACCCCGCCCGCCGCGCCGCCGATCAGCACGGTGTCGTCCGGGCCGAGGTCGACCACGGCGAGGGCGGCGGAGGCCGTACGGCCGGCGATCGTGAGGGTGGCGGCGGTGCGGTCGTCGACGCCGTCGGGAGTGTGATGGGTCTCGTTCGCCGCGATCCTCTCATCCAGGTCGATCACCACGAAGTCGGCGACCGCGCGGGACAGCGCGCCCCCGAACACCCGGTCGCCGGGCGCGAACCCGGTCACCCCGTCACCGAGCCGGTCGACCACTCCCGCGTAGTCGGTCCCGAACCCGGCCGGGAGGCTCAGGCCGAACCTGGCGGCGGTGTCCGCGTCGGCGGTCATGATCCAGTCCATCGGGTTCAGGCCGGCCGCAGTGACCCGTACACGGATCTGTCCCGGGCCGGCCTGCGGAACGGGAACTTCATGGACGTCCAGAACTTCGGGGCCGCCGAACGTGTCGAGCCGGACCGCCCTGCTCCTGCCCGCCGGCTGTTGCGTGCTCTGTTCCTGCATGTACGTCTGTCTCCTTGGAGGGAACGCCCGCCAAACGGACTATGCTCCGTTTCTATAGATGACCCTAACATAACCGGAGCGTGATCCGTTTTGGCTGACGAGGAGATGCGTGCCCCACGGGCGGACGCAGCCCGTAACCGCGACCAGTTGCTCGCGGTGGCGACCCGCGCGTTCATGTCGGCCGATGCCGAGCCGTCTATGCGCGCGATCGCCCGCGAGGCCGGGGTCGGCATCGCCACGCTCTACCGGCACTTCCCGACCCGCGAGTCGCTGGTCGACGCGGTCTACCGGGACCAGGTCGTACGGCTGACGACCGGCGCCCGCGAGCTGCTCGACCGGCTGCCCCCGGCCGCGGCGATGCGGCGCTGGATGGACCTGTTCGGGGACTGGATCGCCACCAAGAACGGCATGCTCGACACGCTGCTCGCGATGATCGAGGCGGGCGAGATCGCCCACGCGCAGACTCGGGACGAGCTGCTGGCGGCCATCACCACGATCCTCGACGCCGGTCGCGCGGCGGGCGACCTCCGCTCCGACGTCACCGCCGAAGACATCGCCGCCTCGCTCATCGGCATCTTCACGGTGGCGCCTCGGCGCGAGCACGAAGCCAAGGCCGGTCGCCTGCTGGACCTCCTGATGGACGGCCTCCGCCCCACCGCCCGGCCGGCGTGAGCCCGAGATCGGGGCGGCCAGTGCGGTGACCACTGATGATCGGTTGACGTTTGTCGCCTGACCTGTGATGTGCGCTCCCGCAGCCTGAACCCGATTCGCCGCGCGAGATGAAGGGTGCTCAACCAGCGGTGCCGACGCGAATGAAGGAAGATCTAGAAGTGGACCGGGCGCGACGAGCGTTGTCTCGTTGTAGGGACGAGGCGCACTCGGTGGATGAGGAGTTGCGGTGACCGAGCGGACCGAGCGGACCGATTGGGCTGGTCTCCGTGATCGACGACTGTTCGAGCCCGGAACGGCTGAGGCGTACGATGCGGCTCGTCTCGCCTTTGAACTCGGTCGGGCAGTGCGGCAGATGCGGCTCAACGAGCTGGAGGAGGCGGCGGCCGATCTGCGCGATCCGGCGCTGGTGCTCGCCCGATCGGTCACGGATACGGGAGAGCGGGTCTCGTTCGACGAGGTGCTTGCCGCTTTCGGGCAGACGCGAGAGTCGCTGTCAGCAATCCCGGACGATGAGTGAACCGTGTCCGACGTCGCCTTCACGGCCCTGCGGTCGAATAGGGAAGTACAGTTAATAGAACTGTACTTCTCTATCGGAGGTAGTCGATGGACAAGCCAGTCGAGATCTTCGACCGTGAGTACGAGTGGTCAGCGCTGAGCAGGTTCATCACCGACCCGCAGCCCGGCGCCACCTTGGGCGTGGTCTCCGGACGCCGACGTCAGGGGAAGACCTTCCTGCTCGATGCCGCGTGCCGGGCAGCCGGAGGGTTCTACTTCGGCGCGACCGAGGCCGCTGATGCCGAGTCGCTTCGTCGCATCAGTGCCGCGCTCACCGAATATTCACGCCCCGCGACCCCTCATCACTTCGCCCATTGGTCCGAAGCCATCGACGCACTCCTCGCGCTCGGCTCCGAGCGGCCGCTGCCCGTGGTGATCGACGAATTTCCGTACCTGGCCAAAGCCAACCCCGAGCTACCGTCACTGCTTCAGGAGGCTTTCAGGCCATTGCGCGATCAGCGAACCGCCTCCAGGACGAGACTTCTGCTCTGCGGTTCCGCCCTGTCCTTCATGGGCAAGCTGCTGGCGGGCAATGCGCCGCTGCGCGGTCGGTCCGGTCTGGAACTGGTCGTTCGCCCGCTCGATCACCGCCTGGCCGCCGAGTTCTGGGAGATCGCCGATCCGCGTCTGGCTCTCATGGTCAATTCGATCGTCGGTGGTACGCCCGCTTACAGGCGTGAGTTCGCCCGCGGCGACTCCCCGTCGGACCTGGCGGATTTCGATGACTGGGTCGTCCGTACGGTCCTCAATCCAGAGACGCCTCTCTTTCGCGAGGCGCGTTATCTCCTTGCTGAGGAACCGGACCTCCGCGACACCACTCTGTACCTGTCCGTCCTGGGAGCGGTGGCCGATGGGAACACCACTCGCGGTGGCATGGCCGGTTATCTCGAACGCAAGGCGACGGATATCGCACACCCGATCAATGTCCTCGAAGACGCTGGGCTGCTCCACAGAGACGCCGATGTCTTCCGGGAGAACCGCCCGACTTACCGCATCGCGGAACCGCTGATCGCCTTCTACCACGCGATCATGCGGCCCGTCTGGGACCAGTTGGAACGGCCCGGCAGCGCGAATCGAGTCTGGCAAGCCAGCCGCCGCCGTTTCGTCAGCAATGTCCTCGGCCCTCACTTCGAACAGGTCTGCCGCGACTGGGCCTTGCATCACGCCGAACCCGATCTCCTTGGCGGACTGCCCGCCCGCGTGGGGCGCGGCACCGTTCACGACCCCGCCACCCGCACCGGCCACGAGATCGACGTGGCCGTCATCGGCATCGCCGACGGTGGCAAGGCGCCCCTCCTGGCCATCGGGGAAGCCAAATGGAACGACACCATGGGCGCCGCGCACGTCGACCGGCTCCGGCACATCCATGACCTCATCACTCGGACCGGCCGCTATGACACCTCACAGACGAAGCTGATCTGTTTCAGCGGAGCGGGCTTCAACGGCAAGGCCCACCAGGCGGCGGCATCGTCATCCGAGCTCCGCCTCGTCGACCTGCCCGCCCTTTACGGTCAGAACTGAAGCGACCCATCCAGCAGGCCGTGTTCTCAGTCGGTGCGGCAGCAGTCGTCGTTCTGGTCGTGCTCGCGGGTGGCTGTCGGGGCTGTGCAGCAGGTGTCTCCGTGCCAGGCTGCGCGGCCTTCCTTGACGGCTACGGCGGCGATGGCCAGGGCCGCGACGGGGTCGGCCCAGGACCAGCCGAAGAGGCTGTTGAGGGCGAGGCCGGCGAGCAGGACGCCCGACAGGTACGTGCACAGGAGGGTTTGCTTGGAGTCGGCGACCGCCGAGGCGGAGCCGAGTTCGCGGCCCGCGCGCCGTTGGGCGTACGAGAGGCGCAGGACAGCGGTTTTGGGTTGGGCGTCTTCGTACCTGTTGATGCTGCTTGCGCATCTGGTGAGTCTCGCCCTGGACACTGCGCTTCGGTCCTCTGCGGTCAGCGTAAGGGCGGCGGTACGCGACCCGGCCGTGACCGAAGCTGCAAGCGATTGCGCTTGCGTTTATTTCGTTTGTTGCGGATACTGCGAAGAGGGGGTGACGTCATGACGGACGTGCAGGCCAAGCGAGTTCAGCCCGGGAGCATCGACGCCGAGGTCGCCGGTCGCGCAGTGCGCCGGATCAAGGACTACCTGATGCGGTACCCCGAGCAGTCGACCGTTCGAGTCGCCGGTGAGCACGGGGGTGAGGATCCGCTGATCCTGCCTCGCGAAGCCGTGAGTCTGCTTGCTTTCATCCTCGCCCAAGCAGCAGAAGGACGAGGAGTCACGGTCATTCCGTCGCACGCTGAGCTGACGACGCAGCAAGCGGCGGACATGCTGAACGTCTCACGCCCCTACGTGATCAAGCTTCTGGAGACGGGCGAGATCCCCTTCCGGTTGATCGGCAAGCATCGACGAATCAAGTACGAGGATCTCCAGGAATACAAGCGCCGCGATGACGCCAAACGCCGGAGCTCAGCCGATCAGCTCGCTGCGCTGGGGCAAGAGCTGGGCATCTGAGCAATGACATTCGTAGCGGTCTACGACGCGAACGTGCTCTATGGCAACGCCCTGCGCGACCTGCTCATCCGCCTCGCCATGACCGGGCGGGTGCAAGCCAAGTGGACCAACCGGATCCTGGACGAGATGCAGCGCAACCTTGCCGCCAACCGGCCCGACATTCCTGTGGAGAAGCTCGGCAAGCTCCGCTGCCTGATGAACTCCGCGGTCCGAGACTGCCTCGTCGAAGGGTACGAGCCGCTGATAGAAGGGTTGAAGCTTCCCGACCCGGATGACCGCCATGTGCTGGCTGCGGCGATCAAGGTGGGTGCGGAGACCATCGTCACCTCGAATCTCAAGGACTTCCCTGCTGACTACTTGGCTCCATGGGATATCAACGCAAAGTCGCCGGACGATTTCGTACTGGATCAGATCGACCTGGACGGACGAGTTGTCTGGGCTTGTGTGCAGCAGATCGCGGACTCACGGAGCAGTCCGCCGGAGACTGTTGATGATGTGCTCGACGCTTTGGAGGCGGCCGGCCTCGTTGAGGCGGTCGCTGCTCTTAGAGCCGGCTGAAACCCTGCCGAACTGATTCCGAGTCGACCTGCCCCTCTTCTACTGTCAGAACTGAAGCGACCCATCCAGCAGGCCGTGTTCTCAGTCGGTGCGGCAGCAGGGGTCGCTCTGGTTGTGCTCGGGGGTGGCCGTCGGGGGAGTGCAGCAGGTGTCTCCGTGCCAGGCTGCGCGGCCTTCCTTGACGGCTACGGCGGCGATGACCAGGGCCGCGACGGGGTCGGCCCAGGACCAGCCGAAGAGGCTGTTGAGGGCGAGGCCGGCGAGCAGGACGCCCGACAGGTACGTGCACAGCAGGGTCTGCTTGGAGTCGGCGACTGCGGAGGCGGAGCCGAGTTCGCGGCCCGCGCGCCGTTGGGCGTACGAGAGGAACGGCATGATGCCGAGGCTGAGTGTGGCCAGGAGCAGACCGGGGGTGGAGTGCTCGGCTGTCCCGGTGCCCAGCAGGGCGCGTACGGCGTCGAAGGTGACATAAGCCGCCAGAGCGAAGAAGGACAGGGCGATGACCCGGAGCGCTGCCCTCTCGCGGCGCTCGTGGTCGGTGGCGGAGAACTGCCAGGCCACGGCGGCGGCGGAGGCGACTTCGACGATGGAGTCCAGTCCGAAGCCGATGAGAGCGGCTGAGGAGGCGACGGTTCCTGCGGTGATGGCGACGGCGGCCTCGATCACGTTGTAGGCGATGGTCGCGGCGACGAGGAGGCGGATTCGGCGGCGCAGGATGGTGCGGCGGGCAGGGGCCGGGCCCAGGGGGAGGGCGGTCATCAGGGTCTCTCGTCGGCCGTGATCGGGCGCAAGGTGATGGTATGTCCGGTGGCTGACAGCAGGTGTTCGGCGGAGGCGAGGAGGTCCATCAGTTCCGGGCGGGTCAGGGAGTAGAACGACTGACGTCCTTCGGCCCGGTAGTCGACCAGCCCGCAGTCGCGCAGGCAGGCCAGGTGCTTGGAGACGGTTGACTGGGCCAGGCCGAGTTCGGTGGTGAGGTCTACGACGCGTGCCTCTCCGTGGGTCAGGCGTTGGACGATGCGTAGCCGGGTCTCGTCGGACAGGGAGTGGAACAGGGCTGCGGCTGGGGAGATGCCGGCGGCTATGTCGGCGGATACGCAGCGGCCGGCGTCCTTATTGATCGTCATATGGCGATGTTAGTCCAATTTGGGGATTTATCGCCAGTGGGTGATGGATGCTGTTGTGTTCAAGCGTTTGGGTCGAGTCCTAGCGCTCGGGTCGAGTGGTGGCGGCTGCGTAGGGGGTGGAGTCCGGTGGGTTCGGGTGGAGCATGATCTGATCACCAACGTTGCCGGGCCGGCCGACGTAGCTTTCCGTCGGCGGTCAGGAGTGCCATCTCGCCGTCCGGCGTGTAGGCGGCCGAGGTGGTGCCCGGGTGTCTGGCGAGCGTACGGCCGTGCAGGCTGCCGTTCTCCGTTGGCACGCTCCACGAGTTCTCGGGCTTGGGGCGGGACCAGATCTCGGCGATCATGGGGTCGACGTTACGGAGCCGGCCGATTTCTGCCACTCGCAGCAGGCGGCAGTCATCGTCGCCGCCCCACCCGTTGGCGAACAGGAGAAACTGTCGGTAACTCGGCGGCAGCTGCACGCCCAGCCGTTCTTCCAGCTCACTACGGACCTCCGCTTCGGCAGCCGGAGGAAACGGCTCGCCGAGTGGAGAGACCGCCGGGTGATCGGGACCTCCGGTCGCCGGATATCGTGCCGGGAAGCGTTCCGGCCAAGCGTACTGGGCGCACATTTGGAGAGAAGATACAGCCTTCAGCCGCTTGCTTCGACTGGGTGGGCAGGCGTGGCACAACTCATAGCCGACCTGAGCAACCAAGAATGCCTGTCAAGCGAAGTCCCCCGCATGGATTCCCTCTACGAAGGCATCCCACTCGGGCCGGGTGAAGGCAAGCACCGGACCCGCCTGCTCCTTGGAGTTCCTGAGGAACACGTAGGATCCCATGAACGCCACTTCGACACAGTCACCAGGATTACACTTCTTGCTCTTTAACCAGGTCAAATGACGCATACGAGGATCCGCCATGAAGTATCCCAGAGCTTCCCGTGGTAGGCACCCGTGCGTTGTCCGTGCTCTATCTCACGAGTGTAAGTTCCCTGCCCGGGATTCTCCTACACCATGAGCACGTCTCAGCACTTACCTGGCCGCCAGATCTGACGATCAAGACCAGTTCGCGTCACGGCGCCACCATCGAGCCGCAGCGGGAACACTAAAGGATGACCCGTTAACCCATTTTCGCAATGACACGCTCGATCAGTTCGCGTGACGCTTCTGGAGTCAGCGCCGTCTCTCGCAACGTCTCGAACGCCGAGTTGTAGTTGACGATCTCCGGATCGCGGCCCGTGACGGTGAGCGCGCCGCCGCGTGAGTTTTCCAGATACAGGACGGGACCGAGCGCACCTTCGAATTCCAGTACGGCGAAGTTGCCGGTCATGCCGAAATGAGCGCCGACTTCGAAAGGGATCACTTGGACCGTCAAGTAGGGGCGGGAGGACTGAAGCTCCAAAAGATGCTTCAGCTGATTGGGCATGATCTTGGGATCGATGCTCCGGCCCACGCGACGGCGGATGACGCCCTCGTCGAGAACGAACGCCTGCTCCGGTGAGGGGTCTCGTTCGAGCAGCTTCTCCTGGCGCAACATGCGTACGGTGACCAGCATGTCAGCCCGCTCTTCGCTCACGTATTGGCGGGTCAGCGCCTTCGCGTAGTCCTCGGTCTGCAGCAGTGCCGGCATCACCGCGAGGCCGAAGTGCTTGATCCTGGAGGCGCCGTACTCGTATCCGAGAAAGGCGAGATAGGCGGGGTCGCTGGAAAGCTCTCTGCTGTACGAACTCCACCAGCCGCGTTCTCGGGCGCCCCTGGCCAGCTCGATGAGGCGGGCCATGAGTGGATCTTCGTCCGCGATGCCGTACTGGCGCAGCAGGGCCTGCAGGTCCGTGGTGGAGATGCCGACGCTGCCCCCCTCGATGCGGATCAGCTTGGACGGCGACCAATCCAGCGCACGGGCGACTGTTTCTTGTTTCAGATTCTTCTCTTGGCGCAGGCGAACCAGCTCTGAAGACAAGAGGGCCCGATGAATGACCGGCCCTTGATCAGCGCACATCCTTACCTAACTCTCCGCATACAGCGAGGTCTCAAAAGTGTGCTACCTGCATTTTGACAGGAAGCATACCGCATGGTTCGTAGCGCCACGTGCACCGACCCCGTTGGCGTGGCATTCGCTCGGTACTTCACCTACTTCCTCGGGGTAAGAAGCTACCCACCGTACCCTACCTGGCAGGATGCAGGTGTATAGTAGCGACATGTAATCTGCCACATGCAGATGGCCAGATTACGATGGCTAGCTGAATCATTACCCAAAGTTAGCAGGCGAGCCTCAAGTGATGGTGGGAGATCGGGGGAGTCGCGACCGCTGTCACGTCATGCCCCGGCGGGCCCGCAGGCGAAAACACCCGGACGGCGATGGCGGAGGTGGGCGCCTGGGGTGCACATAACGAGAGCGAGGATGGAGAGCCCCGCTGTGTGCGGGATGCGAACCCGCACATCACGCCACCTCAGGCGCGTAGTCGCCTTGTTGGCGTAAGTCCCCCAGGTGGGGGCCGCTCTCCTGCCGGATGCCCACGCGTCTCTGCCTGCCAGCTGATGAAGGCGTGGACAACGAGAGAGCGGCCCCGTCGAACCCCCCGGAGGAGGTTCGTCATGTGTACGACCTCGACTGTGAGCCCCCAGCGGAGTGCCTGTCTAGGCATTCGGCTCGGTTCACTTGGGGCCACCGATGGAAGCCCTTGGTTTCCCGATCGGAATTACGCCCCCAAAGCGCCCATCAGCCCGCCAGTAAACCGGGACGTTCTACGTCCATCCCCCCATTGCCATCAATCACTTGGGGCAGGCGACGACCGCTGTCGGTCAACAAGGTGTGTCCTGAACGCCACAGCCTGCCGAATCCACATTCGGTGTTTCGGTCGTACCGATAGCGAGTGTGCCTGGCCTGCTCACATTCCTCACCTCGGCGTCGTGAGCCGGCACGACGGACGACCGGTATGAAGATGCCACCATCGTCACGTGTCCCTCACGTCGGGCTGGCGGTCGGCGGCGGCGTCCTGACCGTTACTCACCTGCCCATACTGCTGCCCGCCCGGATGTTGACCGATCAGATGAGCGGCCTTCTTGGCGTCGGCGCCATCATCCTGATCGTGGGTTCGCTGCTGCTGGCCACCCTGGACAAGGTCTTCCAATACCGGCTGCAGCGGCAGCGACAGGAGACCGAACGCATGGCGCAGGAGAAGCTCATCGGCATGATCAATTCAGCTGAGAGCTTGGTCGACTTCCTGCGATCCCGTACGGAATACGAAATAGCGGCACAAGGACGTCCGCTCGAAGACAACGTCGTCTGCCTGCGGCACGGCCACCCGAACGCAGCGGACGAACCTGCCGGAAGCGACACGGAGGCGACGGTCCAGGCGGACGAGCCCAGCGGGAGCCAGATAGGGGAGCGGATGATCGTTATTCGTCACCACTATCGGGCCGGGTGCCATGACTGTTCCTGTGCCGGTTGCCGAGGGCGGCAGAAAGCGGCGTTGAAGAAGACCGCCAACGACCGGAAACTTCGGAAGACCAACGGGGGCATATGACGCGGTGCCGTTATAGGGGCCGAGAGGGCAGACCGGGTGCGGGGTCAGGCCCCGGCTTGGCGCCGATGGTCCTGGGTGACGGGGTGGTCTGGGGCGTCGCGGCGGTGGGATCGATTGCCCCATCGCGTCTGGGTCGTTCCGGTTTCAGCGCGGCGTGGCGGGGGTGCAGGGGATCTCCAGGACGGTGGCGTGGGTGCCGTCGGCGTCGATGAGGTGTTCCTCGACGGTGGGGCCGGTGATGGTGAGGTGGTGGCGGTGTAGCCAGGCGAAGAGGTCCTGGCCGGCGCGGATCACGCTCGTTGCGGGAGGGACGACGGCTCGTACGACCGTGCGGCGCGGCAGGGTGAGGTGTTCGGTGGCGTCGTCCGTGGTCAGGGCGGCGGTGAAGGTGCCGGTCGGGGGTCCTTGGAGCCAGGTCAGCAGGGTTGCCGGGGGTGGTGGGCAGAGGGCTGACAGGGCTGTGGGGTGGTCGAGGGTCATGCGGTGGACGCGTAGACGGCGCGGGGCTACCTGGCTCTGTTGGGGCAGGATCGACATCGGTGTGGTGAGGTGCTCTTCGGCGTGTGCCGCGGTCGCGGTGAGGGCTGCGATGTCGTGGTGGAGGGTCGCGAGGGTCTCCTTCAGGGCCTGGTTCAGGTCCTGATCGGGGGCGTCCAGGAGGTCGGCGATTCGGCGTAGGGGGAGGCCGAGGCGTTGGAGGCCGCGGATGCGTTCGAGGCGGGACAACTCGTTCACGCCGTACCAGCGGTAGCCGGTTGCTCGGTCGGTCGCGGCGGGGAGCAGGAGGCCGAGCTTGTCGTAGTGGCGCAGGGTTCGTTCGGATACGCCGACCATGCGGGCCAGTTGGCCGATCCGCCACATGATTGCCTCTCCTGGTGGGTTGACCTTGTCGTCGCGTCAGGGTTTTAGCGTCCGGTTCATGACCGAATCGAATCCTCGGCGCCGGCTCGCCGGCGTGCTGCTGTTGACCTCGCTGGTTGCCATGGTCGCCGGTACCGCCCTCGTGGTGCCATCGGGGTTGACCCTGAATCCGTACGACTCAAGTGCCGTGTTGGTTGCGGTACGCGGGCATGTCGGGCTGCATTTGGGGGAATTGGCCTTTGATGTCGTGGGGTGGTTGGGGTTGGCTGCGGCTGGGCTGGTGTTGGCTGGAGTGGCCCAGGTTGAGTTGGTGTCCGGTGTTCGGGCTGCTCGCGCGTGGAGGTCGTGTCTGGGGTGGTTGGGCGGCGGGTTGCTGGCTGGGGCGGGGCTGGCGGGGGTGTTGCATGACGCGGGGAATCTGGCGGTCACGCAACTGGCTGGTCGGCCGGCGGCACCGGCTGTCGGGACCGTGGCCATGGCCGTGCTGCTCGTCGCGAAGTGGATGGTCAATCTGGCGGGGCTGCTGTGGGTGGCGGCCACCTTCGCCGGGGCCGCCGGGTTGCCGATGCCGGGGTGGCAGCGGGTCGCCGGGGTGGTTGCTGCGTTCTCCGGGCTGGCGGCCGTCGTTCTGCCGTGGACGACTGGGACGGAGGGTCCAACTGCGGGGCTGGAGCAGCTGGGGTATGCGCTCCATCTGCCGGTCATGGTTTGGTACGCCGTTCTGGGAGGGCGGTATGTCCGGTGAAGTCGCTGTGGATGGGTGCTATGTCCGGTGAAGTCGCTCTGGGTGGGTCGTACCTCCGGTGGTGCTGTCCAGCGTGGCCGCTGGTGCCGGTCGGTGTCGTGGTCGGATAAGCGATGGGCCTGGCCCCGGTGGGCGGTTATTCTCCTCGCCATGATCTTGCGGCCTGAGCGGCTGGAGCGTGGGCATCCGTTCCGGCAGTGGAAGACGTGGCGGATGCCGGGCGCCTCCCTGACCCTCACCGGCTACTCGCGCGCCAACGACAAGACCTTCTTCCACGTGCCGGAGCTGAAGCTGGCCCTCGACGCGGGGCTGGCCGAAGGCCGGCAGGTCGATACGGTGCTGCTGACGCACGCGCATCTCGACCACTCCAAGGACCTCGACTTCCTGGCCACGCGGGCGACCGGGGTCGACATGTACGTGCCCGAGCAGGTGCTGCCGTACGTACGGGACTATCTGCGCGCCACGACCGAGCTCAACCAGGCCGCCGCCTTCGAGCCGGCCCGGGCGGCGGGGGCGCGGGTGCACGGTGTGCGGCCCGGTGCGGAGTTCCGCTTCGGCAGGAACGGGTCGCACACGGTACGGGTGCTGGAGACCGAGCACAAGGTGCCCAGCGTCGGGTACGGCGTCGCCGAGAACCGGCGGGCCCTCCTGCCGGAGATCGAGGCGTTGAAGGAGAGGCTGGATCCGGGCGCGTTCGGCCGGGAGGTCGCGGGCAGGAGGAAGCGGGGAGAGGCGGTCGATCGGGAGGTTCGGCGGCCGTTGTTCGCCTATCTCGGCGACACGCACGCGAGTGCGCTCGGACGTGGCGGGTGGCTGTCCGAATATCCGGCGATCATCACGGAGTGCACCTATCTGGACGACGCCGAGCTCGATCGGGCGCGGCGTGTGGGGCACACGGTGTGGAGCGAGCTCAAGCCGTACGTCATCGCGCATCCGGACAATCTCTTCGTGCTGACCCATTTCAGCTTGCGTCACTCGGACCGGGAGGTGCTCGACTTCTTCGAGCGGGAGGGTGTCGCGAATGTGATGGTCTGGGCGCACGGCGAAGGCTATCTGCCCGAGCAGCACCAGCGCTGACCCGCCCCCGCGCGGGCGAAGGTCCGTCTCCGTGGGCAAAGAGGCCACCTGCGCCCGCCGCTCGTGGTTCCATGATCACCCATGAAGACAGCCGCAACGACCGTACGCCGGCGAGGGGTCAAGCTGCTGCTCGCGCTCCTCCCGGTCGTCGTCCTCCTGTCCGCCACGGGTCTCTACCAGCTGATGAACGCCCGAAGTTTCCAGCTCGCGGGAGAGCTGACCGACCGCGTGGAGACGAACGAGAAGGTCGTCGCCCTGACCTTCGACGACGGGCCCGACGAGCACACGCGTGAGATCATCGACCTGCTCGCCGAGCAGCGGGTGCACGCGACGTTCTTCGTCGTCGGCTCTCAGGTCGAGGCCCATCCCCGGCTGACGAAGGCGCTGGTGGACGCGGGGCACCAGCTCGCCAACCACACCTACAGCCACCGGCGCATGGTCTTCGTCTCGAAGTCCACCGTGGCCGACGAGATCGAACGTACCGACCGGGTCATCCGCGCGGCCGGGCAGCAGGGCGAGATCGTGTTCCGCCCGCCGACCGGCAAGAAGCTGCTGAGCCTGCCGCTCTACCTGTCCGAGCACCAGCGGCACACGGTCATGTGGGACATCGAGCCGGACTCGGGCACCACCCCCACGGCGGCCGAGATCGTCACGACCGTGCGCGACGAGGTCAGGCCGGGATCGATCATCCTGCTGCATCCCTGGTACGCCGGCGGCGCCCCCACCCGTGAGTCCATCGTGGGGCTGGTCACCGAGCTGCGCGAGCAGGGATACAGGTTCGTCACCGTCTCCGAACTGCTCGCCCTGCGACAGCGCTGACCCGCCGTTCATGACACCCGTCAAGGCCGCCGCCGACGGGAAAATTCAGCGTGTTCCGGCGTTGAATCCGTTTTTCTTACGGGTGGCCAGGTGGACATGGCGATTCGTACAGCCGATATTGGAGAGAAAACGGAGGTGCTTGAATGCGCGCACGCCTGGACCACCTCGTCTGCTGGGTCTCCGATCAGCTCTTATCCCTGCAGTTCTACGAGCAGGTGGTCGGGCTCCCCGGAGTCAGGGCCGACCAGTTCCGCCATGGGACGGCGCCTTTTCCGAGCGTGCGGATCTCGCCCGACACCATTCTCGACCTGATGTCCTATGACGCCATGCGCGGCGTGGACGAGGGAACCGGTGTACGGGGCAGCGCCGGGCATCCGTTGAACCATTTCTGCCTGGCCGTGAACGAAGAGGACTTCGACGCGCTCCAGGTACGGCTGAAGCGGCACGACGTGGAGGTCACCGGAACCAGAACCAATTCCTTCGGCGCCCGCGGAATCGCACCGGAGACTATTTACTTTCCTGATCCCGATGGGAACGTGATCGAGGTCCGATACTACGAGTGAGCCGGGCACGGACGACCCGGCGGACCATCGGGCCCATGTCCTCAAGGGCCGTCACCAGCACCGCCAGCTCCTCAAGCGCGTCCAGGGCCTGGGCGGCGCCGTCGGTGTCGACGCCCTCGTACAGCTCCAGCCCGACGAACGCCGCCGCCGTCGCCTTGGCCAGGCCCGACACGTCCGCGAACTCGGCCAGTGGCGAGGTCGCCAGCACCCTGCCGAGCGCCTGCTCCACCTCGCCGATCCACAGGTTCAGCCCGCCGACCACCGCCGGGGCGAGCTTGCTGTCGGTCTGGCTGCCGGCCAGCAGCTGGGCCAGCGCCGCGACGCTGCCCTCGGCGCGCTCCTCCTCGTGGATCGCGCGGCCGAGGTCGAGCAGCTCGCGCAGGGTCGTCACGGCGGCGAAGCGGTCGCGGTAGAGGACCATGCGCTGCTCGCAGCCGCGTTCGACGGCGGCGGCGAGCAGCTGGTCGACGCTGCCGAAGTGGTAGAAGACGAGGGCCTGGTTGACGCCGGCCGCGGTGGCGATCGTACGGGCGGAGACGCCGGCCATCCCCTGCTTCTTGAGCGTTTCGAGCGCCGCGTCGAGCAGCTTGGTACGTGTGTCGGCCACCAGGTTCCCCGGGCTTGTCGGGACGGGTCAGCGACGGGCGTCCTCCCGTCTCGGCCTAACGCTAGCGGGCACGCCGTGCTCGGCGACGTCCACGTACGCGGCGGTGAAGGTGCCCCAGTAGCCGAAGATCCGGCCGAGCAGGGGGTTGGAGACGGTCACCGCGATCCTGAAGCGCTCGATCCGTTCGTCGTAGTGCTCGCTGACGACGGCGGTGCCGGTGGCGGCGGACGGGATGCGGACGGCGAGCGGGCCCTCCAGCAGGCGCTGGCGGCCGGAGCGGATGACCAGGCCGCCGCGGTCGTCCACGGTGAGCGAGAGCGGGGCCGCGATGTGCTGGTGACTGCCCAGGTAGTCGAGCACCTGCGCCCGGGTCTCGTCGTAGATCATCGTGGCGTCGAAGCGGCTGTGCGGGAAGGTGCGGACGAAGGTCACGGTCTCGCGTCCGTACGAGTCGGCGTACGGATAGTTCTCGATCCGGAACGGGAGGTCGTGGCCGGTCTCCGCCACCAGGATGTTGCGGCGGCGGCCGAGGGCCAGGAACGGCTGGACGACGAGGCCGGCGTTCCAGACGCGGTGCATGACGCCGGTGCCGACGCAGGCCTCGCCGCTGTCCAGGCCTACCCGGAAGCGGCGCTGGAGCTGGGGGTGGAGGCGGGAGAAGTCGGGGCCGAGCGCGCGTTCGAAGATCGAGGGCATGGTGTGGTCGCTCCGTTTCCTTGCGGGGGGCGGCGTAGGCAGCGGCGGGCCGCCGGTGTGGTGGGGAGGGGCGGGATGGCGAGGGCGAGCGCGGCTGCCGCCAGGGCGGCGAGGGGCGGCAGTACGCAGGCGGCCAGTGCGACGGCGGCCGTGCGCAGGGTGGCCTCGGCGAGGGCTTGGCGCAGGAGGCGTTCGGGGGTTCTGCCGGTCTCCAGCCACAGGCGCAGCCGGTCGAACGACCAGGCCGTGGCCCACCACATCAGGCGGGCGGGCAGGACGTTCGGGCGGTAGCGGTAGCCGGTGAGGAAACGGACACCGCCGTCGGGGGCGGGGAGGTAGCGCCAGTAGCCGGAGCCCGAGCGGATGGGCGAGAGCGGGTGCGCCGAGCCGAACCGGAGCGCGGAGGTGCGGCCGCCGGCGCGGTTTTCGGTACGGGTCCCGGTGGTGATTCCAGCGCTGTTTCCGGTGGTGCCTTTTGTGTGGTGGCGGCTCTGGGTGGCGACGGCCGTGCCGGAGACGCCGAGTGTCGTGTAGCGCAGCCGGCCGCCCGGCAGGGCCTGGATCCGGCCGAAGCGCAGGTCCCAGCGCTGGTGCTGGGACAGGTCCTGGGTGGCCTGCCACACCTCCTCCAGGTCGGCCTTGATCAGGGTCTCGACGTACACGCGCATGCTGACACCGCCGGGAAGTTGAGCGGACGCTTAAGGCAGAGTACGGCGATTTGAGCAGTCGCTCAAGTGGCTTCGAAGTGTCGGTCGCTTCTGGTACACAGGCGGCATGGGTGTGAGCGTCGATGAGTTCCTGGAGTTGCTGAAAGAGCTGCCCGAGGTCAAGCAGGGCCACGGCGGCGAGTGGGTCGCGTTCAAGGTGCACGGCAAGGGGTTCGGCTACCTGTGGGAGGCCACCGAGACCGTCGGGCTCAAGGCGACGATCGAGGAGCAGATCGCGCTCGTCAGTGAGCGGCCCGAGGTGTTCGAGGTGCAGTTCACGGCGGGGCGGTTCGGCTGGGTGGTGGTGCATCTCGATCGGATCGACGCCGACGAGCTGTTCGAGCTCATGGCCGAGGCCTGGTGCCTGACCGCGCCCACGCCGCTCGTCGAGGAGTTCGAGGCGACCCACCCGATCGGGCAGAAGGTGCAAGCGCCGTAATCTCGGACAACGTGACTTCTGTGAACGTACGGCCGCGTCCCTGGTTCGACGGTGACGCGCCGGTCCGGCTACGACCCTGGTCCGAGGCGGACGCGCCCGTCGTGCTGCGTGCCTTCCGGGCCCCCGATCTGCGGCCGCAGGCGCCGCTGCCCGTGCTCACCCTCCAGGACGCCGCGGGCTGGATCGCCGCCTGGTCCGGTGTCGGCCACGCCTTCGCGGTGACGGTGGGGGAGCAGGTCGTCGGCAACGTCGCGGTGGACCGGATCGACGGCAACGACAACGGCTGGGTGTCCTACTGGGTGGTGCCCGAGGCCAGGGGGAAAGGGGTCGCGGCGGCGGCCACCGAGTTACTGGCCCGGTGGGCGTTCGAGGAGCGCGGGCTGTATCGGCTGGAGCTGGGCCACCGGACGAACAATCCGGCCTCCTGCCGGGTGGCCACCAAGGCGGGCTTCCTGCCCGAGGGGATCGAGCGGAGCAAGATCTGTTACGACGGCATCCGTTACGACGTCGAACGGCACGCCCGCCTCGTCACGGATTGATCGACAACCGGGACGTGCGGGGAGGGCGTGGCCTGGTCAGGGTGGGTGGGGCTGAACTACCCTTTGCGAAATGGACAGCGCGAGTCTGGCCGCGGCCGGGCTGCTGGCGGCACTGGGGCGGGCGTCGGAGATTCTCGCGGACTTACGCCACCCCTTCGCCAGGAGTGAGCGCTTCACCCTTTTCCTCCCGCCGGCCGGCGTCCGCGTCGGCACCGTCTTCACCCTGCCCGACGGCCGCGAGGTGCGCTTCGAGGTGTCCATCGTGACCGCCGGCGACGTCTTCCACGTGGACGGCGGCATCGACGCGGAGGGTGAGCCGCTGTTGGAGCTGCCGCGCAAGAGTGTGGAGACGATCCAGGACGGGCTGGCGGTGTTCGACGACTACGCGGGGGAGGTGACGGCTCCGGCGGCGCGGGTGATCGACGGACTGCTCGAAGAATTGTCGGACAACTAGACGAACGGTGTCTGGTTGTCTGACAATGGGTACATGAGGAATGGACCGCTCGCCGTCGTCGGCGCCTCCGTGCTCTGGGGCACGGCGGGCACGGCCGGCCTGCTCGTCAGCGCCGACTCCGTGGCCCTGGCCGCCGCGCGGCTGGTGATCGGCGGCGTGGCGCTCGCCCTGCTGGCCGGGGCCGGGCTGCGCCGCACGCTCAGCCCTGGGCTGCTGCTCGGCGCGGTGGCGGTGGCCGCCTACCAGCTCTGCTTCTTCGCCGCCGTGAGCCGTACCGGGGTCGCGATCGGGACCGTCGTCGCGATCGGCAGCGGGCCGGTGTTCACCGGGCTGCTGTCGTGGCTGCTGCACGGCCGCCGCCCGAGCGGGCGCTGGACCGCGGCCACCACCGCCGCCGTCTGCGGCTGCGCGGCACTGATCATCGGCGGCGACATCCAGGCGGGAACGCAGGTGGTGTCGGGGATTCTGTTCGCGTTGTTGGGTGGGCTGCTCTACGCGTTCTACGCGGTCACGGCGGCGCGGGCGATCGGCCAGGGCGGTGAGTCCAACGCGGTGATGGGGGTCATGTTCGGCGGAGCCGCGCTGATCATGCTGCCGGTGCTGGTGATCAGCGGCACCGGCTGGATCGCCTCGCCCGGCGCCCTGGCCGCCGTGCTCTACCTCGGGCTCGGGACCACCGCCCTGTCCTACTTCCTGTACGGCCGCGGCCTGCGCACCACCCCCGTGGCCACGGCCGCCACGCTGGCCCTGGCCGAGCCGGCCGTCGCCGCGCTGCTCGGCCTGGTGGTGCTGGGTGAGCGGCTGACTCTGGTGTCGATCGCCGGGCTTGTCCTGCTGGGTCTTAGTTTGGTGGCTGTGGCCGTACCGGAACGTACACCGGAAATGCAGCTAGAGTCGCAGCCGTGACCTTGCCCCTCAGACCCGTCTCCACCGTGGGAGCGCTCGCCGACGCCCTGCGCGGCAGGGTGTTGTCCGGCGAGATCGCGCCCGGCACCGCGCTGCCCGAGCAGGAGATCGCCGCGGCCTACCGCGTGGCCAGACCGACCGTCCGCGAGGCCCTGGCGGTCCTGGTCAATGAGGGGGTGCTGCGGCGCGAGCGCAACCGCAGCGCTCATGTCCCCGAGGTGACGCTTTCGGACCTCGAAGATCTCATGTACGTGCGCCGCCCCCTGGAGGACCTGATGGCGCAGGCCCTGGCCGGCCGGACGGTGGCGGGGGCGCAGGCCGCGCTCGACCGGATGGCCGCGCTGCCCGCCGACGCGCCCTGGTCGGAGATGGTGGGCGAGCACATGGCGCTGCACCAGGCGCTCATCGAGGCGGTCGGCAGCCCGCGGCTGGAGCGGCTCTACGGCGCGCTGGCCGTCGAGACCAGGCTCGGGCTGGTCCGGCTGCGTGCCGTCTACAAGGACAGGGACGTGCTCGTCCGCGAGCACCGCGAGTTGCTGGAGGCCATCGCGAACGGGCCCGAGGAGGCCGCGCGGGCGGCGGTGGCGGCCCATCTCAGCCACTCCTGGGGCGGCGAGGAGCGTCTCCCGGGCCCCGCGTGAGCGCCAATGAGCGCGAACCCTTGCGGTACTGCCCCGTAACTCGCAAGAATCGCGGCCATGCACGGCAATCCGATGCCGGACTCCTACGTGTATGTCACGGAAGAGGGCGTCACTCGTCACTACGCGGACGGTAGCGTCGAAGCCCTCGCCTGGGAGGACGTGGTGGAGGTCCGTGTCGTCACCGAAGCCGGGGAAGACGTCCTCTACATCCTGCTCGACCGCGACGGCGAGGGCTGCGTCGTGCCGCGCTCGGCCACGGACGCCACGTTCCTGGCCCGCCTGCGTTATCTGCCCGATTTCGACCTCGATCGGCTGACGGTGGCGAGCGACTCCGCGCACGACGGGGTCGTGGTCGTCTGGCGCAGCCCGGACCCGCCGTCGGCGCTTCCCGATCTGGAGTACGACTAGCCTCATCCGGAGGACGACGAGCCGTGATCCCGCGTACGCCTAGCCGTTTCGCATAACGGTAACCTCCCGAAATCTCCTGGCAAAACTCGCATTCCACCTGCGTACTGCTGCCACTGATGGATCGTTCCGTCAAGCCCTTCGCCCACCCATCAATCGTCCGATTGTGGACATTTGATGGTATTTCCCGGGTCGGAATCGATCTTTACTCTTTAGTGGGGGCCGCCGCCCTTGTTGTTCGTGGGAGCTGTCAACCCATGAGGCTCAAGGAACGTCCGGTTATCGCGGTGCACAGAGTTGTCAGGATGGTGTTATGAGGGTGGGGACTGGGGAGTCCGCCGTCGTGCTCCTCGAGGCCGTACCGCGCCGCGCGTCGAGCATCTGGACGCGTGCGTACCTACGGCTCCTGTTATCCGGGGACACGATGTGCGCGCTGTTCGCCTGCGTGTGCGTGCTGGGTGTGCGGCTGATCGCCGGCGCCTACATTCCCGCGGCCGAGTTCGTGCTGGGCTTCGGCCTCGTCGTCGCCTGGCCGCTCGCGCTCATGATGGGCGGCGCGTACCGCCAGCGCGCCAACGGCGAGGGAACGGAGGAGTTCAAGGCGGTGTTCAACGGCGGCGTCGGGCTGATGGCCGCCGTCGCGATCATGGCCTACGCCACGCAGACGGTGATCGCGCGAAGCTTCGTGATGGCCATGCTGCCGCTCGCGCTGCTGGCCACGCTCTACTACCGCTATCGCATGCGCAAACGGCTCCACCGAAGGAGAGCGGTGGGCGAATACATGCGCCAGGTGATCGCGGTCGGGCACCGGGAGTCGATCCTCGACCTGGTGATGCAGTTCAGGCGCCAGCCTTATCACGGAATGCGGGTGGTGGGAGCCTGCCTTCCTGAGAACGCGATGGACGTGGACCTGGACGGCATTCCGGTGCTGGGGTCGTTCGGCGACGTGGCGAGCGTGGTGGAGCGGGAACGGGCCGACGCGGTGGCCGTGCTGGCCTGCCCCGAGCTCGACGGGGCCGCGCTGCGCCGGCTGGCCTGGAGCCTGGAGACGGCGCGCACGGATCTGTTCGTGGCCCCGGCCCTGCTCGACGTGGCCGGGCCGCGCATCAGCATCAGGCCGGTCGCGGGGATGCCGCTGCTGCACGTGGAGCATCCCGAGTTCAACGGCATGCGGCAGTTCGTGAAGGCTGTGTTCGACCGGCTGGTCGCGGGGATCGCGCTGCTGGTCCTGGCGCTGCCGCTGCTGGTGCTGGCGCTGGTGATCCGGCTGACCAGCCCTGGGGGAGCCCTGTTCTACCAGGTACGGGTCGGCAAAGACGGCAAAGAGTTCCGTGTCGTGAAATTTCGTACGATGGTGGTGGATGCCGAAAGGCTCAAAGGCGGCCTCCTCGACGACAACGAGTTCGACGGCGTGCTGTTCAAAATTCGGAACGATCCAAGGATCACCCGGGTAGGCGCATTCCTGCGGAAATACTCCCTCGACGAGCTGCCCCAGCTGCTCAACGTCCTGCGCGGCGAGATGTCCCTCGTCGGCCCCCGCCCCCCGCTGCCCGAAGAGGTGGGCAAATACGGCGCCGACGTCCGCCGCCGCCTCGTCGTCAAGCCGGGCATGACCGGGTTGTGGCAGGTCAGCGGACGCTCCGACCTGACCTGGGAGGAGTCCGTCCGCCTCGATCTGCGTTACGTGGAGAACTGGTCGCTCATCCTCGACCTGCAGATCCTCTGGAAGACCTGGTCCGTCGTCACCCGTGGAGAAGGGGCGTACTAGCGGTGAAAGCACTCGTGCTCGCCGGGGGGTCGGGCACACGGCTACGACCCATCACGCACACCTCGGCCAAGCAACTGGTCCCGGTCGCCAACAAACCGGTCCTGTTCTACGGCCTTGAGGCCATCGCCGCGGCCGGGATCACGGAGCTGGGCCTGGTGGTGGGCGACACCCACGCCGAGATCGAGGCGGCGGTGGGCGACGGCTCGGCGTTCGGGCTGCAGGTCACCTACCTGCGCCAGCAGGCGCCGCTCGGGCTGGCCCACGCCGTGCTGATCGCCCGCGACTACCTGGGCGACGAGGACTTCGTCATGTACCTGGGCGACAACTTCATCGTGGGCGGCATCAACGGCCTGGTGGAGCGGTTCGCCAGGGAACGGCCGGCGGCTCAGATCATGCTCACCAAGGTCGCCGACCCGCGGCAGTTCGGGGTCGCCGAGCTGGACGCGGAGGGGCGCGTGGCCGGTCTGGAGGAGAAGCCCGCCCGGCCCAAGAGCGATCTGGCGCTGGTCGGCGTCTACCTGTTCGGCCCGGCCGTCCACAAGGCGGTGGCCGAGCTCAAGCCGTCCTGGCGGGGCGAGCTGGAGATCACCGACGCGATCCAGTGGCTGATCGAGGCCGGGCTGCGCGTCGAGTCCTCGATCATCTCCGGCTACTGGAAGGACACCGGCAACGTCACCGACATGCTGGAGGTCAACCGGCTGGTGCTCGAATCGGTCGAGCCCCTGGTCCAGGGCCGGGTGGACGCGGTCAGCGAGCTCATCGGCCGGGTCGCGATCGAGCCGGGCGCCGTGGTCGAGCGCTCCCGCGTCGTGGGCCCGGCCATCGTCGGCGCCGGCGCCAGGATCCAGGACAGCTACGTCGGCCCGTACACCTCGATCGGGGCCTCCTGCGCCATCACCGGCAGCGAGATCGAGTACTCGATCGTGCTGCCCAGAGCCTCCATCGCCGGGGTCGGCCGGATCGAGTCGTCGCTGATCGGACACGACGTCGAGATCACGTCGGCTCCCAACACGCCCAAAGCCCACCGTCTCGTACTGGGCGATCACAGCCAGGTACAGATCAGTTCTTGACATCCGCCCCTCCTGAAGGAGGGGGATTCCCACGGTCGCCCATGGGCCTTCCTGCTTCACGGCCGGTCGCCCGCCCGAGAGGGGTCTCGTTGAGGTCTTACACCGGCTCCACAGGCGTTTCAGCTCTCCGCCAGCCCGGCGGCGAGCACGTTCCTGGCCGCGTTGACGTCCCGGTCGTGGACCGTGCCGCAGGCGCACTGCCACATCCGGACGTTCAGCGGCATCTTCTCTCGCACGGCGCCGCAGGCCGAGCACAGCCTGGAGGAGGGGAACCAGCGGTTCACCGCCACCAGCGTGCGCCCGTACCAGCGCGCTTTGTACTCCAGCATCGACCGCAACTGTCGCCAGGCCGCGTCCGAGATGGCGCGGGCCAGCGAGTGATTGCGAACCATGGTGCGGATGGTCAGGTCTTCCACGGCGATCGCTTGGTTCTCGCGAACAAGCCGTGTGGTGACCTTGTGCAGGTGGTCTGTCCTGCGGTCGGCGATGCGGGCGTACACCTTGGCCACCTTGAGCCGGGCCGTGGCCCGGTTGGCGCTGCCTTTCTCCTTGCGGGACAGGGCCCGCTGGGCTTTGGCGAGCTTGCGCCGGTCGCGGCGCTCGTGCCGGGGGTTGACGATCTTCTCGCCGGTGGACAGGGTGGCCAGCACGGTGATGCCCGCGTCCACGCCCACCGCCTGCTCTGCCGGAGCGAGCGGGGCGATCGTCTCCTCCACCAGGATCGACACGAACTAGCGCCCCGCAGCGTCCTTCGACACCGTCACCGTGGACGGCTGCGCGCCCTCCGGCAGCGGACACGACCACACGACGTCCAGCGGGGCGTCCAAACCCCGCCTGGAGATGGCGCAACGTCTGCTGCAAGGGCACGGACGACACCTCGCGCAGGAAGCCGAACTCGCCGCTGCGCTCTTCGAGGGCTTTGTTGTAGACGAGGCGGACGCAGCCGAACGTCCGGGCCAGCTGCGAGGCTTGCTCGGGGGTCGGGTAGAAGCGGTATTTGTAAGCCCGCTTCACGATCAGCGCCACGTCGCACATCGTATCGAACGATCAAGGGGAATTCGCGTGCTTGTTCGATATGGCGGTTCGGCTGGCAGCGAATCGCCTGTTCCTGCCCTGCTCCGCAGCGGTCCGGTTCCTCCTCCGCCTGAAGGCGGGGGTTTCCTCGGAGGTTTCTGATGACAAGAATTCTGGTGACGGGTGGTGCGGGATTCATCGGCTCCCACTTCGTCCGGAGCCTCCGCGACACGACCCCCGCCGACGCGAACGTGGACGTCACCGTTCTGGACAAGCTGACGTACGCGGGCAACCGGGCCAACCTCGACGGGGTCGAGCACACGTTCGTGCACGGTGACATCTGCGACGCCGAGCTGCTCGCCCGCGTCGTCCCCGGGCACGACCTGGTGGTCAACTTCGCCGCGGAGTCCCATGTGGACCGCTCGATCGAGGGCGCCGCGCCGTTCATGCGCACCAACGCGCTCGGCACCCAGACCCTGCTCCAGGCCTGCCTGGAGGCGGAGGTGCCGAAGGTGGTGCAGGTGTCGACGGACGAGGTGTACGGGTCGATCGACATCGGCTCGTGGGACGAGGCCGCGCCGGTGCGGCCGCGCTCGCCGTACGCGGCCTCGAAGGCGGGCGGCGACCTGATCGCGCGCGCCTACGCGGTCACGTACGGGATGAACGTCTCGATCACCCGCTGCGGCAACAACTACGGGCCCAGGCAGTACCCCGAGAAGGTCATCCCGCTGTTCATCACGAACCTGCTCCGGGGCAGGAAGGTGCCGCTGTACGGGGACGGCGGCAACGTACGGGACTGGATCCACGTCCGCGACCACTGCGCGGGCATCCGCCTGGTCGCAGAGCGGGGCGAACCCGGCGAGGTCTACCACATCGCCGGCACGGCGGAGCTGACCAACAAGGAGCTCACGACGCGCCTGCTCGAAGCCTGCGGCCGGGACTGGGACATGGTCGAGTACGTCGCCGACCGCAAGGGCCACGACCGCCGCTACTCCCTGGACGACAGCAAGCTGCGCGCCCTCGGCTACCGGCCGCAGGTCCCGTTCGAGCAGGGGTTGAAGGACACCGTCCGCTGGTACGCGGAGCACCGCGACTGGTGGGCGCGATGATCGCTCTTTTATGCCTGGAGGCGGCATGAGGTGGCTCATCACGGGGGCGGGCGGCATGCTCGCGAGCGACGTCCTCGACCGGACCGCGCTGACCGGCGATCCGGTGCTCGCGCTCGGCCGGGACGAGCTGGACGTCCGCGACCGGCGGGCGGTGCGCGACTTCGTCTGCGCCTACCGGCCGAGGGTCGTGCTCAACTGCGCCGGCTGGACAGCGGTGGACGACGCCGAGGCGAGCGAGGCCGACGCGCTGGCGGTCAACGGGACCGCCGTGCGCTGGCTGGCCGAGGCGTGCGACCTCGTGGGGGCGAGGCTCGTCCAGGTGTCCACCGACTACGTCTTCGACGGTGCCGCCGCGCTGCCGTACCGGGAGGACGCGCGGACCGGGCCGGTGAACGCGTACGGCAGGAGCAAGCTGGCGGGCGAGGAGGCGGCGCTGGAGCACGGGCACTACGTGGTGCGCACGGAGTGGCTGTACGGCGCGCGCGGTGTCAGCTTCGCCCGCACGATGATCCGCCTGGCCGGGGAGCGGCCGAGCGTGGACGTGGTGGACGACCAGCGCGGGCAGCCGACGTGGAGCGCCGACCTGGCCGACTATCTCGTCCGGCTGGCGCAGTCGGATCTGCCGCCCGGCGTCTACCACGGTACGAGCTCGGGGGAGACGACCTGGTGCGGGTTCGCCAAGGAGATCTTCGCGCTGCTCGGTGAGGATCCGGGACGGGTGCGCCCGGTGCCGTCGTCGGCGCTGTCGCGGGCGGCGGTGCGGCCGGCGAACAGCGTGCTGGCCCACACCCGGTGGCAGCCGATCAGGCACTGGCGCGAGGCCCTGCACGCGGCCTGGCCGGTGCTGGCGACGAGCCGTCAGCGGAGCGTGGCGTGAGACGCGACAAGAGCCACGAGCCCCGTGCGAATCACGAGCCCCGTGCGAACCGCGAGCCGTCAGCGCAGGGTCGCGTAGAACTCGGCGCAGGCGCGGTGGTCGGGCAGCAGCCCGCCGGCCAGCGCCTCCTCCAGGGTGGGCGCCTTGGCGTCCTTCTCCGACAGCACCGGCTCGACATCGGCCGGCCAGCCGATCGACAGGGCCGGATCGAGCGGATGGACCCCGTGCTCGCGAGCCGGCGCGTACGGCTCGGAGCACAGGTACGCGACCGTGGCGCTCGGGCTGAGCACCATGAACGCGTGCCCCAGGCCCTCGCCGATGAGGACCGCGGTGCGCGACTCGTCGTCGAGCGTCACGGCCTCCCACCGGCCGAACGTGGGCGAGCCCACACGCAGGTCCACGACGACGTCCATGACGCTGCCGGACAGGCACATCACGTATTTGGCCTGACCAGGGGGCACGTCGGCGAAGTGCACGCCGCGCAGCACGCCGTGGGCGGAGACCGAGCAGTTGACCTGGGCCAGGTCGAACCGCCGCGGCAGGTCGGCGGCGCGGAAGGCCTCGAAGAACGCGCCGCGGGGGTCGGTGTGGACGCGCGGCGTGTGGCGCCAGGCGCCATCGATGCCGAGGGGATCCATGGTCCGACAGTAACGAGAGCACCGGCCCCGGCGAAATATCAATCTCTTGGAGCGTGCGAATGATGACTTGCCGGTTATGCGGCTCGGCGGAGCTCGCCAGTGTGGTGGACCTCGGGGCGACACCTCCCTGCGAGCGCATCCTCACCGCCGAGCAGCTCGAAGAGCCAGAGCCGACCTATCCGCTGCACCTGCGCGTGTGCACGTCGTGCTGGCTAACGCAGGTTCCGCCACTGATCACCCCCGAGGACACCTTCACCGACTACGCCTACTTCTCCTCCTACTCCGCCTCCTGGGTCGAGCACGCCCGCGCCTTCGTGGCCGAGCTGGACCTGCGGCCGGACGCGTTCGTGGTCGAGGTGGCCAGCAACGACGGCTACCTGCTGCGGCACGTGGTGGACCGGGGCGTGCGCTGTCTCGGCATCGAGCCGTCGGTGAACGTGGGCCAGGCGGCCAGGGAGCGCGGCGTGCCGACGGTGACGGCGTTCCTGACCCCGGAGAGCGCCAGTGCCGTCGTACGGGAGCACGGCACCGCCGACCACGTGGTGGCCAACAACGTCTACGCGCACATCCCCGACGTGATCGGCTTCACGAAGGGCCTGCGGGCGCTGGTCGCCGACGACGGCGTGGTCTCGATCGAGGTGCAGCACCTGCTCACGCTGATGCGGCTGAACCAGTACGACACGATCTACCACGAGCACTTCCAGTACTACACGGTCGCCTCAGCCCGGCGCGCGCTGGCCAGTGGCGGGCTGACGCTGGTGGACGTGGAGCTGCTGACCACGCACGGCGGCTCGATCCGGCTGTGGGCCCGGCCCTCGGGCACGCCCTCGCAGCGGGTGGCCGACGTGCTGGCGATGGAGAAGGCGGCGGGGCTGCACGACCTCTCGGGCTACATCGACTTCACCGAGCGGGTGGCCAAGGTCCGGCGCGACCTGCTGACGTTCCTGGTCAACGCCGCCGAGGAGGGCAGCACGGTGGTCGGGTACGGGGCGCCGGGCAAGGGCAACACGCTGCTCAACCACTGCGGGGTCCGGCCCGATCTGCTGGCGTACACGGTGGATCGCAATCCGTACAAGCACGGCAAGTTCACCCCCGGGGCGCGCATCCCGATCTTCCCGCCCGAGCGCATCGCGGCCGATCGGCCCGACTACGTCCTCGTCCTGCCGTGGAACCTGCGGGACGAGCTGATCGAGCAGCTGTCCTACATCCGTGACTGGGGCGGCCGGCTGGTCTTCCCCATCCCCACACTGGAGGTCGTGTGAAGGTCGTCCTCTTCTGCGGCGGGTACGGCACGCGCATGCGTACGGGCGGCTCCGGCGACGTGCCGAAGCCCATGCAGCTCGTCGGCCCGAGGCCGCTGATCTGGCATGTCATGCGCTATTACGCGCACTTCGGTCACAAGGAGTTCGTGCTCTGCCTCGGCTACGGCGCCGAGCAGATCAAGAACTTCTTCCTGCGGTACGAGGAGACCGCCTCCAACGACTTCGTCCTGCGCCGCGGCGACGTCGAGCTGCTGGGCAACGACATCTCCGACTGGACGATCTCCTTCATCCACACGGGGATCGAGTCGTCGATCGGGGAGCGGCTGCGCCGGGTGCGCGAGCACCTGGAGGGCGAGGAGATGTTCCTGGCCAACTACGCCGACGTGCTCACGGACGCGCCGCTGCCGGAGATCATCGGCAGGTTCGCCGCGTCGGGGGCGGGCGGCACGCTCATGGCGGTGCCGCCGCCGGGCACCTTCCACTGCGTGGAGGTGGGGGAGAACGGGATGGTCGGGCAGATCACCGCGGTCACCGAAATGCCCTTATGGGTAAACGGCGGATATTTCGTCTTACGTCAGGAAATCTTCGACCACATCCCCGAGAACGGCGACCTGCTCGTGGACGGCTGCAAGGAGCTGGCCAAGCGCGGCCGCCTGATGGCCTACCCCTACCGCGGCTACTGGCGGCCCACCGACACCGTCAACCAGCGCATGGAGCTGGACCGGGCTTACATCCGCGGCGAGCGGCCCTGGGCACTGTGGGAGCGGGCGTGAACCGGCTCTTCCCGTCCGGCCTGCGCCGGATCGCCCTGCTGGCCGCCCACTGCGACGATCTCGCCATCGGCGCGGGCGGCACGCTCCTCGTCATGTGCACCGCGCACCCGGGCATCAAGGTCGACGCGCTGATCCTGTCGGGGGGCGGGACCGTACGCGAGGAGGAGGAACGCAACGCGCTGGCCGCCTTCTGCCCAGGCGCCGACCTGCGTGTCGAGGTGGGCAAGCTGCCCGACGGACGGCTGCCCGCCCACTGGGACGACGCCAAGGCCGCGGTCGAGGGGATGCGGCTGCGTACCGAGCCGGACCTGATCCTGGCCCCCCACGCGGGCGACGCGCACCAGGACCATCGCGGGCTGGCCCAGCTCGTGCCCACCGCCTTCCGCGACCACCTCACGCTCGGGTACGAGATCCTCAAATGGGACGGCGACCTCGGCCGGCCCAACGCCTACCAGCCGCTCGACCTGGCCCTGGCCGAGCGCAAGGTCAACCTGCTGTGGGAGCACTACCCCTCGCAGCGGCACCGCCCCTGGTTCGACAGGGAGGCCTTCCTCGGACTGGCCAGAATCCGCGGCATCGAGTGTCACGCACGCCATGCGGAGGCGTTCTACCTGCACAAACTCGCCCTAGATCTAGCTGGAGGCTGATCGGCATGCGTGTGTTACTCACGGGGCACCAGGGCTACCTCGGCACCGTCATGGCGCCGGCGCTGGCCCGGGCCGGCCACGAGGTGGTGGGCCTCGACTCCGGGCTCTTCGCCGAGTGCGTGCTCGGCCCGCTGCCCGACGACCCGCCGGGCCACCGGGTGGACCTGCGCGACGTACCGGCCGGGCTGCTCACCGGCTTCGACGCCGTGATCCACCTGGCCGCGCTCTCGAACGACCCGCTGGGCGCGCTCGCGCCCGAGCTGACCTACGACATCAATCACCACGCCTCGGTCCGCCTGGCCAGGCTGGCCCGCGACGCGGGCGTGCGCCGCTTCCTGTACGCCTCCACCTGCTCGGTGTACGGCGCCTCGGGCGGCGACGACCTGCTCGGCGAGGACGCCCCGCTGCGCCCGGTCACCCCGTACGCGGAGTCGAAGGTCCGCGTCGAGGACGAGCTGGTCGAGCTGGCCGACGCCGACTTCACGCCGGTGTTCCTGCGCAACGCGACCGCGTTCGGCTTCTCCCCGAGGCTGCGCGCCGACATCGTGCTGAACAACCTGGTCGGCCACGCCCATCTGACCGGGCAGGTCCGCGTGTTGTCGGACGGCACTCCGTGGCGGCCCCTCGTGCACGTGGCCGACATCGCCGACGCCTTCGTGGCCGCGCTCACCGCGCCGCGCCAAGCCGTGCACGCGAGGGCGTTCAACGTGGGCGGCGAGCAGAACAACCTGACCGTCGCCGAGATCGCCGAGCACGTCGTGGAGGCGGTGCCCGGCTCCGAGCTGCTGGTCACCGGTGAGACGGGAGCCGACCCGCGCTCGTACCGGGTCGACTTCTCCCGCATCCGCGCCGCGCTGCCGGAGCTGCACGCCCGCTGGACGGTGAAGGCAGGCGCCGTCGAGCTGGCCGACGCCTACCGGTGCCACGGGCTGACGGTCACGGACTTCCGCCAGCGCTTCACCAGGCTGGCCTGGCTGGCCGACCGGCGCGCGGCCGGCACGGTCTCCGAGGAGCTGCGGACGTGACGGGCGAGGAGATGCACGCCCTGGTGGAGCGGCTCTACCCGCTGTGCCGCTCCATCACGGGCGACGGCGTGCGCGCCACGC
The DNA here is from genome assembly GCF_040649735.1 of Nonomuraea sp. NPDC048892. Taxonomy (NCBI): domain Bacteria; kingdom Bacillati; phylum Actinomycetota; class Actinomycetes; order Streptosporangiales; family Streptosporangiaceae; genus Nonomuraea; species Nonomuraea sp. NPDC048892. Next base: position 372,651 of record NZ_JBEZFZ010000006.1, on the reverse strand, counting down.
TCGGCATCGTCGGCGAGCACCTGGAGCTGAAGGTGCACGAGGTGCCCACCGGCACCCAGGTGCTCGACTGGACCGTGCCCAGGGAGTGGAACATCCGCGACGCCTACGTCAAGGATCCGTCAGGGGCCAGGGTGGTGGACTTCCGGCGGTCGAACCTGCACGTGGTGGGCTACAGCGTGCCCGTCTCGGCCGTCATGACGCTGGACGAGCTGCGCCCCCACCTGCACACGCTGCCCGAGCAGCCGGGCTTGGTGCCGTACCGGACCTCGTACTACGCCGAGACGTGGGGGTTCTGCCTGAGCCAGGAGACGCTCGACGGGATGGGCCCGGGGCCGTACGAGGTGGTGATCGACTCGACGCTGGCCGACGGGCACCTGACGTACGCCGAGCACGTCGTACGGGGACGCACCGACGAGGAGGTGCTGATCTCCTGCCACGTCTGCCATCCGTCGCTGGCCAACGACAACCTGGCCGGCATCGCCGTGGCCGTCGCGCTCGCGGGCCGGCTGCGTGAGCCCCGTTACACCTACCGGTTCCTGTTCGCCCCCGGCACGATCGGCGCCATCACCTGGCTGGCGCGCAACCGGGAGCGCACCGGGCGCGTTCGTCATGGGCTCACGCTGGCCTGCGCGGGGGATCCGGGGGCGCTGACGTACAAGCGCAGCCGGCGCGGGGACGCCCCCATCGACCGGGTGCTGGCGGCCGTGCTGCGCGACAGGCCGCACACGATCGCCGGCTTCTCGCCGTACGGGTACGACGAGCGGCAGTTCTGCTCGCCCGGCTTCAACCTGCCCGTGGGCAGCCTGACCAGGACGCCGTACGCGGGCTACCCCGAGTACCACACCTCCGGAGACGACGTGGGCTTCGTCTCGCCCCAGGCCATGGCCGACACCCTGGACGCGCTCTGGTCGGCGGTGGAGGTGCTGGAACGTGACGGCCGCTACCAGAACCTGAGCCCGTACGGGGAGCCGCAGCTGGGCCGGCGCGGCCTGTACGGCTCACTCGGCGGCAGAAGTGACACGAAACAGGCGCAACTGGCGATGTTATGGGTGCTGAACCTGTCGGACGGCGACCACGGGCTGCTGGACATCGCGGAGCGGTCGGGCCTGCCCTTCCAGGCGGTCGCCGAGGCGGCGGGCGCGCTGGAGGGCGCGGGCCTGCTCAAGCGGGTGGGAGAGAGCGCATGAACCTGCGGGTGGGGGACCTCGTCGAGGTGCGGAGCGAGGCGGAGATCCTGGCCACGCTGGACGAGCGGGGCGAGCTGGAGAGCCTGCCGTTCATGCCGGAGATGCTGGCCTTCTGCGGGCGGCGGATGACCGTGCACAAGGTGGCGCACAAGCTCTGCGACACCATCAGCCGCAGCGGCATGCGGCGGATGGAGCGTGCCGTGCACCTCACCGGGGCGCGCTGCGACGGCGGCGGGCACGGCGGCTGCCAGACCGCCTGCTCGCTCTACTGGAAGGAGGCCTGGCTCAAACGGGTCGAACCCGGCACGCCACAGGCCCAGGCCGTGCCCGAGGAGCGCCTGCTGAAGCTGGTCGAGGCCAACACCCGCAAGGGCGCGGACGCCTACTCCTGCCAGGCCACCGAGCTGCTCCGCGCCGCGCCCACGTGCCTGCCCTTCCGCGACCTCGGCCAGTACGTCACCGACGTGCGCAGCGGCAACGCGGGCGTGCTCGCGACCGTTCGCACGTTCCTCGTCGGGCTGTTCAACCGCTTCCAGGACGTCAGCAAGAAGGTGCTGCCGCGCCGCCTGTGGATCAGGGGCGGGCTGCGCTGGGGCTTCGTCCAGGGCCGCGCCGGCCGGGTCACCCCGACGGGCAGCCTGGACCTGCGGCCGGGCGAGCTGGTCAGGATCAAGTCCAAGGACGAGATCCTCGACACGCTCAACGACGACCTGCTCAACCGCGGCCTCGGGTTCGAGGAGGAGATGGCCCGCTACTGCGGCAGGACGGCACGCGTACGCGCCAGGGTCGAGCGCTGCCTGGACGAGAAGACCGGGCGCATGCTGACCATGAAGAGCCCCTGCATCATTCTCGACGACCTGGTCTGCGAGGGCGTCTACAACGCCAACTGCCCGCGCGAGTTCGTCCCGTTCTGGCGGGAGATCTGGCTGGAACGGGTGCCGGCCGGCGGGGAAGCCCCGTGAGCGAGGTCGGCGACATAGGCCGCAAGGCCGGGCGCGGCCTGCGCTGGAGCCTGCTCGGCAACCTGGTGATGAAGGCGGGCTCGTTCGTGATGAGCCTGGTCCTGGCCAGGCTGCTGGTGCCCGAGGACTTCGGCGTGTTCGCCATCGCCCTGGCCGCCACCCAGTTCGTCATCTACATCAACGACGCCGGGGTGATCGCGGCGACCGTGCAGTGGCGCGGCCGGCTGGAGGAGGTCGCGCAGACTGCCACCGTGGTCGCCATCGCGTCCAGCCTGGCCCTCTACGCCCTGTTCTGGGTGATCGCGCCGTTCTACGCGCGGCTGGCCGGCAGCGAGGACGCCACGTGGGTGATCCGCGTCCTCATGGCCACCAACGTCGTCTACGGGCTGACCGCGGTCCGCAGCGCCGCGCTCATGCGCAGGTTCGAGCAGGACAAACTGGCCTGGGCGAACCTGGCCGGCTTCGTCGTCAACGCCGGCGTCTCCATCACGCTGGCCGCGAACGGCGCCGGGGCCTACAGCTTCGCCTGGGGGCAGCTCAGCGGCGGGGTGCTCACCGGGCTGCTCGTGGTCGTGCTGGCCCGGGTCAAGATCGAGCTCGGCTTCGACCGCGCGCTGGCGGCCCGGCTGCTGCGGTTCGGGCTGCCGCTCTGCGTCAGCCTGGGCATCGAGGGGCTGCTGCTCAACATGGACGCTGTCATCGTCGGCGACGTGCTCGGGCCGGTGATGCTGGGCTTCTACCTGCTCGCGTTCAACATCTCCAGCTGGGTGCCCGGCCTCATCGGCACCGCCATCCGCTACGTCGCGCTGCCCAGCTTCGCGCGCCTGGCCGAGGAGGGCGAGGAGTCGATGCGGGAGGGCGTACGGCAGGCCGTGCCGCTGCTGGCCGGGATGGTGCTGCCGATCGCCGTGCTGATGGGCACGCTCGCGCCCGCGGTCGTGGAGTTCCTGTACGGCACGCCGTGGCTGCCCGCCGCCCAGGTGCTGCGCTTCCTGGCCATCGTGATGGCCGTGCGCATGCTGACCCTGCTCATCACCGACATCCTGGCCGCGCTCGGCCGGACGAAGTCGACGATGTGGGTCAACCTGTGCTGGGCCGCCGCGCTGCTGCCCGCCCTGCTGGCCGGCGCCAGGCTCGACGGCATCGAGGGCGCGGCCGTGGCGCACGCCGCCGTCGCGGTGCTGGTGGCGCTGCCGCTGCTCGCCGTGGCCCTGCGGCGCTCGGGCGTGCCCGCGCGGCTGTTCGGCGCCGGGCTGGCCCGGCCGCTGCTCGGCGCGGCGCTGGCCGGCGGCGTCATGACGGGGCTGGCCACGGTGATCGACGGCCCCTTCTTCGAGCTGTGCGTGGCCGGCGGGGCGGGGCTGCTGCTGTTCGTGCTCGTCGTGGTGCCGCGCGCCGTGCTGAAGCGACTCGTACGCCAAGGGAGGGTCCATGCGCGACTCTGAGCTCGTCTCGATCGCCCTGCCGGTCAGGAACGGGGCCGGACGCCTCGAAGGCGTGGTCCGCTCGGTGCTGGCCCAGGATCATCAGCACATCGAGCTGGTCATCTCCGACAACGCCTCCACCGACGCCACCGAGGAGCTCTGCCGCGACCTGGCCGCCGGCGACGAGCGGATCGTCTACCACCGGCACCCGCGCAACGTCGGCCTGCTCGGCAACTTCACCCACGCCGCCAGGATCTCGCGCGGCGCGTTCATCCGCTGGATCGGCGACGACGACCGGCTGGAGCCCTCCTGCGTCTCGCGTGCCCTGGCCGCCTTCGCCGCCGACGAACGCCTCATCCTCGTCACCAACCAGGTGGCCTACACCCGCGACGGCGGCCAGGTCACCACCACTCCCTACCCGGGTCCGGGGGAGGGCGCGGCGGCGGGCGCCGGGCTGGGCTCCGACGACCCGGTCGAGCGGTTCGCCGAGATGCTCAGGCTGCTCAACGAGAGCCCGTTCCTCATCGACCCGCTCTACGGGCTGCTGCGGCGCGGGCCCGCGACCGAGATCCCCCGGCGCAACATGCTGCGCGAGGACGAGGTCTACGCGGCCAAGCTGGCGCTGGCCGGGCCATGGGCGCACGTCCCCGAGGTGCTCTCGCACCGCAACTGGCGGACGGAACGGATCACCCGCCTGGCCGGCCGCCTCGACGTGCCGTCCTGGCAGTCCCATCTGGCCAACACGCTCCAGTGCAGGGAACTGCTGCGCTGGCTGCACCAGGCCGAGCTCACCGACGCGCAGCGCCGCCGGGCCCGTACGGAGGTGCTGCGCATGTTCGCACGACGCCAGCGGCGCACCATCGCGCACAGGAGCCGCAAGCTCCTCTCCATGGTCCGATTTGTGTAACACGTCCGATGAACAGAGCGATTTCCCATGGAACGAGAAGTGACGGGGGCGGAAAAGTGCGCTTCTGGAGGACCGTCCTTGGACTGGCCCGGAAGAAGTTCGTGGGGCCGCCTGTCGTCATCGCGGCCGTGGGACTCGCCCTGGCCGCCTACTTCCTGATGCCGAGCCGGTACGTCTCCACCGCCTCCATGGTGCTCACCGTGCCCGCCACCGGCGGCACGCTGGAGACCGAGCCGCAGAACCGCCCGGGCCTGACCAACCCGCTGCTGCAGTTCAACGACGCCCTGCGCACGACCGCGGGCATCCTCATCCTGGCCACCAACACGCCCGACGTGTACGCCGAGATCGGCGCGCCGGAGAACGGGCCCACCGCCGTGATCATCAACGACGGGCGGACCAACCCCGACCTGCTCGGCATCAGCACCAACGGGCCGTTCGTCTACGTCGAGGTCGAGAGCGACTCGCCCGCCACCGTGCGGGAGGTCATGCGCAAGGCCCAGTTGCGGGTACGGCTGGAGCTGGCCAAGCGGCAGACCGCGCTCGATGCGCCGATCAGCACGCACATCGCGATCATGGACGTGATGCCGCCCTCCACGCCCAAGGCGGCCATCGGCGACCGGCTGACCGTCGCGGCCTTCGGCGGCGCGTTCGGGGTGGTCGGCGGGATGGGGCTGGCCTACGCCGTCCAGCGCGTCCGCTCCGCGCGGCGGGCCGGCGCGGACGTCGCACCCGAGCCCGCACCCGAGCCCTCACCTTCGGAGGAACCGGCGGAGGCTTCGCAGGGCGTCTGGGCCGAGGTCGTCGCCGAGCAGCCGGTGGCGGAGGGCGCCGCGGCGGTCAACGGCTCCAGGTCGCGTCTGCCCATGATGTCCGGGTTCCCGCTGACGGTGGACGAGCTGGCCGAGGAGACCACCGGCCCGATCCAGGTCATCAAGACCGACGCGGAACCGGCCGGAGACGGGCCGGCCGACCCTGCACCGGCCGACCCTGCACCGGCCGAGGTGGAGCCGGTTCAGGCGAGCGCCGTCCCTGAAAAGGCCGAGCCCGAGAAGGACGGGCCCGAGAAGGACGGGCCCAAGGAGGACAGGCCCGAAGAGGACAAGCCGGACGAGGACGGGCCGAAGAAGGGTCAGCTCGACTCGACGACCTGAGCGCACCGCGCGATGGCGGCCGCCCTGGCCTCCGCCGGCGTGTGCGACTTGGCCGAGATCATCATCCCCACCGCCTCCTGCGGCAGCCGGTCGGCGAAGGCCACGGCCTGCGCCACGTCCCACGGCTCGTGGTTGTAGCTCAGGTGGCAGATCGTGGTGTTGATCGGCGGGTCGGCCTTCAGCACCTCGTCCACGAAGACGCCGTACAGGATGAACTCGGAGACGTGCATCTGGGAATTGAACGCGTCGAGCCAGTCGCGGCCGGTCACCTGGGTGATGCGCCGCTGCATGGCCCGCACGATCTCCGGGTCCCAGAACGTCAGCGCCGTCACGTAGTCGGGCAGCGGCGGGGGCGGCGGGGACGGCAGGCCGAGCAGCTCGCGGGCGACCCGGTGCCAGATGACGTGCCGCTCCATCTCGGCCGTGACGCCGTTCTCCAGCCGGTACAGGCACAGCCGCCCGTCCACGGTGAAGGACGCGGCGCTGGTCGGGCGGACGAGTACGGCGTCGGAGTCGACGATGAGCATGGCGTCGGCGTCGATCAATCCGGCGGAGGCGATCTTGACCGTCTGCTGCATCACCCAGCCGCGCAGCGGAGGCCAGGGGCGGCGGTAGTTGACGTACAGGTCGGCGCCGGGCAGCCGCAGGTATCGGCGGGGCAGCAGCTCCGAGCGGATCCACACGTGGCAACGCGGGCCTTCGAAGCGGGCGAAGGCCGCACGGTCGCTCGGCGGGACGAAGACGTGGTGGATGGTGTCCTCGGAGGTGAACTCCAGGACGGAACGGTGCAACTCGGCGAACAGCTCGGCGTCCAGGGCGTAGGACGGGGTGATGACCGCCAGCTTGCTCACGGATGACTCCCATCGGGTCCGGTGATCTGGGAGCATCGCTCGATCGCCGCCGATCTGACCGCCATGGGCGTGCCCGACTTGGCCGAGATCATCATGCCCACCGCGTCGGGCGGCAGCCGGTCGGCGAACGCGATGGCTCCGGCGTGGTCCAGAGGGGTGCGATCCCACCGGCTGTGGCAGATCGCGGTGCTGACCGGAGGCGCGGCCCGCAGCACCTCGTCCACGAACACGCCGTAGACGATGAACTCCGAGACCTGGAGGTAGGAGGTGAAGGCGGCCAGCCAGTCACGCCCGGTCGTCTCGGTGATGCGCTCCCGCATGGCGCGCACGACGGCCGGATCCCAGCACGCCAGCGAGCTGACGTAGTCGGGCAGCGGCAGCGGCGCGGGCCCCGGCACGCCCAGCAGCTCGCGGGCCACCCGGTGCCAGGTGACGTGGTCGGTCATGAGCTCGTGCACGCCGCCGTCCACCCGGAACATGCTCACCTGGCCGTCCTGGATGAACAGATCGGGCGTCGCCTCGCGTACCAGCACCACGTCCGAGTCGGCGACCAGCACGACCTTGGCGTCGAGCCGCGCCGTGACCGCCATCTTCACCGCCTGCTGGGCCACCCAGCCGCGCAACGGCGGCCAGGGGCGTACGGGATCGATCCACACGCCGGTGAACGGGACGTGCGCGAGGCGGCGCGGCAGGATCTCGGCGTACGTCCAGATTCGGCACCGAGGGCCCGAGAAGCGGGCGAAGAGCCGCCGGTCGGACGGCGGCACGATCACGTGGTGGACGGTGTCGTCCGAGGTGTGGTCGAGGACCGAACGGTGCAGGTGGGCGAAGAGTCCGGCGTCGGGAGCGTACGTGGGCGTGACGACGGCCAGTGCGCTCATCGGATACCTCCGAGGAGACCCCCGCCTTCAGGCGGGGAGGAACCGGACCCCTGCGGAGCAGGACAGGGGCAGCCGATTCGCCTCCAGGCGAACCGGAATATCGAACAAACGCACGAGTATTTCTTGATCGTTCGGTATGATGTGGGACGTGGCGCAGATCGTGAAGCGGGCCTACAAGTGCCGCTTCTATCCGACTCCCGAGCAAGCCTCCGAGCTTGCCCGGACGTTCGGCTGCGTCCGCCTCGTGTACAACAAAGCCCTGGAGGAGCGCACGCGCGCCTACACCCTGCAAGGCAAGCGCGTTTCCTACGGGGAGTCATCGGCGATGCTCACGGAGTGGAAGCGCAGCGGCGAGTTCGGCTTCCTGTCGGAGGTGCCGTCTGTGCCGTTGCAGCAGACGCCTGTGGAGCTGGTGTCAGACCTCAACGAGAGTCCTTCTCGGGCGGGCAACCGGCGGTGAAGCAGGAAGCCTCACGGGCGACCGTGGGAATCCCCTCGTTGACGAGGGGGAGGATGTCAAGAAAGGTGATCTCCGTCCCGCCGAGTTGAAGATGTCCCCTTGTATCCATATCGGTGACCCATAGCTGGTGTTACAGCGTTTGTGTAACGCTCCACCCCGGTTTGGCCGACATGCATGAGGCGGGATTCACAGGGAGGACGCGTGGATTTCTGGGGGACTCTGCTCGTCCTGGCGCGTCGCTGGTACGTGGCCGTCCCCGCCTTCCTCGCGGCCGTCGGCGCCGCCTTCTACGCCTACTCCACGGTCCCGGTCACCTACACCACGACCGCGGTCCTCGTGCTCACCGCGCCGAACAGCGGCGGCACCCTCCCGTCCGATCCCGATCAGCCCCTTCTCCAGGTCAACCCGCTGCTCAACTTCGACCACGGGCTCGACGTGGCCGCCTCCATCCTGATCAGCGTCATGAGCACGCCGGACATGGTGGCGGAGATGGGGGTCACCAGCGGGGGGCCGACCACGTACGCGGTGACCAACGGCACCAACAACCTGGAGTCGCTGGCCACGGGGCCGCTGGTGTTCGTGGAGGGGGAGAGCCTGGCGCCGCAGGAGGCCACGGCGATCGTGCGCAAGGCCGTCACACGGATCAGGCAGGAGCTGAACGCGCGGCAGCGGCAGGTGCAGGCGCCCGTGGGGACGTACATCACGGTCAGCGAGGCCGTGCCGCCGACCAGGCCCGCGCCGCAGCAGGGCAGGAAGCTGCGCTCGGCGGCGGCGGCGCTCGGGCTGGGGGTGATCGCCTCGCTGTGTGCCTCGTTCGCGGCGGAGAGCCTGGCGGCGCCGCTCGGCGCCCGCCTCGCCGGACGCCGCCTGCTCCGGGGCCGCCTGCTCCGGGGCCACCGGCGCGACGCCGGCGAGACGCCTTCGGCTGAGACGCCTCAGACCGGGACGCCTGCTGAGATGCCGGACCCGGCCGAAGCCGGGAAGACGGGGGCGTGACCGATGGCCGCCCCCGCAGACGTCCGCGCGCCCGCGCCCGGGACCGCCCGGCGTCCCGGTGGGCCGCCGCTGCCGGGGCGGGCCGACGGCGCGACCGTGGCCGCCGTGTTCGCCGCCGTGCTGCTGATCGTGCCGGCCCGGCTCGTGCTCAAGGGCCTGCCCCTGTCGCTCACCCCGGCCAACGTGGTGAGCCTGGGCGCGGCGGTGCTCTGGCTGTGCGCGCAGCTCACGCTCACGCTGGGGGCGGCCAAGGGCCGCAACCCCGTGCGTACCGCCCTGTTCGCCTACTTCACCTCGATGGTGGCCACCTACGGGTTGTCCACCTGGGGGTACATGGACTCCGACGAGCTCAACCTGAGCGATCACTCCTTCGTCCTGGTGATCGCCACGGTGGGCCTGGCGCTGACGGTCTGCGACGGCGTGCGCGGCAGGCACCGGCTGGACCTCATGCTCAAGACGCTGGTGGTCTGCGGAGCGGTGATCTCGGTGATCGCGGCCCTGCAGTTCCTGCTCTCGATCGACCTGACCAGGTTCCTTGAGCTGCCGATCCTGCGCTACAGCAGCGAGGGCGACTCGTTCGTGCTGGAACGGGCCGACCTGCGCCGAGTGGCCGCGACCACCGGCCATCCGATCGAGTTCGGCGTCACCTGCGCCATCCTGCTGCCGCTGGCCGCCCACTACGCCACCCGGGCCCGGCTGCGGGCCGAGCCGGCGCTGCGGTGGTGGGTGTGCACGGCGCTGATCGGGCTCGGCCTGATGTTCTCGGTGTCGCGCTCGGCCATGCTGAGCCTGCTCGCCGTGGGCGTGGTGCTGTTCGCGGGGTGGTCGTGGTGGCGGCGGCTGGCCACGCTGCTGGTGGCGGCCGGGTTCCTGGTGGTGATCAGGGTGGCCGTGCCGGGCCTGCTCGGGGCCATCACGGGGCTGTTCACCGACCTCGGCAACGACGAGAGCATCCAGTACAGGACGCACGACTACGCCGTGGCCGCCCAGCAGATCGGCCGGCACTTCTGGCTCGGCCGGGGCCTGGGCACCTGGTACGCCCCCAAACACCAGATCTTCGACAACCAGTACATCCTGTCCATGGTCGAGACGGGCCTGTTCGGCACCGTCACCTTCGCCGCGCTGTTCGTGGTGGCCTGTTACGCGGCGCTGCGGGCCAGGCACCTCAGCGCCGACCCGGGCGACCGCGACCTGTGCCTGACGGTCGCCGCCTGCCTGGTCGTGCCGCTGGTGGGCTCGCTCACCTTCGACCTGCTGTCGTTCGCGACCGTGACGGGCCTGGCGTTCATCCTGGTCGGCGCGGCCGGCGCCCTGCTACGGGCGGCCAGAGCGGATCAGCACTCGGCTCAGCAGGCGGATCGGCAGGCGGATCAGCTCTCTCCCGCGCAGGCCAGCGGGCCGACGATCGAGGTGACCCGATAGTTCTCGTCGATGGTGACCAGCTCGTTGCCGGCCCACTCCGTCCGCCCGCACTCGGAGTCGGTCGGCCCGTACACCCAGGACTTGTCCACCAGCTTGTTGCCGCGCACCACCTGCCTGCCGCGGGCGTTGCGCACTTGGAGGCTGTAGGTGCCGCCCATGATGAGGTTGTCGGTGACGGTCACGTCCTCCGACTTCTCGTCCACCAGGAAGATCGGCGCCGTGATGTGCTCGGCCTCGCGCTGGTCGACGGTGTTGTGGTGGAACAGCAGGCCCTTGCCGCCGTTGTAGGCCTGGATGCCGTCGGAGTGGTCGCCGGACCGCGAGCAGAGCTTGACGAAGGAGTCGCGGATCTCCACGTCGTCGCCGGAGACGCGGAAGCCGTCGCTGTGGCCCTGCACCAGCACCCGGGTGGCTTTGTACTTGTCGTAGCCGATCGCGGGCAGCGGCTCGCACTTGGCCGTGGTGCCCACCGTGGAGTCGGCGATCGTGAACCGGAACGACTCGGGCCCGTCGGCGTTGATCACGTCGCCGTCGACGACGCTGTTGGTGATCGTCACGTCGTTCGCGTGGATCAGCAGGTGCCCGGGAATGTGCACGCCGTCCAGCACGGTGCCGTCGGTCTGCACGCGGTAGGCGACGTTCTCCGTGTTGAGCTCGACCTCTTTCAGCTTGACGCCCTTGGGCGCGCCGGTGCAGGCGGGCGTGGGGTGGTCGGGGCAGGAGGAGCCGTCCGGCCGGACGATCACGGGGGAGGGCGCCGGGGTCGGCGTCGCGGCCGGGGCCGCGTCGCAGCCGGCCGGGGCCAGCGCCGCGGCGAGGAGCAGGAGATGACGTGCGCGCATGGCCGCCTCTCAGGCGCCGAGCCGGGGCAGCAGCTCGGCCCAGGAGCCCGCGTCCAGGTCGCGCGGGCTGACCTCGGCCGGGGGAAGGGGCCAGGCTATCCGCAGGTCCGGATCGTCGTACCGGACCGCGAGGTCCTCGCTCGGATCGTGCTCCCTGTCGATGCGGTAGCAGGTGTCGGCGGGCTCGGTCAGCGCCTGGAAGCCGTGCAGCAGACCGGGGGGCACGTACAGGGTCAGGAAGTCCTCGTCGTCCAGGCGCACCGCCATGCTCCGGCCGAACGTGGGCGAGTGCGGCCTGGCGTCCACCAGCACGTCGTGCACCGCGCCCCTGGCACAGCGGACGAGCTTGGCCTCCCCTCTGCCGGAGCGCCCGTGCAGGCCGCGGATCGTGCCCAGGCGCGACCTGGACTGGCTGTCCTGGATGAACGCGCACGCGTCCAGCCCCGCCGCGGCGGCCGTGGCGGCGTCGAACGTTCTGGTGAACAGGCCGCGGCTGTCGCGGTGCGGCGACGGCCTGAACAGCAGCACCCCGTCGAGCTCGCCCTGCTCCACTTTCATGCTTCGTCCTTCCGGGAGGGGGTCTGATGAAGGCGTCGGTGAGCGTCGTGATTCCGGCGCACAACGAGGAGACGGTCATCGGGGCGGGGCTCGACGCGCTGCTCGCGGGGGCGGCGCCGGGGGAGTTCGACGTCGTGGTGGTGGCCAACGCCTGCTCCGACCGTACGGCGGCGGTGGCGGCGCGGCCCGGCGTGCGGGTGCTGGAGACGCCCGTGCCCGGCAAGGTCCACGCGCTGCACCTGGGCGACGCCGCGTGCCGGGTCTTCCCCCGGGTCTACCTGGACGCCGACGTACGGATCGACGCGGCCTCCGTACGGGCCCTGGCCGAGGCGGTGGCCCGGCCGGGCGTGCTGGCCTGCGCGCCCGTGCCCGAGTGGGACCTGAGCGGCGCCGGGCCCGTGGTGCGGCGGGTGCACCGGGTGCACGACCGGCTCGTCGCGCCGTCGCGGGCGCTGGCCGGCGTGGGCGTGTACGTGCTCGGCGAGCGCGGCCACGAGCGCGCCTTCCCCCTGCCCGACGTGATCTCCGACGACGGCTGGGTGGACGGTTGCTTCACCGGCGCCGAGCGCGTCGTGGTCGCCGAGGCCCGGTCTCTGGTACGCCCTCCGCGTACGGTCCGCGCCCACTTGCGCCGGCGGATCAGGGTGCGCAGGGGCAACCGCGAGCTGGCCGCGCTGGGCCGGCCGGGCCGGGCGCTGCGGTTGTCCGCGCTCGGAGCGCTGCTGGCCGGGCGCCAGGTCAGCCCGCTGGACGCCGCCTGCTACCTGGCGGTGCTGGCCGTGGATCGGCTGCTCGCCAGGCTCCGCGGCGGCGCCACGGGCTGGGGCACCGACGCGGGCAGCCGTCATCGCGACCCCGCCGGCGACCCCGCAGCGGACTCGTAGGCGTCGACCTCGTAGGTGGCGGCCGTCATCGCGCACCCTTGCGCGGTGCCACGGCGGCCTCGTATGCGGCCAGGAGCGCGGTCTCCGAGTGGTCCCAGGACAGCGGCCCGGCCACCCGTTCCCGGCCGATCTCGCCCATCCGCCGCCGCTCCTCCGGGTCGTCGAGCAGCCGGGAGATCAGCTTGGCGAACTCCGACTCGTCGTTGGCGGGCGCGTACAGCGCCGCCTCGCCCGCCGACACGCGGGCCTCGCGTAACTCGAAGGAGACGATGGGCCTGGACATGGCCATGTACTCCATGACCTTGTTCATCGTCGAGACGTCGTTGAGCGGGTTGAGCGGATCGGGCGACAGGCACACGTCGGCGGTGGACAGGTAACGCATCAGGTCCTCGTCCGGGATGCGTCCCGTGAACTCGACGCAGTCGTCCAGACCCAGCTCGCGGGCCAGCCCGACCATCGCGTCGAACGTGTCGCCGCCGCCGACGAACACCGCGTGCCAGTCGGCGCGCCCGTGCTCGTCCCGCAGCCTGGCCAGGCTGCGCAGCGCGTAGTCCACACCGTCCTGCGGGCCCATCACGCCGAGGTAGCACAGCAGGTACGGCTTCCCGCGCCGTACGGACGCGTCCGGCGGCACCTGGTGGAACCGCTCCACCACGGGCGCGCTGCGCACCACGAACACCTCCTCAGGACGCTTGCCACCCCGGGAGAGCGCGACCTGCCGGTAGCTCTCGTTGGTCGCGATCACCACGTGCGCCGCCCGGTACGTCATCCGCTCCATCCACGACACCGCGCGGAAGAGCAGGTCCCGGCCCCGGCCGAAGCGCGACAGGTACAGCTCGGGCACCAGGTCGTGCTGGTCGAAGACGTACCGGGTGCCCCTGCGCCGCATGGCCAGCGCGAGCAGGAAGAACAGGTCCGGCGGGTTGCACCCGTGCACGACGTCGAACCGGCCGAGCCGCCGGGCCAGGCGGAAGGTGTGCCAGAGGGCGGAGCCGTACTCGCGCAGGAAGCCCGCCGGGCCGCCGGTGGCGGCGCGCAGCGGGTAGCGGTGGATGTGGACGCCGTCGATGACGGCCTCCACCTCGGTGTCCTGTTTGGCCCCCTTGGGGCAGATGACGTGCACCTCCCAGCCGGCCTGGCGCAGCGCGGTGCTCTCCTGCCAGACACGCCGGTCGAGTGGTACGGAAAGGTTCTCGACGAGGATGAGCGCTCTACCACCCAATGCCTGTGTAGTCCTTTCTGCCCCGTTGGGTTTCCGCGTCCGGGATGCGGACGAGGTCCACGATCGTGCGGTCGTCGGCCTGGTCCAGGGCGGCGAGCACCCGCTCGTCCAGGCACCCGACGACGCACACCTCGGCGTGGTCGAGCACCTCCTCGGCCGAGTCGCCGAGCAGGTCGCCCAGGTGCGGCAGCCGTTCGGCGATGTAGGCGCGGTTGGCGCCGACCAGCCGTGACAGGGTCACGTTGGCGTCGTAGATGCGCAGGTCGTAGCCCTTACCGAGGAGCCGTTCCGCCAGCTCCACGAGCGGGCTCTCGCGCAGGTCGTCCGTGCCGGGCTTGAACGACAGGCCGAACATGCCGATCCGGCGCCGGCCCGAGGCGGTGATCAGCTCGAAGGCGCGCTGCAGGTGCGCCTCGTTGGCGGGCAGCACGTGCGACAGCAGCGGGATCGACACGTCGGCCTTCCTGGCCGCGTAGACCAGCCCGCGCAGGTCCTTGGGCAGGCAGGAGCCGCCGAAGGCGAATCCTGGGCGCAGGTAGGCGGGGCTGATGTTGAGCTTGCGGTCAGCCAGGAAGACGTCCATGACCTGGTGGGAGTCCAGGCCGAGGGCCTGGCAGATGGCGCCCATCTCGTTGGCGAAGCCGATCTTGACCGCATGAAACGCGTTGTCCGCATATTTCGTCATTTCGGCTACGGGGACGGGGACCCGGAAGACGTCGCCGGGCAGGCCCTCGTACAGGGAGGCCACCACGTTCCCCGTCCGCTCGTCCGACTCGCCGATCACCGTCTTCGGCGGCGCGAAGAAGTCGCGCACGCTGGTGCCCTCGCGCAGGAACTCGGGGTTGACCGCCACCCCGAAACCGGTGCCCGCGCGCAGGCCCGACGCCAGCTCCAGGATCGGCACCAGCAGCTCCGCGCAGGTGCCGGGCAGCATGGTCGAGCGGAAGACGACGACGTGTCCCGGCCGCAGCGCCCGGCCGATCTGCTCGGCCACCCGCTCCAGGAAGGTCGTGGACAGGCTGCCGTTGGGCGCCGACGGCGTGCCCACGCAGACCAGCGACAGCTCGGTGGCCGCGACCGCCTCGGCCGCGTCCGTGGTGGCGCGCAGCGCGCCGCGAGCGGTCGTCTCGGCGATCAGCTCGCCGATGCGCTCCTCGACGATGGGCGCGTGCCCGCCGTTGATGAGGTCGACCTTGGCCGGATTGACGTCCACGCCCACGACCTGATGTCCCATGGAGGCCAGGCAGGCGGCCGAGACGCACCCCACGTAGCCGAGCCCGAAGACACTGATCCGCATAGCCGCCCTCCGTTGGACCGTCTACCGTGGACCGCCTATGTGGAGGGCAAAGCGCGATTTCCCCCGCCTCCAAGGGATATGTCGGGTATGCCCTTTGGAACGTTACCGATTTCTTCCGGCGCGGAGGGATCGCACGACCGCCCTGGCCCTGGTGCCGACGGCGGCCGCCCACCGGCGGGCCGGATTCCTGGTCACGATGCCCTGGCAGACCACGCTCTCGCCGGTCCTGGCCCGCCGTTTGTACTCGTCCTCGCCCCGCCCGAGGTCGATCCTGGCGATCCCGAGCGACGGAGCGGCCGCGACCAGTTCGCGCAGCAGGATCCAGCCGGGGGACAGCTTGGCGAACGCGGGGTCGTAGACGGGGAACCACCAGTGCAGCACGCCGCCCGACCTGAGGCCGAAGTGGGCCGCGAGCAGGTGCGGCCCGGCGCGCAGGGTGGACAGCACGCCGCCGAAGCCTGGATCGCGGGTATCGAGCAGGGCTTCGAGCAGCTTGATCCGGCCGGGCTCGGCGAAGTAGTCCTGGGCGCCGGTGGCGGCGTACTGGGCCCGCTTGAGCTCGATCACCCGCGCCAGCGCCCCGGCGTCCACCGCGTCGGCCTCGAACCTGACCGCGCCCAGATCCCGCTCGGCCCTGGCGGCCCGGCGCCGCGCCTGCCCCATGTTGTCCTTGCCGCTCTTCGAGGCCCGGCCCAGATATCCGGTCAGCCCGCCGGTGACGTCCAGGTAGGGCGATGGCCGGCGCGAGAGCACCCACCGCTCGAAGCCGGGGGCGTCCGGCACCAGATGGTCGAAGGCGTAGCCGCCCGCGCCGTTCCCGAGCAGGTCGAGCGGCCGGAAGGCGGCGCCGGCGGCCAGGATCGGCCCCTGGAAGTCCGCTCCCGGCCAGCCGGCCGGGCGCAGCAGCCGGCCTTCGCGGTGGTGCGGCACGAACACGTCGTTCCCCACGGCCACGTGCACGGTGTGCCCCGAGGCGTGCACGGCCGCGGAGAAGCCGGGATGGAAGTACGGGCTGTCCAGCGCCGGGTTCGCGGCCCGTACCGCCTCCCAGGCGTCCAGCTCGGCCGCGGTCAGCTCGTCGAACGCCTTGACCCGCAGGCCGCTCACTGCGGCAGCGCCGTCATGCGCCGCGAGGGCCGCAGCAGCGCCACCACGCTGGCCCTGGACGTACGCCGCCCCGCGAGGGCCCGCACCGCCTCACCCGCCAGCACGGCCACGTAGTACGCCGTCCCGCGCACGGGCCCGTGCCGCCGCCGGAACAGCCGTACCTTGTTGACGACCAGCAGCGACGCCAGCACCGGATCGATCCCTGAGGCGCCGCCGATGTGCTCGATCACCGAGGCGGGCTCGTACCAGGTGGCCCAGCCCAGGTCCGCGGCGCGCAGGCAGTAGTCCGTCTCCTCGCTGTAGAGCAGGAACGACTCGTCCCACGCCCCCACCTCGCGGATCATCCGCGGCGAGAGCATCAGCGCCGCCCCCGTCGCCCAGGCGAACGCGCCCGGCCTGGCGTAGTCGCGCGGGTCGGTCACCAGCTCGCCCACGGTGCCCATGCGCCCGGCCAGCGCCCCGCCGACCACCGCCTCGGCCACGGCCCGGCCCACCGTGGGCATCCGGCGCAGCGAGGGCTGCAGCGTGCCGTCCGGATTGACCATGTACGGCACCACGATGCCCAGGCCCGGCCGCTCCAGGCAGTCCAGCAGGGGAGCGACGGCCCCAGGACGCAGCCGGCAGTCGGGGTTGAGCACGTAGACGCCGTCCAGCCGGTCGAGGTCGAGCGCGGCGATCCCGGCGTTGATGGCCGCCGCGTATCCGGCGTTCCTGCCCACCTGCACCACCGTGACCGGAAGGCCCGCCCGCTCGGCCAGCGCCGTGGAGTCGTCCTTCGAGGCGTTGTCCGCCACCACGACCGCGGCCAGCTCCACCCCGGCCGCGCCGGACGGCAGCGAGTCGAGGCAGCCCTGGAGCACGTCCGCGCTGTTGTAGGTGACGATGACCACCGCGACCCTGCGCATCAGCGCACCCGCTTGTACAGCCGCATGCCGAGCTTGCCCGCCCGGCGGGCCGGCGACGGCCCGGAGAGCACTCCGTCGATCCACGCGGCGTCCAGGTCACGCCGCAGGCTGGTCCGCGGCTGCAGCCACGAGCCCGCTCTGGCCCTGCCGCCGTCGCTGGTGTAGGCGCGGGTCACCCCCGCGCGGCGTAAGCGGCGCAGCACCCGTCTGTCGTAGGAGCCGAACGGGATCGCCACCCTGGACACGGGCGTGCCGGTCAGCTCGCCGAGCACCTCGCAGGCCCGGGTCAGCTCCTCGCCCGCCTGGGCCGCGTCCAGCGTGCGCCAGTCGCGGTGCGCCCAGCCGTGCGAGCCCACCCGCATGCCCGTGCCGATCAGCTCGCGCACGCCGCCGGCGTCGAGCCGGCCCGGCTCGCCGAGCAGCCCGGCCAGGACGAAGAACTCCGCCTCCAGCCCGCGCTCCAGCAGCCGGGGAAGCGCGATCTCCACGTCGGAGGCGTTGCCGTCGTCGAACGTGAGGCGTACGTCGGGCCGTCCCGCCACCGCGTCGACCACCCGCTCGAACTGCTCGACCGACACCCACGTCTGGTCCTCGTCCCGGTCGAGCTCCCGGGTGGTGCCGCCGATGCCGTGCACGGTCAGATTGGTCACCGCACGCATCCCGCCCCCTGATCAGAGTGCCGCCGAGAGTGTTATCGCCGCCCGGGATGGACCGTTACAGGCGACTTGTGTGCCAATCGACCGTCCGTCTCAGGCCCTCCTCCAGGGAGGTGACCGGCCGCCAGCCGAGGACGCGGGCGGCCGGCTCGACGTCGGAGCGCTGCGCGCGGTCCAGCGGGCGGGCGGCCACCGCGCCGTACACGGGCCTGGCGGGCCCGCCGACGATCTTCGCCAGCAGCTCCGCGGTGTCGTGGATGGAGACCGGCTCGGGCGTGCCGATGTCGAGCACGTGCCCGGCCGCGTCGCCGTTCGCGCCCGCGCGGACGAACGCCTCCACCACGTCGTCCACGTACACCCAGGTGATCAGCCTGGTCCCTGAGGTCAGCTCGGGCGCCTGCCCGCGCAGCAGCGACCGCGTCACGTACGGCACCAGCCTGGCCAGGTTCGGCTCGCCGGGGCCGTAGACCATGGCCACCCGCAGCACCGACACCGGCAGCCCCCACAGCGCGTGGTACATGCGCGCGTACCCGGTCGCCGCCGCCTTGGCCGCCGCGTACGGCGAGCCGGGCGCCTGCCCGTCACGCGGCTCCTCCACGGACCCGGCCAGCACCACGCTGCGCACCGGCGTGCCGGTCAGCGCGGTCAGCAGGTTCACCGTGGCGCCCAGGTTGCCCGCCAGGGTGGGCGCCACGGTGGCCGGGTCGCGCACCCCGGTGACCTCGCCGGCCAGGTGGAAGACCACCTCGGGCTCGACCCGCGCGACCAGCTCCGCGACGGCTTCGGCGTCGGTCAGGTCCACCACGTGCCGGCCTTCCGCTTCGGGTGGGCGGCGGCTCACCGTGTGCGTCCGCGCGCCCAGCTCCGTCAGGCGCCGGACGAGGTGGGAGCCGATGAACCCGGTCGCGCCCGTTACCAGGGCCCGCGTTCCGTGCCAGGCGGACATGCGGCCTCCGCGGTTGGTTCAGTCGTGTTGTTCCGGTGACGGTATGGGATCGCCGGAATCGTGCCAGGCGTTTCCCGACCCCTCCTGGAGCTTCGCGCGCGTGCTGAGCAGGATCGGGCAGTCGTGCGTGGAGCCGCGGCCGAACCGGTTGCCGGTGACCCGCTGCCCGGTCAGCGGCCGGCCCAGCGGCGTGTGGTCGATGTTGACCACGCAGGCGCCGCCGTCGAGGTAGTTGCCCTCCACCCGCAGCTCGTCCGCGGAGGACTGCACGGCCGCGTTCGGGTCCTCGGTGGTGGAGACGTCGATCGTGTTGTGCCGCAGCGTGACACCGCGCTGCTCGGCGAACGCCTGCACGCCGTCGTTGTGCGTGGGCTCACCGCCCTGGTCGGGATCGCTGGCGAACCAGCTCAGGTCGTGGATGTAGGAGTCCTGGACCAGGGTGCCGGTGTGGGCCTTGATCCCGTCCACCGTGCCGCGGAACTCGCTGCGGAAGATCTTCGTGTGCGCCGCCCAGATGCCGTCGATCGACGGCGAGGGGTGGGAGGGGTAGAACTCGGAGTCCTCGATCACGGTGTCGCGGGCGTGCTCGCTGTCGAGCAGCGGGCGGGTCTCCTCGGTGGGGCCGCCGCGGAAGACGCACTCCCTGAACGTGACGCCGCGCGCGGTCACGGTGACGAACCCGTAGAAGACCTTGCCCTCGACGATCTCGCCGTCCTTGGCGAAGAGCTGGTCGCCGGTGACGTCGGTGAGTGTGGTGCCCGGCGGGACGCCGGTCGAGGCGGCGTCGGGGAAACCGGCGGGGGCCGTCGCCGGAGGGCTGACCGCCTGGTCCGCGGCCTGTCCGCGGCCAGTGGCCTGTCCCGCCTGGTCTGTGGCCTTTTCGGCCGGTTCGGCCGTCTGGTCGGCCTGCTTGGCAGGGCCGGCTGAGCCGATCGGCTCAGCCAGTTCACCTGCGACGGCCACGACCAGTGCCAGGGCGGCGACCGCGGCTACAACGTACGACCACGTCCTCGCCACCCCGGCATCGTCGCGAAAAATCAGCCGATGCGCCAGGTGTCGCCACCCAGCAGCAGCTCTCCCAGGTCGCCGGGCCCCTTCTGGGCCACGGCCTCTTCCAGCTGCTCGGCCATGAGCACGTCATACGCCGGCCGGTCGACCTGGCGGAAGATGCCGATCGGCACGTGCTCGAAGGCCGGCTCGTCGAGCCTGCTGAGCGCGAACGCCACCGACGGGTCGGGGTTGTGCGCGTCGTGCACGAGGATCTCGTCCTCGCTCACGCCGTCGCGGGCCACGACCTCGATGCCGCCGTTCGCACTCCGTACGACCGCCTTGGAAGCGCTCGTGATCGGCTGCCCGTGCTCCAGCCGCAACGTGATGTCGTCACGGACCTCGGGGTCCTTGAGCTGCTCGAAGGCGTTGTCGTTGAAGATGTTGCAGTTCTGGTAGATCTCGACCAGCGACGTGCCGCGGTGCTCGGTCGCCTCGCGCAGCACCGACTGCAGGTGCTTGCGGTCGGAGTCGATGGTCCTGGCCACGAACGACGCCTCGGCGCCGATGGCCAGCGAGATCGGGTTGAACGGCTTGTCCAGTGAGCCCATCGGGGTCGACTTGGTGATCTTGCCGACCTCGGAGGTGGGGGAGTACTGGCCCTTCGTCAGGCCGTAGATCCTGTTGTTGAACAGCAGGATGTTCAGGTTGACGTTGCGCCGCAGCGCGTGGATCAGGTGGTTGCCGCCGATGGACAGCGCGTCGCCGTCACCGGTGATCACCCACACGCTCAGGTCGGGCCTGCTGGCCGCGAGCCCGGTCGCGATGGCCGGAGCCCGGCCGTGGATGGAGTGGAAACCGTAGGTGTTGAGGTAGTACGGGAAACGTGAGGAGCAGCCGATGCCCGAGACGAACACGATGTTCTCGCGCTTGAGCCCCAGGTCGGGCAGGAAGCTCTGCACCGCGGCCAGGATCGCGTAGTCACCGCAGCCCGGGCACCAGCGCACCTCCTGGTCGGACTTGAAGTCCTTCATGCCCTGCTTCACGTCGGTCTTCGGGATGAGCGACAGGCCCTTCCCATTAACCAGCTCAGTCACTGTCGATCACGTCCTGGATGACTCCGGCCAGCTCCTCGGCCTTGAACGGGAGCCCGCGCACACGGTTGTAGCTGATCACGTCGACGAGGAAGCGCGCCCGCAGCAGCAGCGCCAGCTGGCCGAGGTTGATCTCGGGCAGCAGCACCTTGTCATAGCGCTTGAGCACGTCGCCGGTGTTGGCGGGCAGCGGGTTGAGGTGACGCAGGTGGGTCTGCGCGACCTTGCCACCGCTCCTCCTGATGCGCCGCACGGCCGCGGCGATGGGCCCGTACGTGGAACCCCAGCCGATGACCAGCACCTTCGCGTCACCGTCGGCGTCGTCGACCACCAGGTCGGGCACGTCGATGCCGGCGATCTTGGCGGCCCTGGTGCGGACCATCAGGTCGTGGTTGTCCGGGTCGTAGGAGATGTTGCCGGTGCCGTCGGCCTTCTCGATGCCGCCGATGCGGTGTTCGAGCCCGGGGGTGCCGGGGATGGCCCACGGGCGGGCGAGGGTCTCGGTGTCACGCTTGAAGGGCAGGAACTCGCCGTCGGCGCCGTTGGGCTCGGTGGTGAACTCCTGCGAAATGTCCGGCAAGTCGGAAATTTCCGGTAGGCGCCACGGCTCGGAGCCGTTGGCCAGGTAGCCGTCCGAGAGCAACATGACCGGAGTGCGATATTTGACGGCGATCCTGGCCGCCTCGACGGCCGCGTCGAAGCAGTCGCTCGGCGACATCGGCGCCACGACCGGCACGGGCGACTCGCCGTTGCGCCCGAACAGCGCCATCAGCAGGTCGGTCTGCTCGGTCTTGGTCGGCATGCCGGTGCTCGGACCGGCCCGCTGCACGTCCACGACGATCAACGGAAGCTCGGTGGTGACCGCCAGGCCGACGGTCTCCGCCTTCAGCGCAACGCCGGGGCCGCTCGTCGTGGTGACGCCCAGCGCCCCGCCGAACGCCGCGCCCAGCGCCGCGCCGACGCCCGCGATCTCGTCCTCCGCCTGGAAGGTGCGGATGCCGAACCGCTTGTGCTTGCTCAGCTCGTGCAGGATGTCGCTGGCCGGGGTGATCGGGTAGGACCCGAGGAACAGCGGCAGCTTCGACTGCACGCTCGCGGCGATCAATCCGTAGGCGAGCGCCTGGTTGCCGGAGATGTTGCGATAGACACCCGGCGCCAGTTGCGCGGGCTTGACCTCGTAGGAGACCGAGAACGACTCGGTCGTCTCGCCATAGTTCCAGCCGGCCTGGAAGGCCGCGATGTTGGCCTTGGCGAGGTCGGGCTTCTTGGCGAACTTCTGCTCAAGGAACTTGACGGTCTGCTCGGTCGGCCGGTGGTAGAGCCAGGACAGCAGGCCGAGGGCGAACATGTTCTTCGACCGCTCGGCGTCCTTCTTGGACAGGTCGAAGTCTTCGAGCGCCTTGACCGTCAGCGAGGTCAGCGGCACCGCGTGCACCCGCCACTCGCTCAGCGACTCGTCCTCCAGCGGGCTGGTGGCGTAGCCGACCTTCTGCAGGTTGCGCTTGGTGAACTCATCGGTGTTGGCGATGATGTCCGCGCCCCTGGGCAGGTCGCCCAGATTGGCCTTGAGGGCGGCCGGGTTCATGGCCACGAGCACGTTCGGCGCGTCGCCGGGCGTGAGGATGTCGTGGTCGGCGAAGTGGAGCTGGAAGCTCGACACGCCGGGCAGGGTGCCTGCGGGCGCGCGGATCTCCGCCGGGAAGTTGGGCAGCGTCGACAGGTCGTTGCCGAACTCCGCCGTGCCCGCGGTGAAGCGGTCGCCGGTGAGCTGCATGCCGTCGCCGGAGTCTCCAGCGAACCTGATGATCACGCGATCGAGTTGCTGGACCTGCTTAGTCACAGCTCAATCCTCCTCGACACGCCGATGCGCGGTTGCCTGGGCGCGTTCTCTGTATCCATGCTAGATCCTCGGAAGGTCACGCGTTTGCCAGCCGCGTTGAGCGGGTAAACGCGGTGGACGTCAGTCAGGGTGAGGTGGGAGAGCGACGACACAGCCCGGACGCGAGCCTGCAGAGGTCTACATGCAGGCGGGCGAACAGGACGGTTCGGGTCACGAGCGCCAACTATACGTCCCCCCACTACGTGCGTTACGTCAGGGGCTGCTTACCTGGCAGCTCGTTTCCTGACCCGTACAGGCGTCCGGCCTGCATCCCCGCAGAGCCGTACAACTCGGGAACGGTGACGAAGCTGTAACCCTTCCCGCGCAACCTTTTGAGGATGTCCGGAACCGCCGCAACGGTTTCCCGATGGATGTCGTGCATAAGAATGATCGCACCTGGATGCGCCGCACGCACGGCCAGGTCCGCTATGTCGCCAGATTCGCCGGCCCGTCCCCCGATTTGGTCCTTCGTGTCGACGTCCCAATTGACCAGGGCCAGCCCCATCTCGCGGGCGACGTCACGCAGCCGCTCGCTCACCGCCCCGTACGGCGGCCGCACCAGCGTGGGCGTCTGCCCGATGGCGGCCGACACCGCGCTGTTGGTCTTCGTGAGCGAGTCGGCGATCTTGCTGCTGGCCTGCTTCGACAGGTCCCTGTGCGCCCAGCTGTGGTTGCCGACCAGGTGGCCTTCCGCGCTCATCCGGCGCACCAGCGCCGGCTGCGCCATCGCGTTGCTCCCGACAAGGAAGAACGTCGCCCGCGCCCGCTCCCGCTTGAGCGCGTCGAGCAGCTTCCCCGTGTACGGTCCAGGCCCGTCGTCGAACGTCAGCGCCACGCACTTGACCCGCGCGCAGTCCACGCTGCCTGCCCTGCTGCTGACCGCGTCGGGGCTGGTCGTGGGCGCGAACCGGGGCGGACCGCCGTGCGCCGCGCTCTCCGCGCGCACGCCCTCCTGCGCCCGCCGGCCCAGATCCGACAGCAGCGGCGCCGCCCGCCAGGCGGGCACCGCCACGGCCAGCCGGCCGAGCGAGCAGGGGCCGAGCTGGCAGTCGTCGAACTCGACGACGAGGTCTCCGCTCCGGTTGAAGGCCATCGAGTCGAACGCGTCCCCGCCGGGCCGCAGGTCGTCCTGCTCGATCTGCGGCTTGCGTTCCTTGAACTGCTCCTTGACCAGCGCCGTCAGCGTCCTGAGCGCCGCCTTGCCCGACAGCAGCCCGGTCGAGTCGACCGCCTTGCCGGCGCCCGGGTCGAACCAGTAGGTGCGGGTGGAGTTGCCCCATCTCGCGCCCAGATACTCACCGGTGCGCAGCCGGACCGCGACGGCCTGGGGCGAGGCGGCGGCGAGCTGCCAGTCCACGTTCAGCTCGGGGCGGGGCGTCAGGTGCTCGTCGCCCCGGGTGCGGTCGTGGAACTCCTTCATCTGCCGCTCGGCCTGGGCGCGCAGGGCCTTGGTGAGCGCTGGGGCGCCGGGCAGTTCGGGGTAGTTGATGTGCACGTATCTGCTGTCGGCCGAGTCGCCTTCGGTCAGCGTCCTGGTGGACAGGCCGACGATGCCGGCGGGGTCGACGAAGTCGATCATCGTCGGCTCTGCCGGGACCATGACGTCCTTCCCGTCGCCGGCGGCGGCCAGGCCGCAGCCGGAGGCTGAGAGGGTCAGCAGAGCGATTCCCATACAGAACCGCGATTTGTGCATGCTTGTCAGGGTATGGCGCTGATCTTACCTTTTACTCCGATTTTGTGGGATAGGTCCAGAGGCTTTGACCGGTGCGGGTACCTCTCCTCGGGTTACCATCGCGTTCATGGACGGCTACTTCGGCTCGTACGCGCTGGTCGCCGCACTGCTCGCCATCGGCGTCGCCATCGTGGCCGGCGCCCTCTTCGCCAACCGCCTCCTGCGCCCCAACCGCCCGACCCCGGAGAAGCTCACCACGTACGAGTGCGGGGTCGACCCCGTCGGAGAGGGATGGGCGCAGTCGCAGGTGCGCTACTACGTCTTCACGTACCTGTACGTCGTCTTCGCCGTGGACGCCGTCTTCCTGTTCCCCTGGGCCACCGTCTTCGACGCGCCCGGTTACGGGCTGACGACGCTGGTGGAGATGTTCGTGTTTTTGGGGTTCATCGCGCTGGGCATCGTGTACGCCTGGCGCAAACGCGTCTTGACCTGGACCTGAACGCGCCGCCGTCTCGCAGCGCACGAGGCTCTCGGCGCGCTGAGACCCTCGGCGCACTGAGGTCTTCAGCGCACTGCGGCTCGCCCCCTCCAGCCCGCCGGCTCCGCCCCAATGGTTCGCCCCATCACCGGCCCGCCGGCTCCACGCCAGCGTCTCTCCTACCTCCGGTCTGCTGGCTCCGCCCCGACGTCTCGCCCGCCTTCGATCCGCCGGATCAGCCCCGACGTCTCGACCCGCCGGATCAGCCCCGACGTCTCGACCCGCCACCGGACGACCCGGCGCCCCCAGCCCTGCGATCCGTATCTCGACGCCTGGATTCTCACCGAACGGCGCCGCCGCTCCACCCTTCAACCGTCCAGCCCGCCCGACAGCTCGGTTACCCACCACTCCCGGCGGCACCACTCACCCTGGACCACCCGACCCACCCCGGACCGCACCGCACCGCCTCGCACCGTGCACTGCTAGGACGCGCAGGCTGGGCCGCCGCCGAACCCCCTTTGGGATCAATCCTTTGCCTGACCAGCGATCCGCGCAAGAATGGGCGGCATGGCAGCAACGGATCTCCCGATGCCCACCGTGGGCCCGATCTCCCGGTTGGCGCCCAAACCGATGCGGTTCGTGCTCAATTGGGGCCGCCGTTATTCACTCTGGGTGTTCAACTTCGGGCTGGCCTGCTGCGCCATCGAGTTCATCGCGACCTCCACCAGCCGCCACGACTTCATCCGCTTCGGCGTGATCCCGTTCGCGAACGGCCCCAGACAGGCCGACCTCATGATCGTCTCAGGCACGGTCACCGACAAGATGGCCCCGGCCGTCAAGCGCCTCTACGAGCAGATGCCCGACCCGAAGTACGTGATCTCGTTCGGGGCCTGCTCCAACACCGGCGGCCCGTACTGGGACTCCTACTGCGTCACCAATGGCGTGGACCAGATCATCCCCGTCGACGTGTACGTCCCCGGCTGCCCACCCAGGCCGGAAGCGCTTCTGTACGGCATCATGAAGCTCCAGGAGAAGATCGCCGGCGAGAAGCTCAGCGACCGCTACGTCTGGTCCCGCCCCCACGGCGACTCCCCGGAAGCGGACCAGTCATGACCGGCACGCCCCCGAACGGCCAGAACGACCCCCACGTGACCCCGCACGGGCAGGGCGACTCCACCACAACCCCGAGCGGCCAGGACGATCCCCGCAACACCCCGACCAGGCAGGACAACTCCGACCCCGCCCAGTCCGACACCGAAACAGCTGAGGCCGAAACAGCTGAGGCCGAAACAGCCCAAGGCGCAGTGACAGCCCGGATCTCGGCCCACTTCGGCGACCGCGTCGACATCTCGGAGTCGTACGGCGACACCACCGCCGATGTAGCCCCCGCCGACTGGATCGCCCTCCTCACCTACGCCCGCGACAACCTCGGCCACATCTTCTTCGACTGGCTGACCGGCGTCGACGACCCACCGGACGCCTTCCTCGTCGTGGCCCACGTCTACAACCCGGAGTCGGGCAGCCGCCTGCTCCTGCGCACCCGCGTACCCAAGGACCGCCCCCACCTCCCCACCGCCGTAGGCGTCTACCGGGGCGCGAACTGGCACGAGCGCGAGACGTACGAGATGTTCGGCGTGATCTTCGACGACCACCCCTACCTCGTGCCCCTCCTCCTGCCCGACGGCTTCGAAGGCCACCCGCTCCGCAAGGATTTCATCCTGGCCGCCCGCGTGGCCAAGCCCTGGCCGGGCGCAAAGGAACCAGGCGAATCAGGACACGGCTCCCCGAGCCGCCGCAAGACGCTTCCGCCAGGAGTACCCGCCGACTGGGGGCCGCCCGATGCTTGAAGTGGTGCTGAGCTTCGTCGTCATCCTGATCGTGTTCCTGGTGCTGCCCCTCATCATCGGGCAGACGGAGCACAAGGTCATGGCCCATATGCAGTCCCGCCTCGGCCCTATGTACGCGGGCGGTTTCCATGGCTGGGCGCAGCTCATCGCCGACGGGGTGAAGTTCGCGCAGAAGGAGGACATCATCCCGGCCGCGGCCGACCGCCGCATCTTCATGATCGCCCCAGGCGTGGCGCTCGTCCCGTACCTGGTCGTCCTGATCGTCATCCCCATCGACCGCGACCGCGTGGCCGTCGACCTCGACCTCGGCCTCTTCTTCGTCCTCGCCGTCATGGGCATCGGCGTCCTCGGCTCGATCATGGCGGGCTGGGCGTCGGCCAACAAATACTCGGTCCTCGGCGGCATGCGCTCGGCGGCCCAGCTCATGTCGTACGAACTGCCCCTCGTCCTCGCGGCCTCATCGGTGGCCATGGCGGCGGGCACCCTGTCGCTCCCCTCGATCGTCGAGGCGTGGCAGTGGTGGTGGCTGCCCTGGCAGGCCATCGGCGGCGTCGTCTTCTTCCTGGCAGGCCTGGCCGAACTCCGCCGCCCCCCGTTCGACATGCCGATCGCCGAGTCCGAGATCATCATGGGCCCGATGACCGAGTACACGGGCATGCGCTTCGCGCTCTTCATGCTCTCCGAGTACGCCGGCATCGTCGTCCTGTCGTTCCTGACCACCGTCCTGTTCCTGGGCGGCTGGCAGGGCCCGTTCCTGCCCGGGTGGCTGTGGACGCTGCTGAAGGTCTTCCTGCTGGCCTTCGTCGTGATCTGGCTCCGCGTCACCTACCCGCGACTGCGCGAGGACCAGCTCCAGAAACTGGCCTGGGCCGTCCTCGTCCCCCTGGCCCTCGTCCAACTCGCCTTGACCGGCATCATCAAGGTCCTCATCTAACCCCCACCCACAAACCCGAAGCCCCTCGGCATGGACGGGACTCGCTCGACCCCCTCGCCACACCTTCACTCATGATCGAACGAGCACGTAACCCTGCGCCATCTTCCCGACCACGCGAAGATTCGCCGCCTTGCCCACATGCACGTCACCCGACCACGTCATGCGCCATGCACCCCCACATACATGCATGGCGCATGACCAAGCCCAACCGCTCACCCCTACACACGTGCAGGGCGAATGACCAGGTCACGTCGAACCATTCACGCTTACGCATACACACGGCGGATGGCCACGTCCAACCATTCCCCAGCCGTACATCCACCACCCCAGCCACCGGTGGCGATCTGCGCCGGAATCGCGGGCGCGGCACTGATGGTCTATCTGGCCACGTCGGGGCTGTGGCTGGCCTGGCGCGGTCTGGCCACCTTCGGCCGGATCGTCCTCGACCTCGTGGACGGCAAGTGGCTCCTGGTGGCCTTCAGCCCCGTACTGCTCCTCCTGCGCCTCCTCCGAGCGAAGCTCCACCGCTACCGCGTCAAGCGCGGCATCGCCCT
Organism: Nonomuraea sp. NPDC048892; assembly: GCF_040649735.1. Lineage (NCBI taxonomy): Bacteria > Bacillati > Actinomycetota > Actinomycetes > Streptosporangiales > Streptosporangiaceae > Nonomuraea > Nonomuraea sp. NPDC048892. The sequence goes on along the minus strand of NZ_JBEZFZ010000006.1, from coordinate 344,548 downwards.
GGGCCCGTACGCCGGCCTCCACCTCATTCTCGGCGACGCCAACAAGCTCCAGGTTCGCATCGGCAACGCCGTCCTAGCCGAGATCCGCCTCGGCGCGCTCCACGGCCAAGCGTTCAGCCTCCTCCTCTACCGCCACGAGAACCTGACCGGCCTCCTCATCAGCGACCGATACGGCCGCCCCCTCCACCACCTCCCCGGCAGGTGGTCCCCCCAACAAGCGGAACACTTCGCCAATCGACACGACCTCGCCCTGGCCGTTCACCAGATAGACCACGAGGAATACACAACCCTCACCAAACAAACCCGAGAAGCCACCCCATAACCCCGCCCACCCCACTCGCGCACACGGGGCGTCGGCGCCGACTCCTTCCAGGGAGCGAGCACGAAGAGAGCCCAGGGGGCGAGCACGAAGAGAACCCCGGCCCCCTCACAAATCCCAGTGCTTCGAGAGCTCTCGGGGTTCTTCACGCGAGTGGTTCCCGATGGGCCGCGGTGACGGGTTCGGTAATATCAGCGGGAGCAGGGTGAAGCGTCGGAACGCCCTGCCGGCCGCCCGGGTCCCCATGGCGCCGATGGGAGACAGCCGCGGTGGATCGCCGACCGACCTTGATCATGGGAGCCCGCGGACACATCGGCCGGCTCGTGCTCGAACAGCTTCTGGCCGACGACGTCCCGGTTCGGGCCTCCGCACGACGGCCGGAGCCCGGTTGGTTCGCCGCGGACCTGACCGATCCGGCGAGCCTGCGCCCGGCGTTCGACGGGATGACGCAGGTGTTCCTGTACGCCACCCACGAGGGCGCCCCCGCTGTCGCCGAGGTGGCGCGTGCCGCTGGGGTGGAACGTGGCGCGTGCCGCTGGGGTGGAACGTGGCGCGTGCCGCTGGGGTGGAACGCGTCGTGCTGATGTCCTCGGGCAGCGTGATCCACCCGACGTCGGCAGGCAACCCGATCACCGAGAGGCACCGCGAGACCGAGGCCGCGTTCGCCGCGGAGCCGGGGGTCGAGTTGGTGCCGATCCGGCCGCTGGTGCTCGCTACCAATGCTCTGGGCTGGGCTTATCCGATTCGCGGCGGTGGCGGCCTGCCGCTTTTCCAGCCGGACGCGCTCACCGCGCCGATCCATGAGCGCGACGTCGCCGCAGTGGTTTGCGCGGCGCTGACCGGTACGCCCACGCCGCCGATGAGCGGCATGCTCACCGGCCCGGCCCGGCTCACCCAGCGCGAGCAGGTCGCGGCGATCGGCCGCGCGGCAGGGAGGAAGATCCCGGTGATCGAGCTGTCCAAGGACGCCGCATTGGAACGCTTCTCGCGGTTCATGCCGGGCGAGGAGGCCGAGGCGGTGCTGCGGTTCCTCGATGACGCCGCCGCCGGGAACTCGCCGGCCACCTCCACCGTCGAGGAGGTGCTGGGTCGTGCCGCGATCGGGTTCGACCGGTGGGCGGCCGACCACGCGGCCGAGTTCCAGGCTGAGGAGGCCGTGCCGACGACATAGGAGTCCATCGGGGGTCCTCCCGCGCCCGCATAACGGGCTCGCCTCCCAACGTGCGGTCTCCAACGTGCGGGTCTCCCAACGTGCGGGTCCCTGGTGAGCGGGCCCTTCGGCGTGCGGGCTTACCCCAACGCCCCCGCTCACCTCATCACTCACGAACCGCCCTACTTCGACAACATGCCCTGCACACTTCAGCCCAGGCAGGCCGAACCAGAACGTCCCTCCGTACATACACTCGACCGAGGAGCGCCGGAACGTGACCCCTTACCTGCACACCTGTACCCGTGCGGGCCGGACTGGAGCAGCCTTCTCTGCATACCCCGCCGCTGGTGGGTTGGACGGAACAGCTCTTCGTACACATCCCGGACCAGACCGAGCGGGAGGGGACCCGCTCTCCTGCATACCTCGACCCGACGAGCGAACAGCAGCACCTCTGTCCCGCGCACCCGAGGGCCCGCCGGTCGAACCAGAGCGTCTCCTTCTGCACACCTGAGCCCCCGGAACGCCCGAACACCTAACTCAGCGCACGATCGCCAGCATCACATCCGAAGCCGACGGCCGCTCATCAGGCCGCTTGTTCAGGCACGCCCCCACAATCCCCCGCAACCCAGGCGGCAACGGCGACAAATCAGGATGAACGGTAAGCACCCGGTTGAACACCGCCGGCACCGTGTCCTCCCCGAACGCCGGCCGCCCCGTCGCCGCGAACATGATCGTCACAGCCCAGCTGAACACATCAGAAGCCGGCCCCACGGTCTCCCCGGACAACTGCTCAGGCGACATGTAAGGCGGCGTCCCGACCATTTTCCCTGAGGTCATCGTCACCTGATCAAGCGCACGCGCGATCCCGAAGTCGATCACTCTCGGCCCGTCGTTCCCGATCAGCACGTTGCTCGGCTTGAAGTCACGATGCACGACTCCGGCCTTGTGAATGGCCGCCAACGCCCCGGCTGTGGATAACGCCAGCCGCGTCAAGCTGTCCTCGTCGCGCGGACCGTGCTTCCTGACGAGCTGCTCCAGCGACGGCCCCTCCACGTACTCGCTGACGATGTACGCCTGCTGCCCGGTGATGCTCACGTCGAGCACCCGCGCTGTGGAAAACGTCGCGACCCGCCGCGCCGCCTCGACCTCCCGCGCGAACCGGGTCCTGGCCGTCTCGTCCACCAGGTCATGCAGCACCTTCACGGCGACCCGCGCCCCGTTGGGCGCCACGGCGAGGTAGACCGCGCCCTGCCCGCCCCGCCCGAGCGGTTGCAGCACGCGATAGTGCCCCACCCACTGCGGCTCGGTGCTCGAACGGTGGTGCGTGGGCGCGGTCGTTCGCTGTCGCAGGTCGACCGGCGGACGCGACGTCCCACCGAGCCGCGCGTGCGCCATCCCGCCCTGCCGTCCGCGTGCCGTCCCTTCCATCCCCGCGTGCGGAGGCCCTTCCAGCCGCCCGTGCGCCGCGCCTTCCAGTCGCGCGCGAACCATGAACGGCACCAGGACCGCCGAGTGCACGAGCCCACCGATCCAGCTGACCAGCAGCCCCATCGTCGCCAGCACGGACACCCCCGGCGGCCATTCCTCGTACTCGGTGTACGCCAAGGTCGCGATCACGAAGGTGCCGATGCCGACCAGGTAGACGGACGCGGCGGCGGCGTGCCAGAAGTTGCGCAGCCAGAACGCGGCGGCCCCGATGGTGAACGGAGTCGCCAGACCGCACGTGAACAGGGGCAGGCAGGCCCAAGCAACGGCGGCCGTCCACCTCAGGCCACTGGGGCGGACCGGATGGCTGTGTTGCATGGCCGAGAGACTATCGCCATGCAGTAGTTCATATCGGGCATGCGCACAGGTTGTGGATAACCACCCGTGAACCTGTGGACAGCTGTGGAAAAACTGGGGACAACGGCCTCACTCATTCACCTGCGCGGCCAAGTACGTCATGATGTTGAACCATGGCGCGGATTCCGGGAGTCGGACTGGCGAAAGGGCTGTCCATCACCCTTCGCCACATGCTGCGCAAATCCGTCACCCAGCAATATCCCGAGGTCAAGCCCACCCTCCCGCCCCGCAGCCGAGGCGTCATCGCCCTGGTTGAGGAAAACTGCACCTCTTGCATGCTCTGTGCCCGGGAGTGTCCCGACTGGTGCATCTACATCGATTCCCACAAGGAGACGATCCCGGCCCCCGAGGGCGGCCGCGCCCGCCAGCGCAACGTGCTCGACCGCTTCGCCATCGACTTCTCCCTGTGCATGTACTGCGGCATCTGCATCGAGGTCTGCCCCTTCGACGCGCTCTTCTGGTCTCCGGAGTTCGAGTACGCGGAAGGCGACATCCGCAACCTCCTCCACGAGAAGGACAAACTGGCCTCCTGGACGCAGACCGTTCCTCCACCCCCGGCCCACGACCCCGGCGCCGAACCTCCCAAGGAGCTGACGGCCGCCCCCCGCCGCCCGGCCCGCACCGCCGCAGCGGCCGACCGTCCGTCCCGCACCCCGGCCGCCGACCGCCCTGCACGTACCTCGGCCACGGACCGGCCGGCTCAGGCACCCGCCGAACGCCCAACCCGGCCTTCGTCCAGCGACGACTCAGCACGTACGCCGACAGAAGGCCAGGCGACCGACACCCCGAAAGCCGACACAGCAGGACCAGGCGCTCCGGCCACCGACACAACGGACATCTCACCCGCCGAACGCCCCCGTGCCTCAGACGAACCGGCCACCCCACAGCCAGGTTCGGGCGAGCCGTCCGCTCCAAGCGGACGCCCCCGCCGTTCTATGGCGAACGTACGGGGAATCCGTCCTCCAGGTGCCCTGCCCACCCCGCAGGACACGACTCAAGCCGCCGGGGAAGAAGCCGCCCGTCCGTCGGCCCAGGCAGGCGAGGACGAGGACCGGTCCCAGAACGGCGAGAACACGCCATCCACCCAGACCCAGACGAGCCCCGAGCCGCCGTCCGGTTCTGAGCCTTCGTCGGAAGGGGCCGAGCCTCAAGCAGGGGGCCAGGCTGAGGCCGAGTCTTCATCCACAGGCCGGCCACCTCCAGAAAAGTTGTCCACAGCTTCGGGCGAGCCGCAACCGAGCCCCGATCCCGAAGAGCAGACTTCTGCCGCGAGCCCTCGCCGGCGCAAGATGGCCGATCCACGGTCCATCCGCCCGCCGGGTCGGCTCGGTCCTGGCGAGACAAGGGAGTCCGAGGAGGAGTCGTGACCGAGGCGGTGCCCTCCTATCTGTCACCCACCGGGCAAGAGATCGTCTTCTTGCTCCTGGGCGCGGTAGCGGTTGGATCGGCGCTGCTCGTCGTCACGACCAGACAACTCGTCCACGCGGCCCTCTGGCTGGTGCTCTGCTTCGGCGCGCTGGCGGGCGGCTATCTCGTCCTGACCGCCGAGTTCGTGGCGTGGGTGCAGGTGTTGATCTACGTGGGCGCGGTGGTCGTGCTCATGCTGTTCGGCATCATGCTCACCCGCGCCCCCATCGGCCGCTCCGCCGACCTCGACAGCAACAACAGAGTGGTCGCCGCCGTGGTGGCGCTCGCGACGGCCGCGCTCCTCGTCACGGTGGTGATCGACGGCTTCCGTACGGCCTACGCCCCGCTCACTCCCGGCCCCGGCGCCGCCAAGGAACTGGGCGCCAGCGTGTTCGCCACATGGGTGCTGCCGTTCGAGGCACTGTCGGTGCTTTTGCTGGCCGCTCTGATCGGTGCCATCGTCCTGTCCCGCACCGACATCCCGGGCGGCGCGCCCGACCCGGGCACCGCCCAACTCGACGCACGCCCTGACACCTCCGGCAGCTCGCCCGACCGACCCGAAAGCACGAGATCTCCCGCTCCGGGGGAGAGCACGGGGTCACCCCGTCGGCAGGGGAGTACCGGAGCACCCGACCGGACAGTGGACGGCTCGCCACCCGATCAGACCGGGGGTCATTAGTGCACATCGTCTACCCGGCGGTCGTCTCCGCGCTCCTGTTCTCCATCGGCGTCTACGGCGTGCTCGCCCGCCGCAACACGATCCTCGTGCTGATGTCGGTGGAGCTGATGCTCAACGCGGTCAACCTCAACCTGGTCGCGTTCGACGTGTGGCTCGGTGACCGCCTCCACAGCGGCCAGGTGCTCACCCTCTTCGTCATCGTCATAGCGGCGGCCGAGGTGGGCCTGGGCCTGGCCATCGTGCTTGCCCTCTACCGCAACCGCCGTACCGTCGACATCGACCACCTCCGCGACCTGGCCGAACCCACCGACGAACGTCTCACCCCGGCACAGACAGCCGTCCTCCACCCAACAGACGGCCACACGACCGCACCACCCACGCCGCCCTCACCTCAAACCCCGGCCTCGACCGCGAAGCCCGAGCCGATCACCGCGAGGGACGGCGCGTCGGCCACGGAGACGGACGACGCACGGGCTATCGGGACGGACAAGACGCCGGCCACCGACGGATCCCCATCCAATGACGGCCCCTCTCACCGGACCGCCCCCGGCGCAGCCGGCGACACCCCCGAGGCAGCCGACGAGAACGAAGCGCCCGTCAAGCGAGGCGGTGGCCCACGATGACGACGACCTTCCCTCTGCTGGCCATCCTCCTGCCCTTCGTCGCAGCCTTCGCCGGCCTCCTGCTCTCCCGCTGGCCCCACCACAGCCGCCGAACACCCGCCATCACGCCAGCCGCCACCACGACGACCGCCACCGAAGCCGGCCAGGCGGACAGCACGGCAGGTGACCGAGCCAACACCCGAGCCGCCTGGATCGCGATCCTCCCCACCACAGCCGCGACCATCCTCGCCACCTGGCTGGCCTGGACCCCAGGCCTGTCCTATTTCACCGGCTCCGCCACCCCACCCACCGGCCAGACCTACGGCACGATCGTCACCGGCGCCGTCCCGATCTCCCTGACCCTCCAGGCCGACGCCCTGTCCAGCGTCCTCGGCGTCCTGGTGACCGTGGTGGCCCTGGCCGTACAGGTCTACTCGGTCGGCTACCTCAAAACCGACCCCCGCTACCCCTCCTACAGCGCGTTCATCAGCCTGTTCACCAGCGCCATGCTGCTGGTCGTCTACGCGGGCGACCTCCTGGTCCTATACGTGGGCTGGGAGATCATGGGCCTGTGCTCCTACCTCCTCATCGGCCACTGGTGGGAAGACCGGGGCAATTCGCGCGCCGCGGTGAAGGCGTTCCTCGTGACCCGCCTGGGCGACGTCGGCTTCCTGTTCGGCATCTTCGTCCTGGGCCTGGGCGCGGGCAGTTTCCGCATCGCCGACGTACTGGCGAAGGTGCCGGAGATGTCCACGGCCACGCTGGTGACGGCCACGATGCTGCTGCTGGCGGGGGTGGCGGGCAAGAGCGCGCAGGTGCCGCTGCACACCTGGCTCCCCGACGCGATGGCCGGCCCGACGCCGATCAGCGCGCTGATCCACGCCGCCACCATGGTCGCCGCCGGCATCTTCATCGTGGCCAGGCTCTTCCCCGCGTTCCTCGCCGCCCGCCCCACGCTCGACGTGCTGGCCGTCGTCGCCGCGCTCGGCATGCTCGGCGCCGCCCTGGCCGCGCTCGCGCAGGACGACCTGAAACGCGTCCTCGCCTACTCCACGGTCAGCCAGCTCGCGTACATGGCGGGCGGCCTGGCCGCCGGCTCCGACACCGCGGCGATCTTCCACCTGCTGACCCACGGCGCGTTCAAGGCGCTGCTGTTCCTGTGCGCGGGCGCGGTGATCCACCACGTCGGCTCCAACCTGATGAGCCAGATGGGCGGCCTGCGCCGGGAGCTGCCGGTCACGTTCGTGACGATGACGATCGGCTTCGCCGCCCTGGTGGGCCTCCCGCCGGCCAGCGGCTTCTTCAGCAAGGACGGCCTCCTGCTGGCCATGGACGACGCGCTGACCGGCGGCGGCGCGGCGAGCGGGGGAGGCCTGACCGACGCGGCCGCCCTCCTCCTGTACGGGTGCGCGCTCGCCACCGTGGCCGTGACCGGCGCCTACGCCGCCAGAGCCTGGCTGCGCACCTTCTTCGGCGAGGCGAAGGCCGTGGCGCTGCCCGAGCCCGAGCCCGGCATCGCTCACGTCGTGGACGTCAGGGAGGCCCCCAGGACGATGCTCGTGCCGCTCGTCGTCCTCGCCGTCCCCGCCCTGCTGCTGGGCTTCGCCGGCGAACCGCACCTGGACCTCGGCGTGGCCGCCATCAGCGTGGTGCTCGCGCTGCTGGGCGCGGGGGCGACGTACGCGTTCTGGCGCAGCGACCCCGTCGCCGACCCGGCCCGCCTGCTGGGCCCGCTGCGAGCGCCGTGCGAGCGGGCGTTCTACGTCGACACCCTGTACGCCGCGCTGTTCGTCCGCCCGGTGCTGGCCCTGGCCAGGCTCGTCGTCAGAACGGACGACGTGGTCGTCGACGGGGCGGTACGCGGCTCGGGCAGATCGGCGCGCGGGCTGTCGGGCGTGCTGCGCCTGGCCCAGAACGGCAACGTCCAGCTCTACGTCAGCGGCGTCCTGGCCGGCGTCCTGTTGATCGCGGTGGGGGCGGTGGTGTTCACGTGACGACCGGGACGCGACGCGGCACCACGGAGGAAGGGGTGCCCGCATGATGGCCTGGATCCCCGTGGCGCTCCTCGCCGTGCCGCTGCTGGGCGCGCTCCTGCTCCTCCTCGCCCCGCAGCTGCTCCGCCCAGTGCTCCGTACGTACGGGCTGATCCTCTCCGGCCTCACATTGGCGCTGAGCCTGCTGCTGGTCGCCACGTTCGACTACGACCGGCCCGCAGACGTGCAGTTCGAGCTCGACCAGTCGTGGATCCCCGGCCTCGGGCTGCGGTTCCACCTCGGCGTCGACGGCATCTCACTGCCGCTGATCACCCTCACGGCCCTGCTGACGTTCCTCTGCTTCGTCTACCTGTGCTGGGGCAACGCACGAGCGTCCGGCCAACTCCTGACCACCAAACCGGCCACGAAAGCCGTGCCGACCACGGGAGCCGGACCGGCCGCGAAAACCGAACCGGCCACGGGAACCAGACCAAGAGCCCTGATCTTCACCCTGCTCGTCCTCGAAGTAGGCATGATCGGCACGTTCCTGGCCCTCGACCTCCTCCTCTTCTTCGTCTTCTTCGAGATCGTCCTCATCCCGATGTACTTCCTGATCGGCATCTGGGGCGGCGACGGACGCAGGGCGGCCTCGATCAAGTTCATCCTCTACACGCTGCTCGGCTCGGTCGTCATGCTGCTCGGCCTGCTCCTGATCTGGGCCCAGACCGGCACCCTCGACATCGTGGCGCTGAGCGCGTCCCACGGCGCGGGAATGTCCAGGTCCATCCAGATCCTGGCGTTCGTGGCGATCGGCATCGGCCTGGCGGTGAAAACCCCCATGTGGCCGCTGCACACCTGGCTCCCCGACGCGCACACCGAGGCCCCCACCGTCGGCTCTGTGCTGCTCGCGGGCGTGTTGCTGAAGATGGGCACGTACGGCTTCGCCAGGATCGCCATCCCCGTCCTGCCGGAGGGCGCGACGGCGATGGCCCCGTGGCTGGGCGCGCTGGCCGTGGTCGGCATCGTGTACGGCGCCCTGGCCTGCCTCGCCCAGCGCGACCTGAAACGCATGATCGCCTACTCCTCCGTCGTGCACATGGGCTTCGTCCTGCTCGGCTTCGCCACGCTCACCCCCGTGGGCGTCAACGGCGCCCTCTTCGCCAACGTCGCCCACGGCCTGATCACCGGCTTGCTGTTCTTCCTGGCCGGAGCGATCAAAGAACGCCACCACACCGCCGACATGCCCACCCTGGGCGGCGGCCTGCTGGCGACGCTGCCACGGCTGGGCGCTCTGCTCACGTTCGCGGCTATCGCGTCGCTCGGGCTCCCGGGGTTGGCCGGGTTCTGGGGGGATATGCTGGCGCTGTACGGGGCGTTCCAGCCGGCCGCCGGGCTCCCGCGCGGGCTGTTCCTCACGTACATGGTGATCGGCGGGCTGGGCGCGGTCCTGACGGCGGCGTACTTCCTCGTCATGCTCTCCCGCCTCACCCACGGCCGCCCCCAGCCGCCAACCCCCACGAGCCCGTCCGGGACGAACGTCGTGGCCCCGCCCCCGGACACCTCCGACGAACAGCCCGCCGCCACGCCCGCGCACACCACCACGACCACCCTCGAACGACCCCCCACCGACAGCGCCATCGAGGACATCGACAGACACGAACTCCTGGCCTGGACGCCGCTGGTGGTCCTGACCCTCCTGTTCGGCCTCTGGCCGGGCCTGCTGCTGTCGCTGACCACGCCGCCCGTCCAAGCCCTGCTGGGAGCCATCTCATGATCCAGCAGATCGACTACTTCGTGATCGCGCCACCGCTCGTGCTCGCCCTGGCGGCCGGCCTGGTGCTGCTGCTGGACGCGTTCCTGCCGGCCCGCCCGCGGACACGAACCGGCCTGGGCCTGGTCACGCTCGCGGGCGTCCTGCTCTCCTTGGGCTTCGTGGTCGCTCAGGCGGCCAGCGGCGGCCCGCCCCGGTCGACGTTCTGCGTCCCGCCGAACCTCGCCGAGGGCCTGCAACTGTGCTCGTACGTCACCGACGGATTCACCCTGATCTTCGCCGGCCTGATGCTCGTGGCCGCCGTGGTGATCGTCCTGCTGTCGATGACGGAGCTGGCAGGCGGCGCGATTCCCGTCGGCGAGTGGTACTTCCTGCTCCTGTGCACCCTCGTGGGCGCGGTCACCCTGCCCGCCTCCCGCGACTTGATCATGCTCGTGGTGGCGCTCGAACTGGTCTCGCTCCCGGTCTTCGCGCTCACCGCGCTGAAGCGCTACGACGGCCGCGCGTCCGAGGCCGCCGTGAAGCTCTTCGTCGTGTCGGTGGTCTCGACGGCGGTCATGCTGTTCGGCGTCTCCCTCCTGTACGGCATCTCGGGCACGGTCTACCTGTCACGCCTGGCGGCGGTCTTCAGCGGCCAGGCGCCGGCTCCAGGCGTGCTGCCCGCGGCAGGTCAGGAGTTGCCCGCCGTCGTCACGGTCGGCGTGGTCCTCGTCGTCGCCGGCTTCGCCTTCAAGATCGCCGCGGTGCCGTTCCATTCGTGGGCGGCCGACGTCTACCAGGGCGCCCCCGTACCGGTGGCGGCGTTGCTCTCGGTCATCTCGAAGGCGGCCGGTTTCGCTGGACTGATCCTCATCCTGGTCACCGGCCTGGCCGGGCAGGCTGCCACGTGGGCCCCCATCGTCGCGATCGTAGCCGCGCTGACCATGACCGCGGGCAACCTGCTCGCCATGCGCCAGCGCTCGGCCGTACGCCTGCTGGCCTGGTCCTCGGTGGCGCAGTCCGGTTACATCCTGGCCCCGTTGGCGCTGGCGACGACGTCCGGCCCCGAACCCGGTCAAACCGGGGGAGCGATCAGCGCGTCCATCGCCTACCTGGTCATCTACGCCGCCATGAACCTCGGCGCATTCACCGTCGTCATGCTCGTCTCCCGATGGTCCGCCCGCAACGAGCTCGACGACTACCGCGGCCTGGTGTTCGGCCGCCCCGCCGCGGGCATCGCGCTCGCGTTCTGCCTGATCTGCCTGGCCGGCCTGCCGCCGGGGCTGGCGGGCCTGTTCGCCAAGGTCTTCGTCTTCCGCGAGATCGTCGGCGGCGGGTACGGCTGGCTGGCCGTGGTCATGGCCGTCAACACGGTGATCGGCCTCTACTACTACGCCATCTGGACGGCCCGCCTCTTCGCCCCCGCCGCGTCCACCGTCCCGCGGCGCGCCACGAGCACGTGGCTGGTCATGGCCATGGGCCTGGCCGTGGCCGCCGCCGTCCTCTTCTCGATCGCCCCCCAGCTCGTCCTGGACCTGACCACCTTGTCCCCCTCCGGGTAGGTAGGTCCCGCCCCGATCAAGCACCGGGGCTGTGGACAAGTCGCGCTCCGCCCTCGGCTGAGCACAACGGGGAACGAAGAACCGGGTCATCGTCGTTGGACGTATGGACCCGAACCACGAAGGGGGGAACCTTGCACCACAACGGCCTGCGCACCGCCGTTCTGCTCGGCGGGCTGTCGGCGTTGATTGTCGCGGTGGGCGCGTGGTTGGGCGGCGGCACCGGCGCGCAGTTCGCGTTCGTTCTCGCCCTGGTGAGCAACGGTGTCGCCTACTTCTTCTCCGACCGCATCGCCCTGTCGGCCATGCGTGCCAGGCCGGTCAGCGAGGTCGAACAGCCCACCCTCTACCGCATCGTCCGCGAGCTCTCCACGGAGGCCCGCCAGCCGATGCCGCGCCTCTACATCTCGCCGACGGTGCAGCCGAACGCGTTCGCGACCGGCAGAAGTCCCCGCCGAGCTGCGGTGTGCGTCACGTACGGACTGACGAAACTGCTCGACGAGGCCGAGCTGCGCGGCGTGATCGGCCACGAGCTGTCCCACGTCTACAACCGCGACATCCTCATCTCCTCCGTCGCCGGCGCGCTGGCCACGATGATCACCTGGCTCAGCTACGTGGCCGTCTTCTTCGGCGGCTCCGACGACGACGAGGGCCCCGGCTTCGTGGGCGCCCTGCTGATGATGCTCCTCGGCCCCGTGGCGGCCACCATGGTGCAGATGGCCATCACCCGCACGAGAGAGTTCCAGGCCGACGAATCGGGCGCCAGACTCACGGGTGACCCGCTCGCGCTGGCCTCCGCCCTCCGCAAGATCGAGATGGGCGCCCGCCGCCTCCCGCTCCCGGAGAACAGCCGCCTGACCTCGGCCGCCCACATGATGATCGCCAACCCGTTCAGCGGCTCCGGTCTCGCCCGCCTCTTCTCCACCCACCCGCCCACCTCGGAGCGAGTCGCCCGCCTGGAGCGAATGGCCGGCTACCGCCGCTGATCGCCACCGCCGTCGGCCGCCGCGACCCTTTTCAAAATCACCGGCAGATCCTCCGGATGAACGACCTCCTCGGTGGCCTCCAGCTCAGCGACACTCCACCACCGATACCCGATCGTCGTATCCTTCTCGATCTGCTCCATATGATCGAACGACACGGCCTCCGCCCCACCATTCACCCGAATCGCGAAGAAGACCTGATCCTGGGTGAAGGCGTACTCACTCCACTCGAACTCGACCAGCGCCTCGGCATGCGGCCCGCTGAACTCCTCCACGGAGGCCCGAATTCCGACCTCCTCATACAGTTCCCGCGCCGCGGCCTCCTGAGGCGTCTCATCGCCTTCCACGGCGCCCCCGATCGTGAACCAGAACCGCCGTTCGGGCTGGGCCGGATCGAGGCCGTGCAGCAGCAGTACGCGGTCGTGTCCGTCAACGGGCAGCACACGTGCTGTGAACCGGCGCAGAGGGATCTTCGTCACGTTTCCCGAGCATACGATCGAAACAAACCCAAAAACAGCATTACGGCCCTTCGAACATCACCCGGAAGCCCGCGGCATGGGAGAGGACGACAGCCCCGGGACACAGGGGAGGTAGAGAGAAGAAGCCCGCCACACATCTACACCGATATACACCGGCATATACCGGCATATAACGACGAAGCCCTCTTCGCTCCCCGTGCCCCGGATGCGCTCCGCTCTCCGCGACGCTCGTGCTACTTCGGAGCCGTACAGCATGCCCTGGCTGGCTAGCGGTAGTTCACGAACTGGAGGGCGATGTCCAGGTCCTTGCCCTTCAACAGCGTGATGACGTCCTGCAGATCGTCCTTCTTCTTGGAGCTCACCCGAAGCTCCTCGCCCTGAATCTGAGCCTTGACCCCCTTCGGCCCCTCATCGCGGATCATCTTGGAGATCTTCTTCGCATGCTCCTGATCGATCCCCTCCTTCAGGGCGACCGCCATGCGGTATTCCTTCCCCGAAAGCTTGGGCTCGCCCGCATCGAGCGTCTTAAGCGAAAGACCCCGCTTGACCACCTTGTCCTTGAACACGTCGAGCGCGGCGTTAGCCCGCTCCTCACTGTTCGCCTTGATCTCGATGTTGTTCTGCCCGGACCACTCGATACTCGCCCCGGTGCCCTTGAAGTCGAACCGGTGCCCGAGCTCCTTGACCGTCTGGTTGAGAGCGTTGTCGACCTCCTGGCGGTCGATCTTGCTGACGATGTCGAACGATGAATCGGCCAAAGTACACATCCTCTCAGCTGCGATGAATTCAGGCCCAGCCCCGAAACGCTCCGGACCCAGCGAACGAGCCTAGCCAGCATCGCCCTCCAGTGCAGGCCCCCAACCCACCCCACACCCTCCCCGCCCCCGTTTCACCCCGTTTTGCCCCACCCTCAACCCCCCATTCACGCCCCTCACACCCACAACACCCCCGCCCTCACACCCCTCCCGGCCACCCCGTCAAGCAACGCGACGCCATCCACACCCGCACAGCACCTGCCGGCGCATACCACCTCCGCCGACACACCCACCCCCCTCACCCACCAACACGCCCGCAGCCCTCTCACCAACCACATCGAATCCCCTGCTCCAGACCCTCACGACCAGCTCCCGGCCCATCGGAACCTGGGGATCAGCCTCGGCCCCCCAAGCGGATCACCTCATGGGACAAAGGCCGCGAGAGGCCGCTCCACCCCCTACCTCCTCAAGACACGAAGCGATCAGGATCCGGCTCGGGACAAACCGGTGTCACGTGCACCCCCGAAGTCCGCTATTCTTCTGTCTGTCGCCGCGAGAGCGGATGGCACGGCAGGTTGCCCGAGTGGCCAAAGGGAGCGGTCTGTAAAACCGTCGGCTCAGCCTACGCAAGTTCGAACCTTGCACCTGCCACCAGCAGTAGCTGCAGGTCAGAGGCCCTACGGGGCCTCTTCTGCGTTTCAGGGGTATGCAGCCGGATGCCGCTCTGAGCGGCCTGTTGTCGCTGGTCCACCAATATGCGTGCAATGATCTTGAGTGCGTTTTCGCAGGTCGAGCCTTGGTTCCGGCCAATACGCGGCCAAGAACAAGAGCCCCGGTGGTGGCCGGGGCTCTGGGCGGAGTTGAGGTGTGGGTCATGCGGCGAGGGCGTCGCCGATCCGCTTGTTGGCGATCTCCTGTTGGCCGTCGATGCACTTGGCGTAGACCCTCAGGAGGACATCGACGCTGTGACCCGCTCGTTCGGCCACATCCGGGGCTGACACGCCCGCGTTGAGCCAGAGGGACACCGCCGCGTGCCGGAGATCATATGGACGCTTGGCGAGCGGAGAGGCGACCTGGGCGGGCGCGAAGGCCAGGAGCCGAGCGGCCTGCCACACTTCCGTGTACGCCGTGGAGGCGACGACGCCGCCTCGCTCGCTGCGGAAAATCCGGCCGTCCTTGGCCGTTCCGTACTCGGCGATGTGGTCGCGGAGGATCTTGACCAATTCGGGAGGGACGGGCACCGGTCGGACGTCTTGTCTGCCCCTGTGCTTGAGGCCGCGTTCCTCGTGTGCGTCCCCGGTGTCGGTCCACTGCGTGTTGACCTCGGGTCGAGACACGTCGATCGTCAGCCGTCCCCAGCCTGAGGCGGGTAGGTGGCAGTCCTGGACACGAAGGCCCACCGCTTCAGCCGGGCGGAGGGCGGCGTAGTACATGCAGGCGAAGAGGGCCATGAGTCGCCGGCCTCTGCCGCGTCGGCCCACGTAGGTCACCGCGGTCAGCAGCTCTTGCGCCTGGCGCGGGTTCACCACGACGCGAGGGTCGACCGTCTCCGTGGTCTTGGGCGGCTTCCACTTGATCTTGTGCAGCGGATTTGCCGAAAGTTCTTCCAGCTCTACCGCGTACTCCAGGAGGGCGTGGAAGACGGCACGCTTGCGGGCGATCGTCGTGGAGGCTGCCGCCTTGCCGTCGAGGCACAGCGTCAGGGCGTGTAGGGAGAGCCGTACGGTCTTGGCATCCTCCAGGCTGGCCAGGTCGAGCGAGGCCGCCTTCATCCAGGCCACGGCGGCGGTGTGCTGCTGCGGCACAGTCGGGCGCTTGTCCTCGGGCAGGAGGAGGAGCTTACGGAGGACTGTGCGCAGTTCGCGGGCGTCCGGGCGGCCCGCTCGGTCCTTGGTCAGGGCGGGCAGGACCGTCGCCAGGGCATCGGACATGCTGTCCCGGCTCTTGGCCGCCGCATGTGGCCACTTCATTTCTATGAACGCCTGGGCGAACTCCAGGACGCTCCGAGCGTCCTTGGCCTTGATCATGGACATCGGTAGCCCGGAGTCCACGTCGAAGGCTTCACCGCGCTTGGCGGCCTGGCGTAGGTCGGACAGGAAGCTCTCGGCGAGGGCTTTGGTGCGGTAGGTCTTCGAGGAGCGCTTGCGGCTGACGGACCAGCGGACGACGTACGAGGGTGTCTTGCTGGACTTGTTGCGGGTGATCTCGAAGAACTTCACGTCGTACGAGGTCGTCATGCGGCGCTCCGGAGGGATTCGAGCCAGGCGTTGAGGTCGCTGCGGTAGATGCGGAGTTCGCCGTTGGGCAGGCGAATGCCCTCCGGTGCCTTGCCGACCTCACGCCAGCGGTAGAAGGTCCGGCGGGAGACGCCGCCGAGTTCGTCGAGGACCTGTCGGACGGTCAGCAGCTCGTCTCGTGCCGTCATGCGGCCCTCCCCACGTCCTGGGTTGCCGAAAGTTCTTGGCCGTCTGCTCTGGCCTCCAGTTCGCGGAGGTGGGCTCGCCAGCGTTGGCGTTCGTGGACGGACCGGAGGATTCGGACGGCGAGGGGCGGCACGTTGGCGTCCCCGGCCGGGACGGGGCGCCAGACGTAGCGGTGTGGGTCGGTGGGTTCGTCGGCCTGGCCGAGGGCTTCCAGGACCCAGGTGCGGCGGTCCTGTTTGTGCTCGGCGAGGGTCTTGTTGGACCACTTTCGGGAGACCAGGATGCGACGGCCCGCGTAGCCGAGGTGGTCGGGCTTGTGGGCCTTGCCACGGCAGCGGCCGGGTTGCATGCCGGGTTTGGCGTCCTTGGGCTGGATGCCGTAGCGCAGCCAGTTCGGGCAGGTGGGCGAGCAGGGTTCGTAGCGGAGCGCATCGAGCATGCGGGTGGCGTGCTGTTGCTGGGCCTGGCCGCCGTCGAGGGCGTCGCCGATGGACTTGGTGAGGTACTTGGACAGGTAGCGGATGCACTGGTCGGCGTCCGGAGTGCCCGCGAGCACGCCTTGGACATCGACTTGTTCGCCGAAGCGGATGACGTGGAGCGGTTCGGCGTCATCGTCGAGTGCGCCTAGGGCTTCGTCCCAGGTGGGCAGGACTTCGCCGGTGGCCGGGTTGAGGTAGCCGGTGTCGTCCTGCCAGATGGGCATGTGGTCGCCGTCGAAGACGACTTCGTCGGCTTGGGGCCACCAGACCTGGTGGTAGGTGGCGGCGGCTATCTGCTTGATCTCGGCTCGTGGGAGCGTTCCACGGATGGCCATGTGCAGGTGCGGGGCGAGCCGCTTCTGGGGCTCCACGGAGGCGAAGTACTGCACGTCATAGCCCGCGACGCGGCGCAGGTTCTGCACGAAGCGATCGACCAGCTTGGAGAAGTGCAGCGCGTCCCGTGCGGCGCGCCGGTAGTCGTAGGTGTCGGGGTCGATGGGTGCGCCGTCGCGAACCTTGCCGTACGAGGGCAAGGTGAGCGTGACGAACAGGGACGGCCGGTAGGTCTTGCCGTCCGGCGCATGGAAGGTGCGTCCCAGGGTGGTGTGGGTCATCTTGCGCTTGGGCAGGTCGGGCGCGTCCTGCCGTCGCCGGGTGGAGCGGGAGCGCTTGGACGTCGTACGGCCCAGGACGTTGCCGCGCATTCCTGCGGCGTTGATCTCCTCGTCCAGGCCGGTGAGGATCGCGTCGAGTTCGGTGGTGTCGTCGCCGGCCTTTTCGGCGGCATCGCGCTGGGCTTGGTAGTCGGCGCGGAACTCCACGAGCCAGCGCTGTTCGTCGTTGGCCTCGTCGGGTGTGATGGTGGGTTCGGCGTCGAGGTGCCAACCTTCGCGGCACTGGGCCTTGCGGAGCTGCTTGTTGCGCTTTGCGCAAGGCGGGCACTTGCTGTCGAGGGTGGCCCCGCACGGTACATCGATGATCTCGGACTTGCCCGTGACGACGTCGAGGCGCTTGAGCGGGATGGGGCGGATGCAGACGCCGTGTTGCTTGGCGACCTCTACGAGCACGTCGCGGGCCATCGGCATGGCCTGTCGGACGGCCCGGGGGAGGGCGCGGTCGTGCGGATGGGTCATGCGGTCCTCCCTTCGTCGGGGTCGGTGACGATGAGCGCGGTCTGGCCGCACTCGGAGCACTCGACCAGGCCGCGGACGGGGTCGAGCCAGAGAACGTTCAAGGCGAGACAGGTGGCGCAGCGCAGGCCATGGAGCAGGTGAGTCATGCGGCCTGCCCGTAGTAGGCGACCATGGCGCGGATGTCGGTGTCGGAGACGTAGGCGGCGCGGACCCGGATCGGTTCGGGTGAGGTCTCCAGGCGCATGTATGCGACGCCCGCGCCCAGTTCCGGGACGGGTGAGATGTAGTCGGCCAGGGCGCCCCGGTCGCGTGCGCCGTCGCCGAGCACCATGTCCACTTGCTCGGATTCGTCGAGCCGCAGCGCGATCTTGTCGGGGAACAGGTTGCGGATGTTCATGACCTCCTTGCGTGGGTCCTGGAGGGCGGCCATGACGCCGACGCCGACCGAGCGGCCTTGGGTGGCGAGGGTGGCCAGGGCGGCGGAGATGCGCTGCCGGAGTTGCCGGTCGGGTTGGTAGGCGGTCAGGAACGCCACCTCGTCCACGAGCACCAGGACGAACGGGTCCTCGATGGTCGGCACGTGGGAGCGCTGGAGGCCGGCGAATCGGGCGGCCCGCTTCTGCATGACGCTGACCGCCTCGTCGAGCAGGTCGGCGCAGTCGGCCGGGTCGGCGGCGTAGCGGCCTTGGAACAGTTCACGTCCGTAGGACAGCTCCATGAGCTTCGGGTCGAGCGCCCAGACTTCGGCCAGGCCCGCGCGCATGGCGGGGAGCAAGCCGCGGATGGTGTCCCACAGGAACGAGCCTTTGCCGGCCCCGGTCGCGCCCGCGATCAGGATGTGGGTGCCGTGGACTTTGAGCCGGAGTGGTCGGCCGTCTTCTTGCTTGCCGATCTCGATCGGTCCGACCGATGGTTCGTCCGGGATGGGCAGGGCGGGCATCGGTGCAGCCAGTGGATCGCTTCGTGGGAAGGTCAGCAGCAGTCGGCCGCCCTTGATGAGCGCGACGCGGCAGGAGGTGGCGCCGAAGCCTTGGGTGAGGTTGTCGATGCGGTCGGACCAGTCCTTGACCGCCTGTCCGCCGAGCATTCGGACGGTGATGCGGTCGGCCCAGCCGTCGCAGGTGACGCGGAGCAGGCGGGGCATGTAGACGTGGCCGTTGACGCGCTTGGCGAGGCCGGAGACGTCCATGACGCCGTGCCAGTGGCGGCGGTAGACCGACATGAGCCGCCACCAGGCCAGCAGCCGCCAGCCGACGAGACGGGCGAAGGAGTCGCCGTCGGTGCAGGCCCAGGCGAGCATGGACAGCACGACGAGGCCGAGCGTGGATGCGGCAGCGGGCCAGCCGTACCAGTACCAGATGCCACTGAGGACGACGGAAACGGCGACGGCGACCGGATGCCGCCAGGTTGTGCGGACGAGGGCTGACAGGAAGCGCCAGCCGTAGACCAGGAAGGTGATGATGGCGGGTGTCTTGAGCACGGCCGGTCGGAAGACGACGGCCGTGTCGGGCGTGGTGGAGACGAGGTTGCGCGCCTCGTCGCCAGGCAGCCGCTTGAACATAAGCTGGGTACCTCTCGTGATGTGGAGTCAGGGGAGAACTGAGGGGCCGCCGGAAGTTGCCGCTTCCAGCGGCCCCGCCTTATCTGTCAGGCCGCCGTGTCGCCGGCGTCCTTAGTGGCCTGTTCGGCGTGTAGCTGCTCGCAGTCGGCCAGGTAGCGAGCAGTCGCGCTGAAGATCTCGCGGGCGATGGTCAGGTCGTCGTCGGTGACCGGTCCGGCCCCGGTGGTGGAGATGTGCACGTTCGCCTCGTGCGAGGCGAAGTCCAGGTAGGGGCGCGGGTTGCTGAGCAGGAGCCCGGAACGCACCTTCAGGCGCGCGGTGTGGAAGGAGACGCCGACGTGCGGCGCGGAGTCGGGCTGCATGGACAAGGTGACGTAGGTGTAGGGCCGGTGCTCGCTCATGCCGCCACCCCTCGCCCGTCCGGGAGGCCGTAGAAGCTGCGTTCCAGCGAGCGGGCGAAGCGCGATGCTTCGCGGGCGAGCTGGCGCGCGAACTCCAGGTCCTCCTTCGTGACGGCCCCGTGGGTGGTGACCAGGACGGAGGTGGTGCCGAAGTCGAGCGCCAGGACGGGCTGACGGCGCGGGAAGGGGTGGTTGAGCGTGTGGGCGGCGTGCCCGGTGGTCAGCCGGATCACGCTGTTACGTGGCGTACGGCGTCGGGTCATTTAGGCGGCTTCCTTTCCGGCCGAAGCCTTGCTCTGAGCGGGCTGGTTGAGCTGGCGAGGTGCGTGCATCTCCCGCACCTTGATCGAGTACGCGAGCCGTCCGGCCGCGTTGACGTACGGGGTGACGGACATGCCGTCGAACTCGACCGGCGTGAACGGCAGCCCCGGCATGGGCTGCGGCGGCACCGGCTGGACCGGCGCGAGGATCTTGACCGCCACGGTCTTTTGGGCGGGCTTGAGGGTCGGGTCACCGTCCATGACCGCGACCTGCCAGACCAACTCAGCGGTCTGCTTATCGCGGGCCTGCACGAACCGGCCGTTCGTCGAGGCGTCGAAGTCCTTGACGGGCTCGACCTCGCCGACGATGTAGCAGCCGTGCGGGAAAACCATGGCGAAGGTGACAGGGATGGGGCCTTGCAGAGCCATAACTACGGTTCCTCTCTTGGATGACAGGCACTCGACCTACCAAGTAGTCGGAAGATAACTCTCCGTAGCTTGCTAGGTCAAGTGACTAGGTGAGAGGTGACGTGCGTGTCACCACTGCGATAGACAGGCACCCAAGCCGATGGCCCGACATATAAGGAGGATCTGGTGCGAATCTTGTGGGGCTGCTTATCCGTGGTGGTGATCGTCCCGCTGATCGGGCTTTTCCTGCTGTACCAGATCCCCATGTGGCGCGACGATGCCCGCTTCGACGACTTCCGCGAGCGCGTCCTTGCTCATCCGCTTCCGCCCAAGACGCAGAGCGAAGGCAGTGCCCGAGCGACCTTCGGCAAGATCTCGGGAGGGAACGGCGACTACTGCGAGTACCGCGTACGGCGAGTGCTGCAGACCGGCCTGTCTCAGGGCGAGATCCGCACCTACTACAACAAGGCTCGCATCCGCGGGGCCGACAACGACGAACAAGCGCAGGTGTCTCTGCGGTTCGGTGAAGACCCAGGAGACGGTCGGAAGGTCACCGTGGAGGTCATCGACATTAGCCCCAGCGATTGGGACTGGCGCTGCACATAGCCGGACTGTCGGGTCAGGCGACCGGGTAGGCGTCTTCCAGTTCGTGCCGGTCAGCAGGCAGCAGAACCTCGACGACACCAAGAGGCCGGCCGGAGGCATCACGGACGGCGCCGAACACGGCCAGGAGCGGGACGTTCTTCGGCATGCCGAGCTGCTTGACCTCATCAGATGTGGGCATGCGCGCGGTGATCTGCTCCACGATGTGATCGAACCGAACGCCCTTACGCGCCTGAAGGTGCTCCCGGAACCCCTGCCGCAACGGCTCATCGCTGGTGAGGTCCGTACCTGAGGAGAGATCCAGCGGCAGCCAGAGCGACACCAGCTCGGTCGATTCGCCCTCACGCACGATCAGCCGCCGCCGGACGAACACCTTGCTCTTGGGCTGGAGATCGAGCAGTGTGGCGACACGATTAGGGGCGGTCACTGAGCCCACTTCGACGACCTCGCCGCTGGTGCCGGCTTCGGGGTTGGTCAGGTACGCTTGTCCGGGCCGCTTCTGCTCGATGGAGGCCATGGCCGGTCGGCCGCGTACGAAGCGGCCCTTGCCCTGCTGGGACTCGATCCAGCCCTGCTCACGCAGCACGCGAAGGGCGGCGACCACGGTGGGACGGGAGACGCCGAACTCCTGGATGAGCTGGTTCTCGCTCGGGAGCAGCGTGCCCGGTGGGTAGGCTCCTGCCTCGATGCGCCTCTGAAGAGTCTGCACAAGCTGCGCATACTTAGGCGGCACGGACTCAAGCGACATCATGACCGTCCAACAGCCGACAGGTTGTTTTACCAAGTTTGAGAGTAACCGGCGAACCACGCACTGTCCACGCAGTTGAGCCAAGGCGGGGAGCCGTACATGAGAACCGGCAGGCAGCATAGCGGCCGGGCGGGGAAAGAACGCCACGGGAGCCACCGCTGAGGCTGCCTGCCGGTGGTGACGCGACGAGGCACGGCGGCCGCGATCCCTACCCCCTCCGACAGGGACCGCGCATGCCTCGGCGCGCCGGTCATCACCTGGCGGCGGATGCGGCCAGAAGCTTCGCCGCGCCCTCCGGATCGGAGGTCGGGTGCCGCTGCTCGGCGCTCTGCCAGGAGTAGTAAGCCCCGCCGAACCCGACGAACACCCACACCGGCAACCCCGGCTCCCGCTTGTGCACCATGAGCGCGGAGTTGTTGTCGCGCAACTCGGCATTGACGCCCAGCTTCGTCAGCTCATCGCGCAGCCGGACGAGCAGATCACCTTCTTGCTGGACAGGTGGGAAGCCGGCCATCGCCGCCCGCATGATCGAATTCATTTCCCGTTCCCTTCGGCCTGGCCGTCTCCGAGGCAGTCGAGACACTCCCGCTCCTCATTAGGGGTCTGATCTGTGTCGCAGTCGCCGATGAGGAGCGCACGGCGCGAGTCGCGCAGCTTGATCCCGCGTCCCCGGCAGCCGGGGCACGGCGACGTCTTGCTCATCTCGTCTGGCCGGATCACCGTCGCCAATCTCCTCGTTCAACCGGCGTTCCCTGTGGCGGGAGGCCGCGTGACGTACCGTGGTTGTCTGATGACAAGTCCACCGGCAACCGAGTCTGAGCAGGACCCCTGAACGGCCCCCTCATTTCCCCTTTCGAGCCCCCAGCCGGGAGGAAGACCCGAAGATGCCCGACTACGTCCCTAACGTGCGACTACGCGCCTGGCGCAACGAGCATCGCCTCACCCGCGCGGAGATGGCCGACCGCATCAACGCCACCCCGGTAGGCATCGCCGAACACCTGGCATGCGACGAGGAACGGGTCCGCCGCTGGGAGGCCGGCGAAGTCCGCTGGCCCCGCACGCCATACCGGCTCGCCCTGACCCAGCTCACCGGCCTGGAGCCGGAAGCCCTCGGGTTCTCCCAGACCAGACAGACCAACAGCCGCCTCATCGAGGCCCAGGTCATTCCCGCCGACGCCCTCCGAGCCGAGGCCGAGCTGTACGGCACCATGGAACTCGCCCAGCAACTCCAAGCATCCGACGTCGGCACCGGCACCCTGGAAGCCCTCGCCGAAGCCGTCGACCTGCTCTGCCGCGCCTACCCGGTCGTACCCGCAGGAACGCTACGAGACCGCACCCAAAAGCGCCTGGCCCAGATCAACCGCCTGCTCTCCGGACGCCTCACCCTGGCCCAGCACCGCGAACTCCTCGTCATCACCGGCTGGCTCACCGCCCTGCTCGGCTGCGTCCACTACGACCTGGGGGAGAGGGAAGAGGCCGAGACCGCCCGCCGCGCCGCCTTCGAGATGGGCCGCCAAGTTGAGCACGGAGAATTGATGGGGTGGGCGCACGAGATGTCAGCCTGGTTCGCGCTCGTGGAAGGCCGCTTCGAGGACGTCGTCACTGCTGCCCGGATGGGCCAGGCCGTCGCCGGCACCAGCAGCGCCATGGTCCAACTCACCCTCCAAGAAGCCCGCGGCCTGGCCCGCATCGGCGACCGCCGCGAAGCCGACCGTGCCCTCACGCGCGGAGCCGAGGTCCTCAACACCCTGCCCATGCCTGACCACCCCGACCACCACTTCGTCTTCGACCACGCCAAGTGGGTCTTCTACGCCGCCACCTGCTACACATGGCTGGGCGATGATGACCGCGCTGAGGAACACGCCCGCGAAACCATCCAGATGCACACTCGCCCCGACGGCACCTCTAACGCCCCAATGCGCGTCGCCGACGCACACATAGACCTTGGGATAGTCAACGCTCGACGCGGAGAACTTGATGTCGCTGTAGAACACGGCATAGTTGCCTTCGATATTGATCGGCGTTCGCTGACGGACCTAGTCAATCGTGCGGGAGATCTAGATCGAGTCCTGCGGCAGCGTTATCGGCAGGAGAAGCTTGCCAAGGAGTTCCATGAGCGGTTCGTAGCAGCACATCGAGCCCTCACGAATCGTCGTCCGGAACTCCTCGATTGAGTCTGTTCAGCTTGGCCACTCCTCAAGGCCGTATGCTTCCGTAGCAGCTTCCGTAGCTGCCAAGACATCTCGGTTCAAAAAAGCCTCTCTCAGGCGTTCGCGTTGAGCTGTAGTGATATCCCGATAGAGGGGAACTGGGATGCGCCTCAGATATTGAGCCTGAAAACGCAATGTCCTGCCGCGCATTTTGACCGCATAAGCATCCACGAACGCTTCAGCCACTTTGGAGAGCAGGAGCCCGCCAAGGACTTCTAGATCCCAGACATCTGACGTCGCGAAATAAAGGTTGTGGTGCGGATAGTACCCGCCTCTGTCGAGGACTGGATGGCTACTAAGCTTCATGTCGGGAAACAGTAGCTTCGGTCGCTCGGCTAGACCCGTCTCGACTTTATCGATGGTCTTGTACCACTTAGCTGGACTCTTTTTGGCGATGTAGCGTTTCCTTAGTGCGGCGGAATTTCGGAGGAAATATTCTTTGAGACGCGGAAAGGTGTCGAGGTCGGCCAAGTGGCCGCTCTCGTCCCACGGATTGATGAGATAGTTTCCCGACCATTTGAGCTGGCCGGTCGAAGTATCACGGACCATGGCAAGGGGCAATAGCCTCTCAGGCTCGACGGCATCGGCGTCCTGGGTGATGAAAACTCGATCGGCGCCGGTGGCGATGCCGATCCCGATGCGGACCTCTGAGTCCCTACTGCCAAGCGGGACGAATCGCTTCGTGAGTTCTTCGAGCAGGGCCAAGCGGGCTGGAGATCCGGTAGGCCACAGGTCGTCGCCCGGAAACCAGTGAGGGAGTCGTGCAGCCTCATACGTTGCAGCCCGCTTTACATCGCCCTTCCTTGTGCCAATCCATTCTGTGAGCTCATGAGCCGCCGTACCGTTGAAGTTGCGCGAAGTCTCTACCGCGACAGCGGTTCCTTGTTCTCCTCGTCGCAGGACCGTAATGGCCGGATACGCAGCTACCTGCTCCTCAAAGGCGTCCACATCGTGCATCGTTATACATACATCGAGGGCGAAGCTCTTGGCTACCAACTTCCGCAGTTCTCGGCCGTACTGATTGCGCATCCAGCGGTCAGCGCATATAAAGCCGAGATGGCCGCCTTCTGATAGGGACTGGAGACCAGCTTCAAAGAAGCCAATGTATATGTCTGACCGACCTACCATCGTGGGATACAGGGTTCGGTAGAGGTCCATGCGGGCGTCGGGCACGTCCTCGAGGCGGATGTATGGGGGGTTGCCGACGACGAAGTCCGTGCGTGTCGCACTCGTGGCCTGGTCAAGGAGGTAGTCACCACGCCGGACCCAGGCTGATGCCACCTTACTTGACACGTTAGATTTCCAGCCAGTCTCTCGGAGCGTATGCTCAACGAGGTCTCGCGCTCTAGCTACGTTTCTTGGCAGTAGGTCGAAGGCAATGACTGCGTCGGCGGCGTCGAGGATGCCCCGCCCATGCTCATGGCAGGCTTGGCTCACGCGCTCAGCGATGACGGCTAGGAAGGCCCCAGCTCCACAGGCCGGCTCGGTCAAACGCTGCGCCGCGAGATCTCGATCTGGCGTGTAACCGACGAGGTCAAGGATGGTGTTGACCACCCAGCGTCGGGTGAAGACCTCCCCGTGTTCCACTGCCTCGTCAGGTATGTGTGCTAGGGAAGCTGACGCGGTGAGCTGCGGAAACAGAGTTTGAGCTTTCACGGAAGCCACCTTACGGGGATGTAGTGATCAATGGCGAGCGGCCGTGCCTGACAGTTACCGAAGGACACGAGGTGTAGCGAAAGCGGTCGATGTTTCACTTCGGCTTGATCGATGGACGCCCACCGGTACTCTTGATCGCATTCGGAACCCAACGGAGAGGGCCGAAGGGAGTGCCACGGGTGCACGCGGAGCAGATCGACAAGGCGCTTGATGTCTTCTGGACCAATCGCGACACGAAGAGTGTTCAAGCGAATCTTCACATGAAAGGTTTCGAAGACCTTGTGCGGCAAGAGCTCATAAAAGCTGGCATTCCGCCGAAATGCATCTTCGCGGGCAAGCCATATTTGCCCGGCTACTATCGTGCCCGCAAGCAGTGGGACTTAGTTGTCATCTGCGAGGATGTTCTGGTCGCCGCAATTGAGTTCAAATCACAACTAGGTAGTGTAGCCAAAAACATCAACAACAGATTCGAAGAAGCCCTCGGCACTGCCACTGATACGAGAGCTGCACAGGAGTATAACACGGCATTTGGGCCGCTCGCTCCTTGGTTGGGCTACGTATTCATTCTTCAAGAGGATGACGAGACTACCCAGAAGAACCGTGAAACGCACGCAAAGTTCGACGTCGATTCGGATTTTCCCGGAATGTCGTATGAAGACCGCTATCGGGAGATGATTAGGCGATTCTTGTTGAAGGAAGTGTACGATGCCGGATGGTTCCTGACGACGACCTATATCGATAGCATTCGCACGCATAAGGAACCACTGAGCATGGCAAGCTATGCCGCGTTCGCTGCAGCTCTTGTCGGACGGGTTGAGACCGTCCAGGCCTTCCTCGCTGACCGCCGGGCGAAGGCGGCGAAGCACGATGCAACTGCTGTTGGCCGTACTGCCGAGTTGTTCTGACAAGGATCAAGACGGCGGCGCGGCGCGCCGCCGTACCCCCGGCCCTCCGCCCGCCCGCCGTCCGGGCGTGCGGCCTGGAGGCCGGTCCCGGACGGCGCGGGTCTGCGGGCCGGGCGCCGCACGCCGGCCCCACCGTACTGACCGAACGCCTCGGCCGGGGTTGCCACGCCGCCGCGCAGATACAGCCCTCACGATCGCCTCTGCATGGCGGGCCACCGTACGCAGCTGGGGGCGATCGTCGATCCGTGCTTCGTTCCTCAGCACGGCTCACCGGATAACGTGGTTACGGTCCGCTTCCGAGCCGAGGCAAGTCCATCGGCTCATCTGGTTTCCGGTGCCTGGCGGGCAAGGTGCCGCTTGGAACCCGAGGTGGTCGGTCCAAGCGTGACACCAGCTGGCAGTGGTGATACCGGCTTTCTGATCCTGGGGATCACGCCGACTTGGTACTCGTCCTCGTAGATCAGTTTGCCGGGGTTGCTTGCGCGTACGAGGTCGCATCGCACGCCGTGCACCGTCAGTAGATCCCGCAACGGCTCCAGACGGGCGAGCATCGCGCCCGTGGGGGCGCTCTTGAACCACGTGATCGCGCCGATGGAGTTCCCATCGGCATAGAACGGCGGCTCGGGCAGGTGCTCGCGGAACCAGTCGTCGATGTCGAAGTAGAGTTCTTCTTCCTCCGGTGTGAGCAAGTTCTTGCGTCGCAGGTGGTCGACGGCGACGAAGATGCCGACCTCGACCCCCAAACGACCGACGTAGTCGACCTGAAGTCGCAGGTATGGCGACTTATGACTTGTCACGTCGTCAGGCACAGGATGCTCCGGAGTCTGGGCGGCGTCTGAGCTGTGCGTAGGGTTCGAGGACCAGTAAGCCCGAACCCCCTGAGTAGCTGCTCCTCGGAAGCGGGCCTGTTAGGGATTATCACCCGGACCGCCGTGCCATATACGTGCAATGATCACGGCCTACACGACCGAGAGGCACGCTTGCATCACTGGTGGAAGACCGTTCTGCTGCCCGACAGGTCACGAGCTGTAAAACCGTCGGCTCAGCCTACGCAAGTTCGAACCTTGCACCTGCCACACGCAGTTAGCGCAGCTCAGAGGCCCTACGGGGCCTCTTCTGCATTTCAGGGGTCATGCAGCCGGATGTCGCCGTGAGCGGCCTGTTGTCGCAGGTCCCGGAATATGTCCGGAATGGATCTTGGAGCGTTTCCCCTGGTCGGAGGCCATGATCCGGAGGATTCGCGGAATGCTCGGGCGTGGGAACGGCGAAGGGCCCCGTTGGCGTTCCGGGACCCTTCAGGGTGATGCTGGTTGATCATTCGGGGAGAGCGTCCTCAATCCGCTTGTTGGCGATCTCCTGCTGGCCGTCGAGGCACTTGGCATAGACCCTGAGGAGCACGTCCACACCGTGCCCGGCTCGCTCGGCTACATCAGGGGCGGACACACCCACGTTCAACCAAAGGGACACTGCCGCGTGCCTCAGGTCGTATGGACGACGAGCGAGGGGTGAGGCGAACTGGGCGGGCGTCAGGGTCAGCTTCCGGGCCTCTTGCAGACCTCCGTGTAGGCCGTCGAGGTCATGACTCCACCACGCTCGCTGCGGAACAGCCGGCCATCCTCGGCGCCGCCGAACTCCTCGATATGTTGCCGAAGAATTCGGACCAGCTTGGGCGGGATGGGCACCGGGCGGACATCGTCGTGGCCCTGGTGCTTGAGCCCGCGTTCCTCGTGGGCGTCGCCGGTGTCGGTCCACCGTACGTTGACCTCTGGGCGGGAGACATCCACGAGGATGCGGCCCCGCAACTCCCGGCCGAGCAAGGTAGGAACCATGGATTCAGAACAGATCAAGGTGGATCCGGCCTCCCGCATGGAGTGCGACCTGCGCACGCTGATGGCCCGCTGGGACACGATCCCCCAGGGCGTCTGGATGGGCCCGCACGCGCCCGGCTGGACCCACCTGTTCGTCTTCGGCATGTACTCGTTCCACCCCGCCCTCCGGGATCTGGGCAAGCGGCGGGTCTTCGAGATGTACAACGCGGGAGAGGTGGGGGAAGGGCTTGAGCCGCTGTATCTGAACTACGACGGAGAGCGGCTCGGTGATGTCACCCCACCTTACGAGGAAGGCGGGGACATGGAGCTTCCCGACTACCGGCCCTACACGGCGGGGCTGGAACTCGGCAGGAGGAGCGGCACCGCCCGTGAGGCGCACCTGATGTTCTGCGTGGCGGGGCGGATTACGGGGCGCTTCGCCGACCGGGAATGGTGGACGTCGCCCCGTACCTATTACCAGATCCCCATCCGGTCATAAGCGGGGGCGTGCTCAGGGGTGGAGCGTCAGGCCCTTCAGTGCCTTATCCACGCCGTTCCGTCCCCCGTGCACGGCGATCCCGACCAGTTCCATCTCCCCTGCCGCCATGGCCCGCACCGCCGCCCGGTCGGCCACGTCGTGCCCCGTCTGCTGCAGCATCAACCAGGGCCCAAACTAGCGCCACCAGCGCCACGCAGCATGCCTCGGCCGTCCCGATGAACGCGATGTACTCGTGCCACCCGTTCAACTTCGATTTGGTGAGCGCGGAGATCGCGAGCACCTCGCCCAAGCATAGAATAGTCATAGTCACGAGAACCACCGCACGCTCCACCACTCCGCGCAGCATGCGCTTAACAAGTCCGGCTTCCAATCCTACGGCGATCAGCAATAGTGGGACGATTTGGCTCAACTGGGCGAAGTACTCCTGATCGACACCTCCTGTGTAGACGCCGTTACGTTCGAATTCTTGAGTCCATAGCGACGACGTTACATACGCCACGAAGGTTCCCACCAGTAGCGGAAGCGCCACCCGGAAGCGCTCCCACTCGTCCTTCCCTCCAGGCTCTTTATCTTTTACCGAGCGTCTCGAGCGCGGAATGACCACAAGAGGACTAACGCCGATCGCGGCCGCTGTCAGGACCAGCAAGATCGCGCTATAGATAACCGACGTGCCCAGATCGATCAGTAGGTTTCCTTCCGGGAGCGCTAGCGAGCCAAGGTCGACGGCCAGGCTGCACCCGACGCTCACCCACGCCCACCCCCACAAGACCGGCCAGCCCGCATGCGCTTCACGTCGGGTAGCTGCAAACACGGCCAGCATGAGAAGCACGTCGATTCCTGGCAGAAGATATTCAACGCCGATCCGATCGGTCTGACCAGGATTAACGGCGTCACCGATCGCCTCGAGGATCTCTTCGCTGAAAGCCCACAAGACGAACGCGATTAAAATCGCAACGAATACCAGCCCTTTCGCCGATTCGGCTCCCGCCGCTGGTGACTCCTGTCCGGGTCTTCGTACCCGGCCGCACCTCCCCTTGCGGCGCAATGAGTCGAAAGCGGATAGGCCGGCCAAGAGCGCGCATGCCAACACGGCGATCCCCATCCCCCACAGCGTCCAGGGTAAATGCGCCACATCCTCCTGCCCTATCAGGGCAGCAGTGCCGGCTACTACGATCGTGGCCACCAGTAATGATATTGCCGCCGCCAAACGCAGCCAGCACCATCTGTGCCTGGTCGGAGGTGGTGGCTCCGACTGTTCGCCAGCTACGGTTAACTTCTTTTGGGGAGGAGCCTCGGTATGTTGGATCACCTTTTTGTTTTCCGGCAGCGTGGCCGCAGACTCAGGGGAGCAAGGTTTTCTCCGGATCATCATGACTGTGGCCATCGCTGAGACTGCTGCCGCTGTAGCAGCAGTGAGCAGTATTGGAATGGAATCATGTAGCCGTTTGCCTTGCATGACCTCAATTCCACAGGCCGCACGGTGAAGGTGGAGAGTATTCCGAGGACCTGAGACCGAATTGATTCTGATCGCTTCATGGACGAGTCGTCCTGGCCGCCTCCGAGTAACCGATCGCGATGCCGCGGCGATATCCTCGACGGTGGGAGGATAGTTGACCGGATCCTCGTATCGTGTCGCTGGGACCTCGCCGTCGAGTAGGTACATCAAGCGCCCTGGCATCGCGCGATTGGTGGGCTTGTGAGCTGCATCCTGGATCAGATGGCAGGGAGATCGCGGCCAATATGCGGCCAAGTTTTTGCAGTGCATGGAGGACCCGCAGCTCAGAGCTTGTTTGAGAAGATCATTCATGCCCGGCGTGGCGACGTGACGGCTGGTGCGGATGCCCATCAGGGTGGCCGGATGCCACCAAATCGCTACCCCTCGGACCTGACCGATGCGCGGTGGGAGCTGATCGAGCCGTTACTTCCCGAGCCGAGCACCGGCGGGCGCCCGGAGAAGCATCCGCGCCGGGAGATCGTCAATGCGATCCTGTACGTGGTGCGCTCGGGCTGCCCGTGGCGGTACCTGCCTACCGACCTGCCGCCCTGGCAGACCGTGTACTGGTACTTCCAGCAGTGGGAAGCCGCCGGCGTCACCGAGGCGCTGCCGGCCGAACTGCGCGTCAAGGCCCGCCGCCAAGCCGGTCGCGACGACGAGCCGTCGGCCGGCATCATCGACTCTCAGAGCGTCAAAGGCGCCGATACCGTGGGGCGTGATGGTCGGGGCTACGATGCGGGCAAGAAGATCAACGGCCGCAAGCGATTCATCATCACCGATACCACTGGCCCGCTCGTCACGGTCGCGGTGATGGCGGCTGGCTGGCAGGGCCGCGATGGCGCCAAGACCGCCCTGCTGTCGGCGTACCTGACCATCCCGATCCGGCACGTCTTCGCCGACCAGGGCTTCGCGGGACGGCTGGTGGACTGGGCCCGTGACACCCCATACACCACCCTGGAGATCGTGCGCAAGCCTGCTGATCAGCGCGGCTTCAGTGTCATCTCCCGCCGGTGGGTGGTAGAGAGGACGCTGGCGTGGCTGACCGCCTGCCGCCGCTTGGCCCGCGACTACGAGCGCATCCCCGCCGTCTCCGAGGCGATCATCCGCTGGGCTGCCATCGCTGGCATGGCCCGCCGCCTCACCCGAGGAGGCCCCGCTCGACGCCAACCTCGCTACATCTGCGGCTGACGGACCACACAAACGATATTCGCATAACACGCAGTCATCCCCGCACATGTCCCGTCCTCATTGCCCACCGTGCAAACCGCAAGAGGTATCCATGTTCCAGCCTGGCGCCCGCCTTGAGTTCGTCTCCGCTGACGGGCCCATAAGTGAGCCGGTGACCAAGATCGGCGGGCAGCCGGTGTGGCTGGAGGAGCCGCAGTGGCCATTCTCGCGTATCAGCGGCGAACCCATGCAGTTCTTGGGCCAGTTCACGCTCGGCGGCGGCCGCCTGGCTTATGTGTTCATGGGCGATGAAGATCTCTCCGGGCTACCCGAGGGCGGTGACAACGCGGTGGTGATCCAACCGGGCGGTCGTATCCCAGACTTCGTAACCGTACGGGCGCAGGCCGAGGGGCCTGCGGCGTGCGTGGACCATCTGCCCCGTTTGGCGGAGCACGATACGTCAGTGTTCCTCGGTGGCCCTGGGGTGGAACCGGATTGGATACACGATGAGCGGTATCCGGAAAAGGGCTGGACGCTGGTGGTTCAGCTCACGTCAGAGCTGGAGGATTGGCTGCCCGTCGACGGACTGACCGAGCATGGGGTCTCGGAAGAGGTCGTGCCTTGCTATTACACCTGGAGCCGAAGTGGGTGGGGGGCAGGTTGGGCCTTCGTCTCGCCGAATGGAAAGGAGGGCCGCTTCCTATGGGATTGCGTGTGAAAGGCTGCGGCTAGGCATCCGTGCCGTTCGTTACGCCGCGACGCCGACATGAACGATCTTCTCAAACACGCACTCAGTGCATGATTGCGACGGGACTGTAAAACCGTCGGCTCAGCCTGCGCAAGTTCGAACCTTGCACCTGCCACTGGCAGTAAGTGCAGCTCAGAGGCCCTACGGGGCCTCGTCTGCATTTCAGGGGTATGCAGCCGGATGCCACGCTGAGTGGCTCGTTTGTTGCTGGTTCACCAATATGCGTGCAATGATCTTGGCGGCGTTTCCGCTGGTCAGCGCCTGATTTGCGGCCAATGCGTGGCCAAGAACGAGAGCCCGGTGGTGGGCGGGGCTCTGGGTGGGGTCAGGGTGTAGGTCATGCGGCGAGGGCGTTGCCGATCCGCTTGTTGGCGATCTCCTGTTGGCCGTCGATGCACTTGGCGTAGACCCGCAGGAGGACATCGACGCTGTGGCCGGCTCGTTCGGCCACGTCGGGGGCTGACACGCCCGCGTAGAGCCACAGCGACACCGCTGCGTGCCGGAGATCGTAGGGACGCCTCACGAGCGGAGAGGCGACCTGGGCGGGGGTGAAGGCCAGGAGCCGAGCGGCCTGCCACACCTCTGTGTACGCGGTTGAGGCGATGACACCCCTTCGTTCACTGCGGAAGATCCGGCCGTCTTCACCCGTTCCGTCCTCGGCGAGGTGCTCGCGAAGGATCCTGGCCAGTTCGGGAGGGATGGGCACCGGGCGGACGTCCTACCTGCCCCGGTGTTTGAGGCCGCGTTCTACGTGAGCGTTCCCGGTGTCGGTCCACTGCGTGTTGACCTCGGGGCGGGACCCGTCGATCGTCAGCCGTCCCCAACCCTCGGTGGGTAGGTGGCAGTCCTGGACGCGGAGGCCCACCGCTTCGGCCGGGCGGAGGGCGGCGTAGTACGTGCAGGCGAAGAGGGCTATGAGCCGCCGGCCTCTGCCACGTCGGCCGACATAGGTCACCGCGGTCAGCAGCTCTTGCGCCTGGCGGTGATTCACCACGACGCGAGGGTCCACCGTCTCCGTGCTCTTGGGCGGCTTCCACTTGATCTTGTGCAGCGGATTTGCCGAAAAGATCTTCCAGCTCTGCCGCGTACGGCTCCCGGGCCGTGACCTCAGACCGATCCGACGTGCCCCGATCGGGTTGTCGTCAATGCCGCCACCGTGGAGTCAGGCATCGAGGGCCGGGCCATGCCGGAGGGCCTCGGACGATACCCGGGGTTCTCCGGCGGCTGTCGGTTGTTCGGTCAGCTGACAGTGGCGGGTTGGGCGGACAGGAGGGTTTGCGTCCAGCCTGTGGTGTCGATCGCACCCTGGCCGCGGAGGTCGGCGCCCCGGCCGTCGTACGGGTTCTCGTCGTCGTAGCGGAAGAGGGAGCCCTCGCTCCGGTGGCCGTAGTACACGCCCCCGCCGGGCGACAGGAGATGGTCGAAGACCTGCCAGGTGGTGTCGCGAAGCTGGTACCTCTGCCAGGAGCCGGCGCCGTTGATCCGGTAAGAGATCAGCCTGCCGTCAGTCGTTGTGCCGAGAATCCAGCCGGGGCCGGTGGCGGTCAGGGCCTTGAGGGTGAAACCGTCGCCGATCTTGGTGTTGTCGCTGATATCGCTGACCGTGGGCTTGGCCGCGTTGATGGTGTAGCGGCGCAGAGTTCCGCCGGTGATGCCGAACAGGTGGCCGTTGCCGTCGTAGGCGAGGAGGTCGTGGGTGTAACCGCCGCCGAGATAGACCGGCCGATCGAAGGTGAGGCTGTCACTGTTGCTCTGGATGTCGACCCGGTAGAGCCGGCCTTCTGACCCGTTCTCGGTGACCAGGATGGTCTTGGAGTCCAGCGTCGCCATCGCCTTGGGGGTGAAACCCAGAGTGGCCGTGGACACCACAGCGTCGCGCGTGCGCTGTCCGGTGGCGGCGTCGATGGTGGTGTAGGTCAACTTCCCGTCTGGTAACGCCCCGTAAATCGAAGCGGTCTCCTTGGAGGAGGAGGCGGGGTTCTGCGCATGAGTGAGGGTTTCCCAGCCCAGGAAGTGTGACGTCCCCATGGGGCGCTTCCGCTCGACCCACTTGGCGGCGTAGGGGAAGTCGTTGTAGCCGAGTCGGTTGTGCAGCGCGTTGTAGCCGACCTCGTAGTGGTTGCCGAGGTCGGCCTTGACCTTGCCGCCGCACAGCCAACTGGGGACTGAGCCGCTGAGCTGTATCTTGGCGTGCAGGTCCATCGCGCGACGCAGCCGGTGTTTGGCCTTTGCATACAGGTCTATGCCCTGGTGGTGGGCCGTCTCCGCCACATGGGAGATGGCTGCGAGGCCCCAGCCGGTGTGCCAGAAGTCGCGGCAGGTCTCCTGAGTCAGGCCGTCCACGAACTTGGTCTGGTCGTGCCAGTATTCGATGATCTCGGCCTTGGTGTTGTACTTGCTGCCCGGCGGAGCTTTGGGAATCGACCCGTCGGTGGTGAGGTAGATGTAGGCGGGCAGCCTGCCGTACCAGGTTGCGACCGCCTTGTTGAAGGAGGTCCGGTCATCGAGATGTACGGCGATGCCGATGGCGGCATCGGTCATGATCAATTCCCAGTTGCCGTTGTTGTCGGGCCGTCCGGCGAGCAGGGTCGGGAGGTACACCGTGCGAAGCTTGCTCGCGAACCGGCCGGCCTGGCTCCAGCCGCCGCCGTAGGTGTGCTTGATGAGCTCGGCCGCCCGGGAGAAGTTGGCGCCCGCCCAGCCGGTCTGCAGCGGCGCGTTGCTTCCGGTGTGCTTGGTGATCACGGCCGACCAGGCGTCCATGATCTGGATCGCCTTCTTGGCGTAGCGGGCGTCCTTGCTGAGGTACCACCGCAGGGCATGCGTGTAGGCCGCCATCGCGTCCTTACGCTCGTCCGAGCAGCCGTTGTCGGGAATGGAATTCCCGCCGCAGTTCACGTCGGAGCGGGGCTTGGCCGTGTAGGACAGCGAGGCGAAGGAGCTTTTCTGCAGGGCGTCCCAGGCTGACTTCCAAGGCGCTTTGTCGAGGTTGGCCCTGACGAAGTCGAGCTGGGCACGGCTGACCAGGACACCGGGGTGCTTGAACCCGGCCGCCTGTGCGGGCTGCGGAACCGCCAGAGCGGCGGCCATGAGCACGGCGGCGGCAACAGGACGAGCGAGACGCACGGGATTCCTTTCCGGAGGGGTTGGATGGACGGAGCGCGGCGTAGCCGGGGCTTCGGGTGGTCGGAGTCAGAGGGGCCTTAGAGGTGACGAAGGCGCGCGGGGCGGGGCCTTTCCAGCGGGTGGCAGACGTTCGCGGGCCCTGACTCCTGGGCCAAGCTCATGAGCGCCTCGGCCATGGCATCCCGGCACAAAGATCACAACGTACGCCGAACAACGATCCCGGAATCCGGCCGTCCAGCTCAGGAGCTGTCTACTAGTTCGTCCACTTGGCGTTGCAGCGGTACTTGCCGTCGAAGAAAGACGCCTCGTAGGTGTAGCCCTTCTGCAACGTCATGCCCCGGCTGTAGTGCGTCTCCCCTGAACCCAGGTTGACGTCCAGCTGGCTCATGCCGACACCGTTCTTCAGCGACTTGAACGTGCCGGTGCGCCCCTTGGTCATACGGCCCCAGACATAGGTCGTGCCCTTGTACGTGCCTGTGCGCACCTGGCACTTCAAGCCCACCGGCCCCGACCAGACGGTGTCGGTGTCGCGGGTCTTGACGTTGCTCGCCTTGCTCGGGTCGTCCAGGCCGCTGCCGGCCTGGGCGCCGGGCGCGTAGACGGTGAGTCCGACGGCCGCGGCGGCCAGGCCGCTCACGACGGCGGTGATCCAGCGGGTACGCTTGCTCATCATTGGTCCCCCCAAGAGCCGATTCTTACGGACACGTGGACCCTAGGGATCGCCGGTATGTCTGCGGTATATCAAGCCTCAGAGCTCGATCGCGTTCTTGACACGGTCGACCGCGCTCTCGGCGCAAGGACCCACAGCACTGCCATATGCACTCAGCCCGCCGCATGAGGACCGCACCGCAGTCAGGTCAGCCGGCGTTGTCTCCGAAGTATCGACGGTGGCGCTGTCGCCACCATGGCCAGTCAGGTGATGCGCGAGGGTCAGGAGTCGTTCGAGCGATGAAACTCCTGTCGATCGGAAGCACCAAGCCGTAAAGGGACGGCTTGGCCCAATCGGGGAGTGCGGCGAGTATCCGCTCAAGGTCTCCGCGTGGATCGATTTCCCATGAGCATCCAGGGCACGAGCACGTGGGCGGGAGCTGAGTCGTAGTGCCGGGAATGACGTCCTGGATCCAGGCCAAGAGGGTCGCTGCCACCTCGCCCGGTTGCAGGATTGTGTGTTCAAGGGTGATGACCGCGGCCATGGGTCGGGCTGTGAGGCCGGGGACTTGATGGAGAGAGGGTCTGTGGGTTCCGCACGGCAACCGTCGTGCGCGAACCGCGGAAGGGCGCCTACGCGGCATGGCCCTTTCTGATCATCGTCATGATGCCGATGATTCCATGCCGGGCGGCCGCCGATGGAACGGTCTGGCTGCTCGCGATGTGCCTCCGGTGGGGGTTCTCCGGCTCCGGGATGATCAGGTGGGAGGCGTGTGCGTCCGCACGGGGATGTGGCCGGGTCCGCAGTGGCGGTCACGCCCGCGCGATCGAAAGGCTCGGCGTGATCATGTGAAGCGGCGTGCCAGTGCGAGTTTGTGGATCTTGCCGGAGCCGGTCTTCGGTAGCTCGTCCACGACCTCGACATGGGCGGGGATCTTGTACGTGGCCAGGCTGGGGCGCAGGAAGTCGCGCAGTTCGCCGGCCGTGATGTTCGCCCTGGGACGCAGGACCAGGAACGCGTGGCCGGTTTCGCCCCACTTCGCGTCGGGCACCCCGAGTACGGCTGCCTCGGCGACCGCGGGATGCTCGAAGATCGCGGCCTCCACCTCGGCCGGGTAGACGTTCTCCCCGCCCGAGATGTACATGTCCTTCACCCGATCGACCACGTACAGGTGACCGTCCTCGTCCAGCATGGCGAGGTCGCCCGAGTGGAACCAGCCGTCGGAGAACGCGGCCCTGGTCGCCTCGGGGTCGCGCCAGTAGCCGGGGGTGACGTTCGGGCCCTGGATGAGCACCTCGCCCGGCTCGCCGGCCGGCGCGTCGGTGCCGTCGGCCCGCACGACTCGTACGTTCGAGAAGAACACCGGCACGCCCGCCGACCCCACCTTGCGCTCGCTCTGGTCGGCCTCCAGGAAGGTGGCCCCAGGAGCGGTCTCGGTGAGGCCGTAGCCCTGGCAGAACACCAGCCCGCGTTCCTGGTAGGTGCGGATCAGCGCGGCCGGCACCGACGCCCCGCCCGCCATGAGGCGCCGCAGCGACGACAGGTCGGCCTCGGCCCACCGGGGCGAGCGGGCGAACGCGGCGAACATGGTGGTCACCCCGAACATCCAGGTGACGCCGTGCTTCTCGATGAGGTCGTAGCACTCGTCCACCTCCCACGACGGCATGATCACCGAGCGGCCGCCCTTGAGGAAGGTCGGCAGCAGGGTCTGGTTCAGGGCCGCGACGTGGAACAGCGGCGCGCTGATCAGCGTCGTCTCGGCGCTGGTGAGGTCGACGCCGAGCAGCAGGTTGAAGCAGTTCCACACCAGGTTGCCGTGGGTGAGCGTGGCGCCCTTGGGCCGGCCCGTCGTGCCCGAGGTGTAGAGGATGAGCGCCGGGTCGTCGAGGTCTGCGGGCGTGTCGATCGGGGTGGGGTCGCCCTGGGCGAGCCAGGGCTCGTAGTGCCCCTCGCCTAGCGCGACGCGGTGTCGGGGGCGTCCTCCGGCAGGGCGTGGACGACGTCGGCGCACTCGGGCGCGTAGATCAACGTCTCTGCGCCCGAATGGTCCAGCATGTACGCCACCTCCGGCGCCGCCAGCCGGAAGTTCAGCGGTACGAAGATCGCGCCCAGCAGGTGCGCGGCGAACATCGTCTCGACGAAGGCCGGATGGTTGCGTCCGAGGTAGGCGACCCGGTCACCCGCCCCCACTCCCGACGCGCGCAGCTGAGACGCCAGCCGTGTCGTCCTGTCGTGGACCTCGGCGTAGGTGACGGACCGGCCCGCGAAGACGAACGCGGTCCGCTGGGGCGTCATCCTGGCCCGGCGGGCGGGCCAGCCTCCCAGTCCGGTGTTGCGCATGGGGTGTACGGCCTCCTGCCGGCGAGGTCAGGCGTAGTGGCGGTAGATGGCGCGGGCGACGCAGGCCGGCCGGTCCGAGCCCTCGATCTCGACCTTGAAGTCGAGGTGCATCTGCACGCCGTCGCCGGGGACCTCCTCGACGGAGGCGACGACCGCGCCCAGCCGCACCCGCGCGCCGACCTTGACCGGGCTGGGGAAGCGCACCTTGTCCAGGCCGTAGTTGATGCTCATCGTGACGCCCTGGATGTCGAGCAGCTCGGTGAAGAACGGGATGAGCAGCGACAGCGTCAGGTAACCGTGCGCGATCGTCCCGCCGAACGGCCCGTCCGCGGCCCTGACCGGATCGACGTGGATCCACTGGTGGTCGTTCGTGGCGTCGGCGAAGGTGTTGACGCGGTCCTGGGAGATCTCCAGCCAGGCGCTGTGGCCGAGGTCCTTGCCGGCCAGGGCTTTGAGCTCCGTCAGTCCGTGCGCGGTGGTGGTCATCGGGCGTTCTCCTTCAAGCCGAGCAGGCGGGCGGCGTTGTCCTTGAGGATCTTCGGGCGGACCTCGGGCTTGATGTCGAGCTTGTCGAAGTCGCTCAGCCAGCGGTCCGGGGTGATCACGGGGTAGTCGGAGCCGAAGAGCACCTTGTCCTTCAGCAGCGAGTTGGCGTACCGGACGAGCTGCGGCGGGAAGTACTTCGGCGACCAGCCGGACAGGTCGATGTAGACGTACGGCTTGTGCGTGGCCACCGCGAGCGCCTCGTCCTGCCAGGGGAACGAGGGATGGGCGAGGATGATCCGCAGCTCGGGGAAGTCGACGGCCACGTCGTCCACCAGCATCGGGTCGCCGTACTTGAGCCGGATGCCGCCTCCGCCGGGAACGCCGGCGCCGATGCCGGTCTGCCCGGTGTGGAACAGCGCCGGGACGCCCAGCTCCTCGATGGCCTCGTACAGCGGGTAGGCCATGGGGTCGTTGGGCGCGAAGCGCTGGATGCTGGGGTGGAACTTGAAGCCGCGCACGCCGTGCTCCTCGACCAGCCGCCGCGCCTCGCGCACGCCCGCCCGGCCCTTCCACGGATCGACGCTGGCGAACGGGATCAGCACGTCGGCGTGCTCGGCGCAGCCCTCGGCGACCTCCTCGTTGGAGATGCGCGGGTGCCCGGTGGCGTGCTCGGCGTCCACGGTGAACACCACCGCGGCCATCTTCCGCTCCCGGTAGTACGCGGCCGTCTCCGCGATCGTCGGCTGGCGGTGCCCGTGGGCCTTGAAGTACTCCTCGGAGGCGCCGAACAGCTCGGGGCTCAGCGAGCGGTGGCCGTCCTTGGAGATCTCCGCGTGGGTGTGCACGTCGATCGCGACCAGGCCGGCGACGTCCATGGCGGCCATCTCAGGCGCCCTGCCCGGTCGCGGCGGGGGCCTTCGGCGCGGGGATCCCGTACGTCTCGGGCTCGGCGCCGACCCCCGTCTGCCACGACTCGGCGATGGCGTCGGCCGTCCAGCCTCCGTCGGCGAAGGCGACGGCCTTCTCGGCGGGATGCGACCACAGGGCGAGGCGGTCGCCGCCGATCCCGATCGCCTGCCCGGTGACACCGGCGGAGGTGTCGGAGGCGAGGAAGACGATCAGCCCCGCGACGTCCTCGACGGTGCCCATGCCCTCGTCCCTGCGCAGCCAGGCGGGGAACGGCCGGCCGGTCCGCTCGGCCTCCTCGATGACGGGCGCGAACGCGGGGATCGTCTTGGTCATCTCCGTCGCCGCGACCGGGACGACCGCGTTGACCGTGACGTTCGCCCTGGCAAGCTCCATCGCCCAGGTCCTGGCCATGGCCACGATGCCGGCCTTGGCGGCGGCGTAGTTGGTCTGGCCGAAGTTGCCGCGCTGGCCGGCGGGGGAGGAGATGAGGATCAGCCGGCCGCCGGTGCCCTGCTCGCGAAAGCGGACCGCCGCGGCCCGCGCGCAGCTGAACGTGCCGCGCAGGTGCACGTCGATGACGGCGTCGAAGTCGTCGTCCGACATCTTCCACAGCACCTTGTCGCGCAGGATGCCGGCGTTGGTCACCATCACGTCCAGCCGGCCGAACTCGCTGACGGCGGTCTCGACCAGCTGCTCGGCCGCCTCGGCCGAGCCGACGGCGGCGACGACCCCGCGCGCCCGGCCGCCTCCGGCGGTGATGCCCGCGACGACCTCGGCCGCCGCCGAGGCGTCCACGTCGTTGACGATCACCGCCGCTCCGGCCGCGGCCAGCGCCTCGGCGTACGCGCGGCCGAGCCCGCGGCCCGCACCAGTGACAACGGCGACCTTGCCGGAAAGATCCATGGGATTCCCCCTGAGGTGATAAGGCGGACAAGCGCGAATATATGTCACTGTTGTGACGGTCGTCAAAGATTTGCCCAACGTTGTCGGGCTGCCTACGCTCGTGGTGTGACGCGTACCGAGGGGAACGACACCCGCCAGGCGGCCGCGCGGCCGCAGCCCCTGCTGCTCAGCTTCCTGGGCATCTACGTCCTGGGCCGGGGCGTCGCCGTCTACTCCGGCAGCCTCATCGAGGTGTTCGCCCGCCTCGGTGTCTCCGAGGAGGCGGTCAGGTCCACGCTGGCCCGCATGGCCAAGCGCGGCCTGCTGGCCCGCCACCGGCGGGGGCGCAAGACGTACTTCGGACTCACGGAACGCGCGGAGGAGGTGCTGGAGGACGGGCGCAGTCGCGTCTGGGAGACCGGCGCGGTCAACCGCGCATGGGACGGCACCTGGACCCTCGTCGGCTTCTCGCTGCCCGACAACGCCACCCGGCACGACCTGCGCTCCCAGCTCATCTGGGCCGGCTTCGGCCTGCTGCAGAGCGGCCTGTGGATCGCGCCGGGCACCAAGGACGTCGGCGGCGTCCTCACCGCGCTCGAAGCGAGCGACCTGCGGGTGGCCGACCACGTCACCGTGCTGCAGGCCAAGGCGCTGGGCCCCACCGAGTCGGCCGACATCGTCCGCAAGGCGTTCGACATCGACGAGATCGCCGGTCGCTACCGCGCCTTCCTCGACCGCTGGGACACCGCCCACCCGCTGCCGGGCGCGGCCGACGACCTCGCCCGCCAGCTCCTCCTGCACACCGACTGGCTGCAGCTCATCCGGCAGGACCCGCACCTGCCCGCCGAGCACCTGCCGCCCGACTGGCCGGCGATCCGCGCCGAGCAGGTCTTCCACCGGCTGGCCCGCGTCTACGAGCCGCCCGCGGGCACGCTGGCGTCAGAGATAGTCGAGACGTCCGACGATCCCGAGCGCGGCAGGACCACGGTCTCCAGCCACTGACCGACCTGGTCGGACACGTCGCCGCCGAACGTGCGGGTGTCGACGTCCCGCGCACTCAACGCCGGCCGCCGCTGCACTTCGACCCGCCCGAGCACGGCATCTACCGCGCTCCCATGGACCGCGTGCTGCGCCGGGCCATGGTCAGGCGCCTCGAACCGGCCTTCGCCCAGGCCGCACGCGAACTGCTGGAGCCTCTGCTGGCACGCGGCGGCGGCGACTACGCCCAGGAGTTCGCGCTGCCGTACGCCGCTACCGCACCGATCGGCGGATCGCGTGTACCACCCCAACTCCCCAGACGACGAGCACGACCAGGCTGACCGTGCCGAGCAGGGTGATCAGGAACCAGTCCGTGGAGTCGTCCCGCGGATAGACGTTGCGCCGGTGATCCACCGCCGTCGCCGCGACGCGATCTCCGACACCGGTCGGCTCCGCCCCCGGCGCCAGACCGATCCCACGTCTGACGACCAGGCCGTCATCGGAGACGAAATCCCCCCGCCAACTGCAAGTGCGCCCACCGCAATCGCGTTCCGTAGCGGTGAAAGTGCCGGGGATCCCGGTGCCGAACCGAGCGGTGTACGCGGGGACCACTTCGCGCCAGGCAGCGAGCAGAAGGAGCCCGGCAAGCACCGGCACCAGCACCCACCAGAAAAAGCGCATCGCCCTTTGGTTCCTTCGCTCGGACACCTGGATCCTGGCTCGAAGATCTCATCACACGCTATACGCCCGAGGCCGGGCAAACTCGTCCGCGCGCCCTGTCCCAGCAGCTCCGGTACGTCGGCATAGATCGGTGTGGCCTGAGCGATGATTTTCGCGCGCGGTGCTGGTCTGTACGCCGAGTACCGTCTCACGGGAGGCTGACGCCATGCGGAAATTGACCTTCGCCATGAATGTGAGTGTGGACGGTTACGTCGCCGCGCCTGGCGACGACCTCGGCTGGGGTGTACCGAGTGACGAGTTGTTCCAGTGGTGGTCCGACCGGGTGGGTTCGACCGGTCTGGCGCTGTACGGGCGCAGGTTGTGGGAGGGGATGAGCTCTCACTGGCCGACGGCCGACCAGCAGCCTGGCGCCACGCCGGCGGCGATCGAGTACGCCGGCCGCTGGCGGGACATGCCGAAGGTGGTGTTCTCCTCGACCGCCCGTACGGTCGACTGGAACGCCCGCCTGGTCACCGGTGACGCGGTCACCGAGATCGCCCGGTTGAAGGCCGAGGACGGTGGGTCCATGGACATCGGCGGTGCCACGCTCGCCGCGGCGGCCATGCGGGCGGGGCTGATCGACGAGTACATGCTGGTCACCGCACCGGTCTTGGTGGGTGGCGGTACGCCGTTCTTCACGGCCTTGGACAACTGGGTGAACCTGACCCTGATGGAGACTCGGACGTTCCCCGGCGGGGTGCTTATGACCAGGTACGAGACCAAACGCTGAATACTCGGCCCCGGATCGGCCCGTCCTTGATCATGGGGCCGGGCACGGAGGAGCAGGTGCCGCGCATGATCTCGGTCCATCACCTCGTGTGATGAGAAAGCCCGGCCCCGGATTCGTCGGCAACGCCATCAAGTCCTGGTACGTCCACCGGCTGAAAGCCTGAGTGTCAGCGGCTCAGGTGTACTGGTTGTATCGGTCCGCGCTGAACGCGAAACCCCTGATCCCGCCTGATCGGGCGTAGACCTGCAGGTGCAGGTAGACCTTCTTTATGGGCTTGGTGTCGGTGCGGATGATGGTTCCGAAGTTGGTGCCGTGGTCGCCGCAGCCGTTGGTGTCCTTCCTCCAGGCGCTGTGCCCGGTGGTTCCGTCGGTGTGAATCCAGACAACCCGGGCCCTCACCGGAGCGTTGTCGCCGGGACAGAGGTCGCGCACCGTGAAGTTCCGAAAAATGACCTTCTTCCGGTTGACGAAGTCGACGTTCGCCCGGACGGACCCTCCACCGTGCTTGCCCCAGCCATTCAGGCGGGCGGAGGACACTCCGTCGGCCGCCGCCTGCGCCGGGCTTGGCACCAGCAGCCCGCTCAATGCTGCGATTCCCAGTACGGCGCCCAGAATGCGTGTCTTCAACAGTCCTCCAGCAAGGGATGTTTCGGTTGGCCTTGGGGCATGAAATTCAGCCCTCTGCGTGGCCGGCGGGGGAGAGAATGTGCGAGGTGGCGGATCGCGATGAGAACGGCGATCGATGCTGCGGCGGGGCTCTGTCTGAGCGTCAGGTCCCGAAGGTGAACGTCCCGCGCAGGTCGGTGTCTCGCCCGCTCCAGTAGTTCTCGTGAACGGCTCGGCGCCGGTCGGGCGAGAATGGCGCTCGCCACCGCGGCTGCGACGCCGACGGTGACCGTTTCTGTGCGGGGGTCGATCGTTCTTCCTTTTTTCTCACGCGGACATCAGTCCTCGGGGCTTCGTCATGCTCGGACTCCTCTGACACGAGAGAATCCGGCAGGCCCGAGGTTCGCTGGAGTGATCGTGGCACGCGTCGGTAGCAGCGTGGAATACGACGGGAATACGTCCGGTCAGCCGGCATCGAGAGATGACTACAGGCGCCCCCTTTGCCGGGGGCGCCTGTCATCGAGCGGATCGGGCGCGGGCTCAGTCGATGCGGCGGCAGACGGTCACCGGCAGGCGGGCCGACCACCTCTTGGTGGCGGCGTCGTACGCCTCGGCGTAGCCGTTGTTGCTGCCCGAGCAGGGGGAGGCGAGCGTGGTGTCCACGTAGACGGCCCCGCCCGGCGTGACGGGGTGCGTGCGGGCCGTCGTCCACTTGTGGAACGCGGTGACGCCGTTGCTGTGCTTGACGCTCACGTACACTCGGCCGCCGACCGTGAAATGACCGCCGGCCACCTTGAGGTGACCGTCGAAGGTGTACGTGAACAGGAAGGGACGCTCGGCCTGGGACGTGGCGGCGTTCGCCGGGGCGGCGACGGTCGTGGCGATCACGGCGGCGGATGTGAGGCCGAGCAGGGCACTCAGAGGGCGGTTCATCGGCTCTCCCGGTGACGGTTCGTGTGCTCGTCACCATTGAGCGTCACCACGCTTGCGGCCCGCCTGCGGGTCGCTGACTGGGGGTGGCGGTGTGCAGGCCGTACCAGAGCGACGACGGGCTCACCAGGCGATGCGCATGTTCACGCCGATCGCAGTCGTTCCTCTATCCACTGGTGGCCGGCGTCCCAGCTCGTGAACTCCTCCAGATGTTCTCCGCTCTGGGCGTCGAAGACGTGATAGCGACGCCTGCCCTCCTTGCCGGTACGGATCAGGTCATAAGCGCCCTCGTGCGAGCGGTACCAGATGCACTCCCGGCCGTCCGCGCGTCGCGAGGTGGGTGATGCGTAGGTGTACGCGTACTCGCTAACCGTTCGATCCGCCATGGGCTGGATCGTAACTCCGCGTTTCTCCCGACGGGAGTG
The DNA here is from genome assembly GCF_040649735.1 of Nonomuraea sp. NPDC048892. Classification (NCBI taxonomy): domain Bacteria; kingdom Bacillati; phylum Actinomycetota; class Actinomycetes; order Streptosporangiales; family Streptosporangiaceae; genus Nonomuraea; species Nonomuraea sp. NPDC048892. The sequence continues at coordinate 299,765 of NZ_JBEZFZ010000006.1, read as the reverse complement.
CATCGACTCGGCTCGACACGCGATCATGCGATGGTGAGAGCACGAGTCGGAGAGTTCCGTTGGGTCGATCTGGAGGCGGGGCCGGGGATCGACGATCCGGCCCATGCCTGCGAACTCCTGGAAATGTATGTCGGTCCTCAAGGTGAGCTGGGCGAGGAATGTTTCCAACTCACCGTCTGCACTCCGTCGGCCCTCGCGGAGCAACTCGGACAGCTTCCTTTTCTCATCGGTCGGCACTGGTTCTTCGTCGCCGAACTTCGTCCCGACAAGGTGACCGAGTGGCTGAGCGATCGGATCGCGGTACTGGAGGCTCCCACCTGGGGTGAGCTGGCCGAGAAGATCGGCCGGATCGGGCAGTGGGAGTTCGAGGATTACCCGGGCTGAGTCTTGGCGGCCGTGAGCCGGCAGGGGCCTCACCGGTCTTTAGTAGATGCGGTACTTCTTGCCGCAGTTGTCGAACTTCCCGGCCCAGCAGGTGAAGGTGTAGACCTTCTTGATGCCTTTGCCGCTCCACGCGCCGACGACTTCGCCGTCCCAGGACTTGTTGAACTTCTTCCAGTGACCGCCCTGGTAGACCTCGAACCAGACCCAGCCCTTCTTACCGCCGACCTTGTCCACCCCGTACCACTTCGTGAACACCTTGCCGTGCGACTTCCACGTCTTGCCGAACGTGTACGCCTTGTGGTCACTGGAGAAGAACTTCCCCCAGCTCACCGTGGTCGTCGTGGTGCTCGCCTGAGCCGCAGCCGGGCTGAGAGCCAGACCGGTGATGGCCATCGAACCAGCCAGTGCCGCGATCACGAAGGTCTTACGCATTTCGGGTTCCTCCCCTTTTCTCTTCCACCGGGGTGCTCCGGCAAGAGAGACATTACGGAGACGGCAACGGATCATCTGTGGACGAATCCACACACCGAATGTGATCGCCGCCACACAGCCGACAGAAGCCGTCAGCGGGCCCCGGACGTGGCGTTTCGCCTGTGAGAGACCCGCCGGCGTCGCGGCCGGGTCGGGCAGCAGCGGCAGAATCGGCTTGTGATGCCATCGGTCACTTTGCGGAAGATCGAACTTGCGGACTGGCGGGCTGTCCACTCCTGGGCTTCTCTCGCCGAGGTCTGCAGGTTCCAGGCCTGGGGTCCGAATACCGAGGAGCAGACTCGTACGTTCGTGACGACTGCGGTTGAGGCGTGGTCGCAGACGTCCCGGCTGCGATTTCCGTACGCGGCGCAGATCGACGGCGGCGTGGTCGGCATGGGCGAGCTGCACGTTCGGAGTCGAGGACAGCGCCAAGGCGAGATCACCTATGTCGTCCACCCGCGATGGTGGGGGCAAGGAGTGGGAACGGCGATCGGGAATGAGCTGCTCAGGCGAGGATTCGAGGAGATCGGCCTGCACCGGATCTATGCCACCTGCGACCCGCGAAATGCCGGATCGGCTCGGGTGCTCAGGAAGCTCGGCATGACCTGGGAGGGACGGCATCGCCACACCGCGCTGATTCGCGACGGTTGGCGGGACTCCGAGCTGTTCAGCATCCTCGAAGATGAGTGGCGGGCGGCCGCGCAGCAGTGATCGATGCTCGTTTCAGGTGCCTCGCGGATTTCTGGCACGCCGGCTCGTTCTTCTCCGTGCTCAAGAACGCGCGGCTGATGGGCAATCACCCGCGTACGGCGCGAATCAGTACCGGCATGGCCACCAGCAGGGCGACCCCGCGCAGCACCCCCGCCACGGGGTACGGCGCGCGCAGTCCGAAGGTGTGCGCCACCAGCCCGCCGGCCAGCGCTCCGAGTGGGATGAGGCCCCAGCCGAGCATCCGGTAGACGCTGTTCACCCGGCCGAGCAGCTCGGACGGCACGATTCGCTGGCGCAGGCTGACGGTGACGATGCTCCACAGGGTGATGACGAAGCCGTTGGCGGCCAGCAGGGCGCCGAGCACGATCGCGTTCGGGCTCAGTCCGATGCCGACGAAGATGATGACGTTCGTGATGAGCGCGGTGAGGAGTGCGGGCAGCTCGCCCATCGTTCTGGCCAGGTGCGCGCTGACCAGCCCGCCGAGCAGGCTGCCGATCGCGGCGCCGGCGAGCAGCAGTCCGTAGCCGGGGGTGTCGAGGCGCAGCGTCTGGGTCGCCAACAGCACCAGGGAGACGTTGCCGAGCTGGAAGCAGAACGTGTTGACGCCGAGCAGGACGGCGAGGGTGCGCAGCAGCTTGTGCCGGATCAGCCAGCGCAGGCCGTCCGCGATGGCCGTTCGCATCGGTGGAGGCTCGGTACGCTCGCGCCCGCGCCTGGGCAACGTCGCCAGCAGTGCGGCCGACAGGGCGAACGAGGCGGCGTCCACGCCGAAGGGCAACGCCACGGCGACCGCGAACAGCAGGCTGCCGAGCGGTGGTCCCGCGAACTGCGCGCCGACCGTGGTGATGGTCTGCTGGTAGCCGTTCGCCTGGTGCAGCAGCGGTTCGGGAACGATGTCCGGCAGCGTCGCCTGCGCCGCGTTGCCGAAGACGACCGCACCCGCTCCCAACCCGAATGCGCAGGTTGCGAGCACCGGGATGTCGATCCGGCCGTACGCGGCGAGGATCGCGATGCCTGCGACGATCACCGCTTGGAGCGCCTGCGCGCGCCACATGAGAGCGACGCGGTCGTGCCGGTCGACGAGTGCGCCGGCCGGCAGGGAGAGCAGCAGCCAGGGCAGGTACGTGGCCGCGGAGACGATCGACACGAGCCGGGGATCGCGGGTGACCGTGACGGCCAGCAGCGGAACGGCCGCGGCGAACGCCCCGTCGCCGACGCCGTTCACGCCGGTCGCCCACCACAACCGCCAGTAGCTTCCGGACAAGCGCGACTCAGCTGTCATGTGGTGATCTTCACGGCGTAAGACCTCGTCACGACAGCATTTAGGCCAGTGCTACATAATCGGTCCGTGGCGCTGACGATCGATCTCGGGGTGACCGAGTTGGCGGCGACCCGGTTCGCGATCTCGCCGCTGTCGGAGACCGTGTCCGGCCTGCAGCAACTGGGCGGCCTTGATCGGAACCCGCTCAACCTGCGGTGGCTGCGGTGGGTGGCGGACGAGCTCGCCAGGCGTCCGCTGGATCTCTCGCGTACGTGGCCGCTGATCGTCAACGACAGGCTGGGCTGGCCGGAGTTCCTGGTCCCTGCTCCGCTCGGCTCGGGGGCCTCCATCGACGACGACCTCGCCGCGTTGCGAAAGACGCCCGCCTCTCAAGTGCGGACCAGCCTCCGGCGTGTCTTCGGCGACGATCTCCCGGACTCCGCCGCCGTACTCGCTGAACGACCTGCGGCAGGGCTACGTGCGATCGCCGCGGAACTGCGTGCGGCACACGACCGGCTCATCGCGCCGCACTGGCCACGGATCCGGGCCGTACTCGATGCGGACGTCAGCCATCGGGCCAGGCAGATGGCCGCGGGCGGGGCCGAGCGGCTGTTCGCCGACCTGCATCCGGATCTGCGCTGGCGCGATGGCCGGCTGGAGCTGGGGGAGACACGGTGGCGGGCCGAGCGGGTCGTGGAGCGCGGTCCGGGCGGGCTGGTGCTCATGCCGGTCGCCCTTGGATCGCCGTACGTGCTGATCAAGAAGAGGACGTCCACCCAGACCACCGTGCGCTATCCGGCACGAGGCGTCGGGACGCTGTGGACGGCCGGAACGCGGGCGCCCGCCGGCAGCACGATCCGGCTGCTCGGCCGGGCGCGAGCCGAACTGCTGGAGGCACTGCGGTCTCCCGCGACGACGACGGACCTGGCGCGGGCACTCGGCATCACGCCCAGCGCGGTCTCGCAGCACCTGCGGGTGCTGAGGGAGAGCGGGCTGGTCGCTCGTGAACGGTCGGGGCGCAGCGTGTTGTACATGACGACTGATCTCGGGGTGTCTTTGAGCGAAGTGACAACCTGAATTCTGATCAGGAGTATGCAAGGGTGATGACCGATCCCCTCGCCCCGTTCCGTTGGCTGGCAGCCTCACCTGGACAACTCGGCGAAGTGCTCGACGACGTTTTCTGCGTTTCCTTTTTCCGCGGGCTCGAACCTGCCGAGGTGCTGCGCCGCTTCGGGACCAGGGAACCGGGGCGGAGGCTGGCCTTCTATGAATTGCAGGTCAAGGTCTGGGAGTCCACTGAAATGACCGACGACAACTATGTCGGGGTCGTTCAGGTCGGCGAGTGGAGCGTGGCCGTCGAACCGCGGGGTTTTCAGGCGGTGCTGTCCGAGTCGTTGACCGGGCTGTCTTGGGGATGCGAGGTGGTGGCCGTGGGACGGCACGATTATGCGGAGGACTGCTTTGTGTACGCGGTGGACGGCGAGGTCGTCACCAGCTTCACGCCGCGCCTGCCAGGCACTCGGTGGGGCAGCGACCCGGACCGGCTCAACGGGCTCATGCGTGAAACCGGCCTGCCTCCGGAGAAGCCGGATGAAGAGGCATGGGAGGCGACATGGGATGACATGTTCGCCAACGGGATCCCGCGGGCGTTCTTGCTGGCAGCCAAGATCACTGGCGTGGTGTTCACCCAGAGCGTCCTGGCCAGGTACTTGCTCGTCGGCGCCCTCCCTCAGTGAGGACGAGGGGTGCCCCGGTGGGTGGGGCCAGCCCCGTTCGCCCTGGTCGGGCGAACGGGGTCCGGCTTCGGGGCGCTCTGGTCGAGCGTTCAGCAGGTCTTGGTCTTCTGGTACGGCTCGCGGTCGTGGGTCGTCGTGATGGACTCGGATGCCGTGCGGCCCTTGGAGATGTGGCGGCAGTTCGAGTCAGGGGCCCACGACCAGGCCACCTTGACCTTCACGGCGTTCTTGCAGTTGTTGGTGAGCTTGACGGTGGTCTTCACCAGCACCTCGCCGAGGCTGTTCCGCTTGCCCGTGTACGAGGCGGTCACCTTGCGGTCGACGCAGGACGGGGCGTTGCCGAGGATCTGGACCGCGCCGGCAGCCTGGGTCGTGGTGGCGGCCTGGGCGGTGCCGGCGTAGGCGGGGGCAGCGAACGCGGTCATTACGGCGGCGCACGCGAAGGCAGTGCTCAGAAAGCGCATCGACATTCTCCGGTTTCTTCCATGCGAGAGATGAGTGGTGCTGCGCGTCGGACGACCGTGGATTTGGTCCCGTCGCAGGAAACGGCGTCGGGTCAGCTGTTTCCCGAGCCAGGTCCATAGTTTTAGTGGGCAGCGGTATAGGGCTGGTATGTTCTGCCGCCTGAAGTGAGCTGCCGGTCCCGGCCGGATGGAGCGGATGGATCAACCGCTCGCGTACTCACTGGGGGAGGTGGCTGATCTCCGCCGATCTGGCGAGGCGGTGCTCTGGTTTATCGCTGCAGTTGCGGATCGTGCTCGTGCCGAACCGGCTCGGGCTGGGCGCGGCACCAGTCCACGACGCGGTACGTGATGCGGTCGAAGGGCGCGTCATCGGTGAGGGGGTGTTCGAAGTCGGCCAGGCGATCCAGGTCCATGGCCAATTCCGCCAAGGTCTCCTCGGTGAAGAGGCCCGACCCGGTGAGCGTCTCGCAGGTAGGCCAGGAGCCGTTCGTGGTGCTCGTCCCAATTGCTGTTGCCGTTGCGCTGCGCCTCGTCTCGGAGCTTCTCGACCGCACGCAACAGTTCGCCCTGGACGGTGTTCGCCTGGCCGCGACGTGGCACATGGGTCTGCCAGATCATGCGAGCATCAGCGGCATAGGACGCATCCATGGAGGCACCGTACAGCCAGGCCATTGGCGCCACGCAGGATCCCTGTAATGGTCACGTACAGTGAAGGCGTCGGCTTAGGGTCGTTGTCGGGCGTGGTCGGTCGTGCTCATGCCGTACAAGCGTGAGGCCGTGACGGCCCGACCAACCTGGGCAGAGGTCGAAGCGCACTTCGACGGTCTTCTCAGGGGAGCCATGAGCCGGGAAGCGCGCCCTGAACGGCTATCTGGGGAGCAGATTCAGGGCGGGGGCGTGAGCTGGGCGGACCACGGAGAAATGGCGACGCACGCCCACGACGATGGCGAGGAGGCCGGCCCGTGCGATGGTTTCCGAACTGCGCCAGTCGGGCTGGGGTCCCTCTCTCGGTTCGGTCATGGGCGGGAGCATTCCATGTGGAGATCAAGATCCGGTAGCGGGCCGGGGTCGCCGCCTTCGGCGCAGGTAGAGGCACGTCGTCGTTCGTGCCCTGCCACCTCGGATCACCGGTCTCAAGCGTTCAAGAGCAAGTCGGGTGCGGTGCGGGTGGGATTGTCGGTGGGGTGGGTCATACTCCGCCAAGCCAGGATGATCACCGACAAGGGCGAGGGCACGGGCATGGCGCAGTTGTTACGAAGGCTCGACGACGAGGTCTACGTCGAGTACAACACATTCGGGCTGGACGGCACCGATCTGCCGACGTGGGGCTCGCCCACCGATGAGATGTACCACTTCATCGCGGCCGTACGGATGGAGTCCTGGGACGCCGAGCCGGGGGCCGCGGACGACTCGTGGACGCCGGTCAGTTCGGCGACGTTCGTCGCGAAGAGTGGCGTGATCGCGATTCTGTCGATGATGGATGGCAAGGGGCATGACTTCCTGATCGGGCCGGCGCATTTCGAGTACGGCGTGTCCATGTACCTGCGTGAGCCCCAGCCGGGCGACGGGCATGCCACGGATGATTGCGAGGAGACGTGGCTGCTGAGGTTCTGGCCGATCCGGGATGTCTTCGATCCGATCGCGGACGCGGCGCCGTTCTCCTACATCGCTGCGGGGTGGATCCGGGCCTGGACACCTTCGACGGCTGGCTACGCACGGTGTGCCGCAAGGCCGAGGGCAGGGGTATGACTGTTCATGAGTGGTTGCGCGCGGGCGGGGTGGACATCGCGGACGGTGTGGAGCTCACGCCGGCCACCTGCAGCCCGCCCGGCGCGCGTTCTGGGCGGTACAGCGATCCGCTGATCGACCGCTATCACGCCGAGCAGGAGCGGCGGTACGGATCCCGGTCTGGGGAGGAGCTGGACGAGGAGCGGCTGCGCGAGTACGCCGACGCCGAGCGCATCGCCAAGGAGTTGTGCCGCCGCGACACCCGTACGTTCTCGGTGCCCATCGACGGCCGTGGCGCCATGTACGCACCGCCGGGTGTCAGTCGCCGCGTGTGGCGGTGGGAGGACGACCTGCTCGGCGGTGAGCTCATGGACGGAGGGCTGACCGTGGACCGGCAGGTCCTGGCCAGAAACCCGTGGACCAGGCAGATCCTGGTCTCCGGCATCGTGACGATCCTGCGCCGCGATCACGAGCGGCGCGGCGATGGCGACACCGTCTGGTACAGGGCGCGCGACGCCGAGCCGCACGAGGCGGCCAGGGTGTTGTGCGCGGAGGCCACCTGGGAGGAGGACCCTGACCAGCGCCGGGCCCTGGACGAGGTGGCCAAGGAGAAGCTGATCGAGCTGCGGGCCACCCACAGGATCCGGGAGAAGTGAGGTCCGGGCCTTGGCGTTCGGAAGCGGTCGGCGCGAAGGTGATGGTGCCCTCGCGCGCACCGTCGTAGATCCCGCGGGACGCTGACGCGCGGTGATGGCCGGCACTGCTCTCAGCGCGGCCGGGTCGCTGAGGCGGAATCGGGTGCCGGACTTCAGCGCGAGCTGACATGGCCTGGATTCGGCGACCCTGAGAGATGAGTGATTTAGCAGGCGGAGGATTCCGGTGGGCATTTTTTATGAGTATTTCCGGGCGGCGAACAGGCAGGTCGCCGTGGAGAAACCGGATCACTCCCGCGTGGTGGCGAAACCCCTCCCTGGTTTTCCGGCCTTCGATGCCGTGGAGAGCAAGTGGTTCAATCCGTGCGACTCGCTGTCGAAACTGATCGCGCTGATCAGGAACGTGCCCTACAGCATGGATCTCGTGCCGACGGTTGAGCTTTATCCGCCTCCGGAGAATGCGCCCAAGACCGACCAGGAGTTGGCCGCCCTTCCGGAGGATTCGCCGTACTTGGTGGGTCCGGGGATCGAGGAACTGCCGGTGGATGTTCGTGACTCGCTCGCGGACGTTACCGACGCGGAACTCGTCGAGCTCGGCGAGCGATGGGCGGCGGAGGAAGGCGGTGATCCTGAGTCCTATTCCGCGCTCGTCGCAGAGCTGCGCGACTTGGCCCGACGTGCCCGGGACGAGGGTCAGTTGCTCTATTGCTGGAATTTCGGTTAGCGGGAGCCGGTACGCGGTCGCGCGCGGGATGCTCCTATGGATGTCAGTCCACGTCGACGTTGTCGAGGAAGTGCAGGTTGTCGAGGAAGTGCAGGAGGTGGGTGAGGACGCGGATGCAGGCGGTGATGTCGGCGTCGGTCAGGCCTTCGCCCGCCTGGGCGAGTACGGCGCGTTCGCGGCCGAGTACGGCCGTGATGGCGGCTGTGCCTTCTTCCGTGAGCCGGATGAGTGAGGAGCGTTTGTGCGCCGGGTTGGGGACGGACTCGACCAGGTGGCGCGCCGCCGCGTCGTTGATCATGCGCTGGACGAACTGGCGGCTCAGCGCCTGCGCCCTGCCCATCTGGGGGACGGTCATGGGGCCGTGTTCGCGCAGCAGGACGAGGACGGCCCGCACTCCGACCGGCAGGCCCTCGATGGGCGCGTCCTGCTCCACCTTGCGGTGGGCGCGCCGGTACAGCGGTCCCACCAGGTCGAACACCTCGGCAAGGCGGTCGGGTAGGTCTGCGGGGTGCTGGGGCCGGGCTGTTCCGCTCACCGTTCCATGATGACACCTTAGTTGTCATTCTTGGTCCAAGATGACACCTTGGTTGTCATGAATGATGTGTTCTGGCTCGACGTCGGCGCCGGTCGGCCTCTCGTCCTGTTGCACGGCGGCTTCGTGGACCACGGCATGTGGCACGCGCAGATCGCGGAGTTCGCCGGGAGCCACCGGGTCATCGCGCCCGACGCCCGCGGCCACGGCCGCTCCGCCAACGCCACCGAGCCGTACCGGCTCACCGACGACCTCGCCGCCTTGCTGCGCCGGCTGCGTACGGGCCCGGCCGTGCTCGTGGGTGTGTCCATGGGCGCGAGCGTCGCGGTCGAGACCGCGCTGGAGCATCCCGAGCTGGTCAGCGCCGTGGTCATCACCGGCGCAGGCACCGGCGAGCCGTACTTCACCGACCCCTGGACCGTCCAGCGCCTGACCACCTGGCACGCGGTCATGGCGGCCGGCGATCTGGAGGGGTCGGTCGAGGGGTTCATGGCGTTCGTGGCCGGCCCGTACCGGACCCTCGACGAGTGCGATCCCGACGTCGTGCGCCGGCTGAGGCGGATGGCCAGGCAGACCATGGCCAAGCACACCGCCGGCGAACCCGATTTGCTCGTCCCGGTGACCGGCACCTGGGAGCGCGTCGCCAAGATCGAGGTCCCCGTGCTGGCCGTCAACGGGGCTCTCGACTCGCCCGACCACATCGGCATGGCGGAACGGGTCGCCTCCGCCGTCGCCGACGGCCGCACGATCACCGTCGACGGTGCGGCCCACTACCCGAACATGGAACGTCCGGACGTCTACAACGAGATCCTCCTGGATTTTCTGCGGTCTGCTCGGTGATCACCGCGCCGGTGGCCAACGGCCTAATGGAGCCTGCGGGCTCAGGGGGTTCTCGGGTCGTGGAGTGTGTGCATCGCGTCCATGAGGGTTTGGTGGATGTAGTCGAGTTCGGGGGTGGAGAAGGCGGTCCAGTCGTCGGTGTCCTGGGACCACTCCGCCGGTTCGTCGGAGGCGGTGGTCCAGTCCTGGTCGGTCGCCGCGGGGTCGTGCTGGTACACCCACCAGAGGTTTCCTGAACGGTCCTGGAAGCGGGCGAGCTTGTCGCCGAAGAAGTCGGTCGGTCGGGTCACGACGCGTGCTCCGCGAGCCTCCGCGCGGGCCAGCGTGGCCTCGATGTCGTTCACGTAGACGCGGGTGAGCGCGGGAGTGAACGGCCAGTCGGGCTTGCGGTCGGCGAGCATCAGCAGCGAGTCGCCCAGGTGGAGCTCGGCGTGCAGGACGAGGCCGTCCTTGTCGATCGTACGGGCCGCCGGCACGTCGGTCGCGCCGAACACGTCGATGAGGAAGTCGATCAGTTCGATGGCCTGGTCGGTGATGATGAACGGATTGACCGTGTTCGAGCCGGCGGGCGCGTGAGGGAATGTGGTCATGATGATCCTTCCTGCGTGAGCGGTGCAGGCATGCTCGCAGGAGACGAGGTCATATTCCGTCCGCATCTGCGGGGGATGATTGACGGGTGACGTCAGGCGGCGTCAGGCGGCGTCAGGCGGCGTCTCCAGGGCGCGGAGCATTCGTGCGAGCGTCTCGCGCAGTTGCGTGCGCGCGGGGCCGGGCAGGTCGACGGTGTACTCGACGCCGGCCGGGATCCACGACAGGGCGTACATCGTCTCGCGGACGTCGCCGCCGCCCACCGGCCAGCGCGTGGTGTCGGCGCCCGCCGGCTCGACGCCCTGGGCCCACTCGCCGAACTCCTGCCGGAGCCGCTCGATCGGCATCCGGATCGTCGCGGTCGCGTCGGTCGCCTGCCTGCCCCATGACGTCGCGACGGCCACGAACTCCTCGATCTGGCGCTGGGAGAGCGGCCGTGGCTCGAAGAACACGGCGGTGCGGTGTACGGCGGAGATCCGGTCGATGCGGAACGTGCGCCAGTCGTCGCGGTCGAGGTCCCAGCACAGGAGGTACCAGTGCCGTTCGGACGGGGCCAGGTGGTGGGGTTCGACGTGGCGTGGTGACGGGCCGCTCGCTGAGGGGGATATATGGGTGAAGCGGGTGCGCTCGTGGTCGCGGCAGGCCAGCGCCAGGTCGGTCAGCACGGTCGGCGACACTCCAGGCCGGGCACTTGATGCGGCTTCGGTCCCAGGCCCGGCTCCGGTACGGGGTCCCGTCCGGGACGGGCGTACCGCGGTGGCGAGGGCGTTGACCCGTTCGCGCAGCGCGGCGGGCAGGACGCGTTCGAGCTTGGTGAGCGCCCGCAGCGTCGTGTCGGCCCCGTCGGTGAGCTGCCGCGTCGCCGCGAGGCGCAGGCCTGCCGCCATCGCCACGGCCTCGTCGTCGGTGAGCAGGAGCGGCGGCACCACCCCACCGGGTTCGAGCCGGTAACCGCCCGCGAGCCCGGGAGCCGACTCGATGCGATAGCCGAGATCGCGCAGGCGCTCGACGTCCCGGCGCACCGTGCGCTGAGTGACGCCGAGCCGCCGGGCCAGGTCGGGGCCCGTCCAGTGCCGATGCGTCTGCAGCAGGTTGAGGAGGGCGAGCGCGCGTGCGGTGGTGTCCGGCATACCCCTCAGCCTGCTGCAGAACGAGGACCGTTCGTGTCCGCATCCGCCGGCAGGGCCGCCGCAGGACCGGAGCTGAAAACTGTCAGGAGTAGAGCCAGCAGCGGGTCCGGTGGTCCGGGGTGAACGTGTGCGTCGGCGGGGTTTTGGTGTGGCAGGCCGGGGTCGCGTGCGGGCAGCGGTGGGCGAAGGGGCAGCCGACAGGTTCGGCGAGCAGATTCGGGGGTTCCGCCAGGTCCTCCTCGTCGAGGTCGTCCGGTTCGTCCGTCCCCGGTGAGGCGGCCGGCCGGTCGGGGTCGGGGGAGGCGGCGAGCAGGAGTTTCGTGTACGGGTGCTTCGGGTCCTGGGTGACCTGCTCCACGGGCCCCGTCTCCACGATGTGACCGGCGTACATGACGCTGATCTCGTCGGCGAAGTAGCGGGCGCTGGCGATGTCGTGGGTGATGTAGAGCATGGCCAGCCCGTCGCGCCGGCGCAGCTCGGCGAGCAGGTTGAGGATGTCCAGCCGGATCGAGACGTCCAGCATCGACACGGGCTCGTCGCCGAGCAGGACGGCCGGTTCGGCGGCCAGCGCCCGCGCGATGGCGATGCGCTGGCGCTGGCCGCCGGACAGCTCGTGCGGGTACTTGTCGATGAAGTCGTCGGCCGGGGTGAGGTTCACCCGTTCCAGCAGGTCCAGGATGCGCTGCTCCAGCTCGGCCGCCGGCGTGCGGCCGAAGTTGCGCAGCGGTCTGGACAGGATGTAGCGCACCCGGTGCAGGTTGTTCAGCGACGAGAACGGGTCCTGCAGCACCATCTGGACCCGGCCGAAGTGGGTACGGCGGTCCGCGCGCCGGACCGGTTTCCCGGCGAAGCGGATCTCGCCGCCGGTGGGGAGGTCGCCGAGTGCCAGCAGCCGGGCCAGGGTGCTCTTGCCGGAGCCGCTCTCGCCCACCAGCGCCAGGATCCGCCCGCGCCGCAGGGTCAGGTCGACCCCGTTCAGCGCGTGCACCACGCGGCCGCGGTCGCGGCCGTGCGGCGGGATGCGCTTGGTCACGGCGACCGCCTCAAGGATCGCCTCTGTCGATGACATCAACGCACCGCCTTGCTTCCGGGGAGGTCGGCCGGCTGCGCCAGGAGGCAGGCGGCGCCGTGCTCGGCCGCCAGAGGCAGTTCCGGCCGGGTGGTCGAGCACTCGGGCTGCCGTTTCTGGCAGCGGGGCTGGAAGGCGCAGCCGGCAGGCAGCGCGCGCAGGTCGGGGGGCGAGCCGGGGATGCCGCGCAGCTCGCGCAGCGGCCCGTGCAGCGGCGGGGTCGATCGGGACGTAGAGCGTGTTGCCGAACTACCACGCCGGCGTGACCCGGTCGGCCTGGTAGACCACCCAGTCGGGATGGTTGGCCTGGTACCAGGCCAGGGTGTGGGTGCGGTCGAAGTCGCGGAAGGCGGGCAGGTAACCGGAGGGCACCGCGCCGGCGGGCTGCGCCAGGGTTGAGGCTCCCCAGACGAAGTCCACCAGCCCGGCGTAGACCGATTTGTCGGGGATCTGGTTGTCGAAGATCTGGCCGCGGGCGATGCCGTTCGCGGGCGGGTCGGGCAGGACCAGCGATGCCGCCTTCGCCGTACGTGCTCCTGGCCAGGCCAGGGCGCCTGCTGTCAGTGCCGCCGCGCCCGCCAGGATCTGCCGGCGGCTCAGGTGAGATTCGATCCGCGAGCTGCTTTCCATGATCAACTCCTTCGTCGAAGGCGCCCCCCACGCCACGGCCGATGACATCGAACCTAGTGACAACAAACGATTGCCGCAATACTGCAAACGCTATCATCTGATTTGCAGTCATTCCGAGTTTCAGGGCAGCATGGATCGATTGCTGCAAGGATGGTTATCGTTCAGGCGTTGCTGAGGTAGTCCCGCACGCCGTACGCCGCGAAATCGGCCAGGTCGGCACGGATGCGGGCGGCGACCTCCGCGTGGTCGGCCAGGTCGGGCGCCACCGCGGCGAGCAGCCGCATCGGATCGTGCGCCAGCCGCCGCAGGTCGCCGGCGCGCGGATCGCTGACCTCGACCGGCCGCCCGGCGTCGTCGGTGGCGACGGTGACGTGCCTGAGCCAGGCGGCCACCGCCAGGCAGGCCCAGCGCGGCATCGCCCCGGCGGCCAGCCGGTCGCGCACCGTGCCGAGCAGGCGGATCGGCACCTTGAGCGACCCGTCCATGGCGATCTGCGCGCATCGGTGACGCAGCGCCCGGTTCCGCATCCGGTCCAGCACCTGCGCGCCGTACTCGCGCAGGTCCACACCGGGGGGCGGGGTCAGTGCGGGCAGCACGTCCTCGTGCAGCAGCCGTTCGGCCAGCCGGGCGAGCACCGGGTCGGCGAGCGCGTCCGCGACGTGCTCGTGGCCGGTCAGCGCGCCGGTGTAGGCGAGCGTGCTGTGCGCGCCGTTGAGAATGCGCAGTTTGGCCCGCTCGTACGGCTCCACGTCCGCCACGAACCGCGCCCCCGCCCGCTCCCAGGCCGGCCGGCCGCCGGGGAAGTCGTCCTGGAGCACCCACTGGCTGAACGGCTCGGCCACCACGGCCGCCAGGTCCTCCCGCCCGGTCAGCTTCGCCGCGGTCGCCAGGTCCTCCGGCGTGGTGGCGGGCACCATCCGGTCCACCACCGTGGCCGGGAACGACACCCCCTCCGGCACGCTCCCGCAGACGTTCAGCACGGCCACACGTAGCCGGGGGCCATTGGCGAGCAGGTTGTCGCAGCTGACCACGGCCACCGGGCCGGCCCCGTCCGAGGTCCTGCGCGTCAGGCCGGCCGCCAGCAGGTCGATCGGGCTGCCCGGCCGGGTGTCGGCGTACGCCTTCTCGGTGATCGTCAGCGTGATCACCCGGACCTCGGGGTCGGCCACCTGCCGGATGACCTGCTCGGTCTCGGTCGGGGCGTGCAGGGTCCGCCGTACGGAGGAGATCTCGGTCGCGGAGACGTCGTCGCCGTCGCGTACCAGCAGCGTGTAGCGATGGTCCTGGGCGCGCAGCGCGCGGACGACCTCGGGAGAGCGCGGCGCCACCGCGCAGATCGCCCAGCCGTCGCCCGCCTCCTGTGTGTGGACGGCCTGGTGAGCACGGTGGAAGGCGCCGAGCCCGAAGTGCACGATCATGATTCGGCGAGGAGTTCGGCGATGTCGATCGGGCGCGACTCCACGGCCGAGCGCCAGATCGCCTCGCCCGTCGCCACCGCCAGCGCCCCCTGCCGGGCGTCGGCGAGCAGGCCGTCGCGCAGCGACTCCGGCGCGGGCGCGCCGAACAGGTCGCTCTGCTGCAGCGGGTCCGCGCCCTCGTGCCCGCCCTCGCGGACGATCACCTCGATCGTCTCCTGCTCGCCGAACAGCGGCGAGAACGTGAACGTGCCGGAGCCCGGCAGCGTGGTCCCGTCCGGGGTCCTGCCGTGGCGGGACTCGATCTGGCCGTGCGTGCCGCTGATCAGCACGCGGTAGCCCTCCCATGGGGAGGAGAAGTCGAGGGTGTAGGCCAGGCTCGCGCCGTTGTCGTAGCGGACCAGCGCGGAGTAGGTGTCCTCGATGTCGATCTCGTCGTCGTAGAGGTAGGTGTCGGTGGGGTACTGGTGCTCGTAGGCCAGGCCGTACAGGCCGGTGCGGACGCCGCCGGGCTCGGCGAAGGCGAACGCGCCGCTGCCCGCCTGCGCCCGGTAGTAGGGGTCGCGCTCGTACAGGTCGGCCCCCGTGTACGGCGTGCCGGAGGCGTCGCGGGGGCGGTGCGGGCTGTCGGGGCCGTAGAAGTTGAGCGCGCCGTAGGCGAAGACCTGCTCGGGAGCGGCGCCGATCCACCAGGAGACCAGGTCGAGGTGGTGGCAGCCCTTGTGCACCGACAGGCCGCCGGACAGCGCGCGCACCCGGTTCCAGCGCTGGAAGTAGCTGCCGCCGTGCCGTACGTCCACGTGGTAGTCGAGGGCGACGTGGGTGATGCGGCCGAGCCGGCCGTCCTGGATCAGCCGCTTGATCTGGCGGTGCCGCGGGATGTAGCGCATGTTGTGCGTGACCAGCACCGACCCCTTGCTGTCACGCTCGGCGCGCAGCACGCGGACGGCGTCGGCGGCGGTGGTGACCATGGGCTTCTCGGAGATGACGTCCAGGTCGCGGGCGAGCGCGGCCAGGATGTAGCCGGCATGGGTGTGGTCGGGGGAGGCGACGATCACCGTGTCGGGCGCCAGTTCGTCGACCATCCGGTCGAATTCGGACGGCGCGTACCAGGGCAGGCGCTCGTGCCCCTCGGGCAGCACCGAGTCGTTGAACGCCTCCACCCTCGCCCGGTCGGGGTCCACCACGCCCGCGACGGTGTCGCCGTGGTCGAGCAGGGGCAGCACGAAGCTCGCCAGCCCCCTGTTGGACAGCCCGCATACGACGTACCGCTTCATACCTGTCAGCCTCCTGCAAACGCAGTCATGTGATCCTCGTCGGGTTCCGTGCCATAATGCCGAGACTGCGACTGAAATTGCAACAAACGCTTGCAGGAGGCTTCATGGACGACCTGACGGCGATCGGCGACCTGCTGACGGGGGAGGCGCCCGTCACCTGGGTGTTCGCGGGCGACAGCATCGTGCAGGCCGCCCGGTGGACGGCCGGGGCGCGCGGTTATGTCGAGCTGTTCTCGGAGCGGGTCAGGTACGAGTGCGGGCGGTTCCTGGACGCGGTGATCAACACGGGGGTCAGCGGCTGGCGGGGTGCCAACCTGGCAGCGCACCTCGACCGGGCGGTCCTGCGGCACGCGCCCGACGTGACGGTGATCGGGGTCGGTACGAACGACGCCAAGGACCTCTCCGTCGCGGAGTTCCGCGCCGTGCTGACGCCGGTCATCGAGCGCGTACGGGAGGCGGGGTCCCTGGTCGCCCTGCAGACCCCCGTGCCCGGGCCGATCGCGGCCATCCCCGCCTATGCCGAGGCGATCAGGGAACTGGCCGGCGAGCTGGGTGCGGCGCTCGTCGATCACCACGCTCGCTGGCAGGACGCCGATTCCCGCTGGTACGGAGATCCGGTGCATCCCAACGCCGAGGGGCACCGGGTGATGGCGCGCACGCTCGTCGACGCGCTCGGCGTACCCGAACGTACAATTGCAAGCGATAGCTGAAATAGCAGCACCGACCTGCAACAAGAGAACGCTTCCTCAGCTCCGCCCGTGCGATATCGTCGCCTCGTTGCAGCAAACCAGGAGGTCAGGCTCATGCCAGTCACGCTTGCGGACGTCGCCCAGGCCACCGGGCTGTCCGCGTCGACCGTGTCGCGGGCGTTGTCCGACCCCGACAAGGTCAACGTGCACACGCGCGAGCGCGTCCGCCGCGCGGCCCGCGAGCTCGGTTACGTGCCCAACCAGACGGCCCGCTCGCTGATCTCCGGCCATCACGACATCTTCGGGCTGATCGTGCCCGACATCGCCAACCCGTTCTTCCCGCCGATCATCAAGGCGATCCAGGCGCGGGCGGGGCTCAAGGGCAAGACCGTGATCATCACGGACGTCGACGAGCATCCGAGTGACGAGGTCGAGCGGGCGCAGATCCTGCGTAAGCGGGTGGATGGGCTGATCATGGTCTCTCCGCGTACCGGTGACGACCGGCTGCACGAGCTGGCCCGGCTCAAGCCGATCGTGTTCGTCAACCGGCGGGTCCCCGGCGCGGCCAACGTGCTGGTCGACAACGACGACGGGATGATCGAGGCGGTCGAGCACCTGACCGCGCTCGGCCACAGGAAGCTCGCCTACCTCAGCGGCCCGCGGCGCTCGTGGTCCAACGCGCAGCGGCGCGAGGCGGTCGTCGCGGCCTGCCAGGCGCAGGGCGTCGAACTGGTCGAGTACGGGCCGTTCGAGCCGCAGGTCCAGGCCGGCGTACGCGCCGCCGACCTGGTGCACGCCGGTGACGTCACCGCGGTCATCGCCTACGACGACCTGATCGCGCTCGGCCTGATGACCCGCCTGGCCGAGCGCGGGGTGCGGGTCGGCCAGGACCTGAGCGTGATCGGCATCGACGACAGCCCGATGTCCGGCATGGCCTATCCGACGCTGACCTCGATCCACGTGCCGGGGACGGAGGCCGGGGTGGTGGCGGTCGATCTGCTGCTCGACATGATCAACAATCCGGGGGAGGAGGAGCCGCCGGTCGTGCAACTGGAGACACGACTGGTCGTCCGCGGCTCCACCACCCTGGCACCGTCCAGGTAACGGCCTGCGTCACGTGACGGCCGGCCTCGGACCGGCCTGGCTTACATGACGGCGCCGAGCTGCCACGGCGCGAACTCCTCGTCGCCGAATCCGAGCAGCTCGCTGGCCGTCTGCTGCCCGGACGCGGTGGCCAGGATCAGGTCGTAGACGGCGCGGCCGGTCTCCTCGATCGTGCGTTCGCCCGTCGCGATGGGCCCGCAGTCCAGGTCCATGTCGTCCCGCATCCGCCGGTAGACGTCGCTGTTGGTGGCCAGCTTCAGGCTCGGCACCGGTTTGCACCCGTAGACGGAACCGCGCCCGGTGGTGAAGCAGACGATGTTCGCGCCGCCCGCCACCATGCCGGTGACCGAGACGGGGTCGTAGCCGGGGGTGTCCATGAAGGCCAGGCCCGGCTGCCGTACCGGCTCGGCGAAACCGTGCACGCCGGTCAGCGGCGAGCTGCCGGCCTTGGCCACCGCGCCGAGCGACTTCTCCAGGATTGTGGTGATTCCGCCGTCCTTGTTGCCCGGTGAGGGGTTGTTGTCGAGCGAGCCGCCGTGCCGCGCGGTGTAGTCGCGCCACCAGTCGATGCGGTCCAGCAGCGCCCGCGCCACCTTCTCGTCCACCGCCCTGGCCGCCAGCAGCCGTTCGGCGCCGTAGATCTCCGGGGTCTCGGCCAGGATCGCGGTGCCGCCCTGCGCGACCAGCAGGTCGGCGGCCACGCCCAGCGCGGGGTTGGCGGTGATGCCCGAGTAGCCGTCGGAGCCGCCGCACTTGAGCCCGAGCACCAGGTGCGAGGCGGGAACCTCCGTCCGGGACACGCCGAGCGAGGGCAGCAGCTCGCGGATGGCCTCGACGCCCTTCCGCACGGCCGCCGCCGTGCCGCCGGCCTCCTGGATGGTCATCGTCGCGATCGGGGTGCCGGTGGGCAGGTCGAGCTCGGCGATCTGGTTCACCTCGCACCCCAGCCCCAGCACCAGCAGCGCGCCGAAGTTGGGGTGGGCGGCGTAGCCGGACAGCGTACGGCGCAGCAGCTCCAGCCCCTCGCCGTCGGAGGCCAGGCCGCACCCGCTGCCGTGCGTGATGGCGACCACGCCGTCCACTCCCGGCGCCGAGTCCAGCATTCCCGAACGGCGGGCCTGGTCGGCGATGAGCTTGGCGACGGTCGCCGAGCAGTTGACGGAGGTGATGATGCCGACGTAGTTGCGGGTGGCGACCCGGCCGTCGGGGCGCACGATGCCCTGGAACGTCTCGGGCTCCCGCCGGACGACCGTCCCCGGCGTGGGGACGACCTCGGTCCGGTCGGTGTCGTGGAAGCCCAGGTTGTGCGTGTGCACGTGCTCGCCCGGGGCGATGGGGGCGGTGGCGTGGCCGATGACCTGGCCGTACTTGGTGACCTCCGCGCCGGGTCCGACCGCCGCGAGGCTGACCTTGTGGCCGGGCGGGACGTCCTGGGTCGCGGTGAGTCCGTACCCGAAGGAGTCGCCGGCGGCGAGCCCGTCGAGCGCGACGGCCACCGTGTCGCCCTCCCTCAACCGGATGACTCTGCTCATGCGCTGCTCCCTTCTGGACCGATGCTCATGCGCTGATCTCTTCTGGGCCGAGCCACCTGCCGCGCAGTACGGTCGCCCACGGATGGAAGCCTTCGTCGAAGACGGCGAGGTCGGCGTCGGCGCCGACCTCGATCGTGCCCTTGCGGCCGGTCAGACCGAGCACCCGCGCCGGGGTGCTGGTGGCCGCGGCCACGGCCTCGGGGACGGGCCAGCCGAGGTCGCCGGTCAGGTGGCGGAGCATGTCCGGCAGCGCCGAGGTGGAGCCGCCGAACGCGTCCGCGCCCACCACCAGTCCGACACCGTCGCCGACCTCGCAGGTCACGGTGCCGAGCCGGTAGCGGGAGCCGCGCGGCAGTCCGGTGCCCGGCGTGCCGTCGGACACCACGCACAGCCGTTCGCCCACGCAGCGGCGGGCGATCTCCAGCAACGCGGGCGGCAGGTGGCGGCCGTCGGCGATCACCTCGGCGGTGAGGTGATCGGCGGCCAGCGACTCCTCCAGCAGGCCGGGGACCCGCCACGGGCCCCGCCGGACCGTGCCGGACTGGCCGCTCCACAGGTGCGTGATGTGCGTGAGCCCCGCCTCGACGGCGGCACTCAGGTCGTCGCCGCGGGCGTCGCTGTGCCCTGCGACGACGACCCCGGCGTCGGCGAGGAGACCGGTGGCCTCGACGGCGCCGGGGAGTTCGGGGGCGAGCGTGATCATGCTGAGCACGTCGCGGTGCCGCAGGAGCAGGTCGATGTCGGCGAGCGTCGGGGGACGGAGCACGGCCGGGTCGTGCGCGCCGCACTGCGCGGGCGCCAGGAAGGGGCCCTCCAGGTGCAGGCCGAGCAGCTCCGCGCCACCCTCGGCGGTACGGTCCACGGCGGCGAACGCGGCCAGCAGCTCGGCCAGCCGTTCCACGGACGCCGACACCAGCGACGCCTGCACACTGGTGACCCCCTGCCGCGCCAGCCCGCGCAGCACCTCGGCGGCCTGCCCGGAGCCCGCGTCGAAACAGGCGCCCGCGAACCCGTGCACATGCAGATCGACCAGCCCGGCCGTGACCAACCGCCCACCCAAGTCGATCACCCCGTCGGCGTGGTCGCTCGTATGCGGCGGCAGTGACGCGATCCGGCCGTCGGTGATCACCACGTCCACGTCGTCGTGGATGCCGTCCGGGAGCAGCACCCGTCCGCCGGTGAGGATCACCGCAGAGAGTCGATCTTGCTGGCGGAGTCGGCGTCGAGGAACAGCGTGGCGTGCGGCGAGCGGCGCAGGATCGTGGCGGGGCAGGCGGTCGTGATCGGATCGTTCAGCGTGGCGGCGATGGCCGCCGCCTTGCGCTGCTCGGGGACGCACACCTGGACCGACTCGGCCGCCAGCAGCGCCGGCACGGTGAGCGAGATCGCGGTGGCGGGCACGTCCTCGACCGTGGCGAAGTGCCCCTCGCCGACCTGCTGCTCGCGCGAGCGCGCGAGCAGCGTGATCACCCGCGCCCACCGGTCGTCGTCGAAGCGCGCCTGGTGCGGCTCGTTGAAGGCCAGGTGACCGTTCTCACCGACGCCCATGCACACCAGGTCCAGCGGCAGCGTACGCAGCTCGGCCTCGTATCGTGCGCACTCGGCCTCCGGGTCGGCGGCGTTGCCGTCGATGTAGTGGACGTCGGTGGGCGCGAAGGGGATCTCGATCCGCTCCCTGATCCAGCGCCGGAACGAGGCCGGGTGGTCGGCCGCGATGCCCACGTACTCGTCCATGTGGAAGACCGTCACCCGACCCCACGGGATCTCCTGCTCGCGCAGCGCGTCGGTGAACGCGTACTGGGAGTTTCCGGTGGCGATGACGACCCGGGCGGCGCCGCGCCGTCGCACCGCGTCCCGGATGGTCGCGGCGGCGCGCTCGGCCGCGGCGCGGCCCAGGTCCGCCTCGCTCGCGTACACCTCGACGGGCAGGCTGTCCGCCGTGAATCGGGAAAGTGGGGTGGACAAATGATCCTCCTCGGACTAGACGAACACCACCATACTGCAAACGTATGCAGCACTTGCAAGAAGGCTTGACACTCTTCCACGGCAAAGCTGCTCAGACGCCGGTGACAGCGCTTGCTACGGACCAGCCGGGCGAGGCGCCGCCGCGCCCCGCCGGAGTCATCGTGCTGAGTGCCTGGCAGCCGGGCGATGACGGCCTGATCGCCTGGATCGCCCTGTGGGCCGCCGCGGCGTACCTCGGCTGGAAGGGTTTGCGGGCTTTCGCGGGCAGGAGCGTGCGGCCCGCGCGGGCGGGGCCGGTCGAGCCGGACGCGGCGCCGCCCTCGGTGCTGGTGGAGGTGGGGGAGACCGTCAAGGGGGCCGGGCTGTTCATGGCGCGCGTCGTGGTGGTGCTCGTCCTGCTCCTGCTGATCCCGACGACGCTGGGCGCGTTCGTCAAAGGGGTGATGTCGCTCTTCGACGGCGACCTGCTGACCGCCGGCTTCGCCTTCCTGGCGGCGGGATGGCTCGGATGGTACGCCTGGGGCCCGCTGCGCGAACTCTGGAAGGGCGACGAGAGCTCCACGACCGGCGAGGACCGGGCAGCAGTGGACAGCGGCCCCGTGGGCGGGGCTCGGCCGGTGCCGGAGGGCACGGTCCTGGCTCCGCCGCGCCTGTCCCTGCCCGAGGCGTTCCTTCTCCTCTCCTACCGGTACGGGGACGTCCACGACCGGCATCAGAGCGCGGTCGCGTGCGCGGCGGCGGAACTCGGCGAGCTCGCGTTGCGCCGCAGGCTGCGGGTCGTGCCCCGGAAGAAGATCAGGGTGTTCGGCTTCGAGTGTTACCTCTCGCCGAGCAAGATCCACCTGCTGGACGCGACCCCCACCGGCCTGGCCTGGGCCGATGAGCTGCTGGCGGAGCTGGAGACGGCCGCCCGGCAGCGCGGCGGGACCGCGACGGACTCCCGGCGCGAGCCGATCAGCCTGCGCCAGTGGCTCAAGCGGCGCGGCGACAGAGCGCTCCTCCTGCACCGGGACGCGCTGACCGGCGGCGGCGTGCTGTTCCACAGCCCCGGCTCCGGCCCCGATCAGGAGGAACGCCACCACCCGGATCCCGGCGTACGCGACGCGCTGGCCAGCCGGCTCAGGGCCGCCACCGAGGAACGGGTCCCCATGGACGGGCACCTGCTGCTCCTGTCGGACCTCGTGGAGGAGGCCGGACTGAACGGCGAACTGGGACTGACCATGACGATGCGCCAGAGACTCGACCGCGCCCGGGGGATCGGGGCGGTGGCGGCCCTGCCGGAGGAGGTGCGGGACACCAGCGCGGTGCTCTCCATGAGCGTCCCCTCCAGAAGCCACGACAGCGCCTCTTCCGAGGGAGGTGGTGGGGAGTAGGCGCCGTCCTCCTGCCTGGCGCAGGCGGGGTCGATCGTCAGTTCTGGACGATGAACTGATCCCGGCCGAAGTTGACGTCCTCCAGGCTCGGCTTGATCAGGCGGACGGGCAGGTCGTCGTAGTACGGGATGGCCGGGACGCGCACCATGCGCACGTCGCACAGGTAGGCCACCCACACGCATCCGTTACCGGGTGCGCCCAGGCCGCCCTTGAACTGCCATGCCTGGTTGGGGCTGGTGTTACAGGCGTAGACGTGGATGACGCCGGTGAGGCGGCCGCCCCGGTTGTCGGCGTCCAGGCACCGTCCGAAGAACACCACGCTCTGGACGCGGCGCGCGTCGGCGGGGGAGCCGGGGTTGGCGGACGGCTGGAAGCTCCACGCCTGCCTGGTGTCGCCCGGCTGGCACGGGTCGAAGTAGACGTAGATGCGCTGAGGGTCGATCAATTTGGCGCCCGCGGTCAGGCACTGCGTGGTGTCGGCCGGGAGGGTGATCCTGTAGGTGCCGGGTGGTACGTCGTCGAGGAGCGTGGCGCCGGTGCTCGCGGAGGCGTTGCCAGTGAGGGCAGACCAGCCGGTCACGGCGATGAGCATGGCGATGAGCGTTCGGGTCAGTGATCGTCGTCCCACGTTCGTTCCCCCTGTCGTGAGTTGGATGGGGACCAACGTAGGAAGCGAGCCGTGCCGCGGTCTTCGTGATTTCTCGCAAAGTCGGCCCATCCCGCTCGCCGGTTCTTGTCGGTCGTGGGCGGTACGGTCGGTTGTCATGAAGGAGCCGGGAGGTTGGGGGCTGCCTCTGGTGCGGTCGTGATCGGGCGAGGCGACTCCGGGGACGCGCGGGAGCGGCTGGCGTGGCAGTTCGCCGGCATCACCCCGTGGGACGAGTTGGAGGCCGTCCACATAGCCGAAGGGCTGGACTGGATCGCCGGTGGGGCGCCGCTCTACCGGACCGACGCGCCCGATGTGCCGGATCCGCACCTCGTGGCCTACACCGTGGTCCTCAGCCCGAGCGAGGAGATCCTGCTCGTCGATCACCGCAAGGCGCGGCTCTGGCTGCCGAGCGGCGGGCACGTCGAGCCCGGCGAGGACACCTGGGAGACCGTCGAACGCGAGTGCCGGGAGGAGCTGGGCGTGGCGGCCCGCCCCACCGAGTCGGCCGGGAAGCGGCCGTTCTTCGTCACCGCGACGCGGACGCGCGGTGCGCGCTCCCACACCGACGTGTCGCTCTGGTTCGTCATCGAAACCGACCCCATCACCTCCTACGACGAGGGCGAGTTCGCCGGCATCAGGTGGCTGTCGCCGCGGGAGGTCCTCGCCGAGCCCATCGAACGGCTCGATCCGCACATGCACCGGTTCACCAGGAAGCTCGTCAAGGCACTCGGCTGATTGCTAAGTACCCGAGCCCGGGGCGGGGCGGGAGATGCGGAGCATGGCGCGGTAGACCGCGGTCCCGCTGGGGGGTGGTGTCAGGGGCGGGAGCGGGGTGCCGGGGGTGGCATAGGCGCGGAGCATCTGGCCGACCAGGCGGCGCCACGCGTCAGGGGCGGCTTCGGCGGTGGCGGCGACGACGCCCGCGTTGGCCATCAGCAGGATGACGAGGTCCTCGGCGGTGAAGTCGTCGCGGAGGTGGCCGCCGGCCTGGGCGCGGGCGATGATCTCCAGGAACCCTTCGTACGCCTCCGCGCGCCGGGCTTCCAGGGCCTTGGCGGACGGGAAAGACCTGGCCAGCACGTCGGCGAAGCCCCGGTCGGCGGCCTGCATGGCGCACACGGTCTCGATGAAGCCGGTGAAGCCGCGCCACGGGTCGGGATCGGCGAGGGCCCGGGCGGTGGCGGCGGCGTAGGCGTCCATGCGGTCGGCGAAGACGGCGTTGATGAGCTCTTCGCGGCTGGCGAAGCGGCGCGACAGGGTGGCCTTGCCGACGCCCGCCTCGCGGGCCACGCAGGCCATCGAGACGCCGAGTCCTTGGCCGGCGAACAGGCGGCGGGCCGCGGCCAGGATGCGTACACGGTTGCGTTCTGCGTCGGCGCGCAGCCCTGCTTCGGACTGCTGGTCGTCGGGCGGGTCGGGGTCCGCGCTGCGGCTCATGATTCCAGTCTAGCCAAGTGGAACGGTCTACCCATTTCCTCGCCGAACGTGGCATGATGAAAACGGGTAGGCCGTTCCACTTTTCCCCGGGACGACGCCGAGCGCCGTCTTTCGCCTGGCCGAGCTGCCCACCGCACCCCCGACCGTCAAGGAGATCCCCCATGAACATCGCCCTGTGGATCGTGCAGGTCGCTCTCGGCGCCATGTTCTTCATGGCAGGCGTGATGAAGGCCACGCAGCCCAAGGAGAAGCTGGCCCCGAGGCTGCCGTGGGTGGACGACTTCTCCGCCGGCACCATCCGCTTCATCGGCGTCGCCGAGGTGGCGGGCGGGCTCGGGCTGATCCTGCCCGCCGTCACCGGCATCGCCCCCGTGTTGACCCCGCTGGCCGCGGCCGGCCTGGCGCTGACGATGGTGCTGGCCGCGGTGGTCCACGTCCGCCGCAAGGAGCCGTCCGGGATCGCCGTCAACGCGGTCCTGTTCCTGCTCACGGCGTTCGTCGCCTGGGGGCGGTTCGGCCCTTACGCCTTCTGACGTCCCCGGCGAATCACCACCAGCCGAAGGCGGCCCAGGCCAGGACGGGGGCGACGACGATCGAGATCAGCCCGTACACCAGGAGCTGGCGGAACAGGCGGGCTCGGGCCGAGGGCTCGGCGGCGCCCAGGATGAGGCCGCCGGTGATGCCGAGCGGGTTGAGGTCGACCAGCACCGAGGCCAGGGCCACCGCGAGCACCCCGCCGACCGGGGAGACTCCGGCGGCCACCAGCGGCGGCAGCAGGGGCATGACGGTCGCGAACACCGCGATGGAGCTGGCGGCGAAGGATGTGATCCCGGCGACGTAGCACAGCACCAGCAGGCTGAGCAGCGGCGAGCCGGCCACCCCGAGCAGCTCGCTGATCTGCTTGAACGCGCCCAGGTGCTGCATCAGGCCCACGTACGTGAGCAGGCCGCCGATCAGCAGGACCACGTTCCACGGGATCCTGGAGACGATCGCGCCGAGCGGCAGCCGGAAGGCGAGCTGCAGCACCAGGGCGGCGGTGAGGCCGAGATAGCCGACGTTCATGTCGAAGCCGACGGACAGGGCGACGACGGCGGCCATGCACGCCAGCGTGAAGGCCCGCGTCCCGGAACCCGAACTGTGCGTCGCCGCCGCCGTGGGTGCGACTGTCACGGTCGCGGTGCCGGAAGCCCCGCCGCCGGAAGCCCCGCCACTGGAGGCCCCGCCACTGGAAGCCCCGCCACTGGAAGCCGCGTCGCCGGAAGTGGCGCTGGGCGCGGGGTCAAGGTCGGCGGTGCCGGACGCGGGGCCGGCCGGGTCGGTGGTGCTGGACCCGAGCGGCGTGGCCGGGACGGAGGCGCGGCCCCGGGGGATGCCGCCGGTGAACCGGCCGACCACCAGGCAGCCCGCACACACGACCAGCCCCGCCACCAGCCCCCCGGCCAGGAACGTCACCGGCGCCGACCCGGGCAGGTCGATGCCCAGCTTGCCGCTCAGCGAGCGCGCGGTGACCCCGTACACGGCCAGCGGCGACAGCAGCCCGCTGATGATGCCGGTGACGCCCAGGACGGCGGCGAGCATCGGCGAGATCCGGTAGCGGGCGGCGAAGCCGAGGGCGATGGGGGAGACGATGGCGGTCGCGGCGGCGGGCAGGGTGCCGGCCGCGGTGAGCACGGCGCCGATGGCGAACGGGGCCAGCGCGATCAGCACGAGCCGGCCGCCGGCCGCCCGCAGCAGGACGTCCAGTAACCAGTCGAGGGTCCCGTTGAGCTGCGCGACGGCGAACAGGGCGGTCACCCCGACGATGAGCACGAAGAAGTCGGCAGGGAAGAAGCCGGTCACGTCGTTCGTCGGGACGCCGGCGGCCAGCCCGAGCAGGAATGCCGCCGCCAGGGCACCGAGGCCGAGATCGAAGCCGGGGATCAGGGTCGCCGCGAGCAGGGCGGCCAGCACGATGATGGACAGGGTGGCCATGGTCATGGGCACGCCTCTTTCGGGTCAGACCACTCCTCGGTGGCGCAGGTCATGGATCTCCGGCTCGGCCAGCCCGGCGAGGTCGCGGAGAACGTCGTCGGTGTGCTCGCCCAGGGCGGGCGCGGGGCCGCCGATCGTGGTGTCGAACCCGGAGAAACGCCCGGCCGGGGCCTGCATGAGCCGTGGGCGGCCCGTTCTGGCGTCCGGCACCTCGACGATCGAGCCGCGGGCGCGGATGTGCGGGTCGGCGCAGATGTCGGCGGCGGAGTTGACCGGCCCGGCGGCCACTCCGGCCTCGGTGAGCAGGGACATCAGGGGTTCGAGGTCGTGGGCGGCGACGAAGGCGGCGACCCTGGCCTCGATCTCCTCGCGGTGTTCCAGCCGGGCGGTCATGGAGTCGTGCACGGCGAGGTCGTCGGCGTCCATGACGGTGACCAGCCGGCGCCACATCTGCTCGGTCGAGGCGGGCAGGGCCAGCCAGCGGCCGTCGAGGGTGCGGTAGAGGTCGTTGGGGCTGATGTGTGGGTTGCGGTTGCCCTGGCGTTCGCGGGGCTCGCCGGTGGCGCCGTACTCGACGACGAAGTCCTCCATCATCCGTAGCAGCGGCTCGTACAGGGGGATGTCGGCGAGCTGGGCCTGCCCGGTGAGGTCGCGCTGGCGCAGCGCGAGCATGGCGGCGAACGCGGCGTAGATGCCGGTGACGCCGTCGGCCACGGGATAGCCGGCGAAGACGGGCGGCCCGTCGGGGGTTCCTGTGCGGTGGGTCAGGCCGGCGAACGCCTCCGCGACGCGGGCGAAGCCGGGCCGGTCGGCGTACGGGCCGGTCCTGCCGAACGCGCTGACCTGGATCATCACCAGGTCGGGCCGGTACGCGCGCAGGTCGTCGAAGTCGATCCGGAACCGGCGCAGCGTCGCCGGGCGGAAGTTGGTCACCACGATGTCCACGGCCGCGGCCAGCCGGCCGACCAGCGCGGCCGCCTCGGCGTGGTGCAGGTCGATCGTGACGCTGCGCTTGCCCCGGCCGATCATCGACCAGGCGGCCGACTCGCCGTCCTCCAGCGGCGGGTAGTGGCGGGCCGGATCGCCCGTGCCGGGATGCTCGACCTTGATCACTTCGGCGCCGAACTCGCCGAGCAGCGCGGACGCGAGCGGCCCGGCCAGGATCGTCGACACGTCCAGGACACGCACTCCGCTGAGGGGGCGGTCAGCCACTTGGTATTCCTTTCACCTCGGCTTTCGCAGCCACGATCGCGCCCCGTCGCGGCGACGGGAAGACGTGGAAGCAGTTCACAGGTGAAAGGTTCTGCCTTTATGGTGGGCCGCGTGCGGGTGGAACGGGCCCGGTACTTCCTGGCCGCGGTCGAGACGGGGTCGCTGCGCGCGGCGGCGGCCCGGTGCGGCGTGAGCCAGCCCGCGCTCGGCCAGCAGATCGCGCTGCTGGAGGAGGAGCTGGACGTCGTGCTGCTCACTCGCAGCCGCCACGGCGTGCGCCCGACGCCGGCCGGGCAGGCGCTGATCGAGCCGCTGCGCCGGCTGGTGGCAGCCGAGGAGGCGGTGCGCGAGTCGGCGATGGAGACGAGCGGCACCTACCGGGGCCGGGTGCAGATCGGCGGCGTCACCGTGACCGTGGAGACCATCATCGCGCCGGTCGTGGGCCGGTTGCGGCAGTTCCATCCCGGTTTGCGGTTCGCGGTCCGCGAGGGGGCGTCGGCCGCCATCGAGGCCGCGGTGCTGGACGGCGCGCTCGACTTCGGGGTGGTCACCATGCCGGCGAGCCCGCCCGCGCCCGGGCTGCGCCGCATCCCGCTCATCTCGGCGCCCGTCGGCGCGTACGCGCGCACGGACCATCCGCTGGCGGGCCGCGACCAGATCCAGTGGCGCGACCTGGAGACCTGGCCGATCGTCACCATGCGGGCGGGCACCGTGATGTGGGAGACGCTGCACCGCCACGTGGCCGCACCCGACGTCGTCGTGCAGGCGATGTCGGCGCGGACCGTGAAGGTGATGGTCGGCCAGGGCGCCGGGGTCGGCATCCTGGCCAGGTTCGACACCTCGGCCGACATCGCCGACGTGGTCTGGCTGCCGTTGTCGGACGCCGACCCCGTCCACCTGTGCCTGACGCAGCGTCAGGACAGCCGGCCCTCGCCCTCCGCCCTCATCGTCAGGCGGCTCATCAGGGCCAGGGCCGGCGAGCTGACGGTCAGCTGATCGGTCAGCTGATCGAGCAGGTGTTGGCCACGTCGCCCGAGGTCTGGCGCGGGATGGTGGCGCTGGGCGGCGGCTGCTGTCCGGCCGTCCAGCGTTCCAGCGCCTCGAACGCGGTCCGCATGCACGGGAGCAGCGGCCGCATCCGGTCGGGGAACATGTCGTACTCGATGTCGAGGTGGGAGGCACCCTCGATCCGGTAGTAGCGGTGCCGGGCGGCCATGCCCTGCGCGCGCACCGACTTGGCGTACGCGTCGCCGTGCACCTTGATCGGCAGCAGCGTGTCCAGCGTCCCCTGCACGGTGATCAGCGGCTTGCCGATGCGGCCGGTGTGCGAAACCTTCCGCACCGCCTGGTGCACGCTCCGCGGACGGGCGTAGAAGTCGTAGTCGGCGTCGCAGTTCGGCGTGCCGCTCTGGCAGAACGGGATGCCCGCGTCGAGGTCGCCGTCGAAGTCCGGGTCGAGCTCCTCGCGGACTTTGCGCTGGGTGCCGTCCCACAGGATGCGGTAGTTGAAGTCCCACAGGAACTCCGAGCCGGGCTCGAAGCCGGCCCGCAGCATCGCGGCGTGCGCCTCAGGGTCTCCGGTCGCCGCGTACTTGGGGTATTCGCGCAGCGCCACCGGCAGGTAGGTGAGCGCGTTCGGCCGGCCGTCCGCCGTCCAGAAGGTGCCTTCCGAGTCGACGCCGCCGTCGTACAGCTCGGGGTGGTTCTCCAGGGCCCAGCGCACCAGCTGGCCGCCGTTGGAGATGCCCATCGCGTACGTTTTGCGAATCTTCTTCCCGTAATGCCGGGCCACGGTCGTCCGGGCCGCGACGGTCACCTCGGTCATCCGGCGGTACCACTCGGCGATGGCGTCGCCAGGTCGTTTCCCGTCGTGGTAGAAGCCCAGGTCGACGTTGCCCTTGTCGGTCGAGGCGTAGGCGTAGCCCTTGGCCAGCACCCAGTCGGAGATGGTGAAGTCGTTGGCGTACTGGCGGCGGTTGCCCGGCGCCCCGGCGACGACCAGCCCGCCGTTCCACCGCTCGGGCAGCCGGATGACGAACTGCGCGTCGTGGTTCCAGCCGTGGGTGGGGTTGCCGGTGGAGGTGTCGTCGAAGTAGCCGTCGATCTGGATCCCCGGCACGCCGCTCGGGTTGCGGGTGCCCGTCGAATGCAGCCCTGTCCAGTCGGCCGGATCGGTGTGTCCCGAGGCGGTCGTGCCGGCGGTGGTCAGGTCGTCCAGGCAGGCGGCGACCTGGTGCCGCGCGCCCGGCACGTGGAGCTTGCCCATACGGGCGCAGCGGGCGTCGGTCGGCGCGGCGGCGGCCACCGGCGCCAGGGGGAGAGCCAGGAACGTGGCCACCAGAGCCGGGAGGAGAGTGGATCTGCGGAGCGGAAAGGACATGTGCGACTCCCATCGGTCAGGCCGTGGTGGACGCCATGGTGATCGACGGCGACGGGCGCGGCGACGTATGCGGTCGCCACTGTTCCCCGGCTACCTGTGGACACGACCTCCACCGCCGCGCCGCCGGCGGGCCGGCCGGATCGGCGGCGGGCGGCACGGGGAAGCCTGAGCGTCAAACGGGTGTGTACCACCGCACATCGGGCCGTACGAATGTGGAGGCACCTCACCTGGTCCGCCGTCCGGGCCGCCACCTAGCGTTCACGGTGTTCCAGCTCACCTTGTGAGTCGTGAGGAGGGGTGCATGGGCGAAGGTCCCGCGGCAGGCCCGCACGATGCCGGATCCGTCCCCGTCCTGCGGGCGCGAGGACTGGTCAGGGAGTTCCGCGGCTTCCGCGCCGTGGACGGCGTCGACCTGGACGTGGCCGAGGGCAGCGTGCACGCCCTGGTGGGACCCAACGGCGCCGGCAAGACCACCCTGTTCAACCTGCTCACCGGCTTCCTCAAGCCGACCGCGGGCAGCGTGGTGATCGACGGACACAGGGAGCTGGTCGGGCGCAGCCCCGAGGCGATCAGCCGGCTGGGCCTGGCGCGCTCGTTCCAGATCACCAGCCTGTTCGCCGAGCTGACCCCGCTCCAGCACCTGGAGCTGGCACTGGCCGGGCCGACCGGGCTCGGCTGGCGGTTCTGGCGCTCCGACCGCGTGCTGGGCCGCTTCACCGCCCCGGCCGCCGAGTTGCTCGCCCGGGTCGGGCTGGCCGGACACGGCGACGTCCCCGCGGGCTCGCTGTCGTACGGCCGCAAAAGAGCCCTGGAACTGGCCCTGGCCCTGGCGCTCGACCCGAAGGTGCTGCTGCTCGACGAGCCGACGGCCGGGATGGGCGCGGAGGACGTGGACCGCACCATCGAGCTCGTCCAGGAGATCCGCACGGGCCGCACCGTGGTCATGGTCGAGCACAACATGAACGTGGTCGCCAGCCTCGCCGACCGGGTGACCGTGCTGCAGCACGGCAAGGTGCTGGTCGAGGGCCCGTACGCCGAGATCCGCCACGACCCTCGCGTCATCACCGCCTACCTGGGGGACTCCGATGTTGCGCGTTGACGGGCTGTCCGCCTGGTACGGCGAGGCGCAGGCGCTGCGCGAGGTGTCGATGCGGGTCGACGAGGGCGAGATCGTCACCCTCGTCGGCCGCAACGGCGCCGGCAAGACCACCCTGCTGCGCTGCCTGATGGGCCTGCACGGCGCCTACGGCAGGACCACGGGCACGATCTCCGTGTCCGGCGACGACGTCACCGGGCTGCCCCCGCACGCCAGGGCCCGCCGCGGCCTCGGCTACGTCCCCGACGACCGCGGCATCTACGCCACTTTGTCGGTGGAGGAGAACCTCACGCTCGCGCCGGTGGTGAAGGGCGGCGGCCCCGAGCCGTGGTCGCTGGAGCGCGTGTACGAGACGTTCCCGCACCTGAGGGAGCGGCGCCGCTCGCCCGGGACGACGCTGTCGGGCGGCGAGCAGCAGATGCTCGTGCTCGCCCGGGTGCTGCGCACGGGCGCCCGGCTGCTGCTGTGCGACGAGCCGACCGAGGGCCTGTCGCCGCTGTTCGTCCAGCGCATCGGCGAGATCCTGCGCGAGGTCAGGGCGGCGGGCACGACGGTGCTGCTGGTCGAGCAGAACGTGCACTTCGCCGCCGCCGTCGCCGACCGGCACTACCTGCTCGCGGAAGGACGGATCGTCGAGTCGCTGGATCGCGACCAGGTCCGCGAACGCGAGCACCAGTTACTCGAATACCTCGGAATCTGACGACCGCCGACAGAACGGCCGAGCGCCCGGGAACAGAGGAGATGCCGTTATGAGAATCACGGGCTGGAGCGGCGGACTGGCCGCCGCCGCGCTGCTGCTGGCCGGATGCGGAGGCGGGCCGGGCGGCGGCGGGGGAGCGATCAGCGACGGCGGGGTGACGCTGGCCGTGCTCAACGACCAGTCGGGCATCTACGCCGACACCTCGGGCCGCAGCTCGATCGAGGCGGTCAAGATGGCGGTGGAGGACTACAAGGCCAAATACGGCGACAAGGCGGTGGCCAAGAAGGTCGAGGTGACCGGCGCGGACCACCAGAACAAGCCCGAGATCGCCAACTCCAAGGCACAGGAGCTGTACGACCGCCAGAAGGCGGACGTGATTCTCGACGTGCCCACCTCCTCCGCCGCGCTCGCCGTCGCCACCGTGGCCAAGAACAAGAAGAAGGTGTTCATCGACGTCGGCGCCGCCAGCACCGAGCTGGAGGGCAAGGCGTGCAACAAGTACACCTTCCACTACGGCTACAACAGCTACATGCTGGCCCACGGCACCGGCACCGAGGTGACCAAGGCCGGCGCCAAGAGCTGGTACATCGTCTATCCGGACTACGCGTTCGGCCAGGACATGACCAAGACGTTCAGCACGGCGATCCAGGGGGCCGGCGGCTCGGTGGTCGAGTCGGACCCGACCCCGTTCCCCAACGACAACTTCTCCACGTTCCTGCTCAAGGCGCCGGGGCTCGACCCCAAGCCGCAGGTGCTCGGCACCATGCACGCCGGCGGTGACCTGGTCAACCTGGTCAAGCAGTACAACGAGTACAAGCTGCGCGACAAGGGCGTCACACTGGCGATCGGGCTGCTGCTGCTCAGCGACATCCACTCGCTCGGGCCCGACTCCCTGGCCGGCACCCGCTACACCACCATGTGGACCTGGAACTTCGACGACAAGACCCGGGCCTGGGCCGACAGGTTCAACACCAAGCTGGGCAAGCGGCCGACCGCCAACATGGCCGCCAACTACTCGGCCGCCCTGCAGTACCTGGAGGCCGTGCAGCGCGCCGGCACCGACAACGCCGACAAGGTGGTGGCGGCGCTGGAAGGCCAGAAGGTCGAGGACATGTTCGTCCGCAACGGCACCATCCGCGCCCAGGACCACCTGCTGCTGCACGACGCCTACCTGGCGGAGGTCAAGGGGTCCGCCGACGTCAAGGAGCCGTACGACTACGAGAAGGTGCTCAACACCATCCCGGCCGCTGAGGCGTTCCAGCCGCAGCCCGACCCGGCGTGCAAGCTGTAGGGCGGCAGGAGTGCTCCAGCAAGCGTTCAACGGGCTGGTGGGCGGGTCGTTCTACGCCCTGCTCGCCCTCGGCCTGGCCGTCATCTTCGGCATGCTCGGCGTGGTCAACCTCGCGCACGGCGCGTTCTACATGCTCGGCGCGTTCGGGGCGTTCATCGCGCTGGACGCGTTCGACCTGAACTTCTGGGTGTCACTGGTGCTGGTGCCGCTGCTGCTGGGCGTGGGCGGCGCCGTGCTGGAGCGGCTGTTCGTCCGGCGGCTGACGCCGCTCGACCCGCTCTACAACTTCCTGTTCACCTTCGGGCTCGCGCTCATCCTCCAGGACCTCGTCCGGCGCGAGTACGGGGTGAACTCCCAACCCTATCCCCGGCCGGCCGAGCTGGCCGGCACGGTCGACCTGGGGCTGTTCACCTACCCGGCCTACCAGGTGTTCGTGCTGGGAGTGTCGATCCTGATGTGCGTCGCCGTGTGGGTGGTGCTCACCAGGACCCGGGTGGGGATGATCGTGCGGGCCGCGACCGAGCGGCCGGAGCTGACCAGGGCGCTCGGCATCGACGTCGGCCGCTGGGTGACGCCGGTGTTCGGCTTCGGGGTCGCGCTGGCCGCGTTCGCCGGGGTGCTGGCCGCGCCGATGCGCGCGGTCAACCCGCTGATGGGCGCCGACCTGATCATCACCGTCTTCGCCGTGGTCGTGATCGGCGGGCTGGGCTCGGTGTTCGGCTCGGTCGCCGCCGGGTTCGCCGTGGGGCTGGTGTCGGCGCTGGGCAACCTGTACGTGCCCGCTCTGTCGCAGATCACGGTGTTCATCCTGATGGCCGCCGTGCTGCTGTGGCGACCTGCCGGGCTGTTCGGACGTGAGGAGGCGTACCGGTGATCTTGTCCAGGCTGGCCCGCTCGGGCCGGGGCGGGATCGTGCTCCTGGTGCTCGGGCTGCTGGCCGCCCTCGTCCTGCCGTGGTTGATCTATCCGCCGGTCGCGCTGGACATCGCCTGCTGGGCGCTGTTCGCCGCCGCCGTGGACCTGCTGCTGGGCTTCACCGGACTGCTGTCGTTCGGGCACGCCGCGTTCTGGGGCGGGTCGGCGTACTGCACGGGGCTGATCGTGCTGCACGGCGGGATGCCGTTCCCGGTGGCGATCCTCGGCGGCGCGCTGTTCGCGGCGCTGCTGGCGCTGCCGATCGGCCTGCTGTCGGTACGGCTGACGGGCATCTACTTCGCCATGGTCACCCTGGCCTTCGCCCAGATGATCTACTTCGTGGCCAACCAGTGGCGTGACGTCACCGGCGGCGAGAACGGGCTGCAGGGCATCCCCCGCGAGTTCCTCGGGCTCGACCTGTCCGACCCGTTCTTCTTCTACTACGCGGGGCTGCCGTTCGTGCTGGCCGGGCTGTTCGCCGCCTGGCGGATCGTGCGCTCGCCGTTCGGGCGGGTGCTGGTGTCGATCCGTGACAACCCGGCCCGCGCACGTGCCCTCGGCTATCCCGTCGAGCGCTACCGGCTGCTGGCGTTCGTCCTGTCCGCCGCGCTGTCGGGGACGGCCGGCGGCGTCTTCGCCATCGGCCACGGCTTCGCCTCGCTCGACGGGCTCTACTGGACCACCTCGGGACAGGTGGTGATGATGGTCATCCTCGGCGGCATCGGCACGCTGTGGGGCGGGGCCATCGGCGCCGCCATCGTCGTCCAGCTCCAGGACTTCCTGGCCACCGCCGGGTTCGAGGGCATCGGCATCGTCACGGGCTCGATCTTCATCGTGATCGTGCTGCTGTTCCGCCGGGGCATCTGGGGAACGGCCCGGCACCTACTGGTTTCCCGGCGAGCTGATCGACGGGAGGCCGGTCCGCCGGTCAGCCCCGCAGCCGATGCAGCCGGAGAGCCAGCTGAATCTCCAGAGCACGCTCCGGCTCCTGCCAGTCCTCGCCCAGCAGGCGACTGACCCGGTGCAGGCGCTGGTGCACGGTGTTGATGTGCACGTGCAGCCGCTCGGCGGTCCTGGACAGGCCGCATCTGCTGCTGAAGTACGTCTCCAGCGTCCGCACCAGGGACGTGCCGCGGCGGGCGTCGTAGTCGAGCACCGGGCCCAGCGTCGAGTCCAGGAAGCCGCGCGCGTCGCGCTGGGTGCCGATCAGCAGGCCGACGAAGCCGAGCTCGCGGGCGTCGGCGCCGTCGTCCAGCCGGTCGAGGGCGAGCAGCGTGTCGGCGCAGCGCCGTGCCTCCCGGTGCGCGGCGGGGACCCCGGTGAGGTCGCGGATCGGCCCGGCCGCGCCGACCGTCACGGGCGCGGCCAGCGCCGCGCCCAGCTCCTTGGCGACACGGCGCGCGGTCTCACCCGGCGCGTCGCCCGGCAGCAGCAGGACGACCTCCTCGCCGCGGGCCGCCGCCAGGCCGTGCGCCGCCGCCGCGTGCGCGGCCGCCCAGAACGCGGCCCGGCCGCGATGCCTGGGTGAGGCGTAGCGGGCCGAGAGCATCACGTACGAGGCGTCCGCGTCCAGACCGGCCCGGCGCATCCGCGCCTCCAGCGCCGCGGATCCGTCCACCCGGCTGTCCGCGCGGCCGTCCAGGCTGCCGTCCGGCCGACCGGTAGACCTGTTGTCCGTCTGGCCGTCCACGCGGCCGTCCAGCAGGTCGTCCAGGAGCTCGCCCTGCACCCGTGCTTCCGCCTCGGCCGCGCTGCACCGCAGCAGCAACAGCAGCGCGGTGACCAGCGCGGCCCGTTCCAGGATGCGCCGGTCGGCGTCGCCGAGCTCCGCCGCGGTGCGTAACACCAGCGTGCCCAGCACCTCGCCGGGGGTCGCGATCGGGGTGACCCACAGGTCGCCGTGCCTGGTCGTGCCACCCCGTGTGTGGACGGAGCCGGCCACGGCCATCGCGGCGGAGATCTCGTCCTCGGCGAGCGGCACCTGCTCACCCGACGCGGCCAGGCAGCGGCCGTCGGCGTCCAGGACGTGCAGTGCCCCGCCCAGCACCTCGGTGACCACCGCGGCCACGTCGCCGGCGTCGCCGCCCCTGACGACCAGGGCGGTCATCCGGTCGTGCGCCTGCGCGGCCCGCTCGATCGCCGCGCAGCGCGCCCGGATCCTCGCGTTGACCGCGTCCGATTCCTCCAGTGCCGTACGGGTGTGCTCCAGCAGCCGCGCGTTGTCCACCGCCAGCGCCGCGTGCGCCGCCAGCGAGCCCAGCAGCACCGCCTTCTCCGGGGCGAACGGCCGCTGGCTGCGGTTGGCCGCGTACAGCACGCCGACCACCCGGCTGCCCAGCCGCATCGGCACGCCCAGGATCGCCACCAGCGCCTCCTCGGCCACCGCCGCGTCGATGAAGGCG
Organism: Nonomuraea sp. NPDC048892; assembly: GCF_040649735.1. Lineage (NCBI taxonomy): Bacteria > Bacillati > Actinomycetota > Actinomycetes > Streptosporangiales > Streptosporangiaceae > Nonomuraea > Nonomuraea sp. NPDC048892. The sequence continues at coordinate 263,436 of NZ_JBEZFZ010000006.1, read as the reverse complement.
CGGTGCCGGAACTGCGGGTCCGCCGCGTAGTGATCGGTGCTGTACGGCATCGCCGTCTGCGCCACCAGCCCGCCCAGCCCGTCGCCGAACGGGACCCGCAGCCGCCGGAAGGCCGCCGAGATCGACCCGTCGGTCATCCGCATGCGGGTCTCGCCGGACTCGTCGTCGTTCAGCGTCACGTACGCGACGTCCGCGTTGAGCAGCCGCCTGGACCGGCGTACGACCGTCTCCAGGATCGCGTCCAGGTCGCGCAGCGCGGCCAGGTCGCCCGCCAGGTCGAACAGCGCGGTCAGCTCGGCCTCGCGGCCGGCCTGGCGCCGCATGTCCGTGCTCACCCGCAGCGCCGCCAGCTTGGCGGCCTCCAGTTGCGCCAGCGTCTCGGGCGGCGCGCCCGCCGCCCGGGCCGCGACCACCGGCTCCTCGAACTCGACCGGCGCCGCCTCGCGGGCCAGCAGGTCGAGGAAGACGGTGCACGAGGCGAGGGGCGCGGGGGGAGCGAAGGGGGACTGCACGGTCAATGGCACGGTCATCGGTGCATCCGTCCATGTGCGGTGGGTCGGCGCTGGTCGGGGCGCGGGTACGGCATGGTCACGCATGCGGGCGGGGAACGGCGGGCCGTCCGCGTGAGAAGGTGGTCAGGTCCTGCGTCAAGGCATGCAAGGGGGCCTCCAGAGCACCACGGGCCGGGGTCTGATCGGGAGTCCGCCGAGGTTACTAAGCGCATAGTCAGGCTGTGAACGGTCGCTTGTCAACCGGTGAAGGCCAAGCCCGGCCGAACGCCGCCCGCGCGTCAGCCCGGGGCGAGCAGCTTCAGCGAGAGGTCGGCGTAGAACTCGCCGAGCTGCTCGGGCGAGTCGGGGCCGTCGAGCCGGTACCACCGGACGAGGTCTATGGCCAGCGACAACATCGCCCGCGTGACCCGCGTGACGTCGACCTTCGCGAACGCCCCGTCGGCCACCCCGCGCGCGACCGCGCCCCTGAAGTAGCCGTTGGTCTGGTGGCGCAGCTCCACGATCTCGCCGTAGTGCTCGGGCGTCAGGCCGTGCAGCTCGATCTGGCAGACGCGGGCGGTCACGTGGTGGCGGGCGTGCCACACGGTGTACGCCGAGACGATGGCGCGCAGCCTCTCGGCCGAACCGTCGAGGCTCGTGATGGCCGGATCCCTGACGTGCGCCAGGACGCGTTCGTGGCCGGCCTTGACGATCTCGTACAGGACCAGTTCCTTGGACGGGAAGTGCACGTAGAGGGCGGCCGGGCTGAGCCCGACGCACTCGGCGATGTCGCGCGTGGTCGTGGCGTGGAAGCCGTTCGCGGCGAAGCAGCGCACGGCCGACGACAGCAGCCGGCGCTGGACCTCCCCCAGGTCGTCTCTCCACAGCTCGGGAGAGTGGTCCCGCAGCCGTGAGTCGTCCGCCAGATCCTGCGCGGTGAACCGGGCCTGCCGTCGGGCCATCTTCGATCCTCGCCCCCTTCGACCCCGAGTGCGTGGTCTCGATGCCGCCCGCGCCGCCCATCGGACATGCCGGCCACGATGAGGGTGTGGCCCGCCGCGAGTCTTGGTAACTCGCATTCTAGGGCTGACTATGCGCTTAGTCACCGGCGATATGTGACATGCCTGGCACACGATACGGCGGAGCACTGCCGAGTGCTCCGCCGTGGGGAAAGAGAGGGGGATGTGACGGGTGGTGCGCCGGTCAGGCGGCGTCGAGGGCTTCGGTGATCTTGCGGGTCATGTCGGTGACCGTCGGGCTCGGCCGGCGGCCCTGGTCGGTGCGGGTGGCCGCCTCGACGGCGACGAGGACGGTCTGGCGGAAGTTGCCCGCCTCCGCCGGGTCCTGCCGCTTGAGCAGGGTCATCGCCGCGGTCAGGGCGGGCAGCACGTGGTCGGCGATGGCGGCCACGGACTTGCCGTTCAGGTCCACGCCCGTCGACTTGTCGGCCAGCACGTGGCCGATCGGGCCGGTGGCGGAGTACAGGGCGATGGAGCCCTTGGTGGCGACCTTGTGCGGGCTGCCCCCGGTGTCGGCGGCGGCCAGCAGCGTGACGGCACCGTACGCGGCGGTGCGCAGGGTCAGCTTGTCCTGGTCGGTGAGGGTGATGGTCATGAGGGTGTGCTCCTTCTTCGAGTTCTTCGAGTTCTTCGAGGTGGTCGGGCGGAGGTGCGCGCTGGTCAGTCGTCGATGGCCTGGTAGAGGGTGGTCCAGAAGTCGTGGACCAACTGGGCCGGGTCCGGGATGGTCATGCCGACCTGGGTGAGCAGGATGCCGGTGAGCCCCTTGGCCGGGTCGGAGTAGGCCGTGGTGCCGGTGCCGCCGTCCCAGCCGAACTGGCCGACCGAGGCGTAGTCGCCGCGGTAGGTGCGGACCGCCATGCCGAAGCCCCAGCCGCCGTGCTGCCCCTGGCCGAAGGACACGTGCACGTTGTCGGTCGCCATGGCGTTCCTGACCGCCTGCTGGGCGGGGGTGAGGCGGTTGGTGGTCATCAGCTCGACGGCCGGCCGCGACAGGATCCGCTCGCCCTCGTGCGTGCCGCCGTTCAGCAGCATGCGGAAGTAGGCGTGGTAGTCGTCGACGGTGGAGACCAGGCCCCCGCCGCCGCCCTGGAACGCCGGCGGCTTGCTGTGGCGCCCGCCCTCGGCCTCGTCCCACACGTGGAACTCACCCGTCTGCGGGTCGGGGGCGTAGAGGACCGGCAGCCGGTCGATCTTGTCGCCGTCCAGGTGGAACCCGGTGTCCTTCATCCCCAGCGGCTCGAAGACCCGCTCACGCAGGAACGTCTCGAACGTCTGCCCGGTGACCCTGGCCACCAGCACGCCGAGCAGGTCGTTGCTGATGTGGTACTGCCACTGCTCGCCCGGCTGGTACATCAGCGGCAGCGAGCCGAGGCGGCGCATCCACTCGTCGGGCTCGGGCATCGGCTCCGGCAGGTTGGGCGTCAGCCCCTGCTCGAAGACCGCGTTCATGATCGGGGTGCCCAGCGACGTCATGTCCATGCCGAGCCCGAATGTGGAGGTCAGCAGGTCGCGTACGGTGATCGGCCGCCGGGCCGGGACGGTGTCGTCGAGCGGGCCGTCGACCCGCTTCAGTACCTTCCGGTCGGCCAGCTCGGGCAGCCACTGCTGCACGGGGTCGTCCAGCCGCACCCGGCACTCGTCGAGCAGGATCATCGCCGCGGCCATCGCGACCGGCTTGGACGTGGACGCCATCCGGAAGATCGTGTCGCGGCGCATCGGCGGGCCGCCGTCGTGGCGCATGGTGCCCAGTGCCTCGACGTGCGTCTCGCCGCCGCGGCTGACCAGGGCGACCAGGCCGGGGATGCGGCCGGACTCGACCCGCCGGGCCAGCACGTCGTGCAGCCTGCGCAGCCCGCTGACGGAGAAGCCGCCGTTGTCGTGTCGCATCGTGAATCTCCCCACGGACGTTCGGGAATCTCTGAACAACCCTGACGGTACATTGCGTTCAATAAATCGTCAACAAGCAAAGTGGGCTGTATAACCGGTTGAAAAGCATGAAATGGCTTGCTTTTGCAATGACGATGAAAGTGAACGCAATGACGGATCCGAGCGAGGATTGCAATGAGGTGCGCTTGAATGCATACTGTGCGACGGAACGGCGCACGCCGACCAGAGCAGACAGGAGCCGAGCACCGATGCCCGGAGGCAGACTGACCGGCCAGGACCGCCGGCACATCGCGACATGGCTGGCGGAGGGGCTCGGCTACGCGGAGATCGGCCGCCGCCTCGGCCGGCCCGCCTCGACGATCATGCGCGAGGTCACCAGGAACGGCGGCCCCGGCGACTACGGCGCGGACCGCGCGCAGGAGGCCACCCGGCACCGCGCCCGTAGGCGCAAGCAGGCCCAGCCGCAGCAGCCGGCGATCCCCGACGGCGGCCACGGCCGCGACCCCCAGGCGGTCCAGGAGTTCACCGAGTCCTTCACCGACCTCCTCGTCGGGCAGGGGCTGCCCAAGATGGCGGCCAGGGTCCTCGCCTGCCTCTACGTCACCGACGCCGGCAGCCTCACCGCCGCCGACCTGGTCCAGCGGCTGCGCATCAGCCCGGCCTCGGTCTCCCACGCCGTCACCTTCCTCGAACAGCAGGGCATGCTCAGGCGCGAACGGACCCCCGGCGGGCGCCGCGAACGCTATGTCACCGACGACGACATCTGGCTGCGCTCCATCCAGGCGTCCGTGGACATGAACGAGGCGCTGACGGCCGCGTCGCGGCGGGGCGGCGAGATCCTCGGGCCCGCCACCCCGGCGGGCGCCCGCTTCGAGACCGCCGCCGAGCTGCTGTTCCTCGTCAGCGAGGCGCTCCGGCAGGCCATGGAGCAGTGGCAGCGCAACCTGGAGGAGCGGCGGCGCTGAGCGCGTGGCACCCGTTGCCGAGGGGTGTGGCGGGCGGCGATGAGGGCCTGGCGAGCGGCGATGGGGGCGTGGCGGGCGGCGCGGAGGGCGTGGCATACTCCGTCACCATGAGGGACCTTGATCGCGTTCGCATGCGGCTCGATCGGGTCCGCGCGGCGGCGGAGGAAATCGATCCGGTGTTCCTCGACACGCCGTCGCTGCCGTGCCCGCCGCTCGGCCGGGCCCTCGGGTGCGCACTGACGCTGAAGGTCGAGACGCTCAATCCGGTACGGAGCTTCAAGGGACGCGGTACGGAGACCGTGGCGGCCCAGGCCCGGCGGGAGGGCGCGTCCCGCATGGTGTGCGCGAGCGCGGGCAACCTCGGCCAGGCGCTGGCCCACAGCGGCGCGCGCCGGGAGCTCGACGTCACCGTCGTGGCCGCGACCACCGCCAACCCGCTCAAACTTCGCCGGATCGCCGAACTCGGCGCGGAGATCCGGCTCGAAGGCGCCGACATCGAGGACGCCCGGCTGCTGGCCCGCGAGCTGGCCCGGGCCGACGGCGCCTACCTGGTCGAGGACAGCCTGGACCTGGCGACCTGCGAAGGCGCCGCCACGATCGGCCTCGAACTCGTCCGCGACGATCCAGAGCTCGACGTCGTGCTCGTCGCCCTCGGCGGCGGGGCGCTGGCCGGCGGCGTGGGCTACGCCGTCCGCTCGCTCGCCCCGCAGGCCGAGGTGATCGGCATCCAGCCGTCCGGCGCGCCCGCCATGGCGCTGTCGTGGCGGCGGGGCACGGTCGTCGAGACCGATCACATCGACACGATCGCCGACGGCGTCGCCGGGCGCTGCCCGATCCCCGAGGTGCTCGACGACCTGCTCGTGGTACTGGACGACGTGGTGCTCGTGGCGGAGGACTCGATCAAGGCCGGCCTGCGCGCCCTCTACGAGCACGCGGGCCTCGTCGTCGAGCCGTCGGCGGCGCTCGGGATCGCCGCTGTGCTGGAGCAGCCGGAGCGCTTCGCCGGCCGGCGCGTCACCACGATCCTGTGCGGCAGCAACGTGCTGCCCGCCGACTTCGCACGCTGGGTCTTGGAACCGGCCGCACACGCCTGACGCACACGCCTGACGCGCGGCGGCGCTGAGGGACCGGGAACGGGAAAAGAGGAGAAACCACTCCCTTCCACTTTCAACGTATAGCGCACAGGGGGGCTTGCCACAAGGCCCCGGTCATGCCGCAGAATCGGCGGCCGAGGCTGACAGCTGCGCAAACGGGAGTCAATGACTGTGAACCATCTGACCATCAGCGCGTTCGACCTTCCCGCCCGCCTCGCCCCCAAGGCGGACCCGGCGCTGATCGCCCGGGACGAGGAGCGGTTCGCGGCCATCGCGGAGAGTCTGGAAGCGTCGATCGCCGAGTTGTCCGCCCGCCTCGACGCCGAGCGGAAGTCGCCCGGCGGGCTCGGCAGGCAGGCGATGGACCGGGACCTGGAGGTGCACCGGCTGACCGCCCGCCTGCGCGCCCTGCGCCGCTTCGGCCTGGACCTGTGCCTCGGGCACATGGTCGGTGCGGACGACTCCGAGCCCGTCTACATCGGCCGGCTCGGCCTGACCGACGGCGCGGGCCGCCGGCTGCTGCTCGACTGGCGCTCACCCGCCGCCGAACCGTTCTTCGGCGCCACCCACGCCAACCCGATGGGCCTGACCAGCCGCCGCAGGTACCGCTGGACCCGCGGCCGGATCAGCGACTACTGGGACGAGGTGTTCACCCCCGACGGGATCGAAGGGCACGCCGCGCTCGACGACCAGTCGGCCTTCATCGCCAGCCTGGGCGGCAGCCGTTCGGCCCGGATGCGGGACGTGCTCGGCACCATCCAGGCGGACCAGGACGCCATCATCCGCGCCGGATCGCGCGGCGCCCTCGTCGTGGACGGCGGCCCCGGCACCGGGAAGACCGTCGTCGCCCTGCACCGCTCCGCCTACCTCCTCTACTCCGATCCGCGCCTCGGCCACCGCAGGGGCGGCGTGCTGTTCGTCGGCCCGCACCAGCCGTACCTGGCCTACGTGGCCGACGTCCTGCCCAGCCTCGGGGAGGAGGGCGTACAGACCTGCACCCTGCGCGACCTCGTCGCCGAGGGTGCCACGGCGACGGTCGAGACCGACCCGGAGGTGGCGCGACTGAAGTCGTCCGCCGGCATGGTGAAGGCGATCGAACCGGCCGTCAGGTTTTACGAGAACCCCCCGGCCGAGGGGATGACGGTCACCACCCCCTGGTCCGACCTCTGGCTGAGCCCCGAGGACTGGGCCGAGGCGTTCGAGGCGGCGGAGCCGGGAACGCCGCACAACGAGGCGCGCGAGCAGATCTGGGCCGAACTGCTCACGATCCTGATCGACAAGCACGAGGAGGAGGCCCCGGACGGCCTGCTGCGCACGTCGCTGCTGCGCAACAGGGAACTGCGCACGGCCTTCAACCGCGCCTGGCCGCTGATCGAAGCCGCGGACCTCGTCGGAGATCTGTGGTCGGTGCCCGCCTACCTGCGGATGTGCGCCCCCTGGCTCAGCCCCGACGAGGTCAGGCGGCTGCGCCGCCAGGACGCCCAGGCCTGGACGGTGTCCGACCTGCCACTCCTGGACGCGGCCCGGCAACGGCTCGGCGACCCGGAGGCGTCCCGGCGCAGGCGCCGGCACCAGGCTTCCGTCGCCGCCGAACGCGAGCGCATGAACAAGGTCGTCGACGCCCTGATCGAGGCCGACCCCGACGGCGAGGGCCTGGTGACCATGCTGCGCGGGGAGGATCTGCAGAACAGCCTGATCGAGGAGGGCACACCGCCCGGCACCGAGCCCGACCTGCTCGCCGGGCCGTTCGCGCACGTCGTCGTGGACGAGGCCCAGGAGCTGACCGACGCGGAGTGGCAGATGTTGCTGCTGCGCTGCCCGTCCAGGAGCTTCACCATCGTCGGGGACCGGGCCCAGGCCAGGCACGGCTTCACGGAGTCGTGGCGGGAACGGCTGGAGCGGATCGGGCTCGACCGGATCGACCTGGCCGGCCTCAGCATCAACTACCGCACGCCCGAGGAGATCATGACCGAGGCCGAGCCGGTCATCAGGGCCGTGCTGCCCGACGCCAACGTGCCCACCTCCATCCGCGCCGCCGGCGTCCCCGTCGGGTACGGATCCGTCGCGGAGCTGGGCCCGATCCTCGACGCCTGGCTCGCCGAGCACGCCGACGGGACCGCCTGCGTCATCGGCGATCCCACGTTCCAGGAGACGCCCCGCGTCCGGTCACTGACCCCTGAGCTGTCGAAGGGACTGGAGTTCGACCTGGTCGTCCTCGTCGATCCCGAGCGGTTCGGCGAGGGCGTCGGGGGCGTCCGGGGCGTCGAGGGCGCTGTGGACCGGTATGTCGCGATGACCAGGGCGACCCGGCAACTCGTCGTCCTCACCGGCTCGTGACGCCTGGTCACGGGTGGTGCGAGGGGCCGGCCGGCCGCGCGACCGCACCTCAGGGCGCCTGGCGACCGGCCGATCGGCGGAGCCGGGTCAGCCGTCCGGTGGAGCGGCGGTTCAGCCGCCGTACCGGGAGATCGGCCGATGCGGGGGCGGTCGCGGCGCTGGGACGGTGAGGAGACCCCGGTCTTCAGGGGACCGGCGCCGGAAGGATAGACATGAGTCAGTCGGAACGAGAGCAGGTGAGCCGGCGGAGGCTGCTCGCCGGCGCGGGGGCCGTGGCGGGCGGCGCGCTGGGCGCGGGGATGACGGGTCCGGCGATGGCGGATGTGGCGGCGGGCGTGGCGGGGGATGCGGGTGCGGGCGATGGAGGCCCGGCCGGTGCGGAGGAGTTCGGGCCGGTGCGGATCCGGCCTGACGACCCCCGGTACGACGGCCTGCTGCGCGGTAACAACTTCCGCTTCGCGGGCCGTCCGGACGAGATCCGCGTGGCCGGCTCGACCGAGCAGGTGGTGCGCGCGGTGACGGAGGCGGTCCGCGCCGGACGGCGGATCGCGGTGCGCAGCGGCGGCCACTGCTTCGAGAACTTCACCGCCGACTCGGCGGTGCGCACGCTGATCGACCTCTCCCCGATGGACGCGGTCGGCTACGACCCGCGCAGGAAGGCGTTCGTGGTGGAGCCGGGGGCCACGCTCGGGCAGGTCTACCGGACGCTGTTCAAGGGCTGGGGCGTGACGATCCCCGGCGGCAGCTGCCCGGCGGTGGGCGCGGGCGGTCACTTCGCCGGCGGTGGGTACGGGGCACTGTCGCGCCGGTACGGCTCGGTGGTCGACCACCTGTACGGCGTGGAGGTCGTGGTGGCCGGCGCGGACGGCGCAGCCCGCGCGGTGGTCGCCACCCGCGAGCCCGGCGACCCGAACCGCGACCTGTGGTGGGCGCACACCGGCGGTGGCGGCGGCAACTTCGGCGTGGTCACCAAGTACTGGCTGCGCTCGCCCGGCGCCACCGGCTCCGACCCGGCCGGGCTGCTCCCCGCCTCCCCGGCGGAGATGCTGGAACGCGTGATCGCCTGGCCGTGGGAGGGCATGACCGAGGCGGCGTTCACCCGGCTGGTGCGCAACTTCGGCACCTGGCACGAGCACAACAGCGCGCCGGGCGCACCGTCGGCCGGCGTCTACGCGATCCTGTTGCTGTCGCACCGCGCCGCCGGATACGTCTCGATGGCCGTGCAGATCGACGCGGGCCTGCCCGGCGCGGACGGCCTGGTGAACGAGTTCGTCTCCGCGGTGAGCGCTGGCACGGGAGTCGAGCCCATCGTCGACACCCGGGGGACGATGCCGTGGTTGCACCGGATGACCTGGCCGGGCACGGGCGAGGCCGGCGACGCGACCGCCCGCCGGTACAAGAACAAGGCTGCCTACCTCCGCAAGTCGTTCACCGACCAGCAACTCGCCGCGATCCACCGCAACCTGACCGGCTCCACCGGGAACGAGCGCTCAGGAATGTTGCTCATCGGGTACGGCGGCCAGGTGCGCGCGGTCGCGCCGGAGGCCACCGCGGTCGCCCAGCGCGACGTGGTCATGAAGGCGGTCTACTACACGACCTGGGCCGACGCGGCCGACGACGCGAGCAGCCTGGCCTGGGTGCGCGGCTTCTACCGTGACGTGTACGCCCGCACCGGCGGCGTGCCGGTGCCCGGCGAGGTGGACGACGGCTCGTACATCAACTATCCCGACGTCGACCTGATCGACCCGGAGTGGAACACCTCCGGCGTTCCCGGGCGCATCCTCTACTACAAGGACAACTACCCACGACTCCAGCGGATCAAGGCCCGATGGGATCCGCGCGGCGTCTTCCGGCACGCTCTGAGCATCGAACTGCCCTGAGCGAGCGGCCCCCAGAGCAGGCCCGGGTCGCGGTTAGGTTGTGGGCAGGGACACGAGTGATGAAGGAGCGCGCATGGACGGTGCGGCCCCTCGCAGGCGGCCGGTGGTGACGGGCGTCGTGCCGTACACCCTGCTGGCGGTCCTGGCCGTCGTCACGGTGCCGATCAGGTGGGCGCACGGCACGTCCCCGGCCGGCGACCTGGCCCTGTGCGCGCTGACGGCGGTGTGGATGCTGGGGGGCTTCACGCTGCGGCCCGGCTGGCGGGAGCGTCCGCCGGTGATGGCGGTGTTCTTCGCCGGACTGGTCGTGATCATGCTGGTGCTGGTGGTCAGGGCGCCGTGGTTCGGGTTCTTCACGCCCGCGGGCTACATCTTCGCGTTCGAGGTGCTGCCCTGGCCGTGGCGGCAGGCCGGCGTCGCGTCGGTGGCGGTGGTGGCGGGCACGGCGCAGTCGTACGCGGTGGACACGAGCACCACCATGGGCCTGACCCTGTACGCCGCCGTGGTGGCCGCGAACGCGATCCCCATGTGCGCGTTCGCCTGGCACTCCCGGCGCGATGACCAGCGCAACGAGGAGCGCCTGCGCGCGCTGGAGGAGGCGCGCGAGGCGAACCGCAGGCTGGAGGAGACGCTGGCGGAGAACGCCGCCCTGCACGAGCGGCTGGTGGCGCGGGCCAGAGAGGCGGGCGTGCACGACGAGCGGCGGCGGATGGCCAGGGAGATCCACGACACGCTCGCGCAGGGCTTCACGGGCATCATCAGCCAGCTCCGCGCGGCCGAGCAGGCGGGCGACGACCCGGCGGGCTGGCGCCGCCACCTCGCCGCGGCGGCCGGGCTGGCCAGGGAGAGCCTGTCGGAGGCGCGGCGGTCGGTGGACGCGCTGCGCCCCGAGCCGCTGCGGGCGGCCCGGCTGGAGGAGGCGCTGGCCGGCGTGGCCGGCCGCTGGGCGGACCTGCACGGCATCCCGGTACGGGTCACGACGACCGGCACGGCGCGGCCGATGCCGCCGGAGGCCGAGGTCGCGCTGCTGCGGGCCGCGCAGGAGGCGCTGACCAACGTGGCCAAGCACGCGGGGGCGACCCGGGTGGGGGTGACCCTGTCCTATCTGGAGGACGAGGTGGCGCTGGACGTGCGTGACGACGGCGGCGGCTTCGACCCGGCCGGGCTCGGCGGCGGCGCCGCCCGCGCCGGGTTCGGGCTGGAGGCGATGCGGCAGCGGATCGAGGGGCTGTCCGGCAGCCTGGCGGTCGAGTCGGAGCCGGGCGCGGGCACGGGCATCTCGGCCCGCGTGCCCGCTGCGCGAGAGGGGGCAGGGGCGTGATCAGGCTGCTGGTCGTGGACGACCATCCGGTGGTCAGGGACGGGCTGAGCGGCATGTTCGCCCGCGAACCCGACTTCGAGGTGGTCGGGGAGGCCGGTGACGGGGCCGAGGCGGTCCGGCTGGCCAGGGCGCTGCGGCCCGACGTGATCCTCATGGACCTGCGCATGCCGGGCACGGACGGCGTCAGCGCCATGCGGGAGCTGGCTCGGGACGGGGGCGGGGCGCGGGTGCTGGTGCTGACCACGTACGACACCGACGGCCACGTGCTGCCCGCGATCGAGGCCGGCGCCACCGGCTACCTACTGAAGGACGCGCCGCGCGACGAGCTGCTGCGCGCGGTCCGAGCCACCGCGCGGGGCGAGGCGGTGCTCGCGCCGTCGGCGGCGGCGCTGCTGATGAGCCGGGTACGCTCGTCCGCCACCGGTCCGCTCAGCCCGCGGGAGCTCGAAGTGCTGCACCTGGTGGCCGCCGGGGCGACGAACCGGGAGGCGGCGGCGAAGCTGTTCGTCACCGAGGCCACGGTGAAGTCGCACCTGCTGAACATCTACGGCAAGCTCGGCGTGGGCGATCGGGCCGCCGCGGTCACCGAGGCGTTCAACCGGGGCCTGCTCGTCCCACGATCACCCTGAGCGCTGCTTTGAGAGGTCCCACGCTCTCCTGAACGGCGACGTCCGCGTTCAGCGGATTTCGGCCATGACGCGCCGCATGTCGGAGACGGCGCGCAGGGTGCCGCCGATGGTGCCGGTCACCTTCGAACGCCCGGTCCTGGGCAGGTAGTCCACCCGTACCTCGTCGATCCGCCAGCCGGCCGAGGCGGCGCGCAGCACCATCTCCAGCGGGTAGCCGAAGCGGCGGTCGGTCAGCGCGAGGTCCAGCAGCGCCAGGCGTCTGGCCGCCCGCATGGGGCCGAGGTCGTGCAGCGGCGCACCTGTACGGCGGCGCAGGTTCGCGGCCAGCACGGCGTTGCCCAGCCGCGCGTGCCGGGGCCAGGCGCCCGCGCCCCGGGGCGTACGCCGGCCCATGACCAGGTCGGCCCGCCCGTCGAGCACCGGATCGGCCACCCGGGGCAGCTGACCGGGGTCGAGCGAGGCGTCGGCGTCCATGAAGCAGACCAGGTCGGCGGTGGCGGCGAGCAGCCCGGCATGGCAGGCGGCGCCGAAACCGCGCGCGGGCTCGTGCACCACCCGCGCGCCGAGGCCGGCGGCGACCTCCGCCGACCGGTCCGTGCAGCCGTTGTCGACCACGATCGGGCGGTAGCCGGCGGGCATGCGCCCGAGCACCCAGCCGAGCGCGTCCTCCTCGTTCAGGCAGGGCAGAATCACGTCCACCGTCATGATCGGCGGGCCTCCTCGTAGCGGCAGCGGGGGGTTACGTTCATGACCAGGCGAACTCCTTCACGCCCGCCTCGAAGCCGATCTCGGCGTGGAAGCCGAGCTCGGTCCTGGCCCGTGCGGCCGAGGCGACGATGTGGCGGACGTCGCCGAGCCGGTAGGCGCCGGTCACCACCGGCTCGGGCCCGCCGCGTTCGGCCGCCAGCGCGGCGGCCATGTCGCCCACGGTGTGCGGGGTGCCCGAGGCGACGTTCCAGGCGCGCAGCTCACCGGCCGGCACCGTGGTCGGCACCGTGGTCGGCACCGTGGTCGGCACCGTGGTCGGCACCGTGGTCGGCACCGTGGTCGGCACCGTGGTCGGCACTCTGGCCGACGCTGTGGCAGGCGCTGTGGCCGACGCTGTCGCCGACATGGCCGCGAGGTTGGCTCTGGCCACGTCCCTGACGTGCACGAAGTCACGCCGCTGGCGGCCGTCCTCGAACACCTTCGGCGCCCGGCCCGCCTCCAGCTCGGAGCGGAAGATCGCGGCCACCCCGGCGTAGGGCGTGTCGCGCGGCATGCGCGGCCCGTAGACGTTGTGGTACCGCAGCGCCGCAGCGCTCCCGCCGGTCTGCCTGGCCCAGTTGGCGGCCAGGTGCTCCTGCGCGAGCTTGCTGGTGGCGTAGGCGTTGCGCGGATCGGGCCGGGCGTCCTCGTCGATCTCCGCGCAGGCCAGCGGCGCGCCGCAGCGCGGGCACGGCGGCTCGAACCGGCCGTGCTCCAGGTCGTCCACGGTCCGCGGCCCCGGCCGTACGTCACCGTGTTCCGCGCACTCGTAGCGGCCCTCGCCGTAGATCACCATCGAGGACGCCAGCACGAGCCGGCCGATCCCGTGCCTGGCCATGGCGGCGAGCAGGACCGCCGTGCCGTACACGTTGACGCCGGCGTAGTCGGGCAGGTCGGAGACGTCCACGCCGAGCCCGACCTTGGCGGCCTGGTGCACCACGACGTCCGCGCCGGGCAGCAGCCCGTCGAGGACGGCCGGGTCCTGGACGTCCTGGCCGGTCCGCAGGTCGAGGCCGACGACGTCGTGACCCGCCGCCTCCAGCGCTTCGGCCACGTGCCCGCCGATGAAACCGGCCGAGCCGGTGACCAACACTCTCATGCCGCCGACGCTAGGCCGCCGGCCCGCTCGCGATAAGGGACGTTCGCAGTTCGTAAGGCTTCTTACGGAGATCGAACGGAGAGCGACGGAGCGACCGCGAACCGGCGCGTGGATGCGAGGCTGCCGCCTGTGAGCCGGAACACGTTAGCGACGGGGGCGGTGCTCGTCCTCCTGGCGGCCACCGTGGCCGGGATGGTGACGGGGCCGCCCCGCCTGGGCTGGTACCTGCTGGCCTGGGCCCTGTTCTGCGTGGCTCTGTGGCTGGCAGGGCGGGTGCCGGAGCGGCGGCTGACCGCGCTCGTCGTCGGCGGCGGGATCCTGCTGGCCGCGACCGGGCTGGTGGCGCCGCCGAGCAGCAGCACCGACTCCTTCCGTTACGCGTGGGACGGCAAGGTGCAGGCCGCGGGCGTCTCGCCCTACGACCACCCGCCGTCCGACCCGGCGCTCGCCGGGCTGCGCGACGGATGGCTGTTCCCCGCCGACTGCGCCGGGCCCGGTCTCTACCCGCTGCCGGACGGCGGCTGCACCCGGATCAACCGCCCCACCGTGCCGACGATCTATCCGCCGTTCGCCCAGGGCTACTTCCTGCTGGTGCACTGGCTGTCGCCGGAGGGGTCGCGGCACAAGGTCCTCCAGCTCGGCGGCTGGCTGATGGCCGTGCTCACGCTGCTGACGCTGTGCCGGCTGGCGGGCGCGCGGCGGGCGGCGATCTGGGCGTGGTGTCCCGCCGTACCGGTCGAGGCGGTGAACAACGCGCACGTCGACATGGCAGCCGTGCTGCTGGTGGCGCTGGCCTTCTGGACGGTACGGGGGCGCGGCGAGCGTCTGCAAGTGCGGGGGCTCTGGGCGCGCGGGGCGCTGCTGGGCGGCGCCGTGGCGGCCAAGCTGCTGCCCGCGACGGCGCTCGTGGGCTCGCTGTCCGGCGTGCTGGCAAGCGGGGCGCCGGGCGGGGCGGGCGGCGTGATCGGCGGGGTGGCGTGGCGGCGGCTGCTCGGTGTCGTGGTGCCCGCGACGGCCGTGGTCGTGCTGTCGTACGTGCCGTACGTGCTGGCCTCGGGCCCCGCGGTGGCGGGTTACCTGCCGGGCTACCTCCAGGAGGAGCGCTACGAGGGCGGCGGCAACCGCTACCTGGTCCTGCGGCTGGTCCTGCCGGACGCGTGGGCCCCGTACGCGGCGATCGGGCTGCTGGCGCTGGTCATCCTGGCCGTCCTGCGGTACGGCCGCCAGGAGCGGCCCTGGCAGGGCGCGCTGGTGGTCAGCGGCGCGCTGCTGCTGCTGTTCACCCCCGGCTACTCCTGGTACGCGCTGCTGGTCGTCGCGCTGGCCGCCAAGACCGGCCGGTGGGAGTGGCTGGGCGCGGCCCTGGCGGGCGCCATCGCCTACGTCGACGGCCCGATGGGCGCCGGCATCCTCGCAACCGTTTTCTACGCCGCGGCCGTGGTGGCCGTGCTGATCGGCTGGGCCGTACGCCGCCCCAGTGAAAGGACTGAGCACGCTGAGCAAACCCGATCATCTGCCCCAGATCCTGATCATCGCCAAGGAACCGGTCCCCGGCCGGGTCAAGACCCGGCTGACTCCGCCGTTCAGCCAGGAGGAGGCCGCGGCTCTGGCGCTGGCCTCGCTCCGTGACAGCCTGCGGGCCGTGGCGGCGACGCCGGCCCCGCAGCGGGTGCTGGCCCTGGACGGCCTGCCGGGCGGCTGGCTGCCGGAGGAGTTCGTGGTGATCCCGCAGCGCGGCGACGGCCTGGACGAGCGCCTGGCCGCGGCCTTCTCCGACACGCACCGGCTGCGGCCGGGGCCGGTCGTCCTGATCGGCATGGACACCCCGCAGGTCACGCCGGAGCTGCTGAGCGAGGCGGGGGAGGCGCTGACGGAGCACGACGCGGTCTACGGCCCGGCCGCCGACGGCGGGTGGTGGCTGCTCGGCCTGCGCAGGCCCGACCCGGAGCTGCTGCTGGGGGTGCCCATGTCGCATCCGGAGACCGGCAAGTTCCAGCTCGACCGGCTGGACCGCGCGGAGCTGACCGTGCACCAATTGCCCGAGTTGATCGACGTCGACACGGCGGCGGACGCCGCCGCCGTGGCCGCGCAGGCGCCCGCGTCCTGCTTCGCCGCCGAGCTGAGGAGGCTGGGCCGATGATCGGCGAGCTGTACGCCGACGCGCTCGCAGGAGAGAGCGCCGAGATCGAGTACGTGGACGGCACCCGCGTCACGCTGGAGGCCGCGCGCTGGTTCGAGCCGATCGACGGGGACGAGGAGCTGCTGAGCCGGTGCGCCAGCCCGACGCTCGACATCGGCTCAGGACCCGGACGGCTGACGGCGGCGCTGACCCGGCGCGGCGTCACCTCGCTCGGCATCGACATCACGCCCCGCGCCGTCGCCCTGACCCGCCGCGCCGGCGGGTTCGCCCTGCTCCGTGACGTCTTCGACGACATTCCTGGCAGCGGCCGCTGGGCCACCGCCCTGCTCGCCGACGGCAACATCGGCATCGGCGGCAACCCCGAGACGCTGCTGCGCCGGGTCAGGCAGCTCATCCGGCCGGGCGGCACAGTTCTGGCCGAGGTGGCGCCGCCGGGGACGCGCAGCCGGGTGGACCGGGTCCGGCTGCGCAGGGGTCAGCTGGCCGGCGAGTGGTTCGGCTGGGCGACGGTCTCGGCGAGCGACCTCGGGCGGGTCGCGCGGGCGGGTGGCTTCGACGGCGCCGACCACTGGAACGCGAACGGCCGCTGGCTGGCCCGGCTCTACTGACCCAGCTCAAGGGGACCCGGTCGATGGGGACGGCGCTTGATGGGCACCGGCGCTGATGGGGACTGGAGCTCATAGGGATCGGGGCTGATGGGGAGCGGGGCATGCGGGTGGCGCGGCGGTGGTGGGCCGCCGCGCCGCCGGACGTCCGCCCAGAGGGTCAGCTCGCGCTACAGGAGACCGTGGGCCAGGTGTAGTTGCCGTTGTGCTGGATCGTCACCCCCCAGTTGTTCCCGCTGCCGTTGGGCCGGGCGCTCAGCACCTGGGCACTCGGATAACTGGCACTGATGTTCCAGGTGGTCAGCACCTTCGCCGGGGACGGCACGTTCATCGTCACGGTCCAGTTGCTCGAACCGCTGACGGCGACGTTGAGGTTGTACCGGTCGCTCCACTGCTGACCGGCGGAGAGCGTCGCGGTGCAGCCACCGCCGCCGCCCCCTCCACCACCGCCGCCGCCTCCGCCACCGGAGCCGCCGATCGTGATGTTGGAGCTGCCGCTGCTCTGGTAGCCCTCGGTCGCCATGATCATGTAGTCGTGGTTGCCCAGGCTCATCCCGTTACGGGCCCAGGCGTCGAAGTGGTTGCCCGCGGTGATGGTGCCGCCGGTCCGCTTCGACTGCCGTACGCTCCAGTACTGGTTGAAGGTCCTGGTGCCCTCGATGGAGGGGGCGTTGTAGCGGGTGGTCTGGTAGATGTCGTACGTGCCGCCGTCGCTGGTGACCGTGCCCTTGTAGGTCCCCGTGGGCCGGTAGGTGCCCCAGTTGTCGACGATGTAGTACTCCACCAGCGGATTCCTGGTCCACCCGTAGAGGGTCAGGTAGGCGTTCCCCGACGGGTTGAAGCTGCCCGAATAGCTGACGGTCCTCCGCCCGCCGGGGTTCCAGCCCTTGCCGGCGACGAAGTTGCCGGTGTTGCGCCAGGACGTGCTGTAGTTGCCGCCGGATCCCAGCTCCATGGAGACCGTTCCGGCGCTGTCGGTCCAGAACGAGTAGAAGTAGCCGTTGTTGGTGCCGGTCTGGTTGGAGGTGATGGGGGCCGCGTGGGCGATGCCGGGCGTCATCGCCGTGGCCGCGACCAGAGCGACGACGCAGGCCCGGCTGACGAACCGTCTGAGGCGGCTCTTCGGGTGAGCGGGGGAGTCGTTCATGTGACGGTGCTACCTCCCGTCGATGTCGAAACTATCGGCGTTCCGGCGAAAGTATCGGCCTGGTTTCTGGAGGCTGTCAACGGACTCTGTCAGGGCGTGCGATCCTGCTCTGGTCAGAGCCGGGTCCACCTCGTGAAACTTTCAGGAATACCCCGAAACTTGCCGCGCCGTACGCACGTGTCAATCAACCGAACGGTGGGTTCCGGAATCCGCCGCGACCACCCCTGACGGTGGCCGCCGGGACGATTCGCGCGGAACGCCGCCGGAAGATCCTTGAGTCATGGCAGTCATCGAGGTCAAGGGCCTCACCAAGAGGTACGCGGCTCAGACGATCCTGGACGGGGTGTCGTTCTCCGTGGACGAGGGCGAGATCTTCGGCATCCTCGGCCCCAACGGCGCGGGCAAGACCACCACCGTCGAATGCGTCGAAGGGCTCAGGCGGCCCGACAGCGGAACCGTCCGCGTGCTCGGGCTCGATCCCGCGGACAGGGCGCTGCGCGAGCAGATCGGCGTGCAGCTGCAGCACACCCAGTTGCCGGAGAACATCAAGGTCTGGGAGGCGCTCGACCTGTACGCCTCCTTCTACGCCGCCCCGCGCGACTGGCGCGAGCTGATCGAGCAGTGGGGCCTGGCCGACAAGCGCGACGCCCGCTTCGGCAAGCTGTCGGGCGGTCAGAAGCAGCGGCTGTTCATCGCCCTCGCGCTGATCGGCAACCCGCGGGTGGCCTTCCTCGACGAGCTGACCACGGGCCTCGACCCGCAGGCGCGCCGGGCCACCTGGGAGCTGATCAAGCGGGTCCGCGCGAGCGGCGTGACCGTGGTGCTGGTCAGCCACTTCATGGACGAGGTCGAGGAGCTCTGCGACCGGGTGGCGGTGTTCGACCAGGGCCGCATCGTGGCCGTCGACACCCCGGGCGGGCTCATCGAGGGCACCGGCGCCGAGCACCACATGAGGTTCACCCTGATGACGCAGGCCGACCCGCAGGAACTGCTCGGCGACGTGCCGGGGGTGTCGGGCGTGACCAGGGACGGCGACCGGGTGGTCGTCACCGGCAGGGGCGACTTCGCCACCGCCGTCACGGCCCGCCTCGCCCGCCACCACGTCCTGGTCAGCGACCTGCGCATCGACAAGCGCACGCTCGACGACGCCTTTCTCGCCCTCACCGGCCGTACCTGGGAGAACTGACATGACCGCGATCGCCAAACTCACCACCGTCGAGCTGAAGCTCCTGGTCAGGGAGCCGGGCTCGCTGTTCACGGTGCTCATCCCGCTGTTCATCCTGGTCATCTTCGGCAGCTCGATCGAGCCGGGCGACACCGTGCTGCTCCCCATGGCGCTGGCCATCGCGGTCGGGCTGGTCGCGCTCTACATGCTGCCGACGACGCTGGCGACGTACCGGGAGAGAGGGATCCTGCGACGGCTCTCGACGACGCCGCTGCGGCCGGGGAACATGCTGGCGGTGCAGTTGCTGCTGCAAGTGGTCCTCACCGCCGTCACCTGCGGGCTGCTGCTGGCCGTCGGCGTGAGCGCGCTGGGCGCGCGCCCGCCCGGCGCGGTGTGGGCGTTCGTGCTGACGTTCGTGCTGGGCACGGCGGCGATGTTCTCGATCGGGCTGCTCATCGCCGCCCTCGCCGCGAACGGGCGCAGCGCGAACGGGGTCGGCGTGCTGCTGTACTTCCCCATGGCCTACCTGGCCGGGCTGATGCAGCCGGTGAACCAGATGCCGGAAGTGCTGGCACGAATCGGTGCATACACTCCATTGGGCGCCTTCCGGCAGTCGTTGCAGGACGTCTGGGCGGGAGGCGCGCCGAGCCTGCCGCTGCTGGCCGCGATGACCTGCTACGCGGTGGTCCTGAGCGTGGCCGCGGCCAGATTCTTCCGTTGGGAGTGAGCGTGACGAGGCTGGACCGGTGGGAGCGGCAACTGCAGCGGTACGTGAGCCTCGTCCCCTACCTCCTGCTCGTCGTCGCCACCGTGCTCTACCTGCTCACCGAGCAGCGCGAAACCTGGGCCGAGCGGCTGGTCACGCTCGGCCTGGCGGCGCTCGCCGCCGCGTGGATGGGCCTCATGTCACGCGGCCCGATGAAGGCCCTGTACGTCACCGGCCTGATCGTGGTGATCGCGGTGCTGAGCATGCGGGGCGTCTGGTTCGCCAGCTTCTTCGGCTTCGTCGGTCACCTCCACTCCTGGCAGTACCTCCGGGGCGGGTGGCGCTTCGCGGGGGTGAGCGCCACGGCCGCCGCCACCGTCGCCGCCTACCGCGGCGGCCTGCCCGAGCCCACCGCCGCGAGCATCCTCAGCTACCTGTTCTTCACCGCCGCCATCGTGGCCCTGGTCGGCCTGTTCAGCTTCGTCGGGGAGATCACCGCCGAGCGCAGCGCCGAGCGGAAGAGGATGGTGACCCGGCTGGAGGAGGCGATGCGGGAGAACGCGGGCCTGCACGCCCAGCTCCTGGTCCAGGCCAGGGAGGCGGGGGTCATGGACGAGCGGCAGCGGATGGCCGGCGAGATCCACGACACGCTCGCGCAGGGGCTGACCGGCATCATCACCCAGCTCCAGGCCGCGACGCAGGCCAAGGACGACTCGGCCGCGCGTGAGCGGCACATCGGCAACGCCACGCGGCTGGCCAAGGAGGGGCTGTCCGAGGCCCGCAGGTCGATCCACGCCGTCGGTCCCGGCCAGTTGGAGTCGGCGCCGCTGCCCGACGCCCTCGCCGAGGTCGCCGCCGAGTGGTCGGCCCTGAACGCTGTTCCGGCAGAAGTGCACACGACTGGTACGGTCCGTCCCATGCATCCCGAGGTCGAGGAGACCCTGCTGCGCACGGCCCAGGAGGCGCTGGCCAACGTGGCCAAGCACGCGGGGGCTGGGCGGGTCGGGCTGACGCTGTCGTACATGGAGGACGTGGTCGCGCTCGACGTGCGCGACGACGGCGCCGGCTTCGACCTCGAACGGGTACGCGAGGGCGGCGGCTACGGCCTGACCTCGATGCGCCGGCGGGTGACGCGGCTGGCGGGCGAGCTGGAGATCGAGTCGGAGCTCGGCGCGGGCACCGCGATCTCCGCCAGCGTGCCCGCCGTACCCAGGGACGCGCCGCGTGACTGAGACCCCGTGGTCTGAGAGGCGATGCGTGATCGAGAACCCCCGTGCTCCTGGAGGCCGTGCGTGACCGAGACCCCCGTCCGGCTGCTGATCGTCGACGACCATCCCGTCGTGCGCGACGGCATCCGTGGCATGTTCACCGGTGACCCGGGCTTCGAGGTGCTCGGCGAGGCGGGTGACGGGGCCCAGGCCGTGGACCTGGCCCGCGTGCTCGACCCCGACGTCATCCTGATGGACCTGCGGATGCCGCGGATGGACGGCGTCACGGCCATCAAGGAGCTGGCCCGGCTGGGGGTGCGGGCTCGCGTGCTCGTGCTGACGACGTACGACACCGACAAGGACGTGCTGCCGGCCGTCGAGGCCGGCGCGACCGGCTACCTGCTCAAGGACACGGGCCGCGACGAGCTGGTCCGCGCCGTGCGCGCGGCGGCCAGGGGCGAGGCCGTGCTGTCGCCTTCGGTGGCCACCCGGCTGCTCGGCCAGGTCCGCGCCCCCGCCGACCCGCTGAGCGGGCGGGAACTGGAGGTGCTGCGCCTGATCGCCGACGGCGCGACCAACCGCGAGGCCGCCGCCCGCCTGTTCATCAGCGAGGCCACGGTCAAGAGCCACGTTCTGCACATCTACGCCAAGCTCGGCGTCAACGACCGCGCGGCGGCCGTCGCGGTCGCCTTCCGTCGCGGCCTGCTCAGTACCGACAAAGACTGATACAGGTGGCTAGCATCGCCGTATGAGCGAGCCGCAGCCCGTCACCCTGCCCCACGGCGCCAACCTGCGCTGCGACACGTGCCAGAACGAGCTGTTCGAAGCGCACCGGTGGAAGCTCCAGACCACCGGCATGACGTTCATGAACCTCGACTGGGCCAATCGCGACGCCTCCTGTTTCGTGTGCACGGTCTGCCGCCGCATCCACTGGTTCCATCTCTGAGGCGATCTCTGAGGCGATCCGGCGGGTGTCGTTTCTGTACAAGACCCCGGCCGCCCTCACGGTCTAGCCTCCCTGCGACGACAGAGGAGCAGGAGCGATGGCTAAGATCATTTCGAGTTTCTTCATCTCCGTGGACGGCGTGGTCGAGTCCCCGGACCAGTGGCACTTCCCCTACTGGGACGACGAGATGGGCGCCGTGGTGGAGGCCGGCATGGCGAGCGCGGGCGCGATGCTGATGGGCCGCAAGCTGTACGACGAGTGGTCCGCGTACTGGACGTCGACGGAGCAGGACCAGGAGGTCGCCGCGATGTTGAACCAGGCACGCAAGTTCGTCGTGTCGAGCACCCTGACCAGCGCCGATTGGAGCAACACCACCGTCGTCTCCGGCGACGTCGCCGCCCGGCTACGCGAGCTCAAGGGCGAGATCGACGGCGACATCCAGATGTCCGGCTCCGCGACGACCGTGCGCTGGCTGCTGGCCAACGGGCTGCTCGACGAGCTGAACCTGCTCGTCCACCCGATCGTGGTCGGCCACGGGCAGCGCCTGTTCGAGGGCACCCCGACCCACCCGCTGAAGCTGACCCACTCCGCGACCTTCAAGACCGGGGTGATCCACGCGATCTACGCGCCGGCCGAGGGCTGAGGTCTCACCGCGCAAAATATGTCCAAGTTTCCACCTGATAGTGATTCTTCGTCCCTTTCCCGGGCAGGCCACGGTCGAGTGACCCGGTCGTGGCCATGGGGAAGGAACGCCGATCATGTCGAACACGCTGCGGATCGCTTGTGCCGT
Organism: Nonomuraea sp. NPDC048892; assembly: GCF_040649735.1. Lineage (NCBI taxonomy): Bacteria > Bacillati > Actinomycetota > Actinomycetes > Streptosporangiales > Streptosporangiaceae > Nonomuraea > Nonomuraea sp. NPDC048892. The sequence goes on along the minus strand of NZ_JBEZFZ010000006.1, from coordinate 241,257 downwards.
GCTCGCCGGGTACTACCTCGGACGGCGCAGGAAGTTGCGCATGGCCGCGGCCCTGGCCGTCGCCGGGCTGGCCGGGAAGGCCAAGGGCGGTAAGGGCGGGGGCCTGCTGGCGCAGGGGATCAAGGTGCTGGGTTCGTCCCCGGAGGTCGGACAGCTCACCGACCGGCTGCGCGGCGACCTCATGGAGGTGGGCAAGGCCGCGGCCGTGGCCGCCACCAGCAGGAAGATGGACTCCCTGAGCGACAAGCTGCACGAACGCGCCGAAGCCCTGCGCACCCCTGACGAAGACGCGGCGAAGCAGAACGGCGCGGCGGACCAGAGCGGCGCGCCGGACCAGAGCGGGGAGGCTGAGCAGAACGGCGAGGCCGAGCAGAACGGGCAGGCCAAGCCGGGTGCCGCCGGGAAGCGGAGCGGTAACGCGAAGCCGGGCGGCGAGGCGAAGCCCACGGGGGTGAACGGCCGTGGCTGAGAACAAGACGAGCCGGGTCGGCGACACGGTCGGCACGGCCGGCCGAGGCCTGGGCGGCGCGGCCAAGAAGGCCACCGGCGCGACCAGAGGCGTGACCGGCGCGGCCAAGGACACCGGCCAGCAGGCGGCCGGCGCGGCGAAGGACACCGGTGGGAAGGCGGCCGGAGCAGCGCAGGGCACTGCCCAGAAGACGGCCGGAGCGGCGCAGAAGGCAGCGGGAGCGGCGAAGGGCATCGGCCAGGGCGTGGCGGGAACGGCCAAGGCAGCCGGAAAGGGGCTTCTCGCCGCACTGCCCACCGAACGGCTCACCCAGGAGGCGCAGAACCTGCTGCACGCCGCCGGCGCCCGGCTGCTCGCCAAGGCGGGCGACAAGATCGAAGGTCTCACCGGCCGGCTGTCGGAGTACGCGGAGAGCGGCGGCGAAGGCGGGAAGGGCCTGATCGGCGCGCTTACCGGGTCGGGCAAGTCAGGCGGCGGCGGGGTCATGGGTGAAGTCGTCAAGGGCGGCCTGAAGGGCGGCCTCAAAGGCATCATGCAGAAGATCACCGGCAAGGGCTCGAAGGGTGGCTTCGAGAAGGTCACCAACATCGTCGAGACGATCGACGTCGGAGCGCCCCGCCGCCTCGTGTACGACCAGTGGACCCAGTTCCAGGACTTCCCGACCTTCATGAAGAAGGTGGAGACCGTCAAGCAGGAGTCCGACGAGGACCTGATGTGGAAGGCGCAGGTCTTCTGGTCGCACCGCAACTGGAAGGCGCACATCATCGAGCAGCTTCCGGACCAGCGGATCATCTGGCGGTCCGAGGGCCAGAAGGGGTACGTCGACGGGGTGGTGACGTTCCACGAGCTGAGCGAGGATCTCACCCGGATCCTGGTGGTGCTGGAGTACCACCCGCAGGGGCTGTTCGAGCGTACCGGCAACCTGTGGCGCGCCCAGGGACGGCGGGTCCGGCTGGAGCTCAAGCACTTCAGACGGCACGTGATGGCGCACCTCCTGCTGAATCCCGACGACCTTGAGGGCTGGCGCGGCGAGATCCGCGACAGCGAGGTCGTCAAGGACCACGAGACGGCCATGGAGGAGGAACGCGCCGCCCAGGAGGAGGAAGAGGACGCAGAAGAGGGCGAGGACGAGGGCGCCGAGGCGACCGGCGAACGCGCGGAAGCCGAAGAAGGCGAAGAGGAAGAAGGCGAAGAGGAAGAAGGCGAAGGCGAGGAGGCCCGCCAGACGACAGCCGAAGGCGAGGAGAGCGCCGAGGACGAAGAGCCGGAGGGCGGCGAGGGCGAAGAGCCGGAGGGCGGCGGCCAAGAAGTCAGCGAAGACCAAGAGAGCAGCGAGGGCGAAGGGGGCGAAGGGGGCGAAGAGAGCGAGGCCGCTGAAAAGCCGCCGACCGGAAAGCAGCGGACCTGGGACAAGCCCACATCCCGCTCAGGCCGCAGCCCGAGAATTCCCCGCCGCATGCCCATCCGCCGCCGCCGATCCGAGTAGAACGAGGTCCGAGTCCGGCGTTCGGTGCCCGAGGTCCGACGTTCGAGGCCCGACGTCCGAGGCCCGACGTCCGAGGCCCGAGAGCCGACGCAGAGGCCCGAGAGCGGAAACAGAGGTCCGAAGGCCGCCAGCGCAGCCTGGCGGCCTGGCTCGACAGTGGATTCATGAGCACTGTCACCCACTCGCACGTTTCCCTTGAGCCGAACATCCTCTACTTCGGCACCCCCGTCGTCCTGGTCTCCTCCATGAACGAGGACGGCACGCCCAACCTGGCCCCCATGTCGTCCGCGTTCTGGCTCGGCTGGCGGGCGATGCTGGGCTGGGGCGCGCGGTCGAAGACGGCGCAGAACCTGCGCAGGACCGGCGAGTGCGTGCTGAACCTCCCGTCCGACGCCCTCGCCCCCGCCGTGGACCGGCTGGCGCTGACGACCGGGTCGGATCCCGTCCCCGAGGGCAAGGCGCGGCGCGGCTATCGGCACGTGGGGGACAAGTTCCGGCGAGCCGGGCTCACCGAGGTGCCGTCGGAGACGGTGAAGGCGCCGCGGGTGGCCGAGTGCCCGGTCGCCATGGAGGCCGTGGTCGAACGCTGCCATCCGGTGGGCGACGAGGGCGGGGTGCTGGCGTTCGAGGTGCGGGTGCAGCGCGTCTGGGTGCACGAGGAGATCCGCATGGCGGGGACCGACGACCACATCGACCCCGACGCGTGGCGGCCGCTGATCATGAGCTTCCAGAAGTTGTACGGACTGGGCCCCCAGGTGCACCCCTCGACGCTCGCGCAGATCCCCGAGCGCCTCTACCGCCCCGACGAGGACCTCGAACGCGCCCGCACCGCCTGACAAAGAGGGCTAACCAGCCAGCAGGGCCAGCCAGGTCCGCCCGACGCAGACGCGTTCGATCTCGGAGCGGGTCAGCCACTCCGCATGGGTGCTCTCCGACCCGGCGGGCGGCCGCGTCGGGCCGCCCGGCCCTGGCAGCGTGGCCCGGAACATCGCCATGTACGCCAGCGCCGGATACCGGTAGGAGGCGGGCGGCGGCTCCAGGAGCTCGATGCGCTGCCAGGCGAAGATCGACAGGGCCGAGGGCGGCAGGCGCAGGCCGGTCTCCTCGTACAGCTCCCGGGAGGCCGCGTCCACCGCGCTCTCGCCCGGCTCCAGGTGGCCGCCAGGGATGTCCCAGCCGCGTCCCTCCCGGCCGACACACGTCATGAGCGTCCGCCCGGCCTCGTCCGACACGAACGCGAACGCCGACGTCGTCCGGTCGCCGGGAGGGAGGGACTCGGAGAGGATCACGTCGAGGCGGTGCGCCACCGGGATCCAGGGCACCGTCTCGGTCGCCAGCACGAAGGTCATGACCCACTGTCATTCGCGCGGGAAACCGCTGTCAAAGCGGGGCCCCGGATGCCGGACACCGAGCGGGGCCGGATGCCGGGCGCGGGCGCGCCTCGAACGTCGGGCGCGGGCGTGTCAGACGGCCTGGCGCAGGGCGCGGTTGCCCAGGTAGAGGCCAACTGCGGCGACGGCGCAGGCGGCGGCGGTGCCGTACAGGACCGAGGGTGAGGCCAGGTCGCCGGCGAACAGGGCCCGCTGCGCGTCGACGATGTACGTGATCGGGTTGAACCGGCCGGCGGTCTGCAACCAGCCGGGCGCGGTCTCCAGCGGGAGCAGGACGCCCGAGAGCAGCAGCAGCGGAAAGACGATCGACTGGCTGACGATGTAGAACAGGGTGCCGCCGGGCGCCGACTTGATGGCCAGCACGAGCGAGAACGCGCCCAGCCCCACCCCGAAGAGCACCAGCTGCGCCAGCCCGGCCAGAACCCCGGCCGCGTGCAGCTCGAAGCCCAGCGGGATCGCCAGGGCGATGATCAGCACCGCCTGCACGAGCAGGGTCAGCATGGCCTTGGCGCTCTTGCCGACCAGCATCGCGGTGCGGTTGAGCGGCGTGACCAGCAGCCGCTCCATCGCGCCGCCGATCAGCTCGACCAGCAGCGTGTAGCCGGCGCTCATGGGCCCGGTCAGGCACATCATGACCAGGATCCCCGGCACGAACCACTGCCAGGACGAGCCCACGGCCCCGTCCAGCAGCGACCCGAACAGGAACAGGAACAGCAGCGGCTGCCCCATCTCGAACAGCAGCCCGGCGGGGTTGCGCAGGCTCGGCCGGAACTCGCGGGTGAAGACGGTGGCGGTGTCACGCAGGAATGTCGTCATCGGTGAGGCTTCTCCCGGTCAGAGTGAGGAACACGTCGTCGAGGGTGGGGCGGATGGTCTCGGCGGTCTTGACCTTCACGCCGGCGGCGTCGAGGCCGCGCAGGTAGTCGGGCAGTGCGGCGGTCGCGCCGGCGACCCGGAGGCGCACGGTGACGCCGTCCGCGCTGCCGCCGCCGAGCTCGGCGGCCCGCGCGGCCTCCCGCTCGGTCGCCGTGGTGATGACGATGTGGTCGCCGGCCAGGTCGTTCTTGAGCTGCTCCGCGGTGCCGTCGGCGATGATCCGGCCGCCGTCGATGATCACCACCCGTTCGGCCATGCTGTCGGCCTCCTCCAGGTAGTGGGTGGTCAGGAACAACGTCGTCCCGTACGTGTCGCGCAGGCGCAGGATGTGCTCCCAGATCTCCGCGCGGCTCTTCGGATCGAGGCCGGTCGAAGGTTCGTCGAGGAAGAGCAGGTCGGGCCGGTGGATGAGGCCCAGGGCGATGTCCAGGCGGCGGCGCTGGCCGCCGGACAGCGTGCCGGGCACCCGCTTGGCCAGCGGCGTCAGGTCGAGCAGGTCGAGCAGTTCGTCGGCGCGGGCGGCCGCCTCCTTGCCGCGCAGCCCGTAGCAGCGGCCCTGGGTGACCAGCTCGTCGCGGACGTGGAACTCCTCGCCCGCGCTGTTGCGCTGGCCGACGTAGCCGATGCGGGACCGTACGGCGGCGGGGTCGGCGGCCACGTCGTGACCGGCCACCGTGGCGGTGCCGGAGGTGGGCGGCAGCAGGGTGGTGAGCATGCGCAGGGTGGTGGACTTTCCCGCGCCGTTCGGCCCCAGGAAGGCCACGAGCTGGCCGGCCTCCACGTCGAGGTCGATGCCGCGCACGGCTTCCACGGTCTGCTTCTTCATCGTGAACACTCGGGTCAGGGCCCGGGCATGGATCATGGTTGGCCTCCTCCAGGCATGGCGAAGAAACCCCTGGTCGGGGGCGTTTCGAAGGATCGGACCAAGTTTGTGCAGCTTCGACCTGCTTTGGCAAACGTGAACGTGACTTACACATACGGCTCTGACCTGCGAAAACGTTGTCGCGAACGATCTTGGCCGGAAACGAATTTCCACCCGCTGATCTGCGGTTTCCGCACCACGTCCGCACGAATTCTGCACACGCCTCTGTCACCATGCTGATCATGTGCGAACGCGTCGTCCTCGTGAACGGCCTGCCGGGGTCGGGCAAGTCCACGCTGGCCCGCGCGCTGGGACGCGAGCTCGGCTGGCCCGTCCTGAGCAAGGACGCGATCAAGGAGACCCTGGCCGACACCCTCGACCGCCCCGACGGGGTCGGCGAGGCCGAGTGGAGCGTCTCGCTGGGCCGGGCCGCGGGGGAGAGCCTGTGGACGCTGCTGGCCACCGCCGGGCGCGGCGCGGTGCTGGAGAGCCCCTGGCTGGCGCCGCTGCGGCCGGTGGTGCTCGCCGGGCTCGCGCGGGCGGGCGTCGAGGCGGGCCCGCGCGTGCGCGAGGTCTGGTGCGACGTGCCGCCCGAGGTCGCGCGGAGCCGGTACGAGCGGCGGGTACGGCACCCCGTGCACCGGGACCCCTTCGTCGGGGACGAACGATGGCGGGAATGGGCGGCGGGTGCGCGACCGCTGGCTCTCGGGCCCGTGTATTGGCTCGATACCGCAAAAGAGGTGGAAATTTCCGGGCTTGCGGAATTGTGCAGGGCTCCGCAATGATCTCCGGCGTGAAACGTCTGTGGTTATACACGGTAATTGCCACGATTGGCATGACCGGCGTCGCCCACGCGGCCGAGGTGCCCGGGGTGGACGTCAGTAACTGGACCGGCGAGATCGACTGGGCCGCGGTGGCCTCCGGCGGCGGGAAGTTCGCGTTCGTGCACGCCACCGAGGGGACGGATTACCGCAGCCCCAGTTTCGAGGCCCAGTTCAGTGGCGCGGCGTCGGCGGGTCTCGTCCGCGGCGCCTATCACTTTGCGCAACCGCATGAATCCGATGGGACCGCCCAAGCTGAGCATTTTCTGCAGAACGGCGGTAACTGGATCAGCGACGGCCAAACGCTTCCCGGTGTTCTCGATTTGGAGGACAACCCGTACAAGGACACCAACGGCAAGAACAACTGTTACGACCTGTCCGCCGCGGACATGGTCACCTGGATCAAGGACTTCACCAAGAAGTACCGGGCGGCCACCGGCCGGCACGCGATCATCTACACCACCACGAGCTGGTGGCAGACCTGCACCGGCAACACCACGAAGTTCAGGTCGAACCCCCTGTGGCTGGCCCGCTGGGGCTCCGAGGTGGGCGAGCTGCCGAAGGGCTGGAAGAAGCACACGTTCTGGCAGTCGGCGGAGAAGGGCACGCCGGCCGGCGGCCAGAACGTCTTCAACGGCTCGGAGTCGCAGCTGAAGTCGCTGGCCAACCCGCCGGCCGAGGTCAAGGTCGGGGGCCGGGCCGTGAGCAGGAAGTCGTACACGGTGACGATCTCCAACACGGGCCCGCACCCGGTCAAGGACGTCAAGCTGACGGGGCGGACGTTCGGCGGGCAGCGCGTGGTGAAGGCACCGGGGTGCACGTTCAGCGGCACCGCCGTGAACTGCCGGATCGGGGAGCTGCCGCGCGGGCAGAAGAAGACGTTCACGATCACGACCAGGCCCAGCAGGTCCAAGGGCACCGTCGGCCTGAACGTGACGGTGGGTTCGGTGAAGCTCGTCCTCAAAGCCCGATAAGGCAGGATAAATACCGAAGGCTGGGACTTCGGGGGGTGTCGGAATGAAACGGCGGTTAGCGGTGGCGGCGGCGCTGCTCCTGCTGACCGCCACGGCCTCGGTGCCGCTGGGGCTGTCCGTGCCGCCGCTGGTCGTCAGGATCGCGTACGAGATCGAGCGGTACGGCATCGTGTACTCGTGGGGCGGCGGCCACGGCGTGGACCCCGGCCCCTCCAAGGGGACGTGCAGGGGCTACCGGGGCGGCATCAGGCCCTGCCCGGCCGCCAGGACGCGCGGGCTCGACTGCTCGGGCTTCACCCGGTGGGTCTACGCCCTGGCGCACGGAGAGGACGTGCTCGGGCCGGGCAACACCGACGACCACTTACGGAAGATGCGTCGCGTCCGCGATCCCAGGCCCGGCGACCTGGTCTTCTTCGGCAAGGTCACGAAGCGCTCGGTCAGGACCCACCACGTGGGCGTCTACCTGGGCGGCGGGAAGATGATGAACGCGCCGGAGACCGGGGCCGTGGTCAGGATCGACACGATCAAGAAGAAGAAGGACTTCGCCGGCTTCTACCGATACCGACGGTGATGCGTACCGGTTCGGTATGCCGGTAACGCGAGTGACGCGGCGAAATTGACGGACCCTGCGGCTAATGTGTGCGGCTATGGAGAGGCGATGGGTCGGCCTGGACGGCATTGAAGTCGTGGGCGCCCTGCGAGCCGGGCGGCAGGTGCTGCGGGTGCGCAGAAACGGGTGGGTGGTCGCCGACTGCACCTCTGTGGCGGAGGTGGCCAGGCACGTCGATCTGGCCGACCTGTGCGAGGTGATCGAGCTCGCGCCCCGGCGCGGCGCGACGCCGCGGGCGACCGCCGGAACGAGTTCGCATCATGGCTGAGCGCCGTGTATGGTTATGCCTGTCCGCAGCGCCGGACAGGCCCCTATAGCTCAGTCGGCAGAGCGTCTCCATGGTAAGGAGAAGGTCAACGGTTCGATTCCGTTTGGGGGCTCGCACGCTGAACAGGCAAAACGCCCGGTCCGATTAACTCGGAGCCGGGCGTTTCTGGTTCTCCGGGACGTGTTTCCGGTTCTCCTTTCCGGCTCTCCGGGACGTTGCGCGCGAGTGCGGCTGACGGAGGGTCACGGCGCTTCGCCGGGGGACCTCATCCCTTGGAAGCTGCGAGAGGCGCCGCGGCGCCACCAGGCCGGCTGCCGGTAGTCCGGCGAGAGCTGCTACGCTGACCGTGCTCGTATGGGGGGCGGCAGGCGGGGCTGCCGCTTATTGATTTCGGTTGCGGGGCCTTCCTGAGGCATACTGGGAAGCACCCCGCCCGACCGGGTGAGTTACGAAGGTGCTCACCGTGTCGGGTATCCTCTACGGGCCGGGTCGATTACGGCCCAAAGGCGGAGTAGCTCAGTCAGGCAGAGCAAACGGCTCATAATCGTTGTGTCGCCGGTTCAAGTCCGGCCTCCGCTACTGCCCCATCCCAGGTCACCGGCCTGGGTACGGGCGTGTCCATGTCCCGAACGTAGAAAGGCACTCCCAAGTGGCTGCCACCGACGTTAGGCCGAAGATCACGCTGGCCTGCCAGGAGTGCAAGCACCGCAACTACATCACGCGGAAGAACCGGCGCAACGACCCGGATCGGCTTGAGCTGAAGAAGTACTGCCCCAACTGCCGCTGCCACCGCGCGCACCGCGAGACCCGCTAGGGTCCAGGGCAGGGCTGCTGGCCCCACTGTTTTCATAACGCACAACCGGCGTCCCCTAGCAGGGCGCCGGTTTGTCGTGTCTGCGTGTCCCTCCGCCCGCGTCCTGGGCAAAAAGCAGACCATCACCAGGGACAGCCGAACCTTGTTCTGTTAGCGTCGGCCTCATCAGCCGCCGGGACGGACAAGCGAGGGAGCAGCGATGGCCCTGAATCGTGACTTCGTGGGCAGAACCTATCCGCCCAGTGCCCCGTACGAGGTCAGCCGCGTGAAGATCAGGGAGTTCGCCGCCGCGATCGGCGACCACAACCCGCTCTACCGCGACCAGGAGGCCGCCCAGGCCGCCGGATACCCCGACGTGATCGCGCCACCCACCTTCCCCATCGTGTTCAGCCTGACGAGCGGCGGCGGGGCGCTGGTGGACCCCGACCTCGGGCTCAACCTGGCCATGGTCGTCCACGGCGAGCAGCGCTTCGAGTACACCCGGCCGGTCCACGCCGGCGACCGGCTCGTCATGACCTCCACGATCACCGACATCCGCACCGCCGGGCACAACGAGCTGCTCACGGTCAAGAGCGACGTGCGGACGGTCGAGGGTGAGCCGGTCTGCGTGACGTACAACACGATCGTCGAGCGCGGAGGGGCGGGCTGAGATGAGTGCCGCGGTGAGGTACGACGAGGTCGAGGCGGGGCAGGAGATCCCGGCCGTGGACTACAACGTGCGCCGGCTCAACCTGGTGATGTACGCGGGCGCCTCCGGCGACTTCAACCAGATCCACTGGAACGAGCGCTTCGCCAAGATGGTGGGCCTGCCCGACGTGATCGCGCACGGCATGTTCACGATGGCGCAGGCCGGGCGGTTCGTCACCGACTGGGTGGGAGATCCCGGCGCGGTGGTGGACTTCGGGGTGCGGTTCTCCTCGATGGTGGTCGTGCCCGACGACGACCAGGGGGCCACGGTCACGGTCAGCGGGGTCGTGGAGGAGAAGCTGGAGGACAAGAAGGTGGTCATCGGGCTGACCGCCAGGTCGGGCGACGCACGGGTGCTGTCCAAGGCCCGCGCGGTGGTCCAGCTCACCTGACACCCGGCTCCCGCTCACCCGATGCCCCGGTGATGTCCCAGTGATGCGCCAGTGATGCGCCGGTGATATCGCGGACGGCTCTCGGGTAGCGCGTGTCCGTATGAGTGATGTTGTGCGAAAGGTCTGGCCCACCGTTCGATCGATCCCCGTCTCCGCCGTGACCGACACCAAGCCGCCGGGGCACCTCAAACCCGCGCGGATCGACCAGGTGGCCGGCGCGGCCGGCACCGGCCGCGACACGGCGGGCGGCGCCGGTGAGCCCGGCACGGAGGACACTCCCGTGCCGGTGGGGGCGACGGGGGTCGGCACGGCCGGAACCAAGCGGACCAGAAGGAGCACGAGGAGCGCGGGGGCCGGCGCCGCGAGGACGGGCGCGAGCCCCGACCCCGCGGCCGATCTGGGCTTCTCGGGCGACCCCGGTCGGCACGGTGACCTGGACGACGGGATGTTGCACGCCCAGCGCACTTGGGACGCCTCGCTGGCCACCAACCGCCTGGACGACCAGGGCGTGACCCTGGAACGGCAGCGCGTGGAGACCAGGGGCGTCACCGCCGGCGTCGGGCTGCTGGTAGACGGCTGGCCCGAGGACGTCAGGCGCTGCGTGGAGTCGGTGATCGAGCACACCGGCGCCCACGTGCTCGCCCTCGACCTCGGCAACGTGGACGGCGCCGGCGACGTGCTGGCCGAGCTGGCCGAGCGCCACCCTGAGCGGATCACCGATTGGCACGTGAGCGAGACACCCCATTGGCGGGGCGGCACCGCGACCTGGGGCGAGAGCAGGGCCAAGCTGCTGCGGCTGGACGAGTCCGAGGTGCACGTGCTGATGGAGACGAACGTCGTGCTCCGCGGCGACGCGCTGACCCCGCTGATCGCCGCGGTCGTCGAGGGCGCGGTGGCCGCCGGATGGAGAGGGCTGAACCCGGTGGCGGCGGAGGAGCCCGAGCCGGGCCGGGAGAGCACGGGAGAGGTCGGCCCCAGGACGGTGTGGCGGGAGGCCGCTCCCGGCACGGTGCGGGCGCTGAGCGGCGAGCTCATCGCCGTACGCAGGGCCCAGGCGTTCGGCGCGCTGCCCGAGGACGCCCGCTACGGCAGGTACGCCGATCTGGAGCTCTCGCTGGCCCTGCCAGGCCGCCTGGTCGTCCCGCATCAACGGCTGCCGGTGACACTGCTGGGCCGGCACGACGTGGCCGGCGACTACGCGGAGCGGGAGTCCCGGCGCAACTACGACGGGGTGCTGCGCAGGCTGCGCGCCTCATAAGCTGTCTGGTCATGGAGAACCTCGCGTCGTACACCACGCTGAGCCTGGGCGGGCCCGCCCGCGAGTTCGCCGAGGCCACCTCGGCCGAGCAGCTCGTGTCCCTGATCGCCGATGCCGACAGGAACGCGGTGCCCACGCTGGTGCTGGGCGGAGGCAGCAACGTCGTGGTGGCCGACGAGGGGTTCGACGGGCTGGTCATCAAGGTCGCCACCGAGGGCGTGACCGTCTCGCGCGACGGCGAGCAGGCCGTCGTGACGGTCGAGGCGGGCGAGGACTGGGACCGGCTCGTGGCCCGCGCGGTGGCCGAGGGCTGGTCGGGCATCGAGTGCATGTCCGGCGTGCCGGGCCAGGTCGGCTCGACGCCCATCCAGAACGTCGGTGCGTACGGCCAGGAGGTCTCCCAGACCGTCAGATGCGTACGCGCCTACGACCGGCTCACCCGCCAGGTGATCGACCTGGAGGCGCGGCAGTGCGGCTTCTCCTACCGCGACAGCGTCTTCAAGCGCGACCTGAGCCGCTACGTCGTGCTGGCGGTGACCTACGCGCTCGACCTGTCCGAGCTGTCCGGGCCTGTGGCGTACGCGGAGCTGGCCGCACGGCTGGACACCGTGGCGGGGGGCCGGGTGCCGCTCGCGCGGGCCCGTGAGACCGTGCTGGCGCTGCGGCGGGGCAAGGGCATGGTGCTCGACCCCGACGACCCCGACACGAGGAGCGCGGGCTCGTTCTTCACCAACCCGATCCTCACGGCGGAGGAGGCGGAGGAGCTGGCGGTGCGGGCTCCAGGGCATCCGCGCTGGGACGTGCCGGGCGGCCTGATCAAGGTGCCCGCCGCCTGGCTGATCGAGCAGGCAGGCTACCCGAAGGGCTACGAGCGCGGCCCGGCCCGCATCTCGACCAAGCACACGCTCGCCCTCACCAACCCCACGGGCCGCGCCACCACCGCCGACCTGCTGGCCCTGGCCAGGGAGGTGCGCGACGGCGTACGCGAGAAGTTCGGGGTCACGCTGGTCAACGAGCCGGTCCTGGTGGGCTGCGCGCTGGACGACTAAGGACCCGGGAACAGGCACGGCGCGACGCCTGTTAGGGTGGTGCGGAATTACCGAAGGGGAGTAGTCCCAATCGCGTGGTCGACACACTGGCGCTTCACCGCGCCCGGTCACGCGGGCCTCAGACGGGCGGACGAGACCTTCGGCCTGGCAGTCATGTGGACAAAGACGCTGCCGGGCCGAAGTCGTGCCCGAAAAACTCCCCGGGCTCCTGCTTCCGGCCCGGTCGCGCGGAAGAGGACCGTTGGAAGCGTTCTGGATCAGTCTCGCCGTCATCTTCGTGGCCGAACTGGGCGACAAGAGCCAGTTGATGGCGATGACCTTCGCGACCCGTTTCAAGGCCTGGCCCGTGCTGGCCGGCATCACGATCGCGACGACCGTCGTCCACCTGCTCAGTGTGGCCGTGGGCGGCCTGATCGGCGGCGCGCTGCCGACGACGGCCATCACCGTGGTGGCCGGCGTGGCCTTCCTCGCGTTCGCCGTGTGGACGTGGCGGGGCGACGAGCTGACCGAGGAGGAGTCGAAGAAGGCTCAGCGCACCACCAGGAACGCCCTGATCGCGGTGACCGTGGCGTTCTTCCTGAGCGAGCTGGGCGACAAGACCATGCTGGCCACCATCACGCTGGCCACCCAGCACGACTGGGTGGGCACCTGGATCGGCTCGACCGTCGGCATGGTGGCCGCGGACGCGCTGGCCATCGTGGTGGGGCGGCTGCTGGGCAAGCACCTGCCCGAGAAGGTCATCCGCTACGGCGCCGCCGCCGCGTTCGCCGTCTTCGGCGTCGTGCTGCTGGCGGAGGCGATCCTCTGAGACCCACGCTCATGTGATGTCTCGCCGCAGCGGGGCCGCGACGGCGATGGCGACCGCGATCAGGGCGTAACACACCAGTACGGCGGCACCGGCCGGCGCGGACAGCAGCTGGGGCGCGGCGGTGCCGGTCTGGCCGGCGATGGCGTCCGCCAGAAAGGTGGAGCCGGTCAGCGCGGTGGTGGCGCCACCCGGGAGATAGGGATAGAGCACTTTGATCCCCGGGATGATCATCAGCACGGTCTCGATCACGTAGAAGTAGGCGCCGACGGCGATGAGGGCGGTCACCTGGTTGCGGAGGAGAGCCCCCACGGCGAGGCCCAGCAGGATGTAGACCGCCATGGTCAGGCCGATGCGGGCCAGCAGGGCCGCGACCGTGGCGGCCGGCAGGCCGAGCGTGATGCCCTTGAGCAGGGCCACGCCCCACAGGGCACCGCCGGCCACCGCCGCGGCGATCGCGCCGTAGGCGAGCCCGGCCCCGGTGTAGATCGCCAGCTTGGCCGCCAGCCAGGTCCAGCGTCTGGGCGCGAACAACGTCGTGGTGGTGACGGTCCTGTGCCGGTACTCCGAGGACACGGCGATGGTGCCGAGCAGCGCGGGGGCGAAGACGGTGAAGCCGAGCAGGCCCAGCAGCATGTGGGCACCCTGGACGGTGTCCAGCCCGGGCATCGGAGGGGTGAAGTTCTCCGGCCCGACCAGGGCGAGCAGGCCGATGAGCGCTCCGCTGCCCAGCGCGGCCAGCAGGCCCCACAGCCAGAGCCTGGTGCTGGCCAGGCGAGTCCATTCGGCGGCGAGGAGCGCGGTCATCGGGAACCTCCGGTGAGGTGCAGGAACACGTGTTCAAGGGTGGGATGTTCTGGGGTGATCTCGTGCAGCGGGACCCCGTGGGAGGCGGCCGCGGCGGCGACCTCCTCGGTGCTCAGGTCGTGGATGCGGAGGAGGTCCGGTCCCGGACGTTCCACCCGGACCCCGCTCGCCGCCAGCTCGGCCGCGAACAGGTCGGCTCGCGGGGAGCGGACCAGCACGGCGGCTGTGCCGTACAGGCCGGTGATGGGTCCGGCGGTGACCAACCGGCCGTCGCGGACCACCACCACGTTGTCGGCCATGTGCTCGATCTCGCCGAGCACGTGGCTGGAGACGAGGATGGTGCGGCCTTCGGCGGCCAGCTCGCGGACGAATCGCCGCAGCCAGGCGATGCCCTCGGGGTCCAGGCCGTTGCTCGGTTCGTCCAGCAGCAGCACCTGGGGGTCGCCGAGCAGCGCGGTGGCCAGGCTGAGGCGTTGCCGCATGCCGGTGGACAGGGTGGACGTGAGGCGGCCGGCGAAGGCCGACACCCCGGTCAGGTCGGCGACCTGACCGGCTCGGGCCGTGCCGTGCCGGCCCATGCGGGCGTAGACCCGCAGGTGGTCGCGGGCGGTGTGGGCGGGGTGGAAGCCCGCGCTGTCCAGCACGGCTCCGACGGCGGCCGACGGGCGGGGCAGGTCGGCGTAGCGGCGACCGCCGAAGGTGGCGGTGCCGGCGCTCGGCGTGACCAGGCCCAGCATCATCTGCATGGTGGTGGTCTTGCCGGCGCCGTTCGGCCCCAGGAATCCCGTCACGATGCCCGCCTCCGCCTCGAAGCTGAGGTCGGTGACGGCGTTGACCGGCCCGAACGCCTTGGTCAGGCCGCGCACCTCGATGTTCATCTCACTACCCATGTGTCCTCCGAACAACTAGCTGTTCTATTAGTTGTATATCAGATAGAGTGGGAGTGTGCAGCTGACACTTGACCTCGACAGCGAGGTCCCGATCTACCAGCAGATCCGGGACCGGATCGTGGAGGCGATCGCCAGACGGCAGGCGCGGGAAGGTGACCCGCTACCGTCCACGCGGCAACTCGCCGCGGATTTCGGCATCAACTTCCACACCGTGAACAAGGCCTACGACCTGCTGAGACAGCAGGGCGTGATCCGGATCAACCGCAAGAGCGGCGCGGTCGTACGGCGTGACGCCACAACCGGCCCGCCCGAGGAGCCCTTCACCGACGACTGGGAGGAACGCATGCTTGTGCTGCTGGCGGAAGCCACCGTTCACGGCATGGACCGGCAGGACGTGCTGCGCCGGTGCGAGGCGCTGCTGAACGGCTTCGAGGAGGGCGCGTGATCCTGCTCCTCTGCGCCGGCGCGATCGCCATCGCGCTGGTCACGTCCCTGATGCTGAGCCTGCCGGCGCTGGCCAGGCCCACCCTGCCGTTCGGCGTGCGCGTGGGGCTCCAGCGGGCAGGCGATCCCGCCATCGTCGCGGCGCGCCGGCTCTACACCCGTCTGACCGTCCTGGTGGCGGTGATCGCCGCGGTGGCCCTGATCCTGGTGCTGGCGGCCACCGGATCCGCCGTCGCGATCGGCCTCGCCGTGACGGCGGTGACGGTCGTGGACCTGCTCGTGTTCTACCGCGCTCATCGCATGGTCAGCGCCGCCAAGCTCGCCGGCGGGTGGGCGGCCGAGCGTCGTCAGGGCGTCACCGTGGACACGTCCTTCCGCACCGACCCGGTTCGCGTGCCGTGGTCGTACGGCCTGCCCGCCCTGGCCCTACTCCTGCTCACCGCGGGCGTCGGCTGGGCGCGTTACGGCGGGCTGCCCGCCACGCTGCCGCTGTCCTTCGGGTACGGCACCGCCGCCGCACCGCGTACGCCGACGACGGTGCTGAGCGCCTTCCAGCCGGTGATCTACCAGATCGCCGTCACCCTGGTCGTTCTCGTCGCGACCTTGGCCGTGCTGCGTGCCCGCCCCGACCTCGATGCCGCCAGACCGCAGGGCTCGGCCCGCCGTTACCGCGTCTACCTGCGCGGCGTCGCGGTGATGCTGCTGCTGTCGGCGGCCTGCGTGAACCTCAGCCTGTTCTTCGCGGGTCTGCGGCTGTGGGAGGTCGTCACTCCTTCGATCGTCTGGGAGGTGGCCGTCTTCGTTCCGCTCATCGTGCTGCTGGGCGGCTGGCCGACGTGGGCGATCAAAGTGGGCCAGGCCGGGCACCGGCTGCCAGCCCTGCCGGGCGAGGAACTGGAGGACACCGGGGTCGGCCAGCGCGAGGACGACCGCCACTGGTTCCTGGCCGGCGCCCTCTACGCCAACCGCCGCGACCCGGCCCTGCTCGTGCACGCCCGCCTCGGTCCCTCCTCATGGACCCTCAACCTCGGCCATCCGATCGCCTGGCTCCTGCTCGGCGTTCTCGCCGTCGCCCTCATCGTGCTCGCGGGGCTGGCGCTGGCCGGCGTCGTCGATCTTCCCCAGAGGCACAGCCTCCTCTGACGGTCGGCCGGTGCGCCCTCAGGGCAGCGCCGATGTCCCCTCAGGACAGCAGCGACAGGCGGTGGGCCGCCGCGGCGGCCTCGCCGCGCGTGGTGACGCCGAGCTTGCTCAGGATGTTGGACACGTGCACGCTCACCGTCTTCGCCGAGATGAACAGCTCGCTCGCGATGTCGCGGTTGGTGCGGCCCTGGGTGACCAGGCGCAGCACCTCCAGCTCGCGCGGCGTCAGCAGCTCCGACGGCTCCTGCGCCTCCTGGAGGCCGCCGACCCGGCGGGCCAGCACCTCGATCTCCTCCACCAGCGGGGTCGCCCGCAGCGCCTTGGCCAGCGGCAGCGCCGCCTTGAGCCGTACCGCCGCGCCCTCCCTGTCGCCGGACGCGGCGGCGACGGAGGCGGCCCGCAGCAGGGTCTTGGACTGGTTGTGCGGGCGCTGGAGCCGATCCCAGGCCGCCGCCGCGGCGTCGAAGTCGCCTGTATAGGACAGCCGGTACGCCTCCACGACCGGCCCGATGACCGACAGCATGCCGGCCACCTCGGCGGCCTGGGCGCGCAGCGCGGCGGTCCGTTCCGGCTCGGTGTCCTGGGCGGCGTCGCAGACCGTGCGCAGCAGCGCGAGCAGCCGCCAGCCCAGCATGGCCTTGCTCGACTGCTTCGGCTGCGAGAGCACCTGCTCGGCCACGCCGAGCGCGGCGGCGGGCTCGCCCCTGGTCAGGTGCCAGCCGATGAGCAGGCGGGCGTTGCTGATGATGTCCTGGACGAACTCCTCAGGACGGTTCTTGGACACGCCGACCTCGGCCAGGATGCCCTCGACGAGCTGCAGCTCGCCCCTGGCCAGGGCGATGTCGGCGCGCACGCGCAGCAGGCTGTAGCGGGTGCGCAGCACGGGGCCGTGGCTGAGCGCGGTCTCGACGATCTCGATGGCCTCGTCCCAGCGGCCGAGCGTCTCCAGCACCTCGGCCCAGTTGTTGGCGATGAACAGGCCGCTGCCGCGCAGGCGTCCGTACTTCTTGGCGACCGTCCAGCCGTGCTCGGCCATGCGCAGGGCGTCGTCCTGGCGCCCCATGTCGAGCAGCCCGTCGATGTTGTTGCCCATCGCCCGGGTGATCAGTTTGCCCGCGCCCTCCTCGTGGCCGATGGCCAGCGCCTGCTCGTTGATGGCGATGGTGGTCTCGATCTCGCCGTTGAGCGAGTGGCCGAGCGCCAGGTTCATCAGCAGGTCGCCTTCGAGGCAGCGGTCGCCGTGCTCCCTGACCCAGCGCAGGCCCTCGATGATGAGCTCGTTGGCCTCCTCGATCTCGCCTCTCAGCATCAGGTGGCGGCTGAGCGGCGTGACGACCTCGGCCCGGTCGAGGCTGTTCTCGGGGACGAGCCGCAGCGCGTGCCGCAGGTCGTCGATGACGCCCGCCTGCCCTTTGGAGTTCTTCAGCCCGGCCCTGCGCACGATGAGCTGGGCCACGCGGCCGGGCTCGCGGGTCTCGTCCAGCTGCGACAGCGCGGCCTTGACGAACTTGCTGGCCTTGTCGACGTCGCCGCCGGCGTTCGCGGCCTCGGAGGCCCGCTCCAGCACGGCGGTGTGGTCGCATCCGATCAGCTCGGCCGCGTCTGGCACCCGGTCCCAGAGCGTGAGCACGCGTTCGAGCAGCGGGACCGCCTCGGTGTAGGCGAACGCCTTGGACGACTTGCGGGCCGCCTCCCAGGCGGAGATCAGCGCCCAGCGGTCGTTGCGGGCGCCGTACCAGTGGTGGGCCAGCTCGACGGCGGCCCGGTCGGGCGGGACGAGCGTGCGGTCCTTGGAGATCGCTTCGGCGAACCTGCTGTGCAGGCGCTGGTGCTCGCCCGGCAGCAGCTCGTCGTGCACGGCCTCGCGGATGAGCGAGTGGCGGAAGACGTACGCGCGGCTGTCGGCGATCTGCAGGACGTTGCCCATGATCGCGGGACGGAGCGCGGTCTCCAGCTCGACGTCGGACAGGCCGCTGACGGCGGCCAGCAGCGCGTGGCCGACCCGGTTGCCGCCGGCGGCGGCGACGCGCAGCACGCGCTGGGTCTCCTCGGGCAGCCGCTCGACGCAGCCGAGGATGAGGTCCTGCATGGAGTCGGGGAACGTGCACTCGTCGCCGCTCTCCAGCATGGCCTCGACGAACAGCGGGATGCCCTCGCTGCGTTCGTAGACCGTGTCCACCTTGCCGTAGGCGGGAGTGCGGCCGAGGATCGCGGTCATCTGCTGGGCGACCTCGTCCCGCGACAGGCGGGGCAGATCGAGGCGGTGCACGCCGTGGACCCGGCCCAGCTCGGCCAGCACCGGCCTGAGCGGATGCTGGCGGTGCAGGTCGTCGGAGCGGTAGGTCATGACGATGAGGACCTGCGGCGTGTGCAGGTTGCGGCTGAGGAAGGCGATGAGGTCGCGGCTGGACCGGTCGGCCCAGTGGATGTCCTCGATGACCAGGATGGTGGGGCGGTGCTCGGCGAGGCGTTCGAGCAGGCTGAGGAACTGCTCGAAGAGCCGGGCGCGGCCGGTCTCGGTCTCGCCGTCGCGGCTGGGCTCGCCGAACTCGGGCAGCAGCCGGGCGAGGTCGCGTTCGGCTCCCTCCGGCAGCAGTCCGGCGACGGCGGCCGGGCCCTGCTCTCTGACGAGCTGGCGCAGGGCGGCGGTGAACGGCGCGTAGGCCAGGCCTTCGGTGGACAGCTCGACGCAGCCCCCGAAGAGCACGTGGGCGCCGTCGGCCGCGCGGCTCTCGGCGAAGCGCTGCACGAGCCGCGTCTTGCCGACCCCGGCCTCGCCCCCCAACAGGACCGCCGTGACCGTGCCCTTGATGGCCTCGTCGAAGCTTTCAGACAGAGCCGCCAGCTCCTCTGCCCGTCCGACGAAGACGGGACTCACCGAACGTCCCCGCATGTCATCCAGCATGCCATCCCACATCCGCTGCTTTCGACGGTTTTTGGAGCACTTGCAGGGCTTTATGGGGCCCGTGCGACCCGGCCGCGCGGGTGCGGGCGGCCGGGTGCTCGTGGGGTGGTCATGAGGAACGGCGCTTGCCGAAGAGCGAACGGCGCTCGCTCTTGTTGCCCTGCTCGGCCTCGCGTACGCGGCGCTGGTGGGCGGCGGCCCGGCGCAGCTCGTTCGCCTGGTTCTTCATGAGCTCGAACTCGATCTCGGGGTTCATCATCGTCTTCCTTCGATGTGGTGCTTTTTCCTGACACCTTTAAGACTCGGGCTAAGGCCCGGTCCGCCACATCGGGTGGATGTCCTATCTCCTGTACGGGCCTCCTGCCGGCATCCCTATGGATTCACGCCGGGATGCCTAGAAGCCGGGGCCGCAGGCGTACGGCATGCCTAGGACCTGCGCCCGCGCTGCCCTAAGGTGATCCGGTTTGGAGGTAGAGGCCCTGGTCGGCGATGCTGTCTAGGTGTCAACTGTGACTACCTCGCTCGCGGACGTCGCTTCGTCCGACTCGGCGTTGCGAGCCTTCCTGCACGGCCTGCCCGGGGTTGACCGGGTCGGCGCGGACCAGCGGGCGGCGATGCTCGGCACCCGTTCGATCAAGACCACGGCCAAGGCCCAGGCCATCGACCTGGCCATCTCCATGGTGGACCTGACGACCCTCGAAGGAGCCGACACGGACGGCAAGGTGCGCGCGATGTGCGCCAAGGCCGTGCGGCCCGGCGGCGACGCCCCCTCGGTGGCCGCCGTCTGCGTCTATCCCGACCTGGTGGCGGTGGCCGTCGAGGCGCTGAAGGGCACGGGCGTCAAGGTCGCCTCCGTCGCCACCGCGTTCCCCAGCGGGCGCACCTCGCTGGAGGTCAAGGTGAGCGACACCGCGCTCGCGCTGGCCGCGGGCGCCGACGAGATCGACATGGTGATCGACAGAGGCGCCTTCCTGTCCGGCCACTACATGAAGGTCTACGAACAGATCGTCGCGGTGAAGGAAGCCTGCGGCGCGGCTCACCTGAAGGTGATCCTGGAGACCGGCGAGCTGGCCACCTACGACAACGTGCGGCGCGCCTCCTGGCTGGCCATGCTGGCCGGCGCCGACTTCATCAAGACCTCCACCGGCAAGGTCGCCCCGGCGGCGACGCCGCCGGTGACGCTGATCATGCTGGAGGCCGTACGCGACTTCCGCGACGCGACGGGCCGCCAGATCGGCGTGAAGCCGGCCGGCGGGATACGCACGACGAAGGACGCGATCAAGAACCTGGTGCTGGTCAACGAGACGGCGGGCGACGACTGGCTCACCCCCGAATGGTTCCGTCTTGGCGCCTCGTCGCTGCTCAACGACCTGCTGATGCAGCGCCAGAAGCTGGCCACCGGCCGCTACGCGGGCCCCGACTACTTCACCCTGGACTGAGACGATGTTCGAATATGCACCGGCCCCCGAGTCGCGCGACGTCGTTGACCTGAAGTCCTCCTACGGGCTGTTCATCAACGGTGAGTTCGTCGACGGCTCCGGCACTCCGTTCAAGACCGTCAATCCGGCCACCGAGGAGACGCTGGCGGAGGTCGCCACGGCCTCCTCCGACGACGTCGACCGCGCCGTGCAGGCGGCGCGCAAGGCGTTCGGCGTCTGGAGCGCGCTGCCCGGCGCGGAGCGCGCCAAATACCTGTTCCGCATCGCGCGGATCATCCAGGAGCGGGCCAGGGAGCTGGCCGTGCTGGAGTCGCTCGACAACGGCAAGCCGATCCGCGAGTCGCGCGACGTGGACGTGCCGCTCGTGGCCGCCCACTTCTTCTACTACGCGGGCTGGGCCGACAAGCTGGAATACGCCGGCTTCGGCAGCGCCAGGCCGCTCGGCGTGGCCGGCCAGGTCATCCCGTGGAACTTCCCGCTGCTCATGCTGGCCTGGAAGATCGCCCCGGCGCTGGCCTGCGGCAACACGGTGGTGCTCAAGCCGGCCGAGACGACGCCGCTGACCGCGCTGCTGTTCGCCGACATCTGCCGTCAGGCCGATCTGCCGCCCGGCGTGGTCAACATCGTCACCGGCGCGGGCGAGACCGGCGCCGCCGTGGTGGCCCACCCCGACGTGAACAAGGTGGCCTTCACCGGCTCCACCGAGGTCGGCCGGATCATCGCGCGGACGGTGGCCGGCACCGGCAAGAAGCTCACCCTGGAGCTCGGCGGCAAGGCCGCGAACATCGTGTTCGACGACGCCGCCATCGACCAGGCGGTGGAGGGGATCGTCAACGGGATCTTCTTCAACCAGGGCCACGTGTGCTGCGCGGGCTCGCGGCTGCTGGTGCAGGAGTCGATCCAGGAAGAGTTGTTGGCCGCGCTCAAGCGCCGGCTCGGCACGCTGCGCCTGGGCGACCCGCTGGACAAGAACACCGACATCGGCGCCATCAACTCCGCCGAGCAGCTCGCCAAGATCCGGCGGCTCAGCGACCTCGGCGAGTCCGAGGGGGCCGAGCGCTGGTCGCCCGCGTGCGAGCTGCCCGGCAAGGGGTTCTGGTTCCCGCCGACGCTGTTCACCGGGGTGGCGCAGTCCCACAGCATCGCCAGGGAGGAGATCTTCGGTCCTGTGCTGTCGGTGCTGACCTTCCGCACCCCGGCCGAGGCGGTGGAGAAGGCCAACAACACGCCGTACGGACTGTCAGCGGGCGTGTGGACCGAGAAGGGCTCGCGCATCCTGTGGATGGCCGACCGGCTCAGGGCCGGCGTGGTCTGGGCCAACACCTTCAACAAGTTCGACCCGGCCTCGCCCTTCGGCGGGTTCAAGGAGTCCGGGTTCGGGCGTGAGGGCGGACGCCACGGTCTGGAGGCCTACCTTGAGGTGTGACAGTCGCCGGCCGCGCCGGCGCGATCAGGCGACCCGGGGCCACGCCTTCGCCAGGGCCGGCCGCCCGGTGCGCGAGGGCTGGTTCGCCCACCGCTGCGGCGTCAGCCGGTGCGGCCAGATCTTCGTACCGGTGCAGGTGGAGCAGGAGTCCACGTGGAAGGGGCGCGGCGATGAGTAGGTTGTCCGTCAAAAAGACCTACAAGCTCTACATCGGCGGGGCGTTCCCGCGCTCGGAGAGTGGGAGGTCCTATCCCGTGACCTCGGCCAAGGGAGACTTCCTCGCCAACGCCTCGCGGGCCTCGCGCAAAGACGCCCGCGACGCGGTGGTGGCCGCGCGCAAGGCGTTCCCCGGCTGGTCGGGCGCGACCGCGTACAACCGGGGGCAGATCCTCTACCGCGTCGCCGAGATGCTGGAGGGCCGGCGCGCGCAGTTCGCCGACGAGCTCGGCGGCGGCAAGCGGGCGGCCCTGGAGCAGGTGGACGCCACCGTCGACCGGCTGGTCTGGTACGCCGGATGGTCCGACAAGATCGCCTCGGTGCACGGCGCGGCCAACCCCGTGGCCGGGCCCTACTTCAACCTGTCCACGCCCGAGCCGACCGGCGTGGTGGCCGTCGTCGCGCCGGCCGATCCGCTGCTCGGCCTGGTGTCGGTGGTGGCGCCGGTGATCGTGACCGGTAACACGTGTGTCGTGGTCGCCTCGGAGCCGTCGCCGCTGGGCGCGATCACGCTGTCGGAGGTGCTGGCCACCTCCGACCTGCCGGGCGGCGTCGTCAACGTGCTGACCGGGCGGCAGGGCGAGCTGGCTCCGTGGCTGGCGGCGCACATGGACGTCAACGCGATCGACCTGACCGGGGTCGCTGACGCCGACCTGGCGCTGAGCTGCGAGCAGGCCGCGGCGGAGAACCTCAAGCGGGTGCTGCGGCCGGCGGCGGCGCAGGACTGGGGGGCCGATCCCGGGATCGGGCGCATGACGGCCTTCCTGGAGACCAAGACGGTCTGGCACCCCGTCGGCATCTGATCGTCGTGTCGGATCCCGGCATCTGATCAGCACATTTGATCACCGTGTTTGATCACCGCGTTTGATCACCGCGTCCCCTCGGCCTCGTCTCAGGCCGGGGGGATGTTGTGGTTCAGGCGGAACAGGTTCTCCGGGTCCCATGCGGCCTTGAGCCTGGTCAGGCGTTCGTAGTCGCCCGGCTCGTACGCCCTGCGCACGTTCTCCGGCGTGGCCTGGTCGCCGTACAGGAAGTTCAGCACCTGTCCGCCCGTCGCCCACGGCGCCAGCGCCCGCCTGACCGCCTCGTGGGCCGCGCGCACGGCCGTCAGGTCCGCGCCGGGGGCCAGGCCGGGGGTCAGCATGCCGGCGTAGTAGAGCGCGTCCCTGTTGCCCACCGAGTTGGCCACCGACTGAGGCTTGGCCAGCGCGCCGCCGAGGTGGCGCACCTCGATCACGGCCCGCGCGCCGAGCAGCGCCTCCAGCGCCTCCTCCGGCAGCTCGCGCAGCAGGGAATGGGTGGAGTGGTAGCCGGACGGCGTCGTGGGGTCGTTGTGGATGGCGGCCGAGCCGGTGTAGGGCAGTTCGCCCACGGTGTCCATCAGCCGGGGGCCGACCGCGCGCAGCGGAGCCAGCAGTTCCTCGCCTTCCGCCGCGTTCCCGGTGAACGCGACGCGTACGTGGGCCACGGTCTGGCCGCGGAAGGGCGCGGGGGCGTGCGGGGAGTCGGGGAACGGGATGACGGCGATCGAGGAGGTCAGCTCCTCGGGCAGGGACCGGGTCCAGTCCCGCCAGGCACGCAGCGCGGGCCCGGCCAGGTCGGTGCCGAAGTAGAGCGCGCCACCGTAGAGCCGCTCGACGGGGACGAGGCCGATCTCCAGCGCGGTGGCCACGCCGAAGTTGCTTCGGCCGCCCACCAGCGCCCAGAACAGATCGGGGTCGCCCTCAGGGGCGACGCGGCGGAGCTCGGCGTCGGCCGTGACGACCTCCACGGCGCGCACCTGGTCGGCGGCGTACCCGTAGCGCCTGGCCATGAGCCCGAGCCCCCCGCCCAGCGTGTACGACACCGCCCCCACGACCGGCGACGAGCCGGACAGCGGGGCCAGCCCGTGCCCGGCCGCCGCGGCGATGACCTGTTCCCAGCGCACGCCCGCCTCGATGCGCGCGGTGCCGGCGGCCGGGTCGATCGTGACGGCGTTCATCCTGCCGGTGGTGACGAGCAGGCCGCCCTCGGCGGGGACGGGCAGGCCGTGCCCGGTGGCCTGCACCGCGACGGGCAGGCCGCGCGCGGCGGCGTGGGACACCGCCCGCCGCACGTCATCGGGGCTCGCGGCCGGGACGATCACCTCGGGACGGTGGGAGGCGAGCGTCTGGAAGCCGGCTCGCTCGGCGTCATATCCGGAATCATGCCGATAAAGGGTGGAACTCATGGTTCCAGCCTGTCGGCGGCGCTTCCATAAGTCCAAGAGATAGATCTGCTGATCGCCAGAAGCAATCGTTATGGAAGCCTCAGTAGGCGAAGCCCGGCGGCCTGAGCGGTGGATGCGCGGCCTGGAGCTGGGCGGCCAGGCCCAGCAGGTGGGGCTCGCCGCCGGGCGGCGCGACGAGCTGCACGGCGATCGGCAGCCCGCTGGAATGGGTGGCCAGGGGCACGGCCATGGCGGGCCAGCCGCACATGTTCCAGGGGCCCGTGGCGGGGGCGTACCTGATGTTGGCCGAGGCGTTGTGCAGCAGGCCACGCCGGCCCCAGCGCTCGGCCCTCGGCGCGACGGCGGCCAGGGCCGGCATGACCAGCACGTCCGCGTCGCCGAGCCACTGGTCGGCGCCGTAACCGTGCCAGCGCTCGCGGCCCCGCGCGCCGTCCAGCTTGAGCGCGGCGAGCACCCGGCCGGCCCTGGCCAGCGCGCGGGTACGGCGTTCGAGCCGCCACCGGTCCAGCCCTTCGACCGACTCGGCCGCCCTGACCAGCCACGTCGCGACCGTGGCCGGGCCGAGCCAGGCGGGCAGCGTGCCGTCGTGCTCGACCACCGTGTGCCCGGCCAGGCGCAGCGTCTCCGCCGCCCCGCGCACCGCGGCCCTGAACTCCTTGTCGACCGACAACCCCGGCGGCAGCGGCTGCGGCGCGTACGCCACCCGCAGGTCGAACGGCTCCGGGCCGGCGGGCGGCGGCTGCGGCTCCCACACCTCGTCGTCGTCGGCCCAGACCGAGCGCAGCATGCGCGGCGCGGGCTCCACCCGGCAGCCGCCGCGCCACGCCTCCGCCAGCGACGGGTCCGCGGCCAGCACCGACAGCGCGAGCGACAGGTCCGCGGCGGTGGTGGCGATCGGGCCGTTCTCCGTCAGCCGGTCCCAGTCGTCCGTCGGCGGCGGCACCAGGCCCGCGCCCGGCTTGATCGCCAGAACGCCGCAGCAGGCCGCGGGGATGCGCAACGAGCCCATGCCGTCGTTGCCGAGCGCGATCGGCACCATGCCCGCCGCCACCGCCGCGGCGCTGCCGGCCGACGATCCGCCCGCCGTGCGCGAGGGGTTCCATGGATTGCGTACGATGCCGTACGCGCTGTCGCCGAACGCCACCAGCCCCAGCTCCGGCAGGTTGGTCACGCCGATCACCACCGCGCCCGCCGCGCGCAGCCGCGCCACCGTCACGTGATCCTCGGCCGCCGGCACGTCGGAAGTGGCGGCCGACCCGCCGCGGGTGGCCTCGCCCGCCACCTCCAGGTTGTCCTTGACCGCGACCGGCACGCCCGCGAGCGGCAGATCCGGCAGATCACGCCGTTTCTGCAGCTCCCGCGCCTCCTCCACGGCCTGCTCCCTGACCGCACGGAACGCCCCGACCCTGGTGTCCCGCTCCGAGATGGCATGAAGATGCTCCTCGACGACGGTCGTGGCCTTGATGTCACCGTGCCGTACGGCCGTCGCGATCTCGATGGCGGACCTGCCTGCCCACAACATGATTCGAGTGTGCACATTTTCACTCATCGTGGCGAGGCTCGATAGGGTCGATCCACGTGAACGGACCTTCGCTCGCCCTGCGACAGCGCTCGCTGGGCGACCCCACGGCCGAATATCCCCTGTTCCCGCCGCTGACGCGGGGCTGCCCAAGGACCAGCACCGACGAGATCGCCTATCCGCTCGACGTCGTCTACGACTACGCGAAGGTGGAGCGCGCCCTGTTCGACCAGGCGCCTGGCCCCGATATCGCGCGCTGGTCCCCGCTGCTGCCGCCGCTGGCGGTGCCCACGCTGGGCGAGGGCGGGACACCGCTGGTGGAGTTCGGGGACGTGCACGTCAAGGACGAGTCACGCAATCCGACGTGGTCGCACAAGGACCGGCTCAACCGGGTCGCGGTCAGCGCCGCCGTGGTCGCCGGCGCGCCCGGCGTGGTCGTGGCCTCATCCGGCAACCACGGCGCCTCGGCCGCCGCCTACGCGGCCAGGGCCGGGCTGCCCGCGATCGTGCTCTCCTCGGCGGACTCGCCGCCGGCCGTGCAGACGTTCGCGCGCGCGTACGGGGCCAAGGTCGTGTCCGTGCCGGTCGCGGCGCGCTGGCCGCTGCTGCGGGAGGTCGTGGACCGGCTCGGTTACCATCCGGTCAGCAACCAGACCGTGACCCACACCGGGCACCCGTTCGGGGCCGAGGGCTACAAGACGATCGCGTACGAGCTGTTCCTGCAGCTCGGCAGGGCGGTGCCCGCGGCCGTCTTCGTGCCCACCGGTTACGCCGAGCTGCTCTACGGGGTGTGGAAGGGCTTCACCGAGCTGCGGCTGCTCGGGCTGGCCGAGCGGACGCCGCGGATGTTCTCCTGCGAGACGGCCGCCGGCGGGCCCCACGCCAGGGCCCTGGCCACCGGCGCGCCCGCCGCGATCGTCGAGCTGGGTCCCACGGAGGCGTACGGGGTCGCCGGCACCGTCGGCGGGCACCGGGGCGTGCTGGCCGTGCGCGACAGCGGCGGAGAGGCCGTGCTGGTGACCGATGAGGAGCTGCGGCGGGCCCAGCGGGATCTGGCCGGGCAGGGGCTGTGGCAGGAGCTGTCAGGCGTGGCGGGGGTGGCGGGGTATCGGAGGTCGCGGCGCGCTTTTGACGGGCCTGTGGTGTGTGTGGCGACGTCCAGCGGGTTCAAGGACATGGGGGTGGGTGGGGAGCGTTATCCGGTGATCGAGAACCCGACGCTGGACGATCTCGTGAGCTGAGGTACGGGGCCTCAGGGCTTGATCCAGACACGGAGTGGGCCGGTCGTGGTGAAGCCGTGGCTCATGGCGGTGGTGGGGTCGATCTCGTAGCCGACCAGGGGGCGGCCGGGGAAGAGCTCGGCGGCCATGGCCAGGGTGCCTTGCCAGGCGGCGTCCTCGTCGGGGCCGAAGACGTTGGAGACGCCGACGGCGGGGCCGGTGGCGCTGGTGGTGAGGACCGCGCCGGTGGTGATCTCGCCGTTCGTCCGGCCGTACACGATCGTCGCCTCCGCGAGCAGCGCGGGCGGGAACAGGCCGGGCTCGCCGAACGCCCGCTCCCAATCGCGCAGCGTGGCCGCGTCCTCGACCCTCGCCCAGTCGGTGGGCCTGCGATCGGGGGCGGCGCGGTGGATCCAGCGCGCCTCGAACAGCACCTCGAAGCCCGGCAGGTCGAGCGTGGCGAAGCTGTCCTTGACCGACGCGCCGGGACCCGCGTCGATGCGGCCGAGCACGTCGGCCGCCGTGGCGTCAGGGGAGAGCGTGACGGCGTCGGGGTAGAAGGGCGGGGTCCTGGCCGGGTTGGTCCAGGAGCGCTCGGTGAACGTGCCCGGCCTGCCGTGGGCGCGGCACATCAGGTCGCACCACGCGGCGTTGTCGCGGGCCGCCACGGCCTGCCAGCCGTGCCAGCCGGTCATGGGCGGCGGGACGGCCTGCGCGTCGGTCATGGGCGTCTCCTCGTCCGGCGGGACGGCCTGCCGGTCGGTCATGAGCGTCCCTTCGTGCGGCGGGTGGGCGGCGCGGTGAGCGGGTCTTCCGGCCAGGGGTGCTTGGGGTAGCGGCCGCGCATCTCCGCGCGTACGTGACGATAGGCGTCGCGCCAGAACGAGGCCAGGTCCGCCGTCACCGCCAGCGGACGGCCCGCGGGCGACAGTAGGTGGACGACGACCGGCACGCCCGCGATCCGCGGCGTCTCCTGCCAGCCGAACAGTTCCTGCAGCTTCACCGCCAGCACCGGCTGCTCGCCGGAGTAGTCGAGGCGGATGTGCGAGCCGGTGGGGACCTCCAGGCGTTCGGGGGCGACCGCGTCCAGCCGTTCGCTCCACGGGATCAGGCGGCGCAGCGCCGAGGCGACGTCGATGCGCTCCACGTCGGCGCGGCGGCGGGCTCTGGACAGCTCGGGCTCCAGCCACTGGTCCGCCAGCTCGATGAGCGCGTCCATGGACGGCCAGGGCGGGCCGATCGCCCGGTGACAGAACGCCAGGCGGTCGCGCAGGTCCTTGGCCTGTTTCGTCCAGGTCAGCAGCTCTTCCGTACGCAGGCCGTACCGGATGGCCGCACTGACGTCGGCGTCCTTGAGCGGCCTGGCGGACAGCTCGATCGCGCCCAGGCGCTCGACCCTGCGCGCGGACACGTCGCCGCGGCGCTCGCCCGGCGGCACCTTCCACTCGACCTCGTCCTCCACCGTGGTGCCGGCCGCCAGCCTGGCCGTCGCCTCGTCGATCACCACCGCCTGCCTGACACGGGCCGAGGTCGAGCCGGTCGGGCGGTCGGCGACCGCGACGGCCAGCCACTCAGCGGTCCCGAGCCTGGAACCCTCGGCCGGCTGGGCCTGGGTGCCCGAGGCCATGAGGAACCCGCCGCCACGCCTGCGCGCCACCCGCTCGGGAAACGCCAGCGCCACCGCCATCCCGGCCAGCGCGTCATCCGACAACTCCCGCCCGCGAGCAGCCACGCCGGTGGGGTGGGCGCCGGGGGAGGCGTGGCCGGCGGCTTCCGGGGAGGTGCGCCGAGCGGCGCCGGCGTCGGCGTCTGCGGTGGTGGCGGTGCGGCGGAGGCGGGTGGATTCCTGGCGCCAGCGGGCCGCGAAGCCGGTGCCGCCGCGGCGGGCCGTGCGCCAGACCTCCACCAGGTCGTCGGAGGCGTCCCTGGGCAGTTGTTCCGACAGGAGCGCCACCACCTCGGCGGCCCGGGGGCCGAGGTCGAGGAGGGCCCTGGCCAGCCGGGGGTGCACCCCGGCCAGCGCCATCCGCCGGCCACGGGCGGTGACGCGGGAGGCGTCGTTCAGGGCGCCGAGCAGCCGCAGCGTGCCGGTGGCGGCGGACATGGCGGCGGCGGGCGGCGGGTCGAGCAGGGCGAGGCCGTGGGCGTCGGGGCTGCCCCAGCAGGCCGCCTGGAGCGCGAAGCCGGTCAGGTCGGCGAGCGCGATCTCCGGCCGGGCCTGGCCGGCCAGGCGCTCGTGCTCGGCCGCCGTCCAGCAGCGGTAGACGGTGCCGGGCGCCTCGCGGCCCGCCCGGCCGGCCCGCTGGGCGGCGGAGGACTTCGAGACCCTGACCGTGGTGAGGGAGCCCAGGCCGCGTGCGTGGTCGGTACGCGGCTCGCGGGCCAGCCCGCAGTCCACCACCACCCGCACGCCGGGCACGGTCAGGCTCGACTCGGCGACGGACGTGGCCAGCACCACCCTGCGCCCCGCCCCCGGCGACAGCACGGCGTCCTGGACGTGGGCCGGCGCCTGGCCGTGCACCTGGAGCAACTGCTCGACGTCCCCGGCCAGCATCCCGGCCACCCTGGCGATCTCGCCCACGCCGGGCAGGAAGCACAGCACGTCGCCGTCCCGTTCGGCCAGCGCCCTGCGTACCACCGAGGCCACGTGCGACAGCAGCGCGGGATCGACGCGCAGGCCGTGCGGCGGCGCGACCGGGCGCGGCGGCGGGGCCCAGACGGTCTCCACGGGATGGGTGTTGCCGGTGGCGGCGACGACGGGGCCGCCGAGCAGCTCGGCCCACGGCGCGGCGTCGGCGGTGGCGGAGGTGGCCAGGAGGCGCAGGTCGGGGCGGAGCGTCTCGCGTACGTCGAGCAGGAACGCCAGCGCCGTGTCCGCGTCGAGGTGGCGTTCGTGGCATTCGTCCAGCATGACCGCGTCGATCCCGGCCAGCTCCTGGTCCCGCTGGAGCCGTTGCAGCAGCACGCCGGTCGTGACGACCTCGACCCTGGGATCGGCGCCCACGTGCCGCTCGCCTCTGATCGTGTAGCTCACGCCCATGCGCCGGGCCGCCGCGCGTACGGCCATCCGCCTCGGCTCGGCCACCACGACCCGCATGCCCGCCTCGGCCAGCGCCAGGGGCACCACTGTGGTCTTGCCGGTGCCGGGCGGCGCGGTCAGCACCGCGCTGCCGTGCCCGTCGAGCGCGGACAGCAGCTCGGGCACCACCTGGTGGATGGGCAGGGCACCCTGAGGGGAGGGCGGGACCCTGCCTGGGGAGGGGGCGCCGTCAGGCACGGGCATCGGCCCGCTCGGTGACCTGCTCCCTGGCGACCTGCTCCTCGGGGCCTCCCGCAGCGGCCCGGTGCGCGGAGGCCGTGCGTCCTGAGGGTCGGTTCGCCGAGCGCAGGATCGCGTCGAGGAGCCCGGGGAAGCGGACGTCGAGGTCGGCGCGGCGCAGGCTCATGTACTTCAGCCGCCCCTCCTGCTTGGTCACGACCACGCCGGCCTCCCGCAACGCCCGATAGTGGTGCGAAGCGGTGGATTTGTGCACCCCGAGGTCGTCGGCGGCCGTGGTGCAGTTCAGCTCCCCGGCGAGGGCGAGACGGATGGCGATCTGCAGGCGTACGGGGTCGGACAGCGCCCGCAGAACCTCTGTGAGCTCGATGTCCTCCGTAGCCGGGTGCGGTAGCAGGCGCATGGCGGAAGCCTACCTTCGTCTCATTGTTTGACAACGATCCAACTATAGGTCAGTTTGATGGGCGTCAAACTTTTGCTGGAGGAGGCTTCCGTGAGTTCACGGCTCTATCCGATGGCCGCCGGAAATTTCGCGATCGGTACGGGCATGTTCGTCACCGCCGGGTTGCTAGGCCCGATCTCGACCGACCTGGGGGTCTCCCGGTCGGCCGCGGGCCAGCTCATGACGGTGTTCGCGCTGGCGTACGCGGTGCTGTCGCCCCTGCTCGCGGCCCTGACGATCCACCTGCCGCGCAGGACGCTGCTGTTGCTGGCCATGGCGGTGTTCGTGGCCGGGAACGTGCTGAGCGCGCTGGCGCCGACGTACCCGCTGGTGGTCCTCACCCGGGTGATCGCCGCGGCGGGGGCGGCCATGTTCACGCCGACCTCGTCGGCCGTGGCGAACGCGCTGACCCCGCCCGACCGGCGCGGGCGCGCGCTGGCGCTGGTGATGGGCGGACTGAGCGTGTCGTCGGCCATCGGCGTGCCGCTCGGCACCTGGCTGGGCGAGGCGGTGACCTGGCGCGCGACGTTGTGGATGGTCTCGGGGCTGGGCCTGCTCGGGCTCGTCTGGGTGGCCGCGCTGGTGCCCGACGTGCGGCTCCCGACGTCCGGACGGCTGCGGGAACGGTTCGAGCCGCTGCGCGACCGGCGGGTGCTGGCGGTGATGGCCACGCAACTGCTGGTCTTCGCGTCGGGGTTCAGCGCCTACACCTACATCGGCTCGCTGTTCGACCTGCCGCTGCCCGCGCTGCTGTGGGCCTGGGGACTGGGCGGGATCGTGGGCAACCTGCTCGGCGGGCGGCTGTCAGACGCGTACGGGCCGCGCCGGATGATCCTGATCGGGATGACCGCCGCCTTCGTGTTCGTCCTGCTCATCCCCGTCGCGAACCTCGCCCTGCCCATCGCGCTGGTGTGGGGCTTCCTGTGGGGCTCGGTCGGCTGGATGATCGCCCCCGCGCAGCAGTTCAGGACCGTCACCACGATGCCGGGCAACGTCTCGATCGGCCTCGGCCTGCTGTCGTCGGCCCAGTACTTCGGCCTGTTCGTGGCGGGCCTGGCCGGCGGGGTGGCACTGGACGCGTACGGACGGATCGGCGTGATCGCCCTGTCCGCAGGACTGGGCCTGCTGGCCCTGCTGTTCACCCTGGCCACCTACCGCGCACCGAAGCTCGTCCCCCAGGTGACCGAACCGGTCGGCTGAACGTCCGGGGAAGGGTTCTGGAGGAGAGTACGTTGGAGCACTCCGGGACCACGATGACGACGGGGCGGACCGCGTTGCCTCCCCGGGAGGAGACGGGAGCCGATGAGTCTGCGCCAGTTCGAGTACGCCCTGGCGGTCGCCACGGAGGGCTCGGTGACGGCGGCGGCGGAAACGCTGCGCGTCGCCCAGCCGTCGATGTCCCAGCAGATCCGCAACCTGGAGCGCGACCTCGGCGTGACGCTCTTCGACCGGACGCCGGGCGGGCTCGTGCCCACCGCGGTCGGCCGGGCCTTCCTCCAGGAGGCCGAGATCGCGGTGAACGCGGCGCGGCGAGCGCGGGAGACGGCGCGGGCCGGCGCGGACGACATGGTGGGCGAGCTCGCCGTCGCGGCGCAGCTGGGATTCGGCACCCGCCAGTTGCCGGGCGCGCTGGGCGTGCTGCGCCGCCGTTTCCCGCGGCTGGAGGTCACCGTCTTCGAAGAGTCGAGCTCCGCCGAGCTGGAGCAGCTGTGCCGCAGGCGGGTCACGGACTTCGCCCTGATGGCGGCCTGCCGTCGGGGCCCCGCGGACGCCCATCGCCTCGGCGAGGAGGAGTTCGTCGCGGTGCTGGGCGCCGGGCACCGGCTGCTCGCCGCCGACCGGGTGGACCTGCGTGCGCTGGAGGGGGAACCGTGGGTCAGGTTCGACCGCGACAGCGCACTCGACGGGGTGCTGCAGGAGGTGTCGGAGGAGAACGGGCTGACGCCGGCCACGGTCGCCCGCGTGTCCCAGACGGCGACGGCGGTGCGCTGGGCCGCCCACGGCCTGGGCGTGACGCTCGTCCCGGCCTCCGCGGTGCCCCGCGGCTACGAGCACCTCGCGCGTCCGATGTCCCCGGTCGTCTCGCAGCCCGTCATCGCCGTGGTCCACCCCGACGCGGGTCCGGCGGCGACCGCGCTGCTTGAGCTCCTGCGCCAGGAGACCTGGGACAGCTCCGCCTCCCTCCGCCGGTCGGACGCCGATGAGCCGCACGACGAGCCGCACGACGAGCCGCACGACGAGACAGCCGCGACGAACGTCGTGCGCCCGCTCAGAGCCGGGTGAACGCCGCGCGCCCGCTCAGAGCTGGGTGACGCCGCCGTCCACGGCGAGTTCGACCCCAGCGGTGTACGTCGCGTCGAAGGCGAGGAACGCCGCCGCGGCCACGATCTCGTCGAGGGCGCCAAGCCGCTTCATCGGATTGTCCGCGACCCGCTCCGCGATGAACTCCGCGGCGGCCTCCTTGGACATCGTGCGCTCCAGCACCCCCGTGTCGACGGGCCCGGGGCTGATCGCGTTGACGCGGATCTCGCGCGGCAGCAGCTCGCGGGAGAAGCTGCGGGCCATGGAGCGCAGCGCCGCCTTGCCGGCCGCGTAGACGCTGGTGTCCTGGATGCCGACGACGCCGGCCACCGAGGTGGTCAGGACGACGCCGGCGCCCCTGCTCAGCAGCGGGGCGAGCTTCTGCACGGTGAAGAAGGCGCCCTTGACGTTGACCGCGAACAGCTCGTCGTACGCCTGCTCGGTCGTCGAGTCGAGCGGCGTGAGCGCGGTGATGCCCGCGTTGACGAACAACGCCTCGACCGTGCCGAGCTCGGTCTTCACCCGGTCCGCCAGCGTGTCCAGGTCGGAGAGCGAGGACACGTCGCCGCGGACGGCCACCGCGTTCTCGCCGATCCGCTCCCGCGCGGCGTCGAGCGCGGCCTGGGAACGGCCGGTGATCGCCACCCGGGCCCCGCCGTCCGCCAGCGATTCGGCGATGGCGAGCCCGATGCCGCTGCTGCCACCGGTGACCACGACATTCTTGCCACTGTATTTACCCATGAATACAATTCCTTCGTTGGTGAACAACGACAGTTCGTCGTCAATTCCTGGGGTATTCGCCGCCGTCCACGGAGAAATTGGTCCCGGTGATCCAGCTCGACTGGTCGGACACGAGGAAGAGCACCGCGTTCGCGATGTCGCCCGGCAGGCCTTCGCGCCCGAGCGGCGGCGTGTCGGTCGCGCCCGACTCCGCGGCGGTGCTCGCCCACCGCCGGCGCGTCTCCTCGCCGCCGGGGGTGGCGGTCCTGCCGGGGGCCAGGGCGTTGACCCGGACTCCGTACGGGGCCAGCTCCGCGGCCAGCGCCCGGCTGTAGCTCTCCAGCCCCGCCTTGGCCGCCTGGTAGTGCGCGAAGACCGGCACCGGCGGGAGCAGCGCGGCGGTGGAGATGTGCACGATCGCCCCCGACCCCTGGTCCCGCATCCCCGGCGTGAGCAGGGCGTTCAGCCGTACGGCCGCGAGCAGGTTGAGGTTGAGCGTGTCCTGCCAGTCCGCGTCGGGGATCGTCACGGCGCTGTCGCCGGCCCGGGCGCCACCCGCGTTGTGCACCACGATGTCCACCCCGCCGAACGTCTCCTGGACGGTCGCGGCCAGCGCCCGCGTTCCGGCCTCGGTGCGGATGTCGGCCGTCACGAAGGCGGCCCCCTCCGGCGCCGGGTACGCGGTCGTCCTGGCGGTGGCCAGCACCTCGGCGCCCTCCTCAAGCAGCCGCCGCACGACCGCCGCCCCGATTCCCCGGGAACCTCCCGTGACGAGAGCTCGTTTTCCCTTGAGCTCTCCTGATCCGTTTCCGAGCGTCATGGCCCCTCCTGAATCGCCGAATTCGCTCGGCGCGGATATTCGCGGGCCGAGCAGGTTCACCGTACGCAAGAAAAAGAATGCGAAGCAAAGACGAAATCCGAGCGGCCGCCATAGGAGATTCCTATGGCGGGTCATTCGCGAAGGGGACGGGCGGTAGCCCGGCAGGCGGACGACGGGCGGTGCTCAAGGCGCCTACCGTCGGCGCCATGTTCAGCGATCAGGTGACCTTTCGCCGCGTCACGGCAGGAGTCCTGCTCATCGTGGCCCCGCTGCTCCAGGCCCTCGCCGTCGTCGTCGATCCCGGCACCTGGGGCGACGAGCGGGAGGCGGTCAGCTTCGGCGCGAACCCCGTGCTCGCCCAGATCCAGTCCGTGCTCTACCACTGGAGCTGGATGCTCATGGCCGTGGCCGTGCTCGGCCTCGTGCATCTGACCAGGCGCGCGGCGACCCGGCTCGGCCACGTCGCCGGTGCGCTCACGATGCTCGGCTACCTGCAGTTGTCGGGGCTGCTGCTCACCGATCCCGTGGAGTGGTGGCTGGGGCGGCACCACCCGCCGGAGGAGGCGCAGCGGATCATGGACGAGATGCTGGGGCTGCCCGGCGTGATGTTCGGGTTCCAGCTCCCGTGGATGTTCTTCGGCTTCCTCGGCCTGCCGGTGCTGACCGCGGCCGTGTGGCGGGCCGGGTTCGTCGGGTGGTGGGCGCCGGCGGTGGTGACGGCCGGCTATCTCGGGTCGTTCGCGGTCTCGTACGGCCCCGCCACCGTGCCGTTCTGGGCCGCCCCCGTGGCCGCGCTCGGCTGGATCGGCTGGAAGATCCTGCGCATGGGCGACGAGGAGTGGGCGGCCTACTATCCGGCGCCGCGGGTCAGCCCTGAGCGGGAATCCAGCCGAGGCTGACCGCGAAGATGACGAAGACGCCGAGGAGGATTCGGTAGATCACGAAGAGAGTGAAGCGGTGGGTGCTGATGTAACGCAGGAACCAGGCCACCGCCAGATAACCGACGACGAACGAGATGACGGTGGCGAGGATCGTCGGCCCCCACGCGGGGGCCGGGCCCTCGCCGATGTCCTTCAGCTCGAACAGCCCCGAGGCCAGCACGGCGGGGATGGCCAGCAGGAACGAGTATTTGGCCGCGTCCTCGCGGCGGTAGTCGAGCAGCAGGCCGGCGGTCACCGTGCCGCCCGAGCGGGAGACGCCGGGGATCAGGGCCAGTGACTGGGCGAAGCCGTAGATGATGGCGTGGGGGAAGCTGAGGTGCTTCTCCAGCGTGAGCTTGTTGCGGGCGGTGTGGTCGGCGTACCAGAGGATGCAGGCGAAGACGATCAGCGTCGTGCCCACCAGGCGCAGGTCGCGGAAGCTGGTCTCGATCTGGTCCTTCAGCGTGACGCCGAGGATGCCGATGGGCAGGGTGCCGACGATGACGTACCAGCCCATGCGGGCCGCCCAGTGGCCGCGCAGGCTCTTGTCGAACAGCGAGCGCGTCCAGGTGGAGATGATCTCCCAGATCTCCTTGCGGAAGTAGATCAGCACGGCCGTCTCGGTGCCGAGCTGGATCACCGCCGTGAACGCCGCCCCTGGGTCCTTCCAGCCGGCGAGCGCGGAGACCACCCGGATGTGGGCGCTGGAGGAGATCGGCAGGAACTCCGTGAGCCCTTGGACCAACCCCAAGATCACCGCTTCTAGCCAGCCGATCACGACGACACCTTTCCAGCACGCGGAAGTGACGAGGTGAGGTTAGCGGAATCGAGGGTCAAGCAATTGCCGTCGCAGCGCGTTGAGCTGGTGGGAGTTCTCGACCGAACGGGGCTCGTCGAGCGAGTCGAGCGCCAGCAGCAGCGCGTCGGCCACGATGATGCCGGTCAGCGGCTCGGCCGTGATGCCGGTGGGCGTGTGGGGGGCGGCCAGCACGGCGTCCACCCGGTCGGCGAACGATCCGCCGAGTTCATCGGAAATTAGCACGATGTTCGCACCCACGGCGTGCGCCCGGTCGATCAGCACGGTGAGCTCCTTGAGTTTGCGGGCCGGCTGGAAGATCACCAGCACGTCGCCGTGCGCGAGCTGGATCAGGTCGTCGGCCAGGGCGAAGCCGGTGGTGGCGACGGCGCGGGCGCGGTGGCCGCGCCGGTTGAGCTTGAGCGCCAGGTGATGACCGGCCGGCTCGGAGGCGCCCGCGCCGTAGACGAACACGCCGGGCGCGTCCACCAGCAGCTCGACCGCCTTCTTGAACGCTTCCGCGTCCAGCAGCCCCCTGCAGTGCTCGACCCGCTCGCGGGCCTCGTCGAAGACCCGCTCCCAGATGCCGGTCAGGTCCTGGCCGACGTGGCTGACGCGCTGCCGCAGGCGGACGTCGGGGGCCACCGCCGAGGTGAACTCGGCCGCCAGCGCCCGCTTGAGCCCCGGCAGGCCGCCGAAGCCGAGCCGCTGCATCGTCCGCACCACCGTGGCGTTGCTGGTGCCGGTGGCGGTGCCCAGCTCCTGCGCGCTGGCGAAGAGGATCTGCTCGGGTGAGGCGGAGATCAGGTATTGGCACACCGCCCGCTCGGCCGGTGACAGCTCCTCCCAGAGCTGTCGTACCTGGGCCCTGAGCTGTTCGACCGGGCTGTGTGTATTTTCCATTACGGCTCTTGACTCCTGTGTAGCGCTCATTACCCTGTCTTGGAAACGACCGCTACAGACTCGCCGCCTCCTGAAATGGACATTACAGGCTCCGGGTCGGTCCAAGGAGCACCATTGAGCCTCACATCCCTGCCTCTCGTCGAGATCTCCGGCGCTCCTCGCGACCGCGGCCGCCAGTACGGCGAGCAGGCGCGCGAGCGCATCGAACGCGCGCTGACCTACTACGCGGAGGCGTTCGCGCACTCCAGCGGCCTGTCATGGGATCAGGTCGTCGAACGGGCGGCGCACTGGATCGAGCCCAGCAGGGCGTTCGCGCCGGAGCTGGTCGAGGAGATGGAGGGCATCGCCGAGGGGGCCGGGGTCGGCTTCCTCGACGTGCTCGCGCTCAACGCCCGTGGCGAGATCATCTACGACACCACCTTCAGCTCCATGGAGCCCGACGGCTGCACGTCGTTCGCGCTGCTCGGTGAGGTGTCCGGCGACGGCCACGTCTACGCCGGCCAGAACTGGGACTGGCGCGACGGCGTGTCCGACACCCTCATGGTGCTCAGAGTCGTCCAGCCGGGCCGGCCGACGGTCATCATGCACGTGGAGGCGGGGCAGGTCGGGCGGCAGGGGGCCAACTCGGCGGGCATCGCGCTCAACGCCAACGGGCTCGGCGGGCGCTTCGACGACACCGTGGGCGTGCCGCAGACCCTGATCAGGCGCAGGGTGCTCGACAGCGACAACCTCAACACCGCGCTGGAGGCGCTGACCAAGTCGCGGGCCCACATCGCCAGCAACGCGCTGATCACCCACCGCGACGGGTTCGCGATCGACCTGGAGACCACGCCCGGCGCCATCGGCTGGATGTACCCCACCGACGGGCTGCTCGTCCACGGCAACCACTACCAGGCGTTCGTGCCGCCGCAATTGGCCGCCACCTACCGGCCCGGCTCGGCCGACTCGCTGTTCCGGGTGCCCCGGGCCGAGGGCGGGCTGCGTACGGTGCGCGAGGCGTCCGGCACCGACGAGGTGCGCAAGCGGATCAGGTTCGCCATGTCCGACCACCTGGGCTACCCCGAGTCCCTCTGCACCCACCCCGACCTCACCCAGCCCGCCGTGAAGCGGTGGGCGACCCTGCTGTCGAGCTGCGTCGACCTGACCACGGGCGACTACTTGATCGCGGCCGGCACGCCCTGCGACCACGAGTACGAGCGCGTGCCCTGGAACCTCTACGACGGACCGCATGGAGAAGTGACCCCGTGAAGAAGCTGCTCGCCCTCGCCGGGCTGGCCGGCCTGGTCGCCGCGTGCGGCGGGCCCGCCGCGACCACCAAGGCGCCCGACCCCGCCAAGCTCACCCTCGTCGATCGCACCGCCAAGGCGGCCGGGCCGCTCGACCGCGCCGTCTGGCTGCTCGACGAGGAGCCGGGCACGCTCGACCTCGACTCCGACGGCGGCACCCCCAACCGCACGGTCATGGCGAACGTCTGCGAACGCCTCATGCAGACCCAGCCCGACATGACCGTCAAACCCTGGCTGGCCGAGAAGGCCGAGCTCCCCGACCCCAAGACGATGGTCCTCACGCTGCGTCAGGACACCACCTTCCACGACGGCTCGCCGGTCACGGCCGACGACGTCGTGTGGAGCCTGAAGCGGCACGCGGGCGAGGGCATGGACGAATCCGATGAGTTCGAGGACGTCGATTCCATCGAGAAGAGCGGCGAGCACGAGGTCACGATCGCGTTCAAGCGGCCCAACGCGCTGTTCGAGCAGGCCATCGCCGGCGGCGCGGGCATCGTGCTCAACCGGAAGGCGGTGCAGGCGCAGGGCGAGGACTTCGGCTCGCCGGGACACGACGACGCCTGCTCCGGCCCGTACCGGCTCAAGGAGTGGAAGTCCGGCTCGCACATGACGATCGAGCGCTACGACGCGTACTGGAACAAGGATGTCAAACCGCTCACCAAGACCGTCGAGTTCCGGTGGGCCCAGGACACGGCGCTGGTCAACAGCCTCGTCACGGGAGCGGCGCAGGGGGCCTACCTGTCCGACACCGGGCCGGCCGTGGCGCTGCAGAGCAACCAGGCGGTCAGCGTGGCCTACGGCGCGACCACGCGCGTGTTCGTGCTGCTGCCGACCGATCGCGGCGTGATGAAGGACCCGAAGATCCGGCGCGCGCTGTCGCTGGCCGTGGACCGGGCCGGCATCGCCAAGTCGGGGTTCGCGGGGCTGGCCAGGCCGTGGAAGGTGCCGGTGGGGGCCGGGGCGTGGTCGTACGAGAAGGAGGCGTTCCAGACGGCCTACGACGAGCTGACCGGCGCTCCGGACACGCCCCGGATCGAGGAGGCCAAGAAGCTGGTGGCGGAGGCGGGCTCGCCGAAGGAGCCGATCGTGGTGGCGACCGACGGCGAGCAGTCGCGCTCGGTCATCGCCAACGCCGTCGTGGACGCGGCCACGAAGATCGGCCTGACCGCCCAGATCAAGACCGTGCCCTCGTCCGAGTTCGGCAGCTTCTACACCGACAAGTCGCTGCGCGCCCAGGTCGACCTCGTCCCCGACGACTGGTACATCACCAAGTCCGACCCCATCGGCTTCTACGACAACGGCCTGACCGGCTCGGCCAACAACTGGGTGAAGTACAGCTCGCCCGCCTACGACAAGCTCGTGGCCGAGGCGCTGGAGACCACCGACCCCGCGGCCCGCGCGGGGCACGTCATCGAGCTGCAGCGCATGTTCACCGCAGACATGGTGTGGATCTCGCTGGTCGAGGTGCCGAACGCGGTCGTGCTCGGGGCCAAGGTGACCGGCCCGCCCGCCTCGCAGGTGCACATGGGCTACCCGTGGGCGGCCGATCTCGGGGCCAAGGGCTGAGCCGGTGGTCCGCAAGCTGGCCGGGCTGGTCGCCACGCTGCTCGCCACCTCGTTCGTGATCTTCGCGGCGTCGTACGCGGCCCCCGGCGACCCGGTCACGTTCCTGGCGGGCGGCAAGGAGAACCTGACCCCCGAATACCTGGCCGCGATCCGGGCTCAGTACCACCTGGACGATCCGTTCCTGGTGCAGTACGGCCGCTGGCTCGGCGACGCGCTGACCGGCGACCTCGGCCGCTCCACGCAGTACCACGACCAGGTCGCCGACCTGATGGCGGCCCGGCTGCCGAGCACGCTCGGGCTGGTCGCCTACGCCTCGGTGCTGTTCGTGGTGTTCGGGATCGCGCTGGGGGTGCTGGCCGCGG
Organism: Nonomuraea sp. NPDC048892; assembly: GCF_040649735.1. Taxonomy (NCBI): domain Bacteria; kingdom Bacillati; phylum Actinomycetota; class Actinomycetes; order Streptosporangiales; family Streptosporangiaceae; genus Nonomuraea; species Nonomuraea sp. NPDC048892. Next base: position 200,884 of record NZ_JBEZFZ010000006.1, on the reverse strand, counting down.
TGCGCGGCGGGCGTACGGACTCGGCGGTGGTGGCGGGCACGACGTTCGCCACCTCCGTGCCGGCGTTCGTCACCGCGACGGTGCTGATCTCGCTGTTCGGGGTGCAGCTCGGCTGGTTCCCCGTCATGGGCGGCGGCTCGCTGTGGCACCTGACGCTGCCCGCCGTCACGCTGGCGCTCGGCGCGCTGGCCATCATCAGCCGCGTCACCAGGCAGTCCATGATCGAGCAGCGCGAGCTCGACCACGTGAGCGTGGCCCGCGCCGGCGGGCTGTCCGAGCGGCTGATCGTCGTGCGGCACGTCTTCCGCGGCGCGCTGGGGCCGATCGTGACGATGTGCGGGCTGGTCACGGCCGGGATGCTGACCGGGACGGTGACGGTGGAGACCGCCTTCGGGCTCAACGGGATCGGCTCGCTGCTGGTGAACGCGATCAACACCCACGACTTCCCCGTCACGCAGGCGGTGCTGCTGCTCATGGTGACCGCGTACATCGCCGTGACCACCGCGGTCGAGCTGCTGCACCCCCTGATCGATCCCAGAGTGAGGAGCCGGGCATGACCACGCTGGTCGCCACGCTCTCCCCGAAGCCCGCGCGGCCGCTCGGCCACCTGCTGGCCACGGCGTTCCTCGGCCTCGTCGTCGCGGCGGCGGTGCTGGCGCCGCTGGTCTCCCCCTACGCGCCCGAGGCGGTCGACTTCGCCGCCACGCTGGCGCCCATGTCGCCGGGACATCCGCTCGGCGCCGACCAGTCCGGCCGCGACCTGCTCTCCAGGGTCCTGTACGGCGCCCGTACCTCCCTGATCGGCCCGCTGATCCTGCTGGCCATCGCCTCGGTGCTGGGCGTCGCGCTCGGCACGCTGGCCGCCTGGCACCGGGGCTGGGTGGACGCCGTCGTGTCCCGGCTGACCGACGTCATGTACGCCTTCCCGGGGCTGCTGTTCGTGGTGCTGATCGTGGCCGTGTTCGGCAACGGGATGACCACGGCCGTGGTGGCGCTCGGGCTGGCGTACACGCCGACGATCGCCAAGTACACCCGCAGCGTGGCCCTGGGCGAGTGCGGCAAACCGTACATCGACGCCTACCGGGTGCAGGGCATGGGCGGGTTCACCATCTGCGTGCGGCACCTGGTGCCCAACATGGCGCGCTCGCTCGTCGGCTACCTCGTCGTGCTGTTCGGCGAGGGGCTGATGAGCCTGGCCACGCTGAGCTTCCTCGGGTTCGGCGCGCAGCCGCCGTCCTCCGACTGGGGGCTCATGGTCAAGGAGGGACAGCCGGCCATCGTGCAGGGGGCGTTCCTGCCGGTGCTGGTGCCGGGCGCGGCCATCGCCCTGGTGGTCGTGTCGTTCAACGTGATCGGCGTGCGGCTGGCCGACCGCATGGGCGTGAGGGGGACGTGATGCTGCTCTCCGTGGAAGGGCTGACGATAGAGGCGGGCGGGCGGCGGCCGATCCTGCGCGAGGTGTCGCTGTCCGTCGGCAAGGGCGAGATCGTGGGGCTGGTCGGCGAGTCAGGCTCGGGCAAGTCCACGATCGCCCGCTCGGTGCTGCGCCTGCTGCCCGAAGGCGCCCGCGTCTCCGGGCGGGTCGCGGTCGAGGGCGAGGACGTGCTGACGATGGGCCAGGCCGCCTTGCGGGACCTGCGCGCCTCAAAGGTGTCGATGGTCTACCAGGACCCGCGCTCGTCGCTCAACCCCGTCCGCAGGATCGGCGACTTCATGACCGAGCGCATGGTCCACACGCTGGGCCGGCCCAAGGCCGAGGCACGGGCGCGAGCGCTGGAGCTGCTGGACGCGGTGGGGATGCCCGATCCCGAGGCGCGGCTGCGGCAGTATCCGCACGAGCTGTCCGGCGGCATGCTCCAGCGGGTGGTGATCGCCGCCGCGCTGGCCGCCGGCCCCGCGCTGCTGCTGGCCGACGAGGCGACGAGCGCGCTCGACGTCACCACGCAGGCCGAGACGCTCGCGCTGCTGCGCAGGGTGCAGGCCGAACGGGAGCTCGGCATGCTGTTCATCTCCCATGACCTGCACCTGGCCGCGGCCTTCTGCGACCGCGTCCACGTGCTCTACGCGGGCACGGTGGTGGAGTCGCGGCCGGCCAAGGAGCTGTTCGCCGACCCCCGCCACCCCTACACCGCCGGCCTGCTGGCCTGCACGCCCGAGCTGGGCGACCCGCGGCCGATCCGGCCCATCCCCGGACGGCCGCCCTCGCTGGACGACGCCTTCACGGGCTGCCCGTTCGCGCCCCGCTGCCCCGAGGTCACGAGTGCCTGCGAGGAACGGCCGCCGGCGCCCGTGGCCGTCTCCGGCGGCTCCGCCGCCTGCCGCCTGGTGGAGGTCTAGATGTTGTCCGTACGCGAACTGCGCAAGTCCTTCGGCGCCACGGTGGCGGCCGACGACGTCACGTTCGACCTGGCCGCGGGCGGCTCGCTCGGGCTGGTCGGCGAGTCGGGGTCGGGTAAGACCACGATCGCCCGCATGCTCGTGGGCCTGGTCGCCCCCGACTCGGGCACGATCGCCGTGGCCGGGCGTGAGCGGGGCACGAGAGAACGCGGCCGGGCCGCCAGGCTGCGCAGGGCCAGGGAGATCCAGATGGTCTTCCAGGACCCGTACCTCTCGCTCGACCCCCGGCTGACGGCCGAGGAGTGCCTGCACACGGCGCTCAGGCTGCACGGCAGGCCCGAAGCGCGGGCCGCCGAGCTGCTTGAGCAGGTGGGGCTCGGCGCCAGGGAGGCGGGGGCGCGCCCCCACCGGCTCAGCGGCGGCCAGCGGCAGCGCCTGGCCATCGCCAGGGCGCTGGCGGTGGAGCCGTCGGTGCTGGTGCTGGACGAGGCGGTGGCCGCGCTCGACGTGTCGATCCAGGCGCAGATCCTGGAACTGCTGGCCCGCGTGCGCCGGGAGTCGGGGGTCGCGCTGCTGTTCGTCAGCCACGACCTGGCCGTGGTGCGGCACCTGTGCGAGGAGACGCTGGTGCTGCACCGGGGAGTCGTGGTCGAGCGGGGGCCGGTGGAGCGGGTGCTGACCGAGCCTGAGCACCCGTACACGCGGCTGCTGCTGGACTCCGTGCCCAGGCCCGGCTGGGACCCGGCGGCGGTGGTGCGCTCCTGACCTTCGCCTGACCTTCAGCGGTCCTGAGGCTTCCGCACCAGCGGGGAGTCCCGGGGCTTTAGCGCTTCCAGACCTGTGCGTTGGCCCGCGCGAAGTCGGCGAAGTCCCTGGCCGGGCGACCCAGGGCCTGGCGCACGCCGTCGGAGACGGTCGCGTTGCGGCCGTCCAGGATGTCGGTGAACAGGTGGGCCAGGCCCTGCGCCTCGTCGAGGGTCACGCCGTGCTGGACGGCCGAGGTCATGTACTCGTCGGGCGTGACCCGGAGGAACACGATCGTCCTGCCGGTGGCCCGGGAGAGCTCGGCCGCCACGTCGGCGAACGTCAGCAGCCGCGGCCCGGTCAGCTCGTACAGTTTGCCCGCGTGGCCCTCCTCGGTGAACGCCGCCACCGCGACGTCCACGATGTCCTCCACGTCCACGAACGGCTCGGGCACGTCGGCGGCGGGCAGCGCGATCACGCCGTCGAGGACCGAGCCGAGGAGGAAGTCCTCGCTGAAGTTCTGCATGAACCAGGAGCAGCGCAGCACCGTCCATTCCGCGCCCGACTCGGCCACGGTCCGCTCGCTGGCCTGCGCCTCCGGCTCGCCCCGCCCGGAGAGCAGGACCAGCCGCCGCACGCCCGAGCTCACGGCCAGCTCCGTGAACGCCTTGACGTCGTCGTACGCGCCGGGAAAGGCCAGGTCGGGATAGTAGGACAGGTAGACGGCCGTCACGCCGTCGAGGGCGTCCCGCCAGGTCGAGCGGTCCTGCCAGTCGAAGGCGGGGGAGGCGGAGCGCGAGCCCAGCCGTACGGGCAGGCCGCGCGCGCTGAGCCGGTCGGCGATGCGGCGGCCGGTCTTGCCGGTGCCGCCGAGAACGAGAATCGTCATGCCTCTAGTAAGTCCCGATACCGATAAGACGCTCCATGGTTGAGAAGCGCAATCCCATATGCGATCGTCTACCCCATGGACCAGCTCGCGGCGCTCCTGGACGGCCCGAGAGCGCGCGGCGCCTTCCTGCTCCGGACGATCCTCTCCCCGCCCTGGGGGCTGCGCATCCAGGACGAGGCGCCGCTGTCGCTGGTGGCGCAGGTCCGCGGCCATTCGTGGATCATGTTCGACGGGGGCGACCCCGTGCACCTGGAGCCCGGACAGGTGGCCATCGCGCGGGGGCCGCAGCCGTACACGATGGCCGACGCCCCCGGCACCAAGCCGCAGATCATCATCGACCCGGGCCAGCGGTGCACCACCCTCGACGGCGAGTCCCTCTACGAAAGCATGGACCTCGGTGTGCGGACGTGGGGCAACGACCCGGAGGGCCCCACCGTGCTGCTGACCGGCACCTACACCATGGAGGGCGAGGTCACCCGGCGGCTGCTGGAGGCGCTGCCCCAGCTGATCGTGCAGCCGGGCGGCCCGCTGATCTCGCTGCTCGGCGCCGAGATCGTCAAGGACGAGCCGGGCCAGGAGGCGGTCCTCGACCGGCTGCTCGACCTGCTGCTCATCGCGGTGCTGCGAGCCCACTTCGCCACGAACGAGGCCCCCGCCTGGTATCGCGCGATGAGCGACCCCGTCGTCGGCAAGGCCATGCGCCTGCTGCACAACAACCCCGCCCACCCGTGGACGGTGGCCGCGCTGGCCACCGAGGTGGGCGTGTCCAGGGCCTCGCTGGCCCGGCGCTTCACCGAGCTGGTCGGCGAGCCGCCGATGGCCTTCCTCACCGACTGGCGCCTCGCGCTGGCCGCCGACCTGCTGCGCGAGCCCGACGCCACGATCGGCTCCGTGGCCAGGAAGGTCGGCTACGGCAGCCCGTTCGCGCTCAGCGCGGCCTTCAAACGCGTCCGCGGCATCACCCCGCAGGAACACCGGGCCGTCCGGTGAAGCCGCTGCTGCTGCTCGACGTGGACGGCGTGCTCAACCCGATGGGACGGCCGAACCCCGACTTCCGCCGCTACCGGTGCACGGTCGCCGGCGAGGTCTACACCGTGCACCTCAACCCCCGCCACGGCCGCCGCCTGCTCGACCTGGCCCTGACCACCGGCGCCGAGCTGGTCTGGGCCACCACCTGGGAGCACCACGCCAACGACTGGATCGCCCCCCGGATCGGCCTGCCCTCCCTGCCGGTCATCACCATGAACCCCGACGTGCCCTGCGAGCGGGGGGAGAACTTCAAGACGCCGCACGTGGCGGCGTACGCGGGGCGGCGGCCGTTCGTCTGGTTCGACGACCAGGTGTGGGCGGAGGACGAGGAGTACCTCAGGGGGCGTCAGGGTCTGACCGACTTCCTGCTCGTCCACGTGGACCCGGAACAGGGACTGACCAGCCGACATCTGGGCATGGCACATGAGTGGCTGACCCTTACAGGGTTTTCTCAGGGTTCCTGACGGGAGTCTGACGGCCCGCTCGTCCGTTCTCCCAGTAGGTCAACACCACATGGAGGAACAGCATGTACCGCTCACGAGAGCACAGGATCCTGGCCGGCGTCTGCGGCGGTCTGGCCGACAAGATGGGCCTGCCCCCTACCCTCGTCCGGATCCTCTGGCTGCTGCTGTCGCTCATCCCGGGACCGCTGTGGGTGGTCTACGTCGCCATGTGGATCCTCGTCCCGGAAGAGCCGAAGGGCTACCGGGCGGCCTGAACGTGAATGGGCGGGGACGCGAGTCCCCGCCCGTCCCGCGTGCGTCTTCATTAAAGGCCAGGCATATCCTCGAACCATGAGGGCAAGGCCGCTGACGCTCATCCAGGATGAGCTGGTCGACTACGACAAAGCGATGGAGCGCATGACCGACCTCGTCGGGCAGCGCCAACGGGACGAGCGCGCTGACACGCTCTGGCTGCTCAGCCATCCGTCCATCTACACGATCGGGCGCCGCACCCCGATGGCTCACCTGCCCGATCCCTCCCGCGGCATCCCCGTCATGGAGACCGGGCGCGGCGGCCAGCTCACCTATCACGGGCCAGGCCAGCTCGTCGGCTACCTCATCGTCAAGCTGGGCGAGGACGAGGGCATCGTCGACTACGTGCGCGAGGTGGAGTTGCGGCTGGTGGAGGCGCTGGGCAAGCTGGGGCTGCCCGCCGAGCGCCGGGACACGCCGCCGGGCTCCGAGCTGCTGACCGGGGTCTGGACGGCCGAGACCGGGCGCAAGATCGTGTCCATCGGGATGCGGCAGAGCCGGGGCGTCACCAGCCACGGGTTCGCGCTCAACGTCGACGGCGACCTGACGCCGTGGGACTGGGCGGTCGCGTGCGGGATGCCGGACGTGGACATGACCTCGCTCAAACGCGAGCTGGGCGCCACTTCCATGGACGACGTACGGGCGACCGTGGCGGCGGCCTTCGAGACGTCCTGACGGGGGCACCTCGCGGACGACGGCGGGGCCACCCCACAGGCGACGACGGGGTCGCCTCGCGGATGACGCCGCCTGACCGGTGGCGTCATCCTTTCGGAGGAAATCTGTCATTTCCCGCACGGTCAAGGCCGTGAATACGCGATGATCCGCTTCGATCGCACGCCCCGACGGGGGGATCGACCGAAGACAGGAGCCTTGTGCGAAGCAGATTTTCCCTGGTCGCCGCCGCTTTTCTGGCGCTGGCCACAGTGTTACCCGGCTCGGCCGCGAACGCGGACACCGAAACGACGACGAGCACGACCACTGGCGCGGCCGACACCATCGCCTGGGCGCCGTGCGCGGAGGAGCCCGAGGCCGAGTGCGGCACGCTGAGCGTGCCGATCGACTGGGCGAAGCCCACGGGGGCGAAGGTCGACATCGCGGTCGCGCGGCGCAAGGCGACCGACCCGGCCGCCAGGATCGGCTCGCTGGTGATCAACCCGGGCGGGCCCGGCGGCTCGGGGGTCGAGGCCGTCTACGGTGCTCCCGGCTCCTACACCGAGGAGCTGCAGCGGCGCTTCGACATCGTCGGCTTCGACCCGCGGGGTGTCGGGCGCAGCCATCCGGTGATCTGCTCGGCGTCCGTCTACAACCAGATGCCGCACACCGTGATGAAGAGCCAGGCCGACTTCGACGCCTGGAACACGTTCACGAAGAAGCTGCACGCCGACTGCCGCGCCCGTACCGGACCGCTGTACGACCACGTCGACTCCACCGACGTCGCCCGCGACCTGGACGCGCTGCGGGCCGCCCTCGGTGAGGAGAAGCTCACCTACTACGGCATCTCGTACGGCACTCTGATCGGCCAGATGTACGCCGAGCTGTTCCCCGGCCGCGTCCGGGCGCTCGGCCTCGACAGCAACATGGACCACAGCCTCGGCGTCGCGGGCTTCCTGTCCACCGAGGCCATCGCCGTCGAGGACGCGTTCGACCAGTTCGTCGGCTGGTGCGAGCAGGACACCACCTGTGTGCTGCACGGCCAGGACATCCGCGCGATCTGGAAGTCGCTGCGGGAGAAGGCACAGCGCGGCGAGCTCGTCTACCCGAGCACCGGCACGAAGATGACTGAGCTGCAGGTCATCTACAACGCCGCGCTGGGCAACGAGGGGCCCGACTGGCAGATGCTCAGCCAGGTGATCAACTGGCTGAACGGCGGCGCCGAGCCGGAGTGGGTGCCCCCGCTGCCCGGCCGCGGGCCCGTGGAGGGGGACGTGGCCGAGCTGCCGACCACGATCCTGTGCCAGGACTACAACCTCAGGCTGCGCAACTACACCGAGTACGCCGCGCTCATGCGCGTGTCCAACGCCCTCGCGCCGGACACGCGGTACCACCCGTACCCGATCGACGACCTGCCGATCTGCATGAACTACCCGACCACCAACCCGCCGCACGAGCTCCAGTACACCGGCGAGGCCCCGCTGCTGCTCGGGAACTCGCTGCACGACCCGGCCACGCCGTGGATCTGGTCGGCCAACGCGGCCCGCCAGCTCGGGTCCAAGGCGGTGCTGCTCACGTACGGGGGCTGGGGCCACCGCATCTACGGCAAGGACAAGTGCCAGACGGACATCTTCGACGAGTACCTGATCTCGCTGAAGGTGCCGCCGCACGGCACGCGTTGCGCCGTGGGCACGCCTGAGGAGAGCCTGCTCAAGCAGCGCTCCCAGCGGCCTGCGTGGCCGACGGACCGGCTCTCCTGGGCCGCTCCGGGCACGAAGTAGCACATTCGACGGGTACGGCGCGGCCAGGGGGGTCGCGCCGTACCCCTTTCTTACGGGACGGGGAGCTCGTCGACCGTGCGGCGCGGACCCGTGAACCAGTGGCGGGCCGACAGCGCCCACCACAGCGCGATCCCGATCAGCACCATTCCCACCGCGATGGGCGCGTAGTTGACCGACGTCCAGGTGAAGTCCGGGCTGCCGGGCACGCCGGCGGGGGAGAACGGCATCACGAAGTAGATCGACACGATGACGATCTCGACGCAGGCGATCCAGCACAGCGCCTTGTACTTCCTGCCCAGCGTCCACGGCCCGGGTTTGAACTCGTCTCCCATGCGCAGCCGCAGCCAGATCGGGATGAGGAAGGCCAGGTACAGGCCGATGACCGCGATCGAGACGACGGCGTAGAACGCGACCGGCGTGGTCAGCCCGGGAGGGGCGTAGAGCGCGGGCAGCGTGAGCAGGGCGGCGGCGGCGCAGCCGGCGATGATCGCGTTGACCGGGGTGCGGTTGCGGTCCACCTTCGACCACAGCCGCCAGCCGGGCACCGCGCCGTCGCGCGAGAACGCGTACGTCATCCGCGACATCGACGTCACGCAGCTCATCCCGCAGAAGAACTGGCCGATCGTGGAGATGGCGAAGATCGCCGTGGCCAGCGGGGACGACAGCGCGCTCTCGAAGATGGAGCCGACGAAACCGCCGTCCTTGTTCAACTGGTCCACGTTCGTGGCGGCGAACAGGAACGACAGCAGCAGGATCCAGCCGCCGATCGCCGAGTAGAAGATCGACTGCCACAGGCCGCGCGCCGCGCTGGTCGCCGCGCCCTGGGTCTCCTCCGACACGTGGGCGCAGGCGTCGAAGCCGGTGATCGTGTACTGGGTGAGCAGGAAGCCGAGCGGCAGCACGTACATCCAGAAGGGCAGCCCGTCGGAGCCGTCGCCGAAGCCCGAGTTGTTGTTGGTGCCGAAGAAGACGAAGGACGCCGACTGGTGGTCGGACGGGGCGAAGATCAGGATGGCCACCACGATCGCGGCGCCGGCGACGTGCCACCAGACCGAGACGTTCTGCAGCAGCGAGATCAGCCGGTGGCTGAAGATGTTGATCAGAGCGTGCAGCGCCAGCACGATCACGAACAGCAGGAACGCCTGCGGCAGCGTGCCCTCCCAGGCGCCGCCGGTCAACCGGTTGAGGGTGATGTTGAGAAAGGTCGCGCAGCCGTAGTCGACCGACGCGGTGACGGCGATGAGGCCGATCAGGTTGAGCCAGCCGGTGAACCAGCCGTGGATCGGCTTGCCCAGCTTGGCGGCCCACCAGTAGATGCCGCCCGCCGTCGGGTACGCCGACACCAGCTCCGACATGCAGAAACCGATGATCAGGATGAACAGCGAGATGATCGGCCAGCCCCATGAGATGGCGATGGGGCCGCCGTAGTTCCAGGCTTGGCCGAAGGTCGTGAAGCAGCCGGCGAGGATCGAGATGATCGAGAAGGAGATGGCGAAGTTCGAGAAACCGCTCCAGGTGCGGGCGAGCTCCTGCTTGTAACCGAGCTCGGCGAGTCGCCTGGAATCCTCTTCGGTGGTCATTGAGGTCTCCCTGGGGGGCGGGACGCTCCTTTTGGTCTACCTCTAGACCATTTCCGCCCAGGGAACAAGGCGTTACAGCCGGTTTTCGATCGCGTCAGGCCCGCGCGTAGGCCGGGCCCGAGGCCCGGCCCGCGCGTTCACGTCACTGGCCGAAGAGGTCGGTGACGGCCTGGCAGAACGCCTTGAGGTCGTCCGGCTTGCGGCTGCTCACCAGCGTGTTCGGCCCGTCCGTGCAGACCACGACCTCCTTGTCCACCCAGGTCGCCCCGGCGTTGCGCAGGTCGGTGCGCAGGCTGGGCCAGGACGTGATCGTCCGGCCGCGTACGACGTCCGCCTCGACCAGCGTCCACGGCGCGTGGCAGATGGCGGCCACGGGCTTGCCCGCGTCGAAGAAGGCGCGGGCGAAGCGCACGGCGTCGTCGTTCATGCGCAGGAAGTCGGGGTTCGCCACGCCTCCCGGCAGGACGAGGCCGTCGAAGGAGGCCGCGTCCACGTCGTCCACCGTGTCGTCCACGGCGAAGGTGCCGGCCTTGTCCAGGTGGTTGAACGCCTGGATCTGGCCGGGGGCGGTGGAGACGAGCCGGGGCGTGCCGCCCGCCTGCTTGACCGCTTTCCAGGGTTCGGTGAGCTCGACCTGCTCGACTCCCTCGGGGGCGACCAGGAACGCGATGGTCTTGCCGTCCAGCATGTCCGTTCTCCCTTGAACCGGGTCTTTGCCGTTCTCCTAACCGAGGCGGGGTGATGTATGCGCCTCTACCCCTGGGGGGTATATAGTCGGGCTCATGACTGTCATGACATACCAGGTTGAGGGCATGACCTGTGGCCACTGTGTGAACGCTGTGACCCAGGAGGTGGGCAAGGTCGCCGGGGTGAGCGGCGTCGAGGTGGATCTCGGGTCCGGGTCGGTCAAGGTGACCAGCGCGGCGCCGGTCGACGCCGCGCTCATCGGCGCGGCCGTGGAGGAGGCGGGTTACGAGCTGGGCGGCACGGTCGAGCTGCTGCCCCAGGCGGGCGGGTCGTGCTGCGGCTCAGGCGGCTGCCACTAACTGCCGCTCACCTGACCGGCCGGCCCGTGTGGATGCGGGCCGGCCGCGTCACCACGCAAGGGGCTTGCGTCACCACGGGAGCGGGCCGGCGAGCGTGAAGAAGCCCCCGGTGGGTCCGTCGGGGCCTATCTGGGCCATCCTGACGATGATCTCCGCGCCCTCCTCCACGGTCTGCGTACCCGTGCGGCCGTTCAGGTCCGTGGCGGTGTAGCCGGGCTCGACCGCGTTGATCCGCATCTCGGGGAACGCCTTCGCGTATTGCACGGTCAGCACGTTGACCGCCGCTTTGGAGGCCGGATAGGCCACGCCCGGGTACGCGTACGTCGGCGTCCCCTCCGCCGTGATGCCCGCCAGCGAGGCCAGGCCGCTGCTCACGTTCACTACGACCGGGGCCGCGGAGCGCCGCAGCAGCGGCAGGAAGGCGTGCGTCACGCGTACCACGCCGAAGGTGTTCGTCTCGAAGATCGTGCGCATGTCGGCGGCGGTCAGGTCGGCCGCGCCGATCACGCTGTTGTCCGCCCGCCGCCCCTCGACGCCGGCGTTGTTGACCAGCACGTCGAGCCCGCCGTCGGCCTCGACGGCCTTCGCGGCGGCGGTGACGGAGGCGTCGTCGGTCACGTCGATGAGGAGCGGGCGCGCGCCCAGCCGCTCGGCGGCCTCACGCCCTCGGCCCGCGTTGCGGCTGCCGACGTAGACGGTGTGGCCCGCGGCGATGAGCCGGCGGGCGGTCTCGAAGCCGAGACCCTTGTTCGCTCCGGTGATGAGTGTCGTCGTCATGTCATCAACCCTGCTCACGGCAGGGGTGGGTAACCAGGCGTCCCGCTTTCCGGGGACTGGCAGTGCCAGGATGAATCCGCCGGAAGGGTGTTGACTGGGGACATGGCGGCGAGCGAGTTCGGACAGGCGGTGCGGCGCTGGCGCGACCGCGTCTCGCCCGCGACGGTGGGGCTGCCCGCCGGCGGCCGGCGGCGCGCGTCCGGGCTGCGCCGCGAGGAGCTGGCCCTGCTGGCCGGCATCTCCGTCGACTACGTCACCCGCCTCGAACAGGGCCGCGCCGACAACCCGTCCCCGCAGATCGTGGAGGCGCTGGCCCGGGCGCTGCGGCTGTCGGCGGAGGAGCGGGCCTACCTGTTCCGGGTGGCCGGCCTCGCGGTCCCCGGGCCCGAGACGGTGCCCGCCTACATCACCCCGAGCGTCCAGCGGCTGGTGGACCGGCTGGACGGCGCCGCCGTCGGGGTCTACGACGCGGCCTGGACGCTGCTCATGGCCAACCCGCTCTACGCGGCGCTCATGGGCGATCCGTCCGAATGGCGCGGCATCGAACGCAACGGGGTGTGGCGCAACCTGGTCGGCTCCGGCGGCCGGGTCCGGTACACGCCTGAGGAGCGGCGCGCGTTCGAAGCCGCGCTGGTCGCCGACCTGCGCGCGACCGCCAGCCGCTATCCGCGTGACCAGCAGTTGCGCCGGCTGATCGCGCGGCTGCGCGCCGACAGCGAGCGCTTCGCCGAGCTCTGGGACGCGGGCGTGGTCGAGTGGCTGCGCGCCTCCCGCAAGATCGTCGACCATCCGCAGGTCGGGGCCATCACGCTCGACTGCGACGTGCTCAGCGTGCTCGGCGACGACCTGCGCGTCATGGTCTACACGGCCGAGCCCGGCACGGCCGACGCCGAACGCCTCCGGCTGCTCGCCGTCCTCGGCACGCAGTCGCTCGTCGGGTGAGCCTCAGGATGGCGCGCACCTGAGCCCGGGGTCGGCTATCCGGCGGGAGCACGCCTGAGCCACAGCGTGTGGGCGATCAGGCAGGTCGCCGCGCCCACGGCGTACCAGAGCAGGTCGGGTGGGGAGAACGTGCTGCCCAGCAGCGGCCACAGGACCTCGGGGATCCCTCCGAGCTGGGCGAGCTCGATCGCCCAGCTCAGCCCGCCCGACACCGCCGCGGCGGCCCAGGGCCGCGCGTCCGGCCGGGCGAGCAGCACCACCCCGTAGATCGCCGCCGTGTAGAGCGCGTCGCCCGCGATTTTGGGCGCCGGGCCGTCCCAGACTGCCCGTACGATGAGCCCGCAGGCCACGATCGCCACCATGATCAGGGCGGTCAGCAGGCGGGGTAGCGGGCGGGACACCAGCTCAACGTACTGCCAAGCGCACTGAAAATTTACACCGCCGAAAGAAACGAGACTGAAACAATTTTCCGCCACTCGTTGACACGCGGTCTCCCTATGGTGTGCCTTTTGCTACACAGGAAACCCCCGCCTGAAGGTGAGGCACTTATGAGGAAATGGTTCGCACGCCTGGCTGCGCTGGGCGTCGCGCTATTAGTGGCCGGTCAGGGCGCCACGGCTGCCCTAGCCCAAGACCCGGCGGCGGGGAAGAAGATCGTGCGGGTGGGCGCGACACAGTCGATGGACTCGATGAACCCGTTCCTCGCGGTCCGCCTGGTCTCCACGTCGATCCACCGCTGGATGTACGGATACCTCACGGTGCCCGACTCCAAGACGCTTGCGCCCAGCCCCGACCTGGCCGAGTCGTGGACCACGTCCGAGGACGGGCTCACCTGGACGTTCAAGATCCGCGCGGCCAAGTGGTCCGACGGCAAGCCCGTCACGGCCGACGACGCCGCCTGGACGTTCAACAAGATGATGACCGACGAGGCCGCGAAGACCGCGAACGGCCCGGCGGTGGAGAACTTCGAGAGCGTCACGGCCAGCGGCCAGGACCTGACGATCAAGCTCAAGTCCCCGCAGGCCAGCATGCTGGAGAACCCGGTCCCGATCATGCCCAAGCATGTCTGGGAGTCGGTCACCGACATGGCCAACTACGACGCGGAGAAGTACCCGTCGGTCAGCAGCGGCCCGTACATCGCGGTCGAGCACAAGAAGGACCAGTACGTCAAGCTGCAGGCCAACCCCAACTACTGGCGGGGCAAGCCCAAGATCGACGAGCTGCAGGTCATCTTCTACGACAACCCGCAGGCCGCCGTCGCCGGGCTCAAGACGGGTGACATCGACCTGCTCGGCCGGATGACCCCGCAGGAGTTCGAGGCCATCCAGAACGACGCCAACATCGAGGCGTGGAACACCCAGGGCCGCCGCGCGGCGTACCTTCAGGTCAACCACGGCGCCACCACGACCGACGACAAGCCCGTCGGCGACGGCCACCCCGCGCTGAAGGACGTCAAGGTCCGCCAGGCGCTGCACTACGCCATCGACAAGCAGAAGCTGGTCGACGAGGTGCAGAACGGCCTGGCCAAGCCCGCCGACGGCTCGATCGTGCCGCCGCTGTTCAAGGAGTTCTTCTGGGAGGCCAGCGGCGAGGAGAAGGTCAGCTACGACCCCGCCAAGGCCAACAAGATCCTCGACGACGCCGGCTACAAGAAGGGCGCCGACGGCGTCCGCACGATGCCCGACGGCGACCGCAAGCTGGAGTTCCGCTTCACCATCCACACCGAGACGCCGATCGAGGACAAGCTGGCCGAGTACCTGACGGCCTTCTTCAAGGAGATCGGCATCACGCTCACCACGGTGAAGCTCGAATCGAGCAAGTTCACCGAGGAGACCGGCGTCACCGGCAACTTCGACATCGCGATCAGCGGCTGGTCGGTCAACCCCGACCCCGAGGAGGTCATGGCCACCCACCTGTGCAGCCGCAGGCCCGCCCCCAACGGTGAGGGCGGCGGCACCGAGTCGTTCTTCTGCGACGACACCTTCGAGCAGCTCTACAAGGACCAGCTCAAGGAGCTCGACCGGCCCAAGCGGGTCGAGCTGCTCAAGCAGATGCAGGAACGCCTCTACACGCAGGCGCCGGTCATCGCGATCTACTACCCGAACGACCTTGAGGGCTACCGCAAGGACAGGATCACCAGCATCACCCCGATCCCCGAGGACAAGGGCCTGCTCTACGGCGGCAGCGGCTACTGGCCGTTCTACACCGTGGACGCCAAGGCGACGGGAGGCGGCAGCACCGGCGCCGAGGGCGGCTCCAACACGGGGCTGATCGCCGGCGTCGTCGGTGGCGTGGTGGTCATCGGACTGGCGGCGTTCTTCCTGACCAGGCGACGCAAGGCCGTCGCCGACGAACGCGAATGACAACACCGCTCGAAACGACGGAGCCCGCCGCCGCCCAGGCGGCGGCGGGCGCCGGCGATGAGCGCCCCGCCTGGCGCGGCACGCTGCGGTACGCGCTGGCTAAGGCCGGCGGGGCGCTGTTCAGCATCGCCATGGTGATCGTCGGCACGTTCTTCGTGTTCCGGCTGCTGCCCGGCGACCCCGTGCGCAACCTGGCCCAGGGCCGCAACATGACCCCGGCCCAGCTCGACCTCGAACGCCACCGGCTCGGCCTCGACCAGCCGCTGATCCAGCAGTTCTTCGACTTCGTCGGCGACACGCTGAGGCTCGACCTCGGCACGTCGTACGAGTACAAGCGGCCCGTCCTCGACCTGATCGGCGAGCGGCTCGGCCCGACGCTGCTGCTGGCCGGCACCGGCCTGGTGATCGCCGTCAGCCTCGGCATCTGGCAGGGCATCCGCGCCGGCTGGCGCCACGGCAGCCGCTTCGACCGCTTCTCCAGCGCCACGTCGCTGCTGCTCTGGTCGGTGCCCACGTTCTGGCTCGGCCTGCTGCTCATGATGGTCTTCGGCGTCGGCGTCGGGCCCATCCCGGGCATCTTCCCCTTCCGCGGCATCGAGAGCGTGGACGCGCCCGACGGGTTCGCGTACGTGCTCGACGTGGCCTCCCACATGGTGCTGCCGTGCCTGACGCTGGTCGCCGTGGTCTACGCCCAGTACCTGCTCGTCATGCGCTCCTCGCTGGTCGAGGAGATCAGCCAGGACTACGTCACCGTGGCCCGCGCCAAGGGGCTGCGCGACGACGACGTTCGCCGCCGGCACGCCGTGCCGAACGCCCTGCTGCCCACGGTGACGCTCGTGTTCATGCGCATCGGCTTCGTGGTCGGCGGCGCGGTCACCGTCGAGACGATCTACACCTGGCCCGGTCTCGGGCAGCTGTTCTACGAGGCGGTCAGTGTGCCCGACTTCACGCTCATGCAAGGAACGTTCATGCTGATCACGGTGGCCGTCATCGTGATGAACACGCTGGCCGACGTGGCGTACCACATTCTCGACCCGAGGGTGAGGTCGGCGTGACCAGTGTCGCCGCGGCCCGCAGGAGACTGGCGCTCAGCCGGTTCTGGGCCGAATACCGCCGCAACCGCGCCGGAGTGGCCGGCCTCGTGATCCTCGTCGCCGCCGTGCTGCTCGCGCTGATCGCCCCGCTGTTCATCGGCGAGGAGGTGACCAGCGTGGTCAAGAGCGTCGGCCCGAAGTTCGCGCCCCCGAGCCTCAGTGAGCCGTTCGGCACCGACGAGTCGGGCCGCTCCATCCTGCTCATGGTGTGGTGGGGCTCGCGCACCTCCCTGCTCATCGGCTTCCTGGCCGCGCTGCTCAGCATCGTGATCGGCCTGGTGCTCGGCGTGGCCGCCGGACACTTCCGCGGCTGGGCGGGCGCCGCCCTGATGCGGGTCACCGACTGGTTCCTCGTGCTCCCTTCGCTGGTCACCGCCCTCGTACTGGCCGCCATCCTGGGCGGCAGCACCTGGACGATCATCATGGCCATCGGCATCACCACCTGGCCGTCCACCGCCCGCCTGATCAGGGCCCAGACGCTCGCCGTGGAGGCCAGGCCGTACATCGAGCGCTCCAAGGCGCTCGGCGGCGGCCACTGGCACATCACCACCCGCCACGTGCTGCCCAACGTGGCGCCGCTGCTGCTGGCCAGCACCACGCTGGAGGTGGCCAGCGCCATCGTGACCGAGTCCACCCTCGCCTTCCTCGGCGCCAGCTCCAACCGCACCTCGTGGGGCACCATGCTGCGGGCCTCGTACGACTTCGGTGCGGCCACGCAGGGCGCGTGGTGGTACATCCTCATCCCCGGCCTGGCCATCCTCGCCGTCGTCATGGCGTTCACCCTGGTCGGGCGGGCGCTGGAGGCGGTCCTGAACCCCAGGCTCAGGAGGGCCGCGTGACCGAGCGAAGCGAAACGACCGCGAGCCTGCTCGAACTCGACGACCTGTCAGTGACCTACCGCATCGCCTCGGGCGAAGTGCCCGCCGTACGCGGAGTGTCGCTGACCCTCGACTCCGGAGCGGCACTCGGAGTCGCCGGTGAGTCGGGATCCGGCAAATCGACGCTGGCCATGGCGCTGCTCCGGCTCCTGCCCCGGGACGCGCGGGTCGGCGGCCGGATCCTGCTCAACGGCGAGGACGTGCTCGCCATGAAGTGGGGCCGCATGCGCGCCGTACGGTGGGCCGAGGCGTCCATCGTCTTCCAGGGCGCCCAGCACGGACTCAACCCCGTCCGCAGGATCGGCGACCAGATCGCCGAACCGCTGCTCGTCCACGGCCTGGCCAGGCCCGACGCCGCCCGCAAGCGCGTGGCCGAACTGCTCGACCAGGTCGGCCTGCCCGCCTGGCGGGCGCGCAGCTACCCGCACGAGCTGTCCGGCGGGCAGCGGCAGCGCGTCATGATCGCGATGGCCCTGGCCTGCTCGCCGCGCCTGATCATCGCCGACGAACCGACCACCGCGCTCGACGTGATGGTGCAGGCCCAGGTGCTCAGCCTGATCAAGGACCTCATCGCCGAGCACGGCATCTCCCTGATCATGATCTCGCACGACCTGTCGGTGCTGGCCGACGTCTGCGACCGGCTCGCGGTCATGTACGCCGGTCGGGTCGTCGAGCACGGCCCGTCGGCCGAGGTCTTCCACAAGGCAGCACACCCCTACAGCCGGGCCCTGGCGGCGGCGTTCCCGACCGTGGGCGACCCAGTCTCGCGCATGGCGCCCAAGGGGCTCGGGGGCGATCCGCCCGACCCGATGCAGCTGCCTGGGGGGTGCTCGTTCCATCCGCGCTGCCCGGTGGCCCTGGACGAATGCTCGACCCTGGACGTCCAGCTGTGGCCGGCGGGGGCGGGGCGTGCGGCGGCGTGCGTGCATGTCCGACCGGCGGGTACGTCGGGTGCTGGGACGACCGCCGAGACCGGCACCGTGGACATCGGACCGGACGATACCCCTGACACAGGAGGGGGCAGCACCTCGGACACGCCGGCTCCTTCGAACGTTGACCAGGCTGCTTCGAACGACGACCCGACTCCTGCGAACGACGACCAGACTCCTGCAAACGACGACCAGGACAAGGAAGACGAGGAAGACATCAGGGCGAAGAAGGAGGTCTCATGACCGAGACGCAGACCGCCGACGAGGCGGTCGCGACCACGCGCCCGACCCTGCTGGAGGCCCGCGACCTGCATGTCGAGTTCTCCTCCCGAGGCCGGCGGGCCCGTGCCGTGGACGGCGTGAACCTCGCCATCGGCGCGGGCGAGATCGTCGCCCTCGTCGGCGAGTCCGGCTGCGGCAAGACCACGCTCGCCCGCACGCTGCTCGGCCTCGAACGCCCCACCTCCGGCGAGGTCCGCTACGACGGAGACGTCCTGGACTACAGCTCCAAGGCGCTCAAGGCGTACCGCAGGCAGGTACAGCTCGTCCTCCAGGACCCGACCGGCTCGCTCAACCCCCGGCACACGGTGTACGAGGCCGTCGCCGAGGGCGCGCGCATCCACGGCCTGCCGGACGAGCAGGACGTCGTGACCACCGCCCTGTCCAGGGCCGGGCTGCGACCGCCCGACCGCTTCTTCCTGCGTTACCCGCACGAGCTGTCCGGCGGGCAGCGCCAGCGCGTGGTGATCGCCGGAGCGCTGGCCCTGAACCCGAAGGTGCTCATCGCCGACGAGCCCGTGGCCTCGCTGGACGCCTCCGTACGCGGCGAGATCCTGGCCCTGCTGCTCAAACTCCGCGCCGACCTGGGCCTCTCGGCACTGGTCGTCACCCATGACCTGGGCCTGGCCTGGAACATCGCCGACCGCGTGGCCGTGATGTACCTGGGCAGGATCGTCGAGTCGGGGCCGGTGGAGCAGGTGCTGACCGCGCCACGGCACCCGTACACGCAGGCCCTGATGTCGGTGCTGCCCGAGTCGCCCGAGCGGGTCGTGCTGACCGGCGAGCCACCGGACCCGACCAGGATCCCCGGCGGCTGCCGCTTCCACGCCCGCTGCCAGGTCCTCGCCTCCGGCAAGGCGGCCGAGGCCGGGGTGGACGCCCGCTGCCGCACCGAACCCCTGCCCATCCTCCCCAGCATCCCCGACGCCCAAGCAGCCTGCTACTACGCCAACGCCACCTGATCCGCCCCGCCTCCCGGGCTGGTGAGGACACGACCTTCCCTGCCCGGCTCGGGCCGGCGGTCGGACGACATCCTTGCCTGACTCGGGCCGGCGAACGAACGACGCTCCCGCCCGTCCCCGGTAACCGCGCGAGGCGACGCCCCTGTCCGCTCCGGCAGGGAGACGACACCTGTGCCCGGCCCGGGGCGGCAGGCGGTTGGCTCCCTTGCCCACCTCCCCACCCGCAGGGAGACGACCCGCTCGTCCACCCCCGGGATGGTGTGGTGGTGCGGTTTCAGGCGAGGTCGGCGTCGTGGACCAGGATGGCGGCCTGGACCCGGTTGGCCAGGCCCAGCTTGGCCAGCACCCGGCTGACGTGGGCCTTCACCGTGGCCTCCGTCAGGCGTAGCTCGCGGCCGATCTCGGCGTTGGACAGGCCACGGGCCAGGGCCCTGATCACGTCCTCCTCGCGCCCGGTGAGCCCGGCGAGCTGCTTGCGGGCAGCCTGCGCCCGGGAGGGGGCGCGGTCGGCGTAGGAGGAGATCAGCCGCTTGGTGACCGACGGGGAGAGCATGGCCTGACCCCCGGCCACCGTCCGGACGGCGGAGGCCAGCTCTCTGGGCGGCGTGTCCTTGAGCAGGAACCCGACCGCACGCAGCCGCAGCGCCTCATGCACGTATTCGTCCAGGTCGAACGTGGTCAGCATGATCAGCTTGGGCGGCTGGGGCTCCGCGAGGAGATGCCTTGCGGCGGTCAGGCCGTCCATGACCGGCATGCGTACGTCCATCAGCACCACCTCGGGCCGCAGCCGCCGCACCGCCGAGACGGCCTCGGCCCCGTCGCGCGCCTCACCGGCGATCGCGATGTCTCCCGACGCCTCCAGAATCAGCCGCAACCCGGACCGCACCAGCTCCTCGTCATCCACGAGCAGAACCCTGATCACCCGCACCCTCTCACCGTGAGCTCGTTCCCCCGGCCGGGAGTCTGGCGCTCACCAGGAAGCCGCCGCCGTCGTCCGCGCTGGTGCGCAGGGTGCCGCCGAGCAGTTCGACCCGTTCGCGCAGCCCCACCAGGCCCCAGCCCGCGCCGGGCACGTCATCGCGGGGCGCGTGCGGCGCCTGGTTGCGTACCTCGACCTCCAACTGCCTCGTGCCGTAGCGGATCAGGACGTCGGTGCCGGCGTTTCCGGCGTGTTTGTGCACGTTGGTGAGGGCTTCCTGGATCACCCGGTACGCCGTCCGCTCCACGGTCGCCTCCACCGGTCGCGGCTCGCCCTCGTCGTGCCTGGTCACTGTGATGCCCAGGGCGCGGGACTGGTCGAGCAACTGGTCGAGGTCGCCGAGCGTGGGCGGCGGGCGTACGTCGGCGTCGAGCGCCTCCTGCCGGGGTGAGCGCAGCACGCCGAGCACGTCGCGCAGGTTGGTCAGGGCCTCCCTGCCGATCCCGCCGATCAGGGCGGCGGCCCGCGCGGTCTCCTCGTCGGACGTGCGCACCTCCAGGGCCCCGGCGTGCAGCACGATCAGCGACACCCGGTGGGCCACCACGTCGTGCATCTCCCTGGCGATCCTGGCCCGCTCCTGTGTCCTGGCCT
The DNA here is from genome assembly GCF_040649735.1 of Nonomuraea sp. NPDC048892. Classification (NCBI taxonomy): domain Bacteria; kingdom Bacillati; phylum Actinomycetota; class Actinomycetes; order Streptosporangiales; family Streptosporangiaceae; genus Nonomuraea; species Nonomuraea sp. NPDC048892. The sequence goes on along the minus strand of NZ_JBEZFZ010000006.1, from coordinate 180,278 downwards.
GCTCGGCCCGCATGACCTGCTCGCGTTCGAGCCGTTCCGCCCGCTCCTTGGCGGCCTCCAGCACCTCGTGCCTGGCCCGCGCCCACAGGCCCGCGACCAGCGGCAGGCCCATCACGGCCAGCGCCGTGAGCAGGGCATTGCCCAGGGTCGCGGTCATCATCTCCCGGAGGCCGCCGAGCCACCCGCCGGCCAGCGCCGAGACGCCGCACACCGCCACGCAGCCGCCGCCGTAGGCGAGCAGGCCGCGTCTGCTCAGCGTGCGGCCGGCGTGGAAGGAGGCCACCATCAGCGGCGGCCACATCACGAGCCAGCCGTACGTCACGGCGCCCACGACGGCCAGCGGCCACCAGGAGCGCCGGGCGTGCCAGGCGGTCACGCCCGCGACGGCCGCGACCGCGACGAGCACCGGGAGCGGCAGGCTCGACGGCACCCCGACCTGCCCGTGCAGGGTGAGGAGCGAGGCCGCGAAGACTCCGGCGCCGAGCAGAACGAACCGCATGGTCACAGGGTATGGGCAGGGCCGGAGGTGGCATTACGACGAAAGTAGTAAGAGGCGGTCGACCTTCGGGGCATCCGCGATGGCGTCCCTCCCGGCCAGTGTGAAGCCCATGCGTAGAACTCTCACCGTGACCACCGTGACGACGCTGTGGCTGAGCGTCCTCGGCACCGCCACCCAGACACAGGCCACCACCCAGACTCGGGCCGCCAACCTCGCCGGGACCGCGGGGCTGGCCGGGACCGCCGACCCGGCCAAGGCAGCGCGCCTCGCTCTGCCCGCGCCTACAGGTAAGCGGCCCATCGGTACGACCGCTCTCCACCTGGTCGACAAGAGCCGCCCCGACCCGTGGAACCCCGAGGCGAAGGAGCGGGAGCTGCTGGTCTCGCTCTGGTACCCGGCCAAGAAGGCCACCGGCAAGCGGGCCCCGTACATGACCACGGCCGAGTCGCAGGCCGTACTGAAGGACTATCCCGTCGCGGAGAAGGACGCCCTGGCGAAGGTCAGGACGCACGCCAGGGTCGGCGCTCCACCGCTGGGCGGGCGGCGGCCGTTGGTCGTGATGTCGCCGGGGTTCAGCTTCCCCCGCGCCACCCTGACCTCCCTGGCCGAAGACTTCGCCAGCAGGGGTTACCTGGTCGCGGCCATCGAGCACACGTACGAGTCGGTCGGCACCACCTTCCCCGACGGCCGCACGACCTCCTGCCTGGCGTGCGTGAAGGGCCAGGACAACGCGAAGGTGGCGGCGAGCCGGGTGAAGGACGTGCGGTTCGTGCTGGATCGCCTGGTCGAGGGCCGATGGAGCAGGACGATCGACCGGTCGAGGATCGCCATGGTGGGTCATTCGATCGGCGGGTACGCCGCCGCCCAGACCATGCTCGCCGAGCCCAGGATCAAGGCCGGCGTCAACCTGGACGGCACGTTCGAGCTCGCCGAGCCGATCAAGCGCCCGTTCCTGCTGGTCGGGACGGCCACCGGGCACACGCCGGAGGACGAGAAGTGGCGGCAGGCGTGGGCCCACCTGACCGGCTGGAAGCGGTGGATCACGGTGGACGGCACCGACCACTCGGCGTTCGTCGACTACGCCGTGCTGAGGCCGGCGCTGGGATTGCCGGCGCAGGAGCTCGACGGCGCACGGGCACTGGAGATCACCCGCGCGCACCTGGCGAGCTTCCTCGACCTGCACCTGAGGGGCGAGCGGACCCCGGTCAAGAAGTATCCAGAGGTCACCGATCACACGCAGAACGTGTCAGCGCACTGAGTGAAGCCGCGGGTGTCCCGTCACGCGCGGAACGCCTCGGCGTTCTCCGCGGCCCACTGAGCGAAGCCGCGCGCGTCCCGGCCGGTCACCTCGCGTACGGTCGGGACCACCGTGTAGCCGTCCTCAGGGGTGCTGCCGAGCGCGCTCACGAGGAACTCGATGGTCTGCTCGGCCATACCGTCCGCGGCCCACTTGGCACGCGCCTCGTCCACGGTCAGCTCCACGAAGCGCACGTCCCTGCCGATGGCGTCGCCCAGGATCTCCACCTTCCGCCTCAGTGTGATCGCCTCGGGCCCGGTGATCGTGTACGTCCTGCCGCCGTGTCCCCCCTCGACCAGCACGGTCGCGGCCACGGCGGCGATGTCGCGTTCGTGCACGAGGGCGCTCAGCCGGTCGCCGAACGGCTCCTTGATGACGCCTTCCGTCCTGATCGGGTGCGCCCACCACCGCAGCGTGTTGGACATGAACTCGACCGGGTTGAGCAGCGTCCACTCCAGGTCGGTGGCGGCCAGCGCCTGCTCAAGGGCCCCGTCCGCGCGCCCGCCGAGCACCGTGGCCCGCCGTACGCCGGCCGCGACGGCCAGCTCCACCAGCCGGCCCGGGTCGGGCAGGGGCGCGTAGTCGTCGCCGGCGAACTTGATGAGGTGCACCCCCGTGACGCCCTCGAAGGCGGCGGCCACGGACTCGGGCCTGGCCAGGTCGCCGGCGACGACCTCGACGCCCGCGGGCAGGGCGGCCTTGCCGGGGTCACGGGTCAGCGCCCGCACCCGCTGCCCCGCGTCGAGAAGCTCCTGGACGACGAGACGGCCGACGGTACCGGTGGCGCCGGTGACGAGGAAGGTCATGGCGAACCTCTTTCACAGAAAGGAACGGAACGTTCTGATTCCAATAATACCAGAACGGAACGCTTCATTCCATATACGACTTGAGCGAGATGGCGTTCGCCGCCCGCGCGATCGGGCCGGTGATCCGTTCGATCATCCGGTCCCTGCCGGGCAGGCGCGGCAGCAGCCGCATCATCCTCAGCTGGAACCACAGCGCCGCCCGCGACCCGCTGACCATGCCCTTGATGTTCGTGGGCCCCAGCGCCTGGTTCGCCTCGACGAACGGCCGCAGCTCGCGCTCGTACCCCTCCAGCCCGCCGCCCCCGCTCAGCTCGCCCGCCAGCACGTACGCCCCCACAAGCGCCAGGCTCGTCCCCTGCCCCGAGGCCGGCGAGGCGCAGTAGCCCGCGTCGCCGACCAGCACGACCCGTCCCCGCGACCAGCGGTCCATGTGGATCTGGCTGACCGAGTCGAAGTAGAAGTCGTCGGCCTCGCGCACGTCCTCCAGCAGCGCGGGCACCCGCCAGCCGACCCCGTCCATGGCCCGCTCCAGCAGGTCCTTCTGCCCGGCGACGTCCCTGTGGTCGTAACGCAGCGGCTCGGACGACCACATGAACAGCGCCTTGGCGCTGCGGTCGCGCCGCGTGCTGTAGACGTTCGCGGTCCTGCCGACGGTCGCGTGCACGGCCTCCTCGCGGTCCAGGCCCAGGGAGTTGGGCACGGTGCAGATCGAGATGTAGTGGCCGAGGTCGCGGGTGAAGCCCGGCTCCTCGCCGAACGCGATCCGCCTGGTGGCGGAGTGCATGCCGTCGGCCCCGACGACCAGGTCGAACCGGCGCGGGCTCGCCTGCTCGAACGTCACCGTGCCGTCCTCGGCGATGCCGGTGATCGAGTCACCGAAGACGTACTCGACGTCGTCGCGGGTCAGGTCGTACAGGAGCTCGTTGAGGTCGCCGCGCATGATTTCGAGGTCCTCGCCCGTACGCCCGCCGAACAGGTCGGCGTCCAGCGTGCACACGACCCGGCCCTTGGTGTCGTACGTGGTGGCGACGCGCATGTCGGTGCTCCGGTCGCGGACCGCGTCCAGTAAGCCCATGCGCTCGACGACCGTGAGCGCCGCGCCCCGGATGTCCACCTTGTAGCCGCCTGTGCGGATCGCGGAGGCGCGCTCGACCACTGTGACCGTGTGTCCGTGCCGCCGCAGCCAGTACGCCGACGCGGTGCCCGCGATGCCCGCGCCCGAGATGAGAATGTTCGTCATGGCTGTGACGGTACATCTGTCTAAGACGGATGTCTAGTACAAATGTGTTAGACTGTGAACATGGGAAACAGGGAAGATCTGCTGGCCGGGGCGAAGCGGTGCCTGATCGAGAAGGGCTACTCACGCACGACGGCGCGCGACATCGCCGCCGCCTCTGGCGTGAGTCTGGCGGCCATCGGCTACCACTTCAGGTCGAAGGAGGCGCTGATGAACGAGGCGCTGTTCCAGGCGATGCAGGAGTGGGGCGACGAGCTGGCGGCGACCCTGTCCGCCGACGTCAAGGCGGATGCCACGCCGCTGGAGCGGTTCGAGGCGGCGTGGGATCGCGTGGTGGAGTCGTTCACGCGGCTGCGGCCGTTGTGGGTGACGCAGTTCGAGCTGCTCGGGCAGATCGACCACGTGCCGGAGGTGCGCGAGCAGCTCGTGCGCGGCATCAAGGAGGCGCGGCTCGGGCTCGCGGAGCTGTTCGAGGGGGTGCCGCAGGGCACCGACCCCGAGCGCGAGCGCCTCACCGGCACGCTCTACCAGGCCATGCTGACGGGTTTCCTGTCGCAGTGGCTGCTCGACCCGGACAGCGCACTGTCCGGGCGCGAGGTCACCGCCGCGCTGCGCCTGGTCGCGGGCTAAGCCCTCCCTGAACGGCAGGCGTACGGTCGGATCGGGTCGGCAGGCGCCCGAAGACGGCTGGTTCGAGACGGCGGGCGTCCGAGAACGACCGCCGTACCGTCGAACCGGGTCAGAGGGTCAGAAGGCGCTGATGGTGGCCGGAGCGCGTTCGGCGCGGCTCAGCGTGCGGATGACCGCCGTCGCCCCATGACGGTGTACGGCCAGGCGTGCCAGCAGCTCGACCACCGGATCGATCACCGACGTCGGCAGTTCGGGGGTCTCCAGGCCGACACTGGCCGCCAGATCGTCGGAGTGCACGACCAGCTCGACCAGCCGGGTCAGCAGCAGGTCGTCCAGCCGCAGCGACCAGCCCGCCCAGGGCAGGTGCACGACGCGGTCGGCGGGTTCGGCGGCCAGGGCCGCGCTGAGCATCTCCAGCAGCGCCTGCGCCCGCTCGACCAGCACCGCGGGCCCGGCCGCCGCCGACGCTTCGCCGCCGCGCCGGATGCTCAGGTTGCTCTCGTGGTCGAGCCCCGCCTGCACCCACGGCGAGCGGGTGAAGTGCTCGATGAGCGCGATCGGCTCCTGGACCTGGTCGTTCGGCTGCAGCACGTCCGCGACCCTGACCAGCTGGTGAGCCAGATGCCCGGCCAGCCCGGCGACGCTGAACTCGACGAGCGCGCTCGGCTTGTCCCATGACGCGGCCACGGCCGGGTCGCGCAGGAGCGACACCGCCGACGCCGCGGCCACCAGATAGGACTGCCTGCTTTCCCCCATTTGCCGCCCTCTCCCGGGTTTCAGGTGGTGATGTGCGATGACACTATGCACCTAACAAACCGGCCGCGCATTGCCATCCTGCCTGATGAGACAGCTCTCACCCTGTGGATCTCAGGCGGGGGACCTCAGCCGGCGGACCTCAGGCGAGGGCCCGCCTGATCGCGGACCTGACGAACGCCCGCGCCAGCCGCGCCCTCCTGAACCGGCTGAGCACCGGCCGCTGCGTGCCGTACCGGCGGGCGCGGATGTCGGCCACCACCGTCTCGGGCGCCCCCAGCTCGGCCAGCACGTCGAACGCCTCCCGCTTGCTGATCAGCCGCCCCTCCCGCAGCGTGACCGTGGCCCTGGCGACCGTCAGCATGCCTAAGTCCACCCAGATGTCCTTCAGCCAGCGCCGCCGCTGCTGTGCCTTGACCAGCCAGAAGTCCCGCAGGTCCGTACGGATGAACCGGGTCAGCTCCTCGTCCGACACCGGTGGCAGCAGCCCGTCCGGCGGCGGCCCGTACAGCACCCTGGCCCCCTCGTGCAGCTCGCGCCGCGTGACCGCGGTGACCGGACGGCGGAAGATCTCCCCGAACGCCCACGTGATGTGCTCGGCCGAGAGATCGTCCAGCTCCTGCCTGGCCATGTACGAGCAGTGCAGGTGCTCGGCCAGCGGCAGGCGGAGCCGGCGGTGCACGGCCTTGATCCGGCGCCAGTGCTCCATCGTCGCGGGGGTGTCGGTGATCGCGATCAGGTCGAGGTCGCTGCGCCCCGGCTGGTAGTCACCGCCCGCGAGCGAGCCGTGAGCCCAGAGCGCGACCAGGGGGACGGCCGATTCGACACCCTCCTGAAAATCTTTGAGCAGTCGTTCGGTGGCTGCGTGCATGATGGCAACTATGATCGATTCCAGGCTCGGAGGAAAGGTCGCGCTGATCACCGGCGCCAATCACGGCATCGGCGCCGCGACCGCGGTGGCGCTGGCCGCGCAGGGCGTCGCGGTCTTCCTCACCTACAAGCGGCTGGCCCCGTCCAATGTGCCGGCCTATCCCGCCGCCTACGACCAGCAGCGGGCCGGGGGCGCCGACGAGGTGGTGCGGCGCATCAGGGCGGCGGGCGGCTCGGCCGAGGCGGCCGAGGCCGACCTGGCCGACCCGCAGACCCCGCAGGTGCTGTTCGACTTGGCCGAGAAGGCGTTCGGCCCGGTGGAGATCCTGGTCAACAACGCCAGCGGCTGGCTCAGCGACACGTTCACGCCGGCCGGGCGCGACGACTTCGGCCGCCCCCTGCGCATGGTGGACGCGGAGACGTACGACCGGCAGTTCGCGGTGGACGCGCGGGCCCCCGCGCTGCTGATCGCCGAGTTCACCCGCCGGCACCTGGCGCGCGGCGCCACCTGGGGCCGCGTCATCGGCTTGACCTCGGGCGGCCCCGACGGCTTCCCGACCGAGGTCTCCTACGGCGCGGCCAAGGCCGCCCAGGAGAACTACACCATGTCGGCCGCGCACGAGCTCGGCCGGTACGGCATCACGGCCAACATGGTCTACCCGCCCGTCACCGACACCGGCTGGATCAACGAGGAGGTGGAGCGCGCGGTCGCCGCCTCCAGCGTGCTGCGTGACATCGCCCAGCCGGAGGACGTGGCCGAGGTGATCACGTTCCTGGCCTCGCACCAGGGGCGCAGGGTGACGGGGCAGCGGCTCAGGATGTACTGAACAGGGCACTCACCGACTCGCCGTCGTGGATCCGGCGCATGGCCTCGGCCAGGGCGGGCGCGATCGACAGGACGGTCAGTTTGTCGCTGGGCTTGGGCGGTGGCACGGTGTTGGTGCAGACGATCTCCTCGACCTCGGGCAACTCGCTCAGCCGCTCGATCGCCCCGCCGGCGAACAGGCCGTGGGTGCACGCGATGCGTACGGACCTGACCCGCTGCTCGCGCAGGCGGTCGAGCAGCTCGATGACCGTGCTGCCCTTGGCGATCTCGTCGTCGAGAACGATCACGTCCTTGCCCGTCACCTCGCCGATCACCGAGCTGATCACCACCCGGTCGTCGCTGAAGCGCTGCTTGGCGCCCATCGCGACGCCGGTGCCGAGCAGGCGGGCGAAGTGGGCGGCCTCCTTGGCGTTGCCGAGGTCGGGGGAGACCACGACCGTGTTGGACAGGTCGTAGCGGCGGAAGTGCCTGGCCAGCTCGCGCAGCGCGTGCAGGTGGTCCACGGGGACGCTGAAGAAGCCGTGCACCTGCGGCGAGTGCAACGTCATGGCCAGCACCCGGTTGGCGCCCGCGGCCACCATCAGATCGGCCACCAGCCGCGCCCCGATCGAGATGCGCGGAGCGTCCTTCTTGTCGCTCCTGGCATAGGCGTAATGCGGCATCACCACGGTGGTCCTGGCCGCGGAGGCGCCACGGGCGGCGTCGAGCATGAGTAGCAGCTCGACCAGGTGCTCCTGGACGGGCGGCACGAGCGGCTGGATGAGGAACACGTCGCGTTCGCGGCAGTTGGCCTGGAGCTGCACTTCGATGACGTCGTTGGCGAATCGGTTGAGCTGGACGGGGTGCAGAGGGGTGCCCAGGTGGGCGCAGATCTCCTCGGCCAGTTCGGGATGGGCGCTGCCACTGAAAACCGTGATGTCTCGCACGATTCCGTAATCGTAGCCACAAGGTCCGACGTTCTCCGAGGCGGCACGCGTACAAACGCGCCACGACAGCGGCGGCACGCGTACGGGCGGCTACGCCAGCGCCTCAGGGGTGAGGGCATCGAGGTCGGGCAGCACGCGCCAGGCCAGGGCGAGCGCGTCCGGTGCGGGCGGGTAGCGGGGGTGCGGTACAGCGATCACGCGCATGCCGGCGGCGTGCGCCGAGCGCAGCCCGTTGCTGGAGTCCTCGACCGCCACGCAGCCGCCGGGATCGGCCCCGATCCGGCGGGCCGCCTCCAGGTAGCCGTCGGGCGCGGGCTTGCCGCGCGGCACCTCCTCGGTGGAGACCGTGGCGGCGAAACACTCCGTCAGCCCGGCCGCGTCGAGCACCACGTCGATCAGCCGCCGCGGTGACGAGCTGGCCAGCCCCAGCGTGGTCCGCTCCGCCAGCCGCCGCACCGCCTCGACGGCGCCGGGCATCAGCGGCACCTCGTCCCGGTAACGCGCGGCCATCTGGTCGACCACCCCGCGGGCGATCTCGCCGGGCGGCAGGTCCACACCCAGTTCGTGCAGGTACGCGGCCCACTCGGGGGTGCTCATCCCCATCAGCCTGGACTGCGTGTCAGGCTGCCAGGCGCCGCCGTGGCCGGCGACGAAGGCCCGCCGTACCTCCTCCCACACCGGCTCGGAATCGACCAGCACGCCATCGAGGTCGAACACGCACGCTTCCATGGACGACAAGCCAATCACACGGCCGGAGCCGGCTCCGCCTCGACCGGCGCTGTCCTTATTGTCCATGATTAGGGGTTTTGTTGAGCTATGTCGGCTGAATCCAGGGCATGCGGCAGGGCATGGCAGACCTTCCCTTCCACGACAGAGGCGACTTCGAGGACGCCGACCGCGGCTTCCTCGCCAAGCTCAGCCCCGCAGTGATCAAAACGGTGGACGGCCGGGTCGTGTGGGACAACGACTCCTACGACTTCCTCCAGGAGGACTGCCCCGCCACGGCCCACCCCAGCCTCTGGCGGCACGGCAAGCTCTGCGCGAAACAGGGCCTGTACGAGGTCACCGAGGGCATCTACCAGGTACGCGGCCTGGACCTGTCCAACATGACGCTGGCCGAGGGCGAACACGGCGTCATCGTCATCGACCCGCTCATCTCCACCGAGTGCGCCGCCGCCGCGCTCAAGCTCTACCGCGCCCATCGCGGCGACCGCCCCGTGACCGGCGTCGTCTACACCCACGCCCACGCCGACCACTACGGCGGCGTCCGCGGCGTCACCTCGGGCGGCGTGCCGATCCTGGCCCCGGCCGGTTTCATGCGGCACGCGGTGACCGAGAACGTCTACGCCGGCCCCGCCATGACCCGCCGTGCCGCGTACATGTACGGCCCCGCCCTGCCCCGCTCCCCGGAGGGCCAGATCGGCGCGGGCCAGGGCCTGACCGCCTCGACCGGCACCATGTCGCTCATCCCGCCCACGGTCGAGATCGCGCGTACCGGCCAGGAGGAGACGATCGACGGCGTCAGGATGATCTTTCAGCTCACGCCGGGCGCCGAGGCCCCGGCCGAGATGAACTTCCTCCTCCCCGCCCGCCGCGCCCTCTGCCTGGCCGAGAACGCCACCCACAACCAGCACAACGTGCTGCCCCTGCGCGGCGCCGCCACCCGCGACGCCCGCGCCTGGGCGCGTTACCTGGGCGAGGCGCTGTCCATGTTCGCCGGCCTGGCCGACGTGGCCTTCGCCTCCCACCACTGGCCCACCTGGGGCGCCGAGCGCATCGAACGCTTCCTGTCCCAGCAGCGCGACATGTACGCCTACCTGCACGACCAGACCCTGCGCCTGCTCAACAAGGGCCTGACGGCGGCCGAGATCGCCGAGACCGTACGGATGCCGCCCGAGCTGGAGCAGATCTGGCACACCCACGGCTACTCCGGCTCGGTCAGCCACAACGTCAAGGCCATCTACCAGCGCTACCTGGGCTGGTTCGACGGCAACCCCGCGCACCTGTGGGAGCACCCGCCGAGGGAGAGTGCCATCCGGTACGTCGAGTGCATGGGCGGCGGCGCGGCCGTGGTCGCCTACGCCAGGCGCTACATCGACGAGAACGACCTGCGCTTCGCCGCCCAGCTCCTCAACCACGCCGTCTTCGCCGACGAGGGCAACAAGGAGGCCAGAGACCTGCTGGCCGAGGTCTACACCCGGCTCGGCCACGGCGCCGAGAACGCGACCTGGCGCAACTTCTACCTCATGGGCGCCCTGGAGCTGTCGGACGGCATCGCGCCCACCCTCATGGAGACGGCCTCGGCCGACTTCTTCAACGCGCTGAGCGTGGAGCAGATCTTCGACTCGATCGCCATCCGGGTGGACGGCCCCAAAGCCTGGCACGAGCGGCTGAACATCGACTGGCATCTGATCGACCTGGGGGAGCGCCATCGTACGACGCTGTCCAACGGCGTGCTCATCCAGCAGTTCGACCCGCCGGGAGAGAGCGCGGAGCTGACGTTGCGGCTGACCAAGGCCCAGCTCGTCGGGCTGCTGTCGGGCAAGGGGGTGGAGGGCATCGAACGTGAGGGTGACACGACGGTGTTGCAGCGGCTGGTGGCCGTACTGGACCGGCCGCTGCCCGACTTCGCCATCGTGACGGCCTAGGGAGCCCGTTCATGACGGTCGTTCGTGGGCGGTGCTCATGGCCTCGCAGGCGAGCGCGAGCAGCGTCACCACGACCGCCGCGACGCCGGGACCGACCAGGAGCGGCACGGTCAGCTCGCCCGCGTGCCAGGCCGCCGCGATGATCGCCGACGAGGTCAGTACCGTCACGCCGAACATGGCCGCCCACAGCGGCAGCACCCGCAGGTAGGCGAAGAGCAGCGGGAACGCCAGCCACACGAACGGCGCCGCCGCCACGGCCAGCACGGCCCACCCGGCGGTCACCAGCCCCAGCCACACATGTGCGAGCCGTACGTACCTGGGGCCCTCCCGGCGCCGGAACACGGGCGCGGCGGCGTACACGAGGCCGAGCAGCGCGCCTCCGGCCGCCACCGCCGCGCGCTCCTCGCGCAGCATGGTGATCACGGCCATCGCCAGCAGCCCACCGGCGGTGGCATGCACCGCCCACCTCAGCAGTCGCAACGGAACGTCCATCATCAACTACCAAGGGTAACGGACGTTCAGGCGTGCGCGTCCCCCCGGCGACGGCCGCCGACGGCGGTGATCGCGAAGTAGAGCAGCCCGGCCAGCACCAGCGCGATCACCACGCCGATGTTCGCGCTGCCGAACGTGCCGCCCTTCAGCTCGTCGCTCATCAGGAAGCCGACCACCCTGGCGATGTACGGATCGGCCGACACGATGAGCCCCAGCCCCACGATCGAGGCCACGACCAGCGACACGAGCCCCGCGCCGTTGAGCGCCGGCGCGCCCTGCCGCAGCAGCCGCTCGTCGTACGACGCGCCGCCCGCCCGCAGCCGCCACATGTCCACCAGGAAGATCGCCACCCAGGCCGCCATCACCACGCCCGCGATGGCGAGGAACGCCTGGAACGTGGCCAGGAAGCTGGTGGAGACGAACAGCAGGTAGTAGCCGCCCAGCAGCATCAGCACCCCGTCGATCAGCACCGCGTAGTGCCGCCTGACGGGCACGCCCAGCGCCAGCATCGACAGCCCGGACGAGTAGATGTCCATGATCGCGCCGGCCAGGAATCCGCCGATGGCGGTCAGCAGGTACGGCAGCAGGAACCAGGTGGGCAACGCCTCGGCCAGCGCCGCCACCGGGTTGGCGCCCGCCGCCTCGGCCAGCTTCGGATCGCCCCCGGCCAGCAGCACGCCGAACACGAGCAGCACCATCGGCGGCAGCGCGCCCCCGAGCATCGTCCACAGGGCCACCGAGCGCGGCCTGGAGTTCGACGGCAGGTAGCGCGAGTAGTCGGCGCCGCAGTTGACCCAGCCCAGGCCGAGCAGGGTCATGGCGAAGATGACCCCGCCCACCCAGCCGCCGGGCCCGGCCGTGGTCTCCAGCGAGCCGCCCAGCCTGGGCGCCATCAGGGCCATGTAGACGACCGTGAGCACGACGAACACGTACGTCAGATAGCGCTGGACCACCATGATCATCGCGTGGCCGTACACGCCGACGGCGATCACGACCAGGGCCGCGACCGCGAAGCACACGGCGGTGGTCGTGGTGGCCGGGATGCCGGGCGCGAGCCGCCGCAGGATCTCCGCGCCGCTCTGCGCCGCGAGCGTGACCAGCACGATCTCCCAGCCGACGTTGGAGATGTACGAGAACATCGTGGGCAGCTTGTTGCCCTGGTAGCCGAACGGCGCGCGTCCCAGCGTCATCGTCGGCACGCCCGAGCGGGCGCCGCCGATGGCCACCAGGCCGACCAGCAGGAACGACAGCGCGTACCCGATCGCGCCCGTGACGATCGCGGGCACCACGCCGAGTTGCAGGCCGACGATGTAGACGCCGAAGGCCACCCCGAAGAGTGACAGGTTGGAGCCCGCCCAGGGCCAGAACAGGTCTCTCGGCCGGCCGCGCCGCTCGCCCTCGGGGACCGCGTTGATGCCGTTCTGCTCGACCGCCATCGTTCCCATGATCGGACGTTACCCGCGTGCGGGGGCTGCGGGCAAAGAAATCATCGCTCAAAGATATTTCCGGATTTGTCGGGAATTATGAGCGCAAGGGGTACGGGCGTCGGGAAGGCGCCCGAGGGGCTTGCCCGTCGGGTGGCCGCCTGGGACAGACACCTGACGGGGTGTCCGCGGGAGTCGCCTGAGACGGGCATCCGAGAGGCACTCTTGAGGGGATGCCTGAGGGGTGCCTTGAGGGGGTTGCCTGAGGGGGGTGATCGTGGCGCCGGATACGCGACGGCGCGCACTGGCCGTCTGCCTCGTGGCCGCGTTCATGACGGGGCTCGACGTGAGCATCGTCAACGTCGCGCTGCCGTCGATCCGCGACGGGCTGCACGCCACGGACGACGGCCTGCAGTGGACGGTCTCCGGGTACGCGCTCACGTTCGGCCTCCTGCTGGTCCCGGCCGGACGGCTGGGCGACGCCAGGAGCCGCCGGACGATCTTCATGTGGGGCGTGGCGCTCTTCACCCTCTCCAGTGCCGCCTGCGGCCTGGCCGGCAGCATGAACGTGCTGATCGTGGCGCGGCTGATCCAGGGCATGGCGGCCGGGATGATGAACCCGCAGGTCTCCGGCATGATCCAGCAGATGTTCCAGGGGTACGAGCGGGGCCGGGCCTTCGGCGCGCTCGGCGCCACCATCGGCGTGGCCACCGCCGCCGGGCCGCTGATCGGGGGCGCGCTGGTGACCGCCTTCGGCGCCGATCACGGCTGGCGGTGGGTGTTCCTGGTGAACCTGCCGATCGGGCTCGTGCTGCTGCCGCTGGCCTGGCGGCTGCTTCCGAGGCAGCAACTGGTGCACTGGCGGTCGGAGAGCATGGACCCGGTGGGCGTGCTGCTGCTCGGGATCGGCGTGGCGGGGCTGCTGCTGCCGTTCATCCAGCGGCACCAGTGGGAGGGCGACGCCAAGTGGCTGCTCGTGCCGGCCGCGCTGGTGGTGCTGGCCGGCTTCGTGATCTGGGAACGGCACTACCGCCGTGAGCCGCTGGTCACGCTGGCGCTCTTCCGCAAGCGCTCCTACACCTTGGGCTCGACGATCGCGCTGTTCTACTTCGCCGGCTTCACCGGCATCTTCTTCATCTTCACGCTGTACCTGCAGAGCGGGCACGGCTACAGCCCGCTGCTGGCGGGGCTGGCGATCACCCCGTTCGCGCTCGGCTCGGCCTCGGCGGCCGTGGTCGGAGGCCATCTGGTGGGGCGGCTCGGGCGGCGGCTGGTGGTGATCGGGCTGTCGATGGTGATCGCCGGGCTGCTCGCCACGATGGCGGCCACCGCGCTGGTGCCGGGACAGGCGACCGGGCTGGCGACCGCGCTGCCCCTGCTGTTCGCGGGCATGGGCAGCGGCCTGGTCATCTCGCCCAACCAGGCCATCTCGCTGTCGGAGGTGCCGCCCGAGGGTGGCGGGAGCGCGGCGGGGGTGCTGCAGACCGGGCAGCGCCTGGGGTCGGCCTTCGGGATCGCGGCGGCGGGCACGACGTTCTTCGGCTCGCTTGGTCAGGGGTGGGCGACGGCGTTCAGGCACGGGCTGGTCGTGGTGACGATCTCGGTCGCCATCGCCCTGTCCGCCGCCCTCTACGACCTCTTCCGCACCTCCCGCTCACCCACCTGAAACCACCCTCCGCTCACCCGCGTAGAACCATCCTCCGTTCACCCGCGTAAAGCCTCCCGCGACCCTCGCGGACACCCTTGAAACCACCCCCCCTGGCTCACCCTCCGAGCAGCTTGGCCTCCACCGCCGGGTCGAGGCCCACGGCCGGGCGGTCGGGCCGCATGGGGGCCTTCCCGCCGATGCTCCGCAACCAGGCCCACGTGTCGGCGACGGTCTCCTCGACCGGCCTGACCTCCAGCCCGGCCGCCACCGCCTTGCCGACGTCGCCCCCGTACATGAAGTCGTAGCCCTCGCCCGTCAGCCAGAGCGGCAGCTCGGTCCACTGCCGCACCTCGGCCGCCAGCAACCGCTCGCCCTCGACCCAGCGCAGCTCGGCCCCCGACCCGGTCACCCGCGCACAGGTCTCCAGCAGCTCCCGCATCGTGGTGAACCCCGGCGGGCTCACCACGTTGAACGCCCCGCCGACGCCCCGCGCGGCCGCCCGCAGGCACCAGGCAGCCAGGTCACGGGCGTCGATGTACTGCAGCCCCGCCTCCGCCGGGCCGGGCGCGAGCACAGGCCCGCCCCTCGCCATCCGGGTCAGCCACCACGGCAGCCGCCCGACGTTCTCGTAAGGCCCGAGGATCAGCCCCGCCCTGGCCAGCAGCGCCCGATCGCCGAACGCGGCCACGGCCCCCAGCTCGGCCCCCGCCTTGTTGCGCGCGTAGTCGCCGTCACCGTCGCCGGCCGAGGCGGCCACCACGGGCGCGCTCTCGCCGGCCCCGAACGGCACGGGATCGGCGTAGACCGACCGGCTGGAGACGTAGACGTAGCGGCCGGCCCGCTCGGCCAGCAGCGCGGCCGTGTCTCTGACCACGACGGGCGCCCACGACCAGGTGTCGACCACGACGTCCCACTCGCCGCGCTCCAGCGCCGCCAGCCCGCCGGGAGCCGACCGGTCGCCGCGCAGCGCCGTCACCCCCGCGGGCGGAGCGTGGCTGCCCCGGTTGAAGACCGTCACCTCCCACCCCATGGCCACGGCCTCCTCGACGACCGCCCGTCCCACGAACTCCGTACCGCCCAGCACCAGGACCTTCATGACCCTCACCCTGCCCGCCGCAGCCCGACGGCGGAACCCGTGCACGCCGTCAGCGGAATCGCCCGGAGCGGAATGTGCGGAGAGTAGCCGCCGCGCGCTCAGCCTCCGGCGAAACCCCATGTTGCGAAGCCTCGCGGCGGGTAAAGGTCACACACAGTGATGCTGTGTGGAGGGTGGGATGGGATGTGCGGCTGTTTCCCCGCTCGATCCGGGCACGCCTGACCATGTTGGCGGTCCTGGTGGCGGGCGTCGTCCTCATCGGCTCGGCCTTCCTCACGCTCGGCATCGTGCCCGACAGCCTGCGCGGCGTCGTCCACGGCGGGGTCGAGCTGGCCGTACGCCGGGTCGCCATCGAGGCCCGCGACGGAAACCTGCCCCCGCAGCTTGAGCCGCCGGCCCGCGTACCGCTGCTCCGGGCGGTCGCGGAGGACGGCCGGGTGGTCGCGAGCAGCCCTTCGTTCCCCGAGGCGGCGCGGGTCACGGCGGCGCTGCGGCCGCGCACGTTCGACCGGGTCGAGACCACCAGGATCGAGCTGACCAGGCACCAGGAGGACACCGAGACCAACCACCTGGTCAAGGCCATGCGGGTGCGCACGCCCGACGGCCCCGTCACCGTGTACGGGGCCTCCTCCCTCGCTGACGTGGAGCGCGGCCTGATGGTGATCCACCTCATGGTGTTCCTCGGCATCCCGCTCATCCTGGCGCTGATCGGCGGCATCACCTGGGCCGCGGTCAGGGGCGCCCTGCGCCCGGTCGAACGCATCAGGGCCGAGCTGGCCGAGATCACCGGGCGCGACCTGAGCAGGCGCGTCCCCGTACCCGCGACCGGCGACGAGATCGCGGGGCTGGCCGTCACCACCAACCACACGCTCGACCGTCTTGAACGCTCCGCCGAGACCCAGCGCCGCTTCGTCGCCGACGCCTCGCACGAGTTGCGCAGCCCGGTCTCGGCCCTGCGCGCCCAGCTGGAGGTGGCCGGCGCCTACCCCGGCGAGACCGACTGGCCGGTCGCCGGGGCGCGCGCCCTGGCCGCCGCCGACCGCCTCACCGGCATCATCGACGAGCTGCTGATGCTGGCCAAGCTCGACGCGGGCGCGATCGTCCATCGTGAGGTGGTGGACATGTGCGCGCTGGTCACCGACCAGGTACGCCGCCGCGAAGGCGGAAAGATCCCCATTCATGCGCAGTTGTACGGGGAGGCCCCGGTCTTCGGCTCGTCGCTGCAGCTCGACCGGCTCCTGACCAACCTGCTCGACAACGCCGCCCGGCACGCCGCGATCCGCATCGACGTCGAGGTGACGGTACGGGAGGACCGGGTGGTGCTGACGGTGACCGACGACGGCGACGGCATCGCGCCGCAGGACAGGGAGAGGGTGTTCGAACGGTTCACCCGGCTGGAGGCGGCCAGGGCGAAGGACAAGGGCGGCAGCGGCCTCGGCCTGCCCCTGTCGAGGGAGATCGCCACCGCGCACAAGGGCACCCTCACCGTCGCCGACCACGAGCCCGGCGCCCGCTTCGTCGCCGTCCTGCCCCTGTATCAAGCCTGAGCGCCGTTCGTCCTGCCCCGCACCCGGCGGTCTGGCGCCGCATCGGGCCTAGACTCGGCGGAATGGATCTGCGTGAGCTCGCCGACGAGATCGAGCCGATCTCGGCCCGCTACGCGAGCAGCATCGGGGTCGAACGCGACGACGCCTGGTTCCTGCTCAAGCTGCAGGAGGAGGTGGGCGAGCTGACGCAGGCGTTCCTCATGCTCACCGGCCGGGCCAGGACCAAGGGCCGCACCGAGGAGGAGCGCGACGCCGACTTCCGCGCCGAGCTGGCCGACGTACTGTGTCACGTGGTCCTCTTAGCTCGTCAGCACGGCGTGGACCTGGAGGCGGAGATCGAGCGCAAGTGGCTGGTCTGGAAACGATGAGGGCCCGCCTCCTGACGGAGGCGGGCCCTCGCTCGGTGAGACCGGTCAGTCCACCACGGTGATGCGGTTCGTCGCCGGAGGGGCGATCGGGTTGTCGCGGCCGAGCTGCTCGACGAAGGCGTCGATGTCCAGCGGCCCGCTCCACAGCTCCGTGCCCTCGGTGAAGGCGAGGAAGGCGTCACCGCCGCCGACCAGGAAGTTGTTGGCGGCGACCCGGATCGTCTGGGTGTCCGTCACCGGCACCCCGTCGATCTTCATGTCGGAGACCTTGGAGCCCCAGGCGGCGCCCCGGCTGTAGGTGTAGGTGAAGTTCGCCGACGGCTGCAGGATCTTGGTGAAGGCCTGGTTGTTCGGCCCGCCGGTGAACTGCTGCTCAAGCAGCGTCTTGAGCTGGGCGCCGGTCAGCGTGACGACCTGCATCAGGTTGTTGAACGGCTGCACGGTGAACGCCTCGCCGTAGGTGACGACGCCGTCCCCCTCGTTCGCGGGGGAGCCGGCGAACGCCAGCGACGCCCGTACGCCGCCCGGGTTCATCAGCGCGATCTGCGCGTTGCCGCCCGTCCGCGTGGCGGCGAGCTGGCCGTCGGCGATGAGGTTGCCGAGCGGCGACTCGCCTGACGGCGCGGCCGTGTTCGTGATGTCGGCGCTGATCGTCCCGACCGCCCGGTTGGCGACGGGCGCGACGCGGTCCTTCCAGGTCTGCACGAACGCCGAGATCTCGGGGTCGGCGGTGACCGTACGGGTCACGACGTGGTTGTCCGCGACGACCGAGGCGCGTTCGACGTCCCGCGTCTTGGTGTTCACCTTCAGGTCGACCTGCGTGATGACGCGCCCGAACGAGCCGCCCTGGGAGTACAGGCGGTCCTTGCCGGCCGGGTCCTTCACCTTGCACAGGTACGCCTGGTGGGAGTGGCCGCTCAGGATGAGGTCGATCTCGGCGTCCACCTGCGTGGCGATGCGGTTGCCCGCTCCCGGGACGGCGCTGCAGGCGTCCGGCGACTGGCCGGCGGTGACCTGGTCACCCTCGTGCACGAGGACGACCTGGGCCTTCACGCCCACCAGCCTGAGCAGCTTGGAGGCCACGTTCGCGGCCTTGACCTCGTCAACGAACTTGAGGTCCTTGATCCCCTCGCTCGTGACGATGCTCGGCGTCGTCTGCGTGACCAGCCCGATGAAGCCGATCGGCACGCCGTTCATCCACTTGATGCTGACCGGCGGCAGCGCGGGCACGCCCCAGTCGGCCAGGGCCTGCTTGACCTCGGCCGAGTTCGACCCGCCGAGTGCGGCCAGCGCGTCGGTGCGCTCGCGGGGGTTCTTGAACAGGACGTTCGCGCCCACGTAGTCGAACTTGGCGCCCTTCCACTTGCCAGCCGGCGAGCAGCCGTCGACCGGGTGGCAGCCGCCGTTCATGATGCGGCGCAGCTCGGCGTAGCCCTCGTCGAACTCGTGGTTGCCGACCGCGGCCACCTTGAGCCCCAGCTTGTCCATGAACTCGACCGACGGCTCGTCGTGGTAGGCCGCCGAGACCAGCGGCGTCGCCCCGATGAGGTCGCCCTGGGCGACGGCGATGGTGTTCCTGTCGGTCAGGCCCTTCATGTGCGTGGCGACGTAGGCCGCGCCACCGGCGTCGACCGTGTTGCCGTTCTCGTCCACCATGCGGCCGGAGGATCCGGTCGGCGGTTCGAGGTTGCCGTGGAAGTCGTTGAGCGCGAGCAGCCGGACGGGAACCGTCTTGGGGGCTTTGCCCGCGTCCGCCGGAAGGGTGGTGAACAGGACCCCACCCGTGGCGACGGCTCCGGCCAGCGCCAGCCGGAGGAAGGAACGAGACGTCATGGCCCAAGACGTTACGGCGGGAAGCTATGCAGCCAATGTCGCAAAGGTAACGATTTGCCGGGCTGCTGCATGGCGTTATTTGCCAGTCGGACGCCTAGAGTTCGTTCTGTGACTGCGCGCGTGGAGATCAGAGAACGGCTGGATGACCAGGAGATCGACAGAGTGCTCGCCCTGGTGGCGGCGGCGACGGAGACCGACGGCGTCCGCCCGCTCAACGAGCACGTGATGCTCCATCTACGGTACGGCGGCGACGCGCAGGCGCGTTCGCTGCTGGCGTACGCGGATGACACTTTGGTGGGTTATGCCCACGTCGACCCGACCGACGAGGTCGAGGGGCCGAGCGTGGAGCTGGTCATCCATCCGGCCCATCGCCGCCACGGCCACGGCACGCGCGTGCTGCGCACGGTCATGGAGCTGACCGGCGGCAGGCCCCGGCTGTGGGCCCACGGAGACCACGCCGGCGCCGGCGCCCTCGCCGCCGCCTTCGGCTTCGACCGGGTGCGGTCCCTGTGGCAGATGCGGCGTTCCCTGTTCGCGCCGCTGGCCGCGTACACGCTGCCCAAGGGCGTGAGCCTGCGCACCTTCGTGACCGGGCAGGACGAGGAGGCCTGGCTCAAGGTCAACGCGGCCGCCTTCGCCCACCACCCCGAGCAGGGCGCCTGGACGATGGACGACCTGCTGCGGCGCGAGCAGGAGCCCTGGTTCGACCCCGAAGGCTTCTTCCTGGCCTTCAGGGACGAACGCCTCGTCGGCTTCCACTGGACGAAGATCCACGGCTCGTCCGACCACGGCCACGAACCGCTGGGCGAGGTGTACGTGGTCGGCGTCGACCCCTCCCAGCAGGGCACCGGCCTGGGCAAGATCCTCACCCTGGCCGGGCTGAGCCATTTGCGCTCGCGCGGTCTCGCCCAGGCGATGCTGTACGTGGACGAGACCAACACGGCGGCGATCCGGCTGTACGAGTCCCTCGGCTTCAACCGGTGGGACGTGGACGTGATGTACGCGCCGGCGGAGTGAACTGAACGTGAGTGGACCTGTCACCCTTCCACGATGGCGTGCAGGACGAAGTAGGACAGAGCAGCCACCAGCGCGGCCGCGGGGATCGTCAGGATCCACGCGGTCACGATGTTCCCCGCGACCCCCCACCGCACGGCACTGAGCCGCTTGGTGGCCCCCACGCCCATGATCGCCGAGGTGATCGTGTGCGTGGTGGAGATGGGTGCGCCGAAGCCGATGGCGGCCCCGTACAGGACGGTCGCCGCCGCCGCCTCCGCGGCGAACCCCTGGGGCGGGTCCAGCGCGATGATGCGCCGGCCCAGCGTGCGCATGATGCGCCAGCCGCCCGCGTACGTACCCAGAGAGATCGCCCCCGCGGCGGCGAGGATGACCCACTGCGGGATGCTGTCCGTCGGCTGCGCGAAGCCGCCGACGGTGAGGGCCAGAAAGATGACGCCCATCGTCTTCTGCGCGTCCTGCAGCCCGTGCCCGAGCGCCATGGCGGCGGCCGAGACGGTCTGCGCGTAGCGGAAGCCGCGGTTCGTCTTGCCCGGCTGGCTGTTGCGGAAGATCCAGTAAATTGCGATCATGATCGCCGCGGCGAGGGAGAACCCGATCAGCGGCGAGAGCACCATCGGGATGACGACCTTCTCGACCACACCGTCCCAGTGCACCACGGTGGCCGAGGCCAGCGCGGAGCCCACCAGGCCGCCGATGAGCGCGTGGCTGGAGGAGGAGGGCAGGCCGAAATACCAGGTGATCAGGTTCCACGTGATCGCCCCGATCAGCCCCGCGGCCACGACGACCAGGCCGTGCGAGCCGTCGGGAGCGTCGATGATGCCCTTGCCGACCGTCTGCGCGACCTGGGTGCCCAGGTGGGCGCCGATGAAGTTCATGGCCGCGGCCATGAACAACGCGGCCCTGGGGGTTAGGGCCCGGGTCGAGACGGAGGTGGCGATGGCGTTCGCCGCGTCGTGGAAACCGTTGGTGTAGTCGAAGATCAGGGCTATGACGACCACGCCAATGACGAGGCCGAGCGTGAGGTCCACCGCTGGTCCTAGCTTTCCTTGACCGCGATCGACTCGACGGTGTTGGCCACGTGCTCGAAGGCGTCGGCGGCCTCTTCGAGCGCGTCGACGACCTCCTTCATCTTCATCACCGTGAGGGCGTCGTACTCACCGCTGAACAGCTTGGCCAGCAGCCTTCGGTAGACCTGGTCGCCCTGGTTCTCGAGCCGGTTGACCTCGATCCAGTACTCGTTGAGGTTCTTCATCGAACGCAGGCGCGGCATGGCCTCGGCGGTCAGCTCCGCCGCCCGCTCCAGCACTTCGACCTGCCGGACGACGTCCTTGGGCAGGTGGTCGATCTGGTAGAGCACGATGAGGTCGGAGGCGGCCTCCATCGCGTCCATGACGTCGTCGAGGTTCGAGGCGAGCCGGTAGATGTCCTCGCGATCGAACGGGGTGATGAAGCTCTCGTTGAGCCGGTTCATGATCGCATGGGTGCGTTCGTCACCGGCGTGCTCGCAGGCGCGCATCTTCTCGGCCAGGGCTTCCCGGTCCGAGCCGTCACTGATGATCTCGACCAACAGACGGGATGCCGTGACCAGGTTGTTCGCGGAGTCGGCGAACAGGTCGTAGTAGCTGTCCTCACGTGGCGTGAGACGCAGGCGCACGTCGTTCTCCAGATGTGCGGGGATGGTCCGTGGAAGAGGTTATGGCTAACCAGGCGAAATGCGAACTTCATGTCACCTTCGCCTAATGGCTACCCGGCGTATGTTGTGCGACACCGCGAATCCGCGTAGTTTCCGGGCTTTCTCTGCAGCTCGAACCACTTCGAGAGCCGGTCAGAACACCTCGCGCGCGGGCGATGCCCTGCTCTTGGTCACCTACTTGTTCCGCTGATGTTCACCTGCTGTTCATCTAGTGCGGATCTTCTGATTCAGATCTTTGTCCGATGGAAGTTCCGGTACGACCGGGACGGGGTCGGCCCCCGCTGACCCTGATAGCGCGAACCGTACTTGCTGGACCCGTACGGATGCTCCGACGGGGAGCTGAGCCGGAACACGCACAACTGCCCGATCTTCATCCCCGGCCACAACTTGATCGGCAACGTCGCCACGTTCGACAACTCCAGCGTCACATGCCCGTTGAACCCCGGATCGATGAACCCCGCCGTCGAATGCGTCAGCAACCCCAGCCTCCCCAGCGAACTCTTCCCCTCCAACCGCGAGGCCAGATCGTCGGGCAGGCTGACGACCTCGTAGGTGGAGGCCAGCACGAACTCCCCCGGATGCAGGATGAAGGGCTCGTCCCCGCTCGGCTCCACCATCCGCGTAAGATCCGGCTGCTCGACCGCGGGGTCGATGTGCGGATATTTATGATTTTCGAAGACCCGGAAGAAACGGTCGAGCCGTACGTCGATGCTGGACGGCTGGATCATCTCCGGGTCGAACGGATCCAGAGCCAGCCGGCCGGAGTCGATCTCGGCAAGGATGTCACGATCAGATAGCAACACGGGGAGCAACTTACCGGTCGGGTGGGGATGGGGTGCGAAGTTGGGTGGGGCTGGGATTGCTGAAGTGCGCCAAGTTTCCGCTAGAGTGGGGGGACGCGCCTTCGGGCCGCACGCGGGTGTAGTTCAATGGTAGAACATCAGCTTCCCAAGCTGACAGCGCGGGTTCGATTCCCGTCACCCGCTCTCAGTGTGAAAGCCCAGGTAGACCGATGGATTCGGTACCTGGGCTTCGTTGTTTTCTAGAGCTGCTGATCTTCGCGTGCCATTAGCGTGCCATTAGGGCTCGTGGTCATCCGGCGGGAACCAGCAGGCCGGGCGGGTTGTCGTCGTCCTCGTCGCGTGCCCGTTCGTGCCCGATCAGGTGCTTGTCGATGGCTTCGGTGATCAGTTTGTCGGCTCCCCGGACGGCGTGCTGATAGATCATCGCGGCGCGGACGTTGTCGTGTCCCATGCGTGCCATGAGGTCTTTGAGGCCCGCGCCCGAGTCGGCCGCGATCATGTTTCCCGTGTGACGGAGATCATGGAAGTGCAGACCCGGAACACCGATCGCTTTCACTGCCTCGATCCATCCCGAGAGCTTGTTGAACCCGCTCCGGCGCATCGGACCGCCCTTGACCCCGGTGAAGATCAGCGCTCCCGCGTCAGGCTTCACGTAGAGCCGCAGGTGTTCCTTCAGGGCCGGGATGATGGCCTGCGGAATGCCGACGATGCGCTTGCCCGCCTTGGACTTGGGCGGACCAAGGATCAGCTCGCCAGTGGAGCGTTCCACATAAGCCAGGCGAACGCGGACCGTATCCGCGTCGAGGTCGAGGTCCGCTCGGGTCAGAGCGGTGATCTCGCCCCATCGCAGGCTCGCGAAGGTGGCCAAGAGCACGAAAGCCCTGTACCGCCGATCGTGCGTGCAGTCGGCCTGACCGGTGCCGATCATCCGCCACAGCGCCCGCTCGGCTTCTGCTCGCGTCGGGAAGACCTCCGGGTAGGTCCGCATCTCCCCATGCCGCTGGAACCGGATGCGGTGCCCCGCACCTCTCTTGAGCCCTCGGATGCTGCCCACTGGGCGGCGCCCGACCTTGTCAGCCAGCTCGAAGACCTGCCCCACGGACAGGACCGGTCGCTCTTCGGCGTGCTCGTCGCCGGCCCCGCGGATCCGGCACGGGTTGCGGGAGATGATCCGGTCGTCCTCGGCCGCCGTCATGAGCACGGCGCGAAGGAGCCGGTACGCCTTGGCCGCCATGCTCACCGAGACGCCCTTGCCGAGCAGGTCCGCCCGCCACTGCCGGATCATCGCCGTGGAGAGCTTGCCGAGTGAGACGTTGCCGAGATACGGCGTGATGTGCTTCTTGAGCAGCCAGCGATAGAGGTCGATCGTCCTCGGCCGCAGTCCGGGGCGCTGGTCGATCCAGGTTGCCGAATACTCTACGAGCTTGACCTTGGCGCGCTCGGGGTCGGTCCACGTCCCGGCGAGAATCTTCCCCTCGATCAGGATCAGCGCCCGGTCGGCGTCGCCCTTGCGCTCGTAGGTGTCCTCACCCGTCCTGATCCGCCCGTCCGGTCCGGGATAGCGGATCTGGAACCGCCCCGAAGGCAGCTTGCGGATGTTGCCGAAACGACGGTGGTTGTCCTTGTTCGCCATCAGGCGGCCCTCCCGGTTGCGTCGAAGGTCGTCATGGGCGCGACGGTCCCGGCGACGACGAAGGCGATCAGTGCGGACTCTCGGATGCGGACGTGCCGCCCGACCTTGACGAACTCGATCCGGCGTTCGGCGATCAGTCGGCGGACGAAGCGAACCGAGGTGCTGAGCAGGTCGGCCGCTTCCGGGACGGTGAACAGTTGGTCCAAGATCTCCTCCTCTCAGGCTGCCTGCGGAGTTGCCGAAAGTTCTTCAAGCCGTCTCAGGTGAGCGCGCCATCGCTGGCGTTCGGCGATGGATCGAAGGAGCCGGACGCCGATCGGCGAGACATCGGGATCGCCCGGCCTGACCGGCTGCCAGACGTAGCGGTGCGGGTCGGTGGGCTCGTCGGCCTGGCCGAGTGCTTCCAGGACCCACGTACGGCGGTCCTGCTTGTGTTCGGCGAGGGTCTTGTTGCTCCACTTGCGGGAGACGAGGACCCGGCGACCGGCGTAGCCGAGGTGTTCAGGCTTGTGTGCCTTGGACCGGCAGCAACCGGGAACCATCCCCGGCTTGGCAATCTTGGGCTGCACGCCGTACCGCAGCCAGTTCGGGCAGGTCGGCGAGCACGGCTCGTAGCGCAGGGCATCCATGAAGCGGGCCGCGTGATCACGCTGGGCCTGACCGTCCAAGTTCTCGCCGAGGCTCTTCGTCAGGTACTTGGACAGGTACCGGATGCACTGGTCGGCGTCCGGCGACCCGGCGAGCACACCTTTCACGTCCACCTGATCGCCGAAGCGGATCACGTGCATGGGCTCGTCGCCGAGTTGGTCGAGAGCTTCGTCCCAGGTGGGCAGGACTTCGCCCGTGTCGGGGTCCACGTAGCCGTCGTTCCAGATGGGCAGTCGGTCACCCTCGAAGCGGGCTTCATCCGCCTGAGGCCACCAGACCTGGTGATAGGTGGCCGCCGCGATCTGCTTCATCTCGGCACGCGGCAGGGTGCCCCGGACGGCCATGTGCAGGTGCGGAGCGAGCCGCTTCTGAGGCTCCACCGTGGCGAAGTACTGCACGTCGTAACCAGCGACGCGGCGAAGGTTCTGTACGAACCGGTCCACGAGCTTGGAGAAGTGCAGCGCGTCACGAGCCGCCCGGACGTAGTCGTACGTGTCCGGATCGACGGGAGCGCCGTTCATGACCTTGCCGTAGCTCGGCAGGGTGAGGGTGACGAACAGGGAGGGCCGGTAGGTCCTGCCGTCCGCCGCCTCGAAGGTCCGGCCGAGGGTTGTGCTGGCCATCTTCCGCTTGGGCAGGTCGGGCGCGTCCTGGCGGCGCTTGGTTGAGCGGACCCGCTTGGATCCCGTACGGCCCAGCACGTACCCGCGCATGCCGGCCTCGTTGATCTCGATGTCGAGCCCGGTGAGCACGGCGTCCAAGTCGGAGGTGTCGCCGCCAGCCTTCTCCTCCGCGTCGCGCTTGGCCTGCATGTCGGCCCGGAACTCGACGAGCCGGCGTTGCCCATCGGTCGCCTCGTCGGGCGTGATGATCGGCTCCTCATCGAGGTGCCATCCCTCCCGGCACTGCGCCATCCGGAGCTGCCGGTTGCGCTTGGCGCACGGATGACACTTGCTCTCCAGCGGTGAGCCGCACGGGACATCGACGACCTCGGACTTGCCGGTCGTCATGTCGAGCCGCCTGAGCGCGACGGGCCGGATGCAGACGCCGTGAAGCTTGGCGATCTCCTCGGCCACGTCGCGGGCGAGCGGTTGAGCCATGCGGACAGCGCGCGGAGTCTTGCGGTCGGTCAACGGACCTCCTCTCCGATCTCGGGGAACGTGAGCGCGGTCTGTCCGCACTCGGAGCACTCGACCAGGCCACGCATCGGGTCGAGCCACAGGGCGTTCAGCACGGCGCACGAAGCGCAGCGAAGGCCGTCGAGGAAGTGAGCCAGCGTCATCGGACCTCACCGGCCATCGCGCGGATGTCGTCGTCGGAGACGTACGCGGCGCGGACGCGAATCGGATCGGGACTGGCCTCCAGCCGCACGTATCCGACGCCAGCGCCACGTTCCGGACGAGGAGAGATACGGTCGGCCAGCGCGCCGCGATCTCCTGCGCCGTCACCGAGCACCATGTCCACCTGCTCCGACTCGTCGAGCCGCAGGGCGATCTTGTCCGGGAAGAGGTTGCGGATGTTCATGACCTCCTTGCGAGGGTCCTGGAGGGCCGCCAGGACGCCCACGCCGACCGCGCGTCCCTGAGTGGTCAGCGTGGCCAGAGCAGCGGAGATGCGCTGCCTGAGCTGCCTGTCGGACTGGTAGGCGGTAAGGAACGCCACCTCGTCGACCACGACCAGGACGAAGGGGTCGTCGAGAGTAGGTGTGTGGGACCGCTGAACCCCGGCGAAGCGAGCCGCACGCTTCTGCATGACGCTCACCGCCTCGTCGAGCAGGTCAGCGCAGTCGGCGGGATCGGCCGCGTACCGTCCGCCGAAGAGAGCCTTGCCGTACGACAGCTCCATCAGCTTCGGGTCGAGCGCCCAGATCTCGACCAGGCCCGCGTGCATCGCGGGTATGAGCCCACGAATCGCCGACCAGATGATGGAGCCCTTGCCTGCCTCTGTGGCCCCGGCGACGAGGACATGAGTCCCATGCAGCCGGAGGAGCCACGGCGAGCTGTCCTCTCGCCTGCCGATCTCGACCGGTCCGACCGTCGGTGTGTCCGGGATGGGAAGCGCGGCTATCGGCGTGGCAAGCGGATCGTGCCGTGGAAAGGTCAGCACGAGCTGACCGGCCTTGGCCACCGCCACCCGGCAACTCTCCGACCCGAAGCCGTGGGACAGGTTCTCGATCCTGTCGGACCAGTCCTTGACCGCCTGGCCGTCGAGCATGCGGACGGTGAGCCGGTCGGCCCAGGAGTTCGAGGTCACCTTGACCAGCCGCGGAACGTACTCCCGTCCGCGTATGTGCCGAGCAAGCCCGGCGACGGTCATGACCGGTTGCCAGTGCCGCCGGTAGATCCAGAACCAGCGCGCGAAAGCGTGCAGTCGCCAGCCGATCCATCGCATGAATGTCGGCCGGTCGAGGACCGCCCAGGTGCCCAGGGCGACGAGAGCAGGAACGACGAGCAGCAGCGCAGCGCGCCAGCCGTACACCAGGCAGAGACCGGCGGGAACCGCGATCGCCGCCAGAGCGATGGGGTGCCGCCAGGTCAGCCGGAAAAGGCCGGCCACGAACCGGGCGATGAAGATGACCAGAGTGATGATGGCCGGGGTCTGCACCACGGCCGGTTTGAAGACCACCGCCGTGTCGGGCGTGGTCGAGACGATGCGGTGCGGCTCGTCGCCGGGCATCCTCTTGAACATTAGGGTGAAGTCCTTCCATGCATGTCGCGTGTGTGCGGAAGACCGAGGGGCCGCCGGAAGTTGCCGCTTCCTGCGGCCCCGCTGAGCATCAGGCCGCCTCGCCGTCGGTGGCCTTGTGTGACTGGTCGGAGTGCAGTCGCTCGCAGTCGGCGAGGTACCGAGCGGCGGCGTTGAAGATCTCGCGAGCAACGGTCAGGTCGTCGTCGGTCACCGGCCCCGAGGTCGAGACGGTCACCGAGGCGTCCGAGGTGTCGAGGTCGAAGCAGGGCTTGTCGTTCTCCCCGAGCCAGGCGCGCGCCCGCAGCTCCGCCGAGCAGAAGGCGACAGTGAACCGCGACCGCTGATCGGGACCCATGGAGACGGTGACGTAGGTGTACGGGCTGAGCGTCATCGACCCGTCACCCCAAGGCCGTTCGGCAGGCCGTGGAACATGCGCTCCACCGCTCCGGCGAACATGGCGGCCTCTCGCGCCAGGGTCCGAGCGAACTCGACGTCGTCGGAGGTGACGTGATCGGTGGCCGACGTGGTGACGAGCACCTGCGTACCGCCGAAGACGAGCCCCAGGACCGGTGAGCGCTGCGGATACGGGTGATTTCGCACGTCAGCGCCCTGGCCGACCTTGAGCGCGATCGTGCTGCCCGGACGAGGCTTCTGCCGCCTCATCACGCCGCGTCCTTAGCAGCGGCCTGCGCCTTACCGGTCGGACGAGGAGCGCGCATCTCGCGAACCTTGATCGAGTACGCCAGCCGTCCGGCCTGGTTGACGTAGGGCGTTGCGGTCATGTGGTCGAACTCGACCGGCGTGAACGGCAGCCCGGCCATCGGAGCCGGAGGTACCGGCTGCACCGGGCTGAGGATCTTGACGGACACGGTCTTCTGAGCCGCCTTGAGCGTGGGGTCGGCGTCCATGACGCTGACCTGCCAGACGAGCTCTCCACTCTGCTTGTCGCGGGTCTGGACGAAGCGCCCGTTGGTCGAGGCGTCGAAGTCCTTGACGGGCTCGACCTCGCCCACGATGTAGCAGCCGTGCGGGAAGACCATGTCGAACGTGACGGGGATGGGACCTTGCAGTGCCATGAGGCTTGCTCCTAGCTTGTCGTCTTGTCGCTAACTCGTCTTGTCGAGTTGTCATGAAGGTACCCGCAGCTCAGGGACTTGACAACACGAGTTAGCGGGATTTCTTCAAGATCTTTATAACGCTAGAAGAAATGCACACATAAGCCACATGGCGAACCGGATCAATTCCTGACATAGCAAGGAAAGCAGTAATGCGAGAATATCCCGGCTTAGGCCGAGTGTTGCGAAATGGGGGAGCTGTGGGGCAGGCTCTGAATCAGAGCGAGTAGGAGTCTTCCAACTCGTGAAGATCGCCCGGCAGCACTAGATCTACAACAAGCACGGGCCGTCCGCCGCCGTTGAACACGCTGGCCAGCACTCCGAGAACCGGCGCGCTCTTGCGCATCTCCATGAGCTTGGCTTCGTCCGCCGAGGGGTGCCGAGCGCTCAGCCGTTCGACGACGTGTTGCAGCTTGAGACTCTTGCTCTCTCGAAGATGTTCTCTGATGCCGGCGTGGAGAGGCTCCGCCTCGCCGAGCTGCGTTCCCTCAGCCTGATGCGCCGGACACCACACGGTGAACAGGTCTGTCGGACGCTCGTTAGCGCGGAAGAGAACACGGCGCCGTACGACCGTGGATCCCTCCGGCACGTCCAGCAGTTTGGCGACTGCCGCAGAGGCCGCCACGGGTCCGGCGTCGATGACCGTGCTGTTCTCGTCGGCTTCCACGCGATCCAGGACGGCCCGTCCCGGACGGGGATTCTGGCTGGACGCGCCCGGTGGGGCCGCCTTCACGAAGGAGCCCTTGCCATGCTCCCGCTCGATGACGCCGCGGAGCTGGAGAACCTGGAGGGCGCGGACGACCGTTGGACGGCTCACCTTGAAGTCTCGAACAAGCTGCGTCTCAGAGGGCAGCAGAGAGCCAGGAGGATAGGTCCCGTCCGCGATCTTCTGCCTGATCGTCTGCACGATCTGGGCGTACTTCGGTGGCGCGAACTCTTCAGAGGACATGACGACCATCCAACAACTCGACTTGTCGTTAAGCCTAGTTGGAGTTGGACAGCCTGTCGCCCCCTCTGCCGTAGGAAGCGTACGGACTGGTGGAGGGACTGTCCGACTGCGCTACGGCAAGCCCCTCCACCAGCTCCAAGACACGACGGTTCAGCACCCCTGAACTCGCCTTCCGTCGTGCCCGCCTATTGAGCCCCGCCGTCGAGAAGGGCGACCCAGACTTCACACGCTTCCTTGTAGTGCCAGCGATAGGTCTCGTGAACCTGCTGCACGACGCCGTCACGGCGTTCGGTCCGGAGGATGTAGAAGAGACCGGCCTCACGACACAGCTCGTAGACCACGTCCTCGCAGTCGCAGGTGTACGCGATCACGCGTAGGGAGTCCTGCTCCAGTGCGGCCTCCCGCCATACCAAGCGCATACAGTCCGTCCGAGGTGGGGCGACATGAGGAGCGAGGCAGCCAACGTAGATGTTCACAGCAGCGCACCCGCCTGTCCGGTCCCGTTGCACCGCCAGCAGTCGTCCTGGTGGCGCTCGTCGATGGCGGCCTCGGCCGGATACTCAGCCGCCACAACGCTCTGGCGAAGGCTGACGTACTTCCAGCCCCGTCCTGAGCAGGAGCTACATGGCGCAGTCATGCAACGAGGATTGCCCGAGGACATGTCACGTCTCGATCGCTCCTGGATACCGTCTGTGATCGACTCGTTTCTTTTCGTCTCCTCTTTGTCTCGTCCGAGCCCGTCTCTGTCGCTAATCTGGCCTCATATGGCACCCCAGCCCGAGGCGCGGATCATGACTGATCAGCCGATCCTGTTGAAGACCCTCCTGACGCAACGCCATTGGCAGACGTACAGCACGTTCTGCAAGGAGTACGACAAAGCGGCCAAGAAGGTGGACCCGTCATTGCAGGGCGGCTGGCCGAGCCGGGCACAGCTCCACCGATGGCTGAACGGCGAACTCAAGGGCTTGCCGTACTCGGGCCACTGCCGTGTCTTGGAGGCGATGTTTCCTGGCAGGACGGCGCACGAGCTGTTCGCCACGGCTGCCGTCGAGATCCCCGCTCAGAGAACAGAGCCAGACCCAGCCAGGAGCGCCGGCCCCGATGTCGCAGTCACCGCCCCGGCGTTGGCTGACGTGACCGCCGTCTTCAGTAGCCGTTCGGCCTTCTCTTCCGCTTATCCAGCCTCGTCGCTGTTCGATGACGCGAAGGAGATCAACGCAGCGGGCCTGTCGCTCAACATCCTCTGCCAGGGCTACCCCGACCATCAGCTCAAGCGCCTGCTCGACTCCGGCACGCGCATCTGCTGCCTCTTCCTCGACCCGAAGGGCCAGGCGATCCGCGCCCGCGAAGCAGAAGAGGGCTACACCGACAGCACCCTGACGACCCTCACAGCGCTCAACATCAGCATGCTGACGAGACTGCGCGATCGGCTCGACACCACGTCGGCCCAGCGCCTCGAACTCCACGTTTACGACGACACGATCCGCTTCAACCTGATCATCGTGGACCGGGCGTTGTGCGTGGTCCAGCCGTACCTACCGGCGGCACGCGGAGTCGATTCGCCTACGTTTGTGATCACGGACAACACCGCAGCAGAGGGGCTGTTCCCCATCTTCGACCAGGTGCTCAGAGATATGTGGGAGCGGAGCAAACCTGTATGACCATCGACGCCCGGACTCTCCTCCCCATCGCTGAGCGCGCCGTGTCGATCGCCAGCGAGATCATCCGCACCAAAGCTCCCGGCGTCATCACGGCCAAGGGAGATAGGGACATGGCGACGGAGGTGGACTACGCAGTAGAACAGGCCGTACGGGAGTTTCTGTCCCGTGAGTCGCCCGAGATCGGATTCCTGGGTGAGGAGGAAGGCGTCAGCCATCGGGGCGACGGCCTGATGTGGGCGCTGGATCCCGTGGACGGAACAGCCAACTTCCTGCACGGCATCCCGCTCTGCGGTGTCTCACTCGGCCTGATCGACAAGGACACACCCACACTCGGCGTGATCGACCTACCGTTCCTCAACCTCCGCTACTTGGCCGCGGAAGGGGCCGGCGCAGTCGTCAACGGATCTGGAGTCTGTGTGAGCGATGCCCGAGAGTTGCAGACCGCGATCGTGGCTATTGGCGACTACGCCGTGGGTGAGAACGCCGACGAGCGCAACCGGCCTCGGCTCGCCCTGACCAAAGAACTCGCCGCTCGCGTCCAGCGCATCCGAATGTTCGGCTCAGCCGCGATCGATCTCGCCTGGGTGGCTGATGGCCGGATCGACGCCGTCATTATGCTCAGTAACAATCCATGGGATACGGCGGCAGGCGTTGTCGTCGCGCGCGAAGCTGGAGCTGTGGTTGTAGATAGGGACGGCAGTCCGCACACGATGGCCTCTTCGGCAACGATCGTTGCCGCCCCTAAGCTCGTAGGTGACATCGTGGAGTTGATCAACGAAGCACACTTGCCAACCGCAAATGAATATGCAGTGGAAAAGGGTGACTCGTATGAGCGCTGAACAGCCCGGTAGGCCCAGAGAGATAGAGTTTCAACTCTTTCTATTGGACCTCTTCAGAAGGGTTTTCACGGGTGAGGTGATCCATGAGGCACGCTTAACCCGTGGGGCCATGGTTGATTTCCTGATCGAAGAGTCCACCCCAAGCGGTTCACGAGCTATCCTCATTGAAGCCAAGCGGGAGACACCACAAACGGACCGACGCCTCAGGGAGGCTGTGGAGCAACTCAAGCACTATCGTTCGGCTTACCTGAAAGCTTATCCGGACCGGCCATCTCCCCGGATGGCCCTAGCTATACCTGATCCGCTCACCCCTGTAAGGCATGACCGTTTCCAGCAAGAGGGCATTGACGTGCTCTCGCGCGAATGGATCGAAGAACAGGCACGTAATCATGGCCTAGAAGACGAGGCTGCTCGGTTTCTTGATCCAGAAGGCCGCTACCACCGTCCGCGGGAGCAGGAGCTCGGTACGCAGCTCTTGAACAAGCTTAACAGGACTCCCGCCGGGAAGTCACACTGGGTTGAGTACCAATCCTTGTGTGCTCAAATACTCGCCTACCTGTTCTGTCCACCGCTTGAGGCACCACTTACGGAACATGCGACGGCTTCTAAAATAAACCGTCGAGACATGATCCTACCGAACTATTGTAACGATGATTTCTTTCACTTTCTCCGCAGTCATTATCGCGCAGATTATATTGTCGTGGATGCCAAGAACTACGCCAAGCTAGTTGGGAAAACGCAGGTGCTGCAACTCGCCAACTATCTGAGTCAGCACGGCGCCGGCCTGTTTGGATTGATAGTTACCAGGAGTGGTGCCGACCGTGCGGCCCGCTTAACTCAGCGCGAGCAGTGGCTCTATCATCACAAAATGGTCCTTGTGCTTATAGACGAGGATCTCCGGCAGATGATTGCGAGTAAGCAGTCAGGAGGTGATCCGACATCGCTTTTACGTCAGAAAATAGAAGATTTTCGGCTCTCTATATGAGTAACAAGGCTTTGCCCGCAGGGACGCCTAACGCGGTCAGTGCGCGTGGAGGACGGACACTGCCGAATTGCTCTTGTAGGTATCAAGGGCGGCGCTGCGCGCCGCCACGCGTCCCGCGCACGCCCGCACGCTGCGCGTGCGGCCTGGGGGCCGTTCTCGCGCGCGACGCGCGCGGGCCGCTACTCAGCGTTAGGCGGCTCGACCTCGGGCCTGGCCAACTCAACGTAGTCTTGCCATTCCCAAAACGACGGCTGGCGCCACAGCGGCTCGGTAGGACCAAACGAGACCGTAACTCCTGAAACTCTTCTCGTGTTCCACGGTGAGGTGTCCGGAAGCTCGTATGTGTAGTGGCCGCCGCCACCCACGATTTGCCGCAGAGCAAGCATGCTGCCAGGAGCCTCTAGATCGTGAGTCTCTGGCACCCATACCTTCCACCCTCCTGTCGCTGCGTTTGCAAGTGCGGGGCATATTCCGTTGACTAGCTGCCAGAAACCCCGCTGGTCGATCTCGTCGTAGATCACCAGTAGGACCGGCATAGCGTAGGAGGACCAGTAGCGCACATGCTTCTCTTTAGGTCGAAGCAACCAGCCACGGTCGCAAGGCTCCCTGAAATAGGTCTTCCTGCCTGACTTAATTTGGAGTCCGAGTAACTTGCCGGTGACCAAGTTGCCAACAGTGTCGTCAATGACGATCTCTACCTGCGCGTCTACACCGTAATCGGTAGCTTCGGGCAGTTCTCGGAACAGCCAGCCGAAGGTGTCGTCGAACACGCGCTGACAGTAGGTGACGCCCTGGCGTGACACCCGATGTCCTGGAGGTCGGTACACCTTGCCATCATGCATTGAAGCTGCCTCCGGCGGGGACGCTCCGGCTCCGGGATGATGGCCATAAGGCTCTGGAGACCGTAGATCGCTGAGGTGGAAGCCTGATCATCCCGCCCGCCATCGACCCGGGACAAGCCGAGCAGACCAGGGCCACGGGTACCAGATCGTTCGTCCGGTGGGGCGCTCCATCTGGTACCCGTGGCCCTGGCCCGCTTCCCCTTCGGGCGGGTCGACGGCAGACGGGATGATCAGGCGGGCGGCGTGTGCGCGTCGCGCGGGAAACACCAGGTCGCGGGCTGATCGTCGTGCCATTAGCGTGCCATTAAGGGCGGTGACGAGGGGGCAACCACGGTCACTCACGACCGGCCTCAGTCGCAGGTCAGCGTCCCTACGAGGCAAGATCCCTGCAATTCCCAAGCTGACAGCGCGGGTTCGATTCCCGTCACCCGCTCCAACCGCTTCCGGGGCCTCACTGCATGGCCTTCCACGTGGAGCGCTCCGCGCCCTGGTGTTCCAGACCGCGCCTCCCAGGGGGCTCCGCCCCCTTCGACCCCCTGAAAACCCCGCTCGCTTCGCTCGCCTTCGGGCCCGCCCATTGCCTGGTTACGCGGTGGGCTGGCTGATGCTCGCCCCGAACAAGCCTCGCTGACGCACGGATTGTCCCTTCCGGGTCTAGCCACCGGGTCGTTGCAAGATTGCCGCCCCTCCTCCCCTGGGCCGGCTGTCGATCTCGACGACGGATCACACAGCACGCCTCCGCCAGGCGTTCCAGCATGGGAATGGTCGACATGGTCCGCCTGCCTCGAAGCGTGCCAATGCCGGCTACTTCAGCCCAGTGCGCTCCGCCAGTTCAGCCGCGCCGCACGGACCGAACTCTCCGACCGGGATTGTCGCGCCGCCGCACAGATGCATCTCGTCACGGCGTAAGCACCACACGCGCTTGGGACGATCGCCGGTCCACGCAGCGTTCCTCTCTGCAGCTCTATGGAGAAAGTCGAAGGGGTGTCCCACCCCGCAGCTTCCGCGACAATCACCACGTGATTGATCACTACCGCAGTCTGTTCAGCCGGCAGCAGTGGTTTGAGGACGCCCTCTGTTGGACCGTGGTGCAACCCCTCGATGAAGAGATCACGGTGGACGATCTCCTGCGGTGGCTGAACGGAGGCCGTGATCCCGAGAAACGCACCATGGCGTATCCCGGAGAGGAGGCCGGTGAAGAGGACTTGCCTGTGCTCTTCGTCTACGAAGGTGAAGGAGCCTGGGGTTTCCTCGAGTTCTCCTACGGCTTCGCGACACCCGATCACATCCTCACCGAACTCAGCAAGGAGTCACGCGTGTGGATGACGACCTGGCACTTCAACGGGGGATACACGATGCTCCACGCAGCCGACGGCAAGATCCGGGCACGGATGCGGAACTTCATCTTCGCCGAGCACACCTGCCAAGAAGGTGATTTGAGTGTCCTGGCCGAGTTCCGTTCCATGCTCAAGGGCCTAGACACGGAGGATTACCGCGGCAAACGCAGCGCAGCGTTCGCCTTCATCGAGTCGTCCACTGGCATGGGTATCGAAGCCGAATGGCTGGACGTGGAAGAGGCACCCGTCTACATCCTTGACAACTGGAACGAGGTCTGAACCGCGGTGCTCGACTCCAGCGCTGGTCAACGCCAAGCCCACGCTTCCGGCGGGGCACTCCGTCTCCGGGATGATCGCCGTGCGGAGTGCTTGGGCCCTTTTAATTCGCATGTTGAAGATCCGCTGACTTCCAAGACACCTTCGTCGCGCCAGTGCCCCGACGCGCTGCCATACGGCTCACCAAGCAGGTACGAGGGCGGGCTTGCCAGCGGATCACCACGAGTATCGGTGGCTCACGCGGGCACTGGCAAGTACGTGCCCGCTGCGTGCCCGCTCGGGGAGCGACCAGCGGGGAGTCGCGGGGACTCACGGTCACTCGACCGGTATATGTCCACGTCAGCGTTTCCCCTGTTCAGAGGCCATGATTTCGAAAGGGTTCCCAAGCTGACGGCACGGGTTCGATCCAGTCACCTGCTCCAATCGCTTCCGAGCCTCACTGCATGACCTTCCACATGGGGCGCTTCGCGCCTTGGTGTTTCAGACCGTGCCTCCCAGGGAGCTCCGCCCCCTTCAAATCCCGGCCTGCTCGCTTCGCTGCCCGTTGCCTGGTTACACGATGAGCTGGCTGATGCCCGTTCCGAACAAGCCTCGCTGACGCTCGGATTGCCCCTTTCGGGCCTTCCCCGCCGGGTCGCCACAAGATTGCCACCCCAACGACCCTGGGCCGACTGTCGATCTCGACGACGGATCACACAGCATGGCCGTTCGCACGACTATCGGAGCAAGTCCCAAGCGCATGCCTGACCCTGTGGAACGCGTTTCAGCTCGGGAAACAGGCGTCGTGTCCTTGGCAGCGGTCGTCGCCTGCGCCTCCGGCCGGAGGGAGGCGAGCAATAGTCAAGACCTGTGGATCGTGAGTTCCTAGGCGGCTGTGGGGACGGGTGATTCTGTCGGGCGTTCGACGAGTTTGCCGCCGATGAAGGTGGCGCCGGCGCGGACCAGGGCGACCAGGTGGGCGCCGTTGACCGCGCGCCAGCGCCGCTGAGCGGACTCGATGAGCTTGAAGGCCATGGCCAGGCCGGCAGCGCGGGAGCCGGGGCCCTTGGTGACCTTGGTGCGGTGCCGGACGGTGGCGAACGTCGATTCGATCGGGTTGGTGGTGCGCAGATGGCGCCAGTGCTCGGCCGGGTAGTCGTAGAAGGCCAGCAGTTCCTCGGCGTCGTCGGTGACCTTGGCGACGGCCTTGGGAAACTTGGCGCCGTAGGCGGCCTCGAAGGCGGCGACCGCGGCCAGCGCGTGATCCTTGCTCTCGGCGTTCCAGATCTGCGCGAGGGCCTTCTTCGCTCCTGGGTGGGCGGACTTCGGGAGCGCCGACAGCACGTTGGCGATCTTGTGGAACCAGCAGCGCTGGGCTCTGGTCTGCGGGAAGACCTCGGCCAGCGCGGACCAGAAGCCGAGCGCGCCGTCGCCGGCCGCGAGCACGGGGGCGCGCATGCCGCGCCGGGCGCAACCGCGCAGCAGGTCGGCCCAGGATTCGGCCGACTCACGGTAGCCGTCGGTCAGCGCGATGAGTTCCTTGCGGCCGTCGGCGCGCACCCCGATCAGCACCAGCAGGCAGAGCTTGTGCTCCTCCAGTCGGATGTTGACGTGGATGCCATCGGCCCACACATAGACGTAGTCGACACCTGCCAGGTCGCGTCCGGCGAAGGCGCGTTGCTCGGCCTTCCACTGCTCGGTGAGTTTGGTGATGACCGGCGCCGACAGCCCGGCGCCGGAGCCGAGGAACTGACCGAGGGCCGGCACGAAGTCGCCGGTGGACAGGCCGTGCAGGTAGAGCAGCGGCAGCACCTCGGTGATGGCCGGACTCTTGCGGCACCACGGTGGCAGGATGGCAGAGGAGAAGCGCCGGCGTTGCCCCGTGGCCTCGTCGATGCGCTTGTCGTTGACGCGCGGGGCCTGCACCTCGATCGCGCCGCCGCTGGTCAGCACGGTGCGGGGCTGGTGGTGGCCGTTGCGGACGACCAGGCGGTGGCCGGCCTCGTCGCGTTCGTCGGCGAAGGCGGCGATGTAGGCGTCGACCTCGGCCTTGAGCGCTTCGGCGAGCATGCGGCGGGCGCCCTCGCGCACCAGCTCGTCGATCAGCGCCGGCGTCGGGGCCGGGGTGGCGGCGGCGTGGTCGCCGCTGGAGGGATCAGGGACTACGGTGAGCACGGGTGTGCCTTTCCGGCCGACGTTGGCGCGTCGGTCATGCTTGGTGGAATCACATGATCACCGGGAAGGTACACCCCTTTCCCGGTGATCCACAGGTCTCAAGCATTGCTCCGGCGAGCGATTGGTTCAGTGATCGGCACGCTGACGAGGCGGGATAGCGTCCACTTCAGGCCTGCCGGTTGACGTGAGGGTGGACTACCTCGACGAGAGCGGCGGCAGAGGTGATGACACCCAGGTCGTCAGCGCGGGCGAGGACAAGGCAAGTGGTGACCGTACAGTCGCTCGACCGGCGTATGCCCAGGTCGGCGTTTCCCCTGGGCGGTGGCTACGATCTTGAAAGAGCTCCCAAGCCGACAGCGCGGGTTCGATTTCCGTCACCAGCTCTCACCCTGAACGCTCAGGCGGGCCGATGGATTCGCCACCTGAAGTTACCTAGGGTTGTTGATCTCTGCGTGCCAATAGGAGGAGAGAGGTGTCCGGTGCACGAGCACTGCTGTGAGTTGATGGCTCGTCAG
Source organism: Nonomuraea sp. NPDC048892 (assembly GCF_040649735.1). Classification (NCBI taxonomy): domain Bacteria; kingdom Bacillati; phylum Actinomycetota; class Actinomycetes; order Streptosporangiales; family Streptosporangiaceae; genus Nonomuraea; species Nonomuraea sp. NPDC048892. The sequence goes on along the minus strand of NZ_JBEZFZ010000006.1, from coordinate 142,223 downwards.
GTCACTTGGGAGTGCGATCGGCATCCGGATGTGTCCGACTGCCCAGATGCGCTGGTCAAGTTCGATGAGCGGTTCGTTGAGTACGGCTTACTCGTCCACGACGGTGGCAATTCCTTCATCGGCATCTCCTTTTGTCCCTGGTGCGGGACACGGCTGCCGGAATCCCAGCGGAACCGGTGGTTCGAAGAGCTGGAGGCGCTTGGGATCGACCCAGGGGACGATGCGATTCCGATCGAATATCGCGATGGACGCTGGCTGCAATCCTGATCTTGTTGAACCCGTTCCTGCGCATCGCGCCGCCCTTGATGGAACGCTTCGGCTCTGAGAGTGCGTTCCGCGAGCTGATGTCCCTTTCGTCGTTGGCGTTGCGATAGGCCGGCTGATCGGAGGCTTACCGGTCGAGCTATGGGCGTGGCTGAGTGAACAATCCCGGCTCGGTTTCGACAAGGATGCCGCGACCGGTCAGGCGTTTGAGCTTGGCGCGGAGGTTCTGAATGTCGTTGCGCGTCAGGGGCAGGTCCAGGGCCATGGCCAGCTCGCGGGCGCGCAGGGAACCGCCGACCTCGCCGAAGATGGCGAGAATCTGCTGGTAGGCGGGATGATTGGAGACTATCGGCGGCGCGGACGACTCGGCGGGAGTGGGGTCCTCCTCGGCGAGCGAGATGAGGGTCTTGCGGCTGATCCGCAGGTGCTCGACCTGCTCGCTGAGTTCGCTCAGACGTGCGGTCAGAGTGTCGATTTCCGCCTGGGTCTGCTCGATCTGGCCGGTCAGGATGTGCTCGCGGGCGTCGATCCGATCCAGGAGCCAGGTGCCGGGGTCGGGCGGGCGCCCGTCGGGCCTGGTCATGTCCACCGCTCAGGTGGGGCCGGGCCGCGGGTCAGGCGGCGGGACATGACATCGGTCATCGCCCAATACACCCGTGATTCGGAACTGGCCGGCAGGTGCTCGTAGTCGCGGACCAGACGGCGGTGGAACATCAAGATGCCGTACGTCTGCTCGACGACCCACCTCCTGGGCTGGGGAACGAACCCCTTGCCGGCAGGGTTACGCTCGACGATCTCCACATCGATGCCCAGGCCCGCGCCATGCGCGACGACGGCCTGTTTGAACCCCTGGTCGACCAGCGCCTTGGTCACCGTGCCCTCGGTGGTGGCGGCGACCCGGTCCAGCAGCGCGATCCCGGCGGCGTTCTCATGCGCTGAGGCGGCCAGCATGACCACGGCGATGACCAGGCCCAGCACGTCCACCGCCAGACCGCGTTTGCGGCCCGGCACGCGCTTGGCGGCGTCTTTTCCGGTGGTGGAGGCGGGGACCCCGGCCGCGACGCGGACGCTCTGGGTGTCCAGCACGACCAGGCTCGGGTCGGCTAATCGCCTCTTCTTCTCGCGCAGATGCCAGCGCAGCAGGTCGTGAATGGTCTTGTCGGTGCCGTCGTCGCGCCACTTGGAGAAGTAGTAGTACGTCGCGCTCTTGGGCGGCAGGTCATGCGGGAGGTAGTCCCATTGCACGCCGGTCCGCCCCTGGTAGCGGATGGCGTTGACGATCTCGCGTAACTCGTAGTTGCCCTCGTGACCGCTGACGGACGGGTGCGCGGCCTTCCACGCCGTGAGCACCGGCTCGATCAATGCCCACTGCGCGTCGGATAAGTCGCTCGGGTATGGCTTGCGCTCAGTCACTCACCCATCACAGCACGACAGGGCCCGCCAACCGGCGGTGACGCTACAAATCCCTACGATCACACTGCGACATCACAGGCATACGCTTGCTAACTGCACTCTGAGCTTCACGCAAAGGCGCAGGCGTTCTCTCAGAGCTGGGACGATCGCCTGGTTGAAACAGCTCAAAGAAGGAAGGTCATGGCCCGCTCGGCCACAACCGGCGCCGTTTTTCCATGCGGGCCGAAATGGTTGAGGCCGTTCAGGGTTTCGAGCGTGGCGTTGGCGAGGGTGTCGCGAAGAGCCTCGAACTCGGCTCTGCCGGCGCGCGCGGTACGGCTCCCGCAAAGGAGCAGCACCGAAGCGTTGACGGCCGCGAATTCGGCGAGCCTGCCCTGCTGAGCCGCAATCTGCTCGTGCTCGGCCACATTGGCCTGCAAGAGGGGCCGCATCCGCTGCCAGCCTGGCCCGCGAAAGCCGATGCGCAACGCAAAACGCAGATACCAGTACGGGAGCTTGGTCATGAAGGCCGGTGTCCCACCGGACCCCCGGATGAAGTGAACGAACGCGCCATAGGGGTCGCCTGCGGCCAGCCGTTCCCGGTAAGGGGACATCCAGCCGGTGGGGACGGGAACGACGGGCACTCCGGGCTCGTAGACGACGATGCGATCGAACACCTGGGACGACCGTGCGGTCTCGAGGATGACGAGGCCGCCGTAGCTGTGACCGAACGCCAACCGGGCTCCGGTCTTCGCCTGGACCGCAAGAAGATCTTCTACTTCCTTCCCTAAGTCGTACTGGGGTCCTTGAGGGCCGCTGGCCCCACGCCCGCGCCGCTCGACGAGGTGCACCGTAAAGGACCGGGCCAGTGCGGAGGCCAGCGGCAGGTAGTCCTCCGAGGTGCGCAGGGCGCCGCCGAGCACAATGAGGTCCGGTCCGGTGCCCATCGTCTGGTAGCCGATCGGTGTGCCGTCAGCTGAAGAGACGGTGTTCTGGTGGGCCGGCGGAGTTTGAATGCTCTGATTCATTCGGTTCTCTCCCGTTCTGCGCGGTCGAAGGTGGCCAGCAGTCGCGCGGTGTGCTCGGCGTACTCGGCGTACGGCACACCGCTGTGTGCGACGAGTGCGGCCATCCGCTCTTCGAAGCCCTGCTGGACCGACGCCACCAGTTGCTTTCCTTTGTCCGTGAGGCTCAACTGCCGGCGGTGCCCTCCGGCCGGGTCGGGCTGGACCTCGAGAAGTCCCTCGGTGGCGAGGATGGCGGTCATGCGGCTCACCGACGGTTCGGTCACACCGAGGGAGTCGGCAAGGGCTCGTTGCGTCGAGGCGCCCAGTTCTCCCACGAGGGTCAGCGCCAGAAAGCGGCTGTACGAGATGTTGTGCTCCGCCCGCAGGATGCGATCAGCCGCCCGGTCCAGGAGGGCAGTGAGCACGTGCAGGTTGAAGCTCAGCTTTCGTTCCACACTTGCAATTTAGCATCCTAACTTAGGAAGGCAAGTTAGTGCTTGGGTCGGTTCTCTCTCAGGTGGTGACCGTGAGTCGCAGGCTGCCGACATCGGCACGCACGGCCAACTTGGGGGTGGTGCAGGAGCTTGATCGCCTCGCCACTATCGACCCGGGGCGGGCCGAGCAGATCAGGGTCGGCTTCTCCATTCGGATGGGTCGACGATGACGGGGTGATCAGGAAGGGGGAGAACGTGCGAGTTCGCAGCCCGAAGACTGTCGCTACCGCCTGCTACTTTCTCGGTTCATGGATCAGAAGGCATGGACGATCGACGATCACTTACAAGACAAGCCCGACGCATCGGTAGCCCTGTACCACGAGTTCATCAGGCTGGTTGAGGCGTGCGGACCGTTTACGTACGCGGTGTCCAAGGGCATGATCACCGTCAAAGGGACGCGTCGCGGATTCGCCGGAGTAAAGCCAGACGCGCGAGGGCTTCGAGGGTACTTCGACATCCAGCGCACGATCAGTGACGATGCTCGCATCACCAGTGTGTCTCCGTACACGAAGCGGCTGTTCGTTCATGCTTTCCGAATCGCTGATCTCGCCGAGCTTGATGAGGAATTCGCTGGCTGGCTTCGCGAGGCGTACGAAGTGGGTCAAGGCGGACACCTGGGAACGCCGCGAGAAGGTTAGGCCCGACACGAGGTGTGAGGTCCTGGTCGTTCTCTGGTCCTGAGTATGCCGCGATGGTGGAGGAGGCTCGCCTGAGTCGGGTGGGTGCGCGGACGGAGTCTCCGTTCCCAGGCTGTCTCATGAGAAGTTGCGCTGATGGGCAAGATCGAGACGTAGGAGTTGATGGTGGCCAGGAAGTCGCAGCAGGAACCGCCGCCCAGTGACGCTGAGACTGCCGAACATATGCGGAGCCTGGCTGAACTCTTCGTGGAGCACACACGCGAAGACGGATACTCCTTCGACTGGGACCCCGCGTTCATTCACCATCTTGACAATTACTGTGCCGAGTTCGTCGCGTCGAAGCCACCTCCCGAGGTCATTCACGGCGTGATCATGGGTGCGGGGGCTTATCTGGGCGAGATGATCGTTCGGAACGGCGACTGGAAATGGGTTTACTGCACGGAGGAGAAGGCCGCTGCGGTGGAGAGCCCCGACGAACTTCGCGGCTATCCGCACAATAAAGTCGCCAAGCGGATCCACAACGGGAGCGAGCATAACCTTGAGGCGTTCTTCAAGTACGCCATGACCGGCGAGGCGCCGCACGGGACAGTCGCTCGTGTCAGCAAGCCTTCGTTGGGGAAACGGCTGAGGCTGAGGTCGAGAGCCTGATCGCCGTGCCATCGTTGGTATCAAAGCGACGGTTCCGCGGTCGCGCCCGTGCGGTCCTTTCCATGCGAGGGTGTCGCCTGGGGGTCGGTTTCGTGCAGGAGTCGCGCGGGCTGAGGTGCAGGAGTCGCTTCTGCGGCGTGGCGGCCACGGCCTCGCGGCAGGCGCATCAGGTGCAGTACGAAGGCCACCGTCTCGTGCAACGCGGTGGCGACGACTGCGGCCGCGATCGCAACCAGTGCGACAACACGAGGGACGCGGCTCACTTAGAACTCCAGTAGTGGGCTGCTGGGCTTTGTGAGGAAGGGCGGTGGAGGTACGTCTGCCGGGCGGATGCTGTAGCCAGGGAATCCGCCCCATGCGAGCGACAGGCGCAGGTAGCCAAGCAGCGAAATGGGCGCCCATTCGCATTCGAGTTGCGGGTCGGGGTGCGCGGCCGGGAGATTGACGTACTGGTCGCCCCCGCTGAAGTTCTCTTTGGCTGCTCTGTCCGGTGCGATGCTGAAGTTGAAGCCGCTGGCGTGAAAGGCGCACGGTTCCTCTTCCCCTGGATCCGTACACGCACATCCCAGGTCGAGGTCTCCCACCACTGAGCTGAGCTGGTCCCAGAGCATTTGGCCAGAGTGGAGAACCAAAGGGTCGGGGCCGACATCGCAGGACTCGTGGAGAGGCGTGTGGTAACGAACGTGCGGCAGCAGTGAGCCGCCGTCGCCGCACAAGTCGACGGAGCCGACGATCGTCAGACAGGCGCGCACGGACAGGGGGAGGGGGCCGATGATCGTTTCGGCCTTGGCGATTGCTTCGAGATCGGTTGTCGTGGGGGACTGCCGGGCGGTGTCGGGAGAGGCGAAGGCGTAGTTCGCGGACGAAAGGCGATCGACCAGCACATCGAGGTTGGTCGCAACTCGGTGCATGGTCTCGAATGCCACCTTTTCGGCATCCTCCCGAAGGTTCTCGGGCACGCCGGCGGCCCCATGGGCGCTTATTTCATTCCACACGGCGACGTGCTCGCCTGACCGATAGCGGCTTGTCCATGAGGCCACGTGGATCATGGTAGATCGGGTGCCGAGTGGAGGGGGCGGCGGACGCCTGCGGGTTGAGGGTGTGGGGTGGGTCAGGTGTCGGTGGTGCACCCTAGGAGGCTCGATCTCGGTGGTGGTGGTGTCGTCGTCGGCGACGAGTGGGTGCCTTCGGGTACCGCCAATGTGGCGCCGTGATCAACAAGTCGCCTGGATTACCGTTTCTGATCGTCTTCTCGGTCGCGGTCTTCCTCCTGTTGATATGGGCCAGCCATCCCTCCTGGTACGGGCCCGAGACGTTCAAGTTCGGGATCCCCATCGGATTCGCCTTGTTTCTCTATTGGACCATTCGGATCACGTCGGCCGACCACAAAGCGAAGGCGCCGGTCGGTTCGCTCCGCAGTGCGCTCGTGCCGTGGTACGTCGCTATCGGTGTCGTGATCGTCCTCGTTGCCAATGCGCCGTTCTGGATCCGCTATGCCGATGACGCGTCGTTCGACGGTGCGGTCTGCGCCCCTGTGTTCCACCACATCAGGAATCGGGAGCAGTTGCTGGGCGAACTGCGCCGTGTTCTGCGACCGGGTGGATGGCTCCTGGTATCAACCAGCCACCCCACAGCCGACTGGCGTCATTTCGGAGAGTCGTACTTCAGTCGCGACTGGAGTGACCTGGTTCTCGCCGGTGGCGAGCATTCGATTCACTACCAGCGCACGCCGTTGGAGAGCTTTATGAGTGAGCTCCTGGGCGCCGGGTTCGTGCTGGAGCAACTGGTCGAGCCGCGGCCCGCGCCCGCCTTGCGGGAGGTCGACGAAGCCAGGTATGACAAGCTCCGCCGAACCCCGTCCTTTCTTGCCGTGAGATTGCGGCGTCCCTGATCGTCGGGTCGGCACTGATCGGGGGCGATAACATGACGTTCGTGGCGGATTGGGTGCTTCGACCGGCTTCGGTGGCAGATGTCGAGGCGGTGGCCGAGTTGCGGGCCGTGGTGTTGCGGCCGGATCTTGAGCGGCTCGGGCGATATGACGAACAGCGGGTGCGGCAGCGGCTGCGGGACGGGTTCGCGCCGGCGCACACCTGGATGATCGAGGTGGATGGCGCTCTGGCCGGGTGCGTGGCATTGCGGTCGGCGGAGGACGCCTACTGGCTGGAGCACTTCTATCTGGGGCCGGAGGTGCAGGGCAGGGGCGTCGGGACTGCCGTTCTGGGCGGGCTGCTGGAACGGTGTGATCGCGAGGGCGCCGTGGTTCGGCTGAACGTGCTGCAGGGCAGTCCGGCCCGCCGGCTGTACGCGCGGCACGGGTTCACGGTCGAGACCGAGGATGAGGTGGACGTGTTCATGGTGCGTCACCGGCACCCCGCCTCGGCCGGTGATCGGCCGGCGGAAATGGGGTCCGGCAGCTCTCATCCATGACGCGGCCGTCGAGGGGCTGGTTGCCGGCTGACCGTACGTTCGGCTGGACGAGTGCGAACTCGAAGCGTAGAGGGGCCGGTGGTTGTTGAGGGTCCTGCGACTGCCGCTGGCTAGGGCTGGTTGGACTTCCACTCGTGGGCGAGGGTCGCGTACACGCATTCGGTGCCCCAGCGGTCGCCGTCGAGATGGCTTTCGACGAGGCGGGCCTCGCAGCGCATGCCGAGGCGTTCGCACACGTTCGCGGACCCGGTGTTGAGCGCGTCGAGGCGGGCGAAGAGCCGGTGGGTGCTCAGCTCGGCGAAGGCGACCGAGGCGGTCGCGAGCGCCGCCTCGGTCGCGTAGCCCCGGCCGCCGTACGCGGGGTTGAAGATCCAGCCGATCTCGGTCTGGCGCGCCCGCGTGCTCGCCAGCTTCAGCACCACTTCGCCGATCACCGTCGCCTCGCCGGTGCGGCAGACCGCGATCACCAGGTCATCGCCGTCCTCGGTCCACGCCTGGTCGGCCGCGCGCCGGGTCAGGCTCTCCGCGCACTGCTCGCGGGTGAGCGGCGGACGGTAGAGGTAGCGGGCCACCTCGGGCAGGCTCTGGTACGCGTACAGGTCATCGAGGTCGTCCAGCCTGAACCGACGGAGTGTGAGCCGTTCGGTGGTGATGGGCAGGGAGAGTGCGGTCATCGGCTGGGTGTCTTCCCTTCGTCTGCGGTCGCGTCAGCCTAGTCGATCGCGCGATGTCCGAATTGGGTGCCTGTTCGACCTGCCTTCTGGGCGCGCGGCCGTTGTCGGCGGGCTGTGGAGGGCGGGTGTGGCTGGTTGAAGGGGTCGGGACGGGCTCGATACGGTGAGTGCGCCTTGACAGGCAGCCGTTTGGCTGCCTAAATGGAAAGGCAGCCAAACGGCTGCATATCGACAAGCGGCGACACGGGTACGAGGGCGGGCATGGACGAGGTGTTCAAAGCGCTGGCTGATCCGAGCAGGCGCGCGCTGCTCGACTCGCTCAACGCCCGCAACGGGCAGACGCTGCGCGAGCTGTGCGCCGGACTCGACATGGCCAGGCAGTCCGTCAGCAAGCACCTCGCGGTGCTGGAGGAGGCCGGGCTCGTCACCACCGTACGGCGGGGCCGGGAGAAGCTGCACTACCTCAACGCCGCGCCCGTGCATGAGATCGCCCACCGGTGGATCAGCCGCTACGACCGGGCCAGGGTCGAAGCCCTGGCCGACCTGAAACTCGCTCTGGAGGACGCCCCGATGGACGCGCCGACCTTCGTCTACACCACCTACATCCACACCACCCCGCAGAAGCTCTGGCAGGCGCTGACCGAGCCCGCCTTCACCCGTCGCTACTGGGCCACGGAGTTCACCACGGACTGGGCCCCCGGCTCGCCGATGACCTGGGACAACCACGGCGTGCTGATCAGCGACCCGGAGCAGGTCGTCCTGGAGGCAGAACCGTACAGCCGGCTCTCCTACACCTGGCACGCCATCACCCCGGAGCTCGCCAAGCGCTTCGAGTGGGACGACGAGATGCTCGCCCGGTTGTCCGGCGAGCCCCGCTCGAAGGTCACCTTCACGATCGAGGAGTCCGGGCAGGTCGTGAAGCTCACCGTCGTGCACGACGGCTTCGAGCCCGGGTCGATGCTGGCCGAGATGGTAAGCCATGGCTGGCCGAACGTGGTGGCGAGCCTGAAGTCGCTGCTGGAGACCGGGGAGCCGCTGCCGGACGATTCGTGACCTCGACGATCGCCGTGGATGGACGTTGCCGCGACTCGGCGGAGCCTTTTGGCCCCGCCGAGTCGCGGCTTTCTAATCGCTGAGTGGAGGGGAGCCGCCGGTCAAGGTGTGGTGAACAGCCACCATTGTGGGGTGCCGTTCTGTGCGCAGAAGTACGACACCCACTGGCCGGCCTGCTGTCCTTGGTTGCCGGACACCCAGCAGACCTCGTAGCCGGCGTAAGGGTCGTAGACGGACTGGGCCGTCGCGGGAGTGGCGGCGACGCCCAGCGCCAGGCCGGTGGCTGCGACGAGGCCGGCGAGCAGACGGGCTCGATAACTCATGATCGTACCTTTCGGTGTGATGTCGTTCGCCGGGCGCGCGCGGGGAGGGGTTGGGCGCTGCACCATCGGGTGATCGGGGGTGGGTCAGCAGGCGATGTGGAGGGAGAACGGGCGGTCGTCGTCGACGGTCCTCGGGTGCGGGGCGGAAGGGGTGGCCGTGCGGACGAAGAGCGTTCGCGGGCCTACGGCGCCGACCAGGATCGATGAGCTGCCCGGCCCGGGGTCGTTGCCGCCGTTGGTGTTGATCGTGCCGGTGAGGGAATCCCGAGCTTTGGGGGTTGCGGTCGGCTGGGATTCGTTGAGTGGCGTGCTATGCGGGAAGGCAAGGGGGATGATGGAGGATTTTTGGTGATTTCGGGGTTTTGCGGCTTGGAATTCGGCGTACGGCTCAGCTGGTGGTGCTGGTCGTTCTGTGGATCCAGGTTTTGTAGGCCGCGGCGTCGGTCCACACGCCGGGGCCGACGCAGTTGGGGTCGGTCTTCTCGTCGCCGTCGCGGCTGGTGATGCCGACCAGCTCCCAGCGGCTGCCGAACCTGCGCACCATGGGGCCGCCGGAGTCGAGCATGCAGCTCTGCGCCTTCTTGGTGGGGTGCTGGGAGCAGATGTCGCTCGCGGCGTCGATGCCCGCGCACCGGCTGTCGGGGACGATGTCGCTGTCGAGCTCCTGGAGGGTGATCGGCGGCTCCGGGCACTCGTTTCCGTCTTCGCAGGTCATGCCCCAGCCCAGGAGGCGGATCTGGGTCTTCGGGGCGCCTGGCCCGGCGGCGATCCCGATCGGGGTCTCGCGGACCGGGCGGTCGAGCTTGAAGAGGGCTATGTCGTGTCGCAGGTCGTTGGGGTCGGCGGTGTAGTCGGGGTGTCTGACGATCTTGGTGACGCGGCGTACGCTGCCGCCCTTCTCCACGTTCGTACCGCCGACCTTGGCGCTGACCTGGCGGATCGGGACGTGTGAGCAGTGGCCGGCCGTCACCACCCACTGCGGGGCGACGAGAGTGCCGCCGCAGTAGTGCACGCCTTTGCCGTCGCGCAGGGTGACGGTGAAGGAGTAGTTTTCGGTGGCGTCGCGGCCGCCGATGATCGCGTTCGCGGGTGGCGCGGTCGCCGCCGCGAAGATCGCCGCGCTTCCGATCGCCGCCGCGAGGGTGAGGCTGCGCGCCCGGCCACGTCCGGCTCGGTGACCGGCCGCGAGCGGCAGGCTCCGCGTCCGGTCGTGGCCGGGCTGGTCGTCGGCCGCGAGGGTAAGGTTGTGTGCCTGGGCGCGTCCGGTCTGGGCGCCGCGCTCGGTGAAGATGCCGGTGAGTGCGTGTCGGTTCGTCATGGCGTCAACGGTCGCGGAATCGAGGGCCGGGGACATCGGAGCACGGTCTGGTCCTGGAGTTCATACCGTGGTCTGAGTCGGAGGCGGGTCGGTACGGGCTAACGTTCGGCCATGACCGATGACCTCCGGCCGCCGCTGCTGCTGAGGCTGCGGCCCGCGTTCCTGCTCCTCGGCGACCTCGCGCTCGCCGTGTTCCTGACGTCCTTCGCCGTGCTGGCCGTCATCGAACAGCTGCCGCCGGACGGGAGCATCGAGCCGCTGCCCGTCATTGCCGGCGTGCTCATGGGGGTGCCGTTGGCGGTGCGCCGCCGGTGGCCCGTGCCGGTGCTGGCGGTCGTGGCCATGGCGAGCATAGTGGCGGTGGCGCTGCGGTGGATGCCGCCCCACGCGGCCGTCGTGCCCGACCTGCTTCTCGTCTTCGCGATCTATCCGGTGGCCGTGACGGAGTCGTCGCGGCGTGCCGTGACCGCGCTCGTCCTGTCCGTGGGCGGGTTCGCGGGGGCGGTGCTCTTCGCGGTGGCGCAGGAGCCGCGGCCGGATTGGGGCAGGTCGTTACCCGTACTCGCCACTCAGATCATCGTTCCGGTCGCGGTGTGGGTGGTCGGACGGGCGGTGCGCGCTCGTCGGGAGCACGAGACGCGGGCCGTCCGGCAGGTGCTGACCGACGAGCGGCTGCGCATCGCGCGCGACCTGCACGACGGCGTCGCGCACAGTCTGAGCCTGATCACGGTGCAGGCGTCCGTGGCCCTCCACGTCGGCGACGAGCGGCCCGACGAGGCTCGCTCCGCCCTGACCGTCATCGAGGACACCAGCCGCGAGGCCGCCAGGGAGTTGCGGCGCATGCTCGGCCTGCTGCGCGCCGTCGACGAGGATCCGCAGGACGCGGCGCAGTTGGAGCCGGCGCCGACCGCCGACCGGCTGGCCGAGCTGGCCGACCACGCCACCTCCGCCGGGGCCCAGGTCGCGCTGCGCATCGGTGCCGGGATCGACACGGTCCCGGCTACCATCGGGCTCGCGGCCTACCGCATCGTGCAGGAGTCCCTGACCAACGTGATCAAGCATGCGGCGCCGGCGCGCTGCGTGGTTCGGGTCGACAGGACGGACAACGCCATGGAGATCGAAGTCACCGACGACGGCCGCCGGGCGCTGATCGGCCATCCTGTGGGCGGTCATGGGCTGATCGGAATGCGCGAACGTGTCGCTGTTTATGGCGGCGAATTCAGCGCTGGGCCGATGGCGGGGCGGGGATTCCGGGTGCATGCGAGGCTTCCGCTGGAAGGGGTGCCTGCGTGAGTGGGGACTGGGCGGAGGTGGCCCTTTTGGTGGCGGGTGGTGTCCGCGGGAACGGGGTTCGGGGCAGGTGGGCCTGCTGGTGGAGGTTTGTCCGAGTGGTTGGGTTCGGGGTGCGGGTGAGGTCTTCCGCTGGTGGGGGTGGTCGCGTGAGTGGGGTCTTGGTGGGGAGGCTCGCGTGAGCGGGGTGTGGGTGCAGGGGTGTCCTTCGGTGGAAGGGGGGTTCGGGTGAGTGGGGTTCGGGTGCTGATCGCTGATGATCAGCGGTTGCTCAGGGCCAGTTTCGGGGTGCTGATCGGCGCCACTCCTGGGCTGGAGGTCGTCGGGGAGGCGGAGAACGGGTTGCAGGCCGTTGCGCGGGCCGCCGAGTTGCGGCCGGATGTCGTGCTCATGGACATCCGGATGCCCGAACTCGACGGGATCGAGGCGACGCGGCGGATCTGCGGGGATCCGGCGACCGCTGGGGTGAAGGTCCTGATTCTGACCACCTTCGACCTGGACGCCTATGTCTTCTCGGCGCTGCGGTCGGGTGCCAGTGGGTTTCTGCTCAAGGACACCCCGCCTGGTGATCTGCTCTCCGCGATCCGGGTCGTGGCCGGGGGTGAGGCGCTGCTCGCGCCCTCCGTGACTCGGCGTCTCATCGGGGAGTTCGCCAAGCAGCCGCAACCTCGGCAACGGTCGTCCCGTTCTCTGGATGGTGTTACGGCGCGGGAGTGTGAGGTGCTCAAGCTGGTTGGGCAGGGGTTGTCGAACACTGAGATCGCTGAGCATCTCATTGTCAGTATGGCCACCGTGAAGACGCATATGGGGCAGTTGCTGGCCAAGTTACATGCGCGCGATCGGGCCCAGCTGGTGATCGCCGCCTATGAGAGCGGGCTGGTCAGCGTCGGTTAGCTGTGCTGTGTCGATGTGGAGTGTGGTCGACACAGGTGGTGGGGTGGGCGCTGAGTGCGGTGTGGCGTCGGTGGTGGTGGGTCGTTGTGTCGCTGGTCGTGCTCATGGCGGGGATTGGTCGTCCCGCGTTGATGGTGATCAGTGCAGCGAGTCGTTGTGTCGGCCGGTCAGTTCTTCGATCAGGGCTTTGGCCAGGGTGTTCGTACGGTCCTGGTTGTCGTCTAAGGCGATGATCACGAAATTGGAGCGTCGGTCGGCCAAGCGGGCGAGTTGTGTGGTCAGGCCGGGCCAGCTGCCGCCGTGTTGGTAGATGCGGTGGCCTGCGTGTTCGCGGATGCCGAGGGCCCAGGCGTAGTCGAGTTCCGTGCCGTCGTCCAGGCGGGCGGGTGTCTGTAGGAGGGCGGAGATGCCGAGTTTGTCGTGTTCCAGTGCTTGGTTCCAGCGGATGAGGTCGGGGGCGGTTGACCAGACGCCGCCGTCGCCGAGTGAGAGTGGTGCCGGGTAGTGCGGGTCGAGGGGTGCGGCTCCGGGTGGATGTGGGGCCGGGCCGGGCCAGAAGCGGGTGGCGGTCATTCCGAGTGGGGTGAACAGGTGGTCTCGGGCGAAGTCGGGCAAGAGGGTGGTCGCGGCGCGTTCGACGATGACGGCCAGGCAGACGTAGCCGGCGTTGCAGTAGCGGAACTCGGCTCCTGGCGTGCTCGCGAGGTGGTCGAGTCGGGTGAGCGCGTGGATGACGCTGGACGTCGTGTGGTCGAGGTTCGTGCGGTCTAGGTCGTCGAACTCGATGCCCGTGGGCAGGCCGCTCGTGTGGGAGAGGAGATGGCGCACTCGTACGGTGGCGGCCCAGGAGGGGAACTCGGGCATCCAGTGCGCCACGGTCGATTCGGTGTCCAGTCGGTCTTGGCGTACGAGCAGAGCGGCGCAGGCTGCCGTCAGTTGTTTGGACAGGGAGGCGGTGTAGACGATCGTGCTGGGGGTGAGAGGTTTTCCGGCCAGGGTTCGTCCGCTGGTCAGGAAGACGGGTGGGGTGCTGTCGTGCTGTACGCCGACGATGAGGGGGTTGTGGGCGCGGTAACCGGCTGTTCTGGTCAGCGCGGTGATTCGGTCATGGAGGCGGGATTCGGGGGATTGATCGGAGTGCGGTGGCATTGAGGTGAACCGGTCTTGCGGTAGTGGGGAGGTTCCGGCCGGTTCATGGGCTGAGGGCCCGTTGGACCTTTCGATCACCGGTTCATTATTCAAGCGGGTATGGCCGGATGTACATCGGCGGTCATTGGGAGCGTGGTGTGAGTTGGGTGAGGCGGGTTTCGACGTAGTGGTGGCGGTCGGGTGGGAGGGGGCGGGCGGTCAGGGCTCTGTGCAGGAGGTTCGCGTCGTAGCCGTGGGTGGACAGGTGGTCGAGGAGGGGTTCGTAGCGGTCGGGGCGGTCGCGTAGGAGTTCTGTGGCCAGGCGTAGTTCCAGGCGGACGACGGGAACGTGGTGTGGGCCGCATGGGATCAGGACGTGGTGTCGCCATGGGCCGACTCCCATGCACTCCATCGCGTCGGAGTCGGTTTCCTGCTCTACCGTGCTGATCTCCACCTGGACACCGTGCACCTCGTATCTGGTGAAGTACTGGGAGCTTTCTGGGATCCAGGTCGGCGGGTACAGGCAGGGGTGGGAGGAGAGGGCGGTGGCGAAGGTGTTCACGTCTTCGCGCCGTGACACCAGGAGGTCGACGTCGCCGGTGGGGAGGTGGACCCCTTGGAGTAGGGCGGCGCTGGTGCCGCCGACGCGGTAGGGAGGGGCGCCGCTCGTAGCCGTCAGGGCTGTCAGGGCTGTCAGGGCTGTGAGGGCTGTGAGGGTCGTTGACAGGGCCGAGGTCACGTCCGCCGGCCGCAAGGATGTCGCATCGAGTCCCATGACGATCAGCGTACGGATCGGGGCGGGGGCTTGGTCAGGGCTGTGGAGGCTTGATCGGGGCTGAGGCCGGTGGGACGGAATGTCGGGTGAGCGCCTCTGGCGGGGCTATTTCGGCAGCGTGCTTCTGGCGGGAGGCTTTCGGGAGGGCGCTTCCGGCGGACGCCTTCAGTGGGGTACTTCGGCAGTGCGTGCGTTCCTGCAGGACGCTTTCGGCGGGGTGCCTGCAGGGTGCTTCGGCGGGAGGCTTCTTGGAGGGTGCTTGCGGCGGGATGCCTGCAGCAGGGTGCTTCGGTGGACGCGTTCGGGAGCGTGCTTCCGGCAAGAGGCTTCCGGCAAGAGGCATTCGGCAGGGGGCGAGGAGGGTGGTGGTCCTCGCCCCCTGCGTTGCCTAGGTCTGGTGGGTCTTCGGTATGGGGTGGTGGGTGGTTGGTTCTCTGGGCTGAGGAGATGGGGGTCTTTGGTTGAGGTGGTGGGGCGGGGAGAGGCTCGCCACTTCATCTTGGTCAGTGGTGGTGGGCCGGGGTGGGTTCTGGGGTCTGCTTCGTAGGTTTGTGGCCGAGGCGGCTGGGCCACCAGGCGCGGGCGCCGAGGTCTCGTACCAGTGCCGGGACCAGCAGCGAGCGCACCACGAGGGTGTCGAGCAGGACGCCGACGGCGACGATGAAGGCGATCTGGACGAGGAAGGCCAGTGGGATCACCACCAGCGCGGCGAAGGTGGCCGCCAGCACGACTCCGGCGGAGGTGATCACCCCGCCTGTGGTGACCAGGCCGCGTAGTACGCCCTCGCGGGCCCCGTGGCGGGCGGTTTCCTCGCGTACGCGGGACATCAGGAAGATGTTGTAGTCCACGCCCAGCGCGACCAGGAAGACGAAGCCGTACAGAGGCACGGAGGCGTCGCTGCCGGTGAAGCCGAGCAGCGGGAAGACCAGGGTGGAGATGCCGAGGATGGCCAGGAAGTTGAGCGCCACGGTGGCCACCAGCAGCACGGGCATCGCCAGGGAGCGCAGCAGGACGATCAGGATGAGCAGGATGATCGCCAGGACGACGGGGACGATGAGCAGGGTGTCCTGTTTCGCGGTTTCTGTCGTGTCGTAGCGCTGGGCGCTGTAGCCGCCGACCAGTACGCCGTTCTCTCCGTGCAGGGTGGCGCGTAGTCGCTGGACGGTTTCCTGGGCGGCGTCGCTGTCCGGGGCGTCGCGCAGGGTGGCCTCCACCAGCACGCGTCCGTCGACGACCTTGGGATCGACGCCCGGGCGGCCGCCGGCGCTCACGGTGGTGGCCTCGGAGACGCCCTTGACGGTGCGGGCTTTGTCGATGATCGCCGGAGCCCGGTCGGCGGGGGCGACGATCACAGCGGGCTGCCCTGAGCCGCCGGGGAAGTGCTCGCTCAGCGCCGCCTGCGCGGACACCGACGGCGCGTCGTTCACGAACGTCTCGTCCAGCGGTACGCCCCTGGTGTTGAGCTGGGGCGCGAGCAGGGCGAGGGCGACGAGGGGGAGGACCGAGGCCACCCAGACGAGGCGGGGGCGGCGGTCGACCAGCGCGCCGACCCGGCTCCACAGCCCGTGCGCGCCCGCCTCGGACGGGCGCGGGCGGGCCGGCCACAGGGCGGCGCGGCCCAGCAGCACCAGGGCCGCGGGCAGGAACGTGAGCGCGCTGAGCGCCGCGCAGGCGATGCCGATGGCGCCCACGGGGCCGAGCGCGCGGTTGTTGGTCAGGTTGCTGAGCAGCAGGGCGAGCAGGCCCAGCGCCACGGTGGCGGCGCTGGCCACGATCGGCTCGACCGAGCGGCGCAGCGCGATGCGGCCGGCCTGGTAGCGGTCGGCGCCGGCGGCCAGTTCTTCGCGGAAGCGGGCGGTCAGCAGCAGCGCGTAGTCGGTGGCCGCGCCGATGACCAGGATGAACAGGATGCCCTGCACCTGGCCGTCGACCCGGACGATGTCGCGGTCGGCCAGGAAGTACACCACGGCGCACGCCAGCCCGAGCGCGAAGACCGCGCCGGAGATGATGATCAGCGGGAGGAGCACGCTGCGGTACACGGCCAGCAGGATGATCAGTACGGTGATCAGGGCGACGCCGAGCAGCACGCCGTCGATGCCGGCGAAGGCGTCGGACAGGTCGGCCCGGGTCGCGGCGGGGCCGCCGAGCTGCGGCTTCAGGCCCTCGACCGGCAACTTCGCGCCGATCTGCTCCAGGGTGTCGCCGAGCTGGCCGCCGCTGAGGTCGGGGCTGAGCTGGACGAGGCCCCGCAGCGCCCGCTTGTCGTCGGAGCCGAAGGCGGGCGTGGGCGTGCCGACGACGCCGGGCGTGCCGGGCAGGGCGGCCAGCGCGCGGGTGGCCTCGGCCTGCTGTTCGGGGGTGACGTTCGCGCCGCTGGACGTCCACACGACGATGAGCGGTTGCGTGTCACCCTGGCGGAACTTCTCCTGTGTCTCCAGTACGCGTGTGGACTCCGCGCTCTCGGGCAGGAAGGCCGCCTGGTCGTTCGTGGAGACCTCGGTGAGCTTGCCGGCGAACGGTCCCGTCCCGCCGCCCACGGCCAGCCAGGCCAGGACCAGCAGCGCCGGGACGAGCCAGCGGATCGATCGCCGCGCCATGAGTTGCCCTTCCCTAAAGTTCAATCATTGAGATTCTCAATAATTGAGTTAATGTAGCATGGCTCCATGGACGGCGGCGGGGAGGGGGACATCGACCTGAGGTCGTTCGCGACCCGGTTGCGCCGGATGACCGCCGAGTTCAACCGCATCGCCCACGAGTTCGCCAACGAGCAGAGCCTGCACACGACGGACGTTCAGGCGTTGATCAAGATCTTTGACGCTCCGACGCCGATCACCCCGGGCAAGCTGCGCGACGAGCTCAATCTCACGTCAGGTGCGGTGACCGCGTGCCTCGATCGGCTGGAGCGGGCCGGGCACATCCGCCGGGTTCGCGACGTGCACGATCGGCGCGTCGTTCATCTGCACTATCGCGACGCGGCCAAAGAGCTGGCCGCCGCCTTCTTTCGGCCGCTGGCAGGCAGCACTGAAAGTGTGTTGCGGCGGTTCAGCCCCGACGAGCTGCGTACCGTGGCCGCTTTTCTCGATGCGATGAATGAGGAGCTTGGGGTGTTGCGGTCCGCACCGGGCCCCGGCTGATCTGACGCTCCCATCAGGGTTGGTTCGGTGCTCGGGCGTTCCTGTTACGGCTGGTCCGGGGTTCTGTCGGTGGCGAGGTGCTTGATGAAGCGGTTGAGCGCGTACGGGCTCCGGAAGACGTGCAGGCGCGCCTGGCGGGCGTGCGTCGCGATCGCCGAGAGGAGCAGCGGCCGGCTCCGGCGGCGGTAGTCCCAGACCCAGATCCAGAAGTCGGCGCGTTCCCGGGAGCGTCGGATCGCCCGCCACGCGCAGCGCCAGAACGAGAAGTCCAGCAGGATGACGGTGTCCGCCGCTCGGAGCCGGACGTCGAGGACGTCGTACGGCCCCAGGTCGCCGTCCATGATCCACCCTTCGGCCCGGACGAGTTCGCCCTGGACGGCGGCCCACGGCTCGGGCGGCGTCGCTTCGAGACCCGCACGCCAGAAGTGCTGGTCGAGCTCGATGACGGGGAGCCCGGTGACGGCCCCGAGGCGGGCGGCCAAAGTCGACTTCCCCGACCCGCCACGTCCCAGGATCACGACTCGTCGCATGCCTGTCATGGTCGCAGGCCGGCGCTCGTCGCACGGCCCGGGACCGGCGGGTCGTGGCATCATCCGCCCCATGGAAACCCGGATGTTCTTCGTTCGCCATGGCGATTCGCACCACAAACGGGACGGCGTGGTGGGTGGTCCGGAAGGGTGCCGCGGGCTTACCGATGAAGGCCGTGAGCAGGCTGCGCTGGTCGCACGTCGGCTCACCGCCGACATTGGTGCGGGGAAAGTGGCGATTTACACCTCGCCGCTGCCGCGTGCCGCGGAGACCGCCGCCGTGATCTCCGCCGCCGTCGGTCTGCCGGCCGTACCGGATTGCGGTCTTTGTACGTGGCACACGCCGAGTGAGGCGGACGGTCTCAAGCAGGAGGAATTTCTCGAACGGTTCGGCGTCGAGGGCGGGGGGCTCTACCGGCCCTTTCAGCGGGGGAACGAGACCTGGGCCGAGATGGTGACCCGGACCAGCCGTACCATCACCGAGCTCGCCCACCGTCACCACAGGGGAAGCGTCGTTCTCGTCGGTCACGCCGAGACGGTCGAGATCTCCTTCAATGCCCTTGGACTGTTGCCGATCTACCGCTCGTTCGATCTGACGGTGGCCCCAGGCTCCGTCACCGAATGGAGCACCGGCGAGGATCCCGCGCGGTGGCCGCCGCCGCGATGGACGTTGCGCCGATTCAACGTCGTTCCCGGGGAGGCCGATCGGTCATAGGCGGCGGCCGATGGTGAGGACGGCCGACCAGTGGCGGGTGAGGCGTCCGTCGGGGCGGGCGGCGAGCAGACGGCGGATCTCCTCGTAGAGGTGACGGCGGCGGTCCGGGTCCATGGCGATGTGGCCGGAGAACGTGTCGAGCAGCGCGATGTACTCGTCGGCCGTGTACCGCAGACCCCAGACGTACGGCCGCCGTTCGACGACCGTGAAGAGGCCGGAGTCGTGGAGCTCGGCGGCCGTGTGGTCGGGCTGGATCTCGGGCGGTGGCCACGGGTCGCCGGGCCCCTCGCCCAGCGCGTCGTAGACCTGCTGGATCTCGGTGAAGAACGGGTCGAAGTCCGGGGGGAACGCGTGGTCGGCGTTCCACACGGCCAGGTGGCCGCCGTGGTCGAGGAGAGAGGCGGCCTTGGCGTACTTGACCTTCGGGTCCACCCACTTCCAGGCGGTGGCCGCGTACACGAGGTCGAACCGGGCATCCGCGGGGGGCTGCCAGTCCTCGAACGATGAGGTGATGACCGAGACGCTGGGGAAGTCGGCGAGGTGGTGCCGTGCCTGTGCGGCGAGGGCGTCGCCGAGCTCGATCGCGGTGATGCGGAAGCCCGCGCGGGCCAGCGGCAGCGTCGCCTTGCCTGGACCGCAGCCGACTTCGAGCAGGTGGGTGCCCGATCTGTCAGGTTCGCCACATTCGTCAGGTCCGCTCGGTTCGCCTGGTTTGATGCCTGTGACCGCGAGGAGGTGGGAGTAGAGGTCGGACGGGTAGTCGGGGCGGGCGTGCTGGTAGGTGGTGGCGGCGTGGTCGAAGGTGCGGCGAAGGGGGTCGACGGGCATCCGCCCATCCTGGCAGCCGGGCGGATCCGCCTCAGCCGGATTTATCGCGGGTCGCGGAGGGGTGCGGCTCGTTCGCGTGCGGCGGGGTCGCTGGTCGCGGAAGGGTGCGGACCGCTCGGGTGCGTCACCGGTCGCTGGTCGCTGGTCGCCTTCGCCGTTGGCGTCAGCGTCGGCGTCGCTGTTGGCGTGGGCGTGGGCGTGGGCGTGGGCGTCGGTGTCGGCGTCGGCGTCGGCGTCGTCAGGGTTCCGTCAGTCGCGGGTGATGCGGGTGCCGATGTCCTCGCCCTCGCAGATCGCCGTCATCGCGCCCTTCGCGGCCACGTTGAAGACGTGCATGAGGAGACCCTGCTCGTTGGCCAGGACGAACGCGCTCTCGTCCATCACCTTGACGCCCGCCGCCAGCGCCTCCCGGTAGGTGAGGGTGGTGTAGCGCTTGGCGTCGGGGCTCAGGTTGGGGTCGGTGTCGTACACGCCGTCCACCCCGCGCTTGGCCACGAGCAGGGCGTCGGCGTCGAGTTCCAGGGCCCGCTGGACGGCGGGATAGTCGGTGGTGACGTACGGCTGGCCGATGCCGCCGGCCAGGAGCACAATCAGGTCGCGGCGCAGGTGCCGGTCGGCGCGGAGTCTGATGAACGGTTCCGCGACGGTTTGCATGGGCACGGCGGTCATGACCCGTACGTCCGTCTCCGAGCGGGCGGTCAGGACGCCGCGGAGCATGAGCGCGTTCATGACCGTGCCGAGCATGCCGATGTTGTCGGCCTCCGCGCGGCCGATGCCCCAGCCTTCGGCCATCCGGCCGCGGAAGTAGTTGCCGCCGCCGATCACCACGGCGATCTGCACGCCGAGCCGGTGCACCGCGAGGATCTCGTCGGCCAGCTGGGCCAGGCTGGCCGGGTCGACGCCGGTGCCCGCGGGGCCGGCCAGGGCCTCGCCGCTGAGTTTGACGACCACGCGTGAGTAACGGCGCATGATGCTTCCCTTCGCGGTCGCGCGCGCGGCGACCCGGTCAAGGATAGAAGGCGCGGCGGGGGTGCTGGGAACATGGATCGGACGGTGCCGGAGAAGCAGGGGGATGGGGCGGCGGTATGACGGTTCTCGATCGGTACGATCCCGTCGAGCTCGGCGCGCGGCTGGCGCATGTCCGCTGGCTGGCGGGCGGCACCGGGGCGGGGAAGAGCACGCTGGCCAGGGTGCTGGGCGAGCGGTACGACGTGCTCCGCTACGACGGCGACCGGGCCGAGGCCGGGTACGTCGGCCGGTGCACCCCGCTGCGCCAGCCGTACATGTGCGCCTTGTTGCGGATGTCGAAGGAGGAGCGGTTCGCCGCTCGCACGCCGGAGGAGATCTTCCTGTCGATGCCGAGCCTGCACGGGGAGACGTTCGAGTTCGTGGTCGAGGATCTGCTCGCCCTGCCCGCCGACCGGCCGGTGCTCGTGGACGACTTCCGTACGCTGCCGAGGGAGGTCGCGCCGCTGCTGGAGTGGCGGGAGCAGGCCGTGTTCCTGCTGCCGACGCCCGAGTTCCGCCGCCGGGCCCTGGGCGAGCGGTACGCCGATCCGGATCGTGCGCGGGCCAACTGGGGGGATGGTGATCATGCGGCCGCGCTGGCGGCGCGGCTGGGGCGGGATGAGTTGTGGGACGAGGAGGTACGCGGGCAGGCCCGTGAACGTGAGCTGGCCGTGGTGCGGGTGGACGGGTCGCGGGGGGTTGAGGAACTGGCGGATGAGGTGGCCGCGATGTTCCGCCTGAGCGAAGGCGGATGAGCGGGGCTCTCTGAGCGGCGGTGGGTGAGCGGCTGCGGCTGGGCGAGGGGCATCAACCGATCGGTGGATGTCGGGGCGGGCGGGTGGCGGAGATCCTCAAGGCATGACAGCCATCGAGCTCAAGGCCCTGACCAAACGGTACGGCGACCGCACCGCCGTGGACGGGCTGACCTGCACGATCGAGCCCGGCCGGGTCACCGGATTCCTCGGCCCCAACGGCGCGGGCAAATCGACGACCATGCGGATGATCCTCGGCCTCGACCGCCCCGACGCGGGCAGCGCGTACGTGGGCGGGCGTCGCTACACCGACCTGCCGGCTCCGATGCGTGAGGTCGGCGCCCTGCTGGACGCCCGTGCCGTGCACGGCACCCGTACGGCACGCGACCACCTGCTCTGGCTGGCGCACGCGGCAGGCCTCCCCGAGAGCCGGGTGGACGAGGTGCTGCGGCAGGTGGGGCTGGAGTCGGTGGCCCGCAGGCGGGTGCGGACGTTCTCGCTCGGCATGAGCCAGCGGCTCGGCATCGCGACGGCGCTGCTCGGTGACCCGGCGGTGCTGCTGTTCGACGAACCGGTCAACGGGCTCGACCCCGAGGGCGTGAAGTGGATCAGGGAGCTGATGCGCGGGCTGGCCGGTGAGGGGCGTGCCGTGCTGGTGTCCAGCCATCTGATGAGTGAGATGGCGCTGACCGCCGATCACCTGCTGATCATCGGCAGAGGGCGGCTGATCGCGGACGTGGCGACGGCGGACTTCGTCCGGCGCAGTTCGGGGGTGCTGGTGCGGGCCGACGATCCGGAGCCGCTGGTCAAGCGCCTCGCCGGGGCGGGCGCGGACGTGCGGACGGAGGCGGACGGCGGGCTCGTCGTCGGCGGCATGGAGCCGGGGGAGATCGGGCGGGCGGCGCTGGCGGCGGGGGTGGCGCTGTCGGAGCTGACGCCGCGGCGCACGTCCCTGGAGGAGGCGTACATGGAGCTGACGCGGGACAGCCTCGAATTCAAGGCGGTGGCGGCATGACGGCGCAGGTGTTGCGGTCCGATCAGTCTCGGGTTAAGGGTGGTGGCGGCATGATGGCGCGCGCGTTGCGGTGTGAATGGACCAAGTTTCGTACGGTTCCGTCCAACCTCGTCACGCTGACGGCGGCGGTGGTGCTCATGGTGGGGCCGGGCGCGCTCACCGCCTACCGCGCGGCGGAGGGGCATCAAGGGGTGTTCGACGCGGCCAACGCCAGTCTGTACGGCGGGTTCCTGTTCGCGCAGATGGTGGTGGGGTCGCTGGGCGTGATGGTGGCCAGTTCGGAGTACGCCACGGGCATGATCCGTACCAGCCTGACCGCCGTCCCGCGCAGGGCGCGGCTGCTGGCCGCCAAGGTGACGATGTTCGGTGCGGTGGCGCTGGCCGCCGGGCAGGTGGCGAGCTTCGCGTCGTTCCTGCTCGGGCAGGTGGTCATCGGCGCGGCCGGTGCGCCCACGGCCTCGCTCGGGCAGCCGGGCGTGCTGCGCGCGGTCGCCGGGATGGGCGTGGTGTGGGCGCTGGTCGGGCTGGTCGGCGTGGCGCTGGGGTTTCTGCTGCGGGAGACGATGATCGCCACCACGGTGCTGGTGGCGATCAACTTCATCATCCCCATCATCGGCCCCAGGCTGCTGCCCGAGGCCGTGGGGGAGACGGTGATGACGTACTGGCCCATCGCGGCCGGGCTGCGGGTCGCCACGACCGTGGCCGACCCGGCGCGTCTCGGGCCGTGGGCGGGTCTGGGGCTGCTGGCCGCCTTCACCGCCCTGCTCCTGGCCGCGGCGTTCGCCGCGTTCAGGACCCGAGACGCATGAGCCCAGGCGTCGGCGTTCGGGTCCCGAGACGCGAGGGGTCAGCCGTCGGCGTTCGGGTCCCGAGACGCGAGAGGCCAACCGTCGGTCTTCAGGGCCCGAGACGCGTGAGGTCAGCCGGTTCGGTCGAGGTGCTGGTCGAGGAGGTGAAAGAAGGTGTCGCCGCGGACGATCTCGAACGGATCGCTGAGCAGGGACCCGAGCTCGGCGATGTCGCTCGGCGTCCAGTTCCAGGCGTTGATCGCCCCGGCGATGAACAGCGGCGACTTGCCGTCCCAGCCCTCGATCTTCTTGACCAGCGTGTCCCGGTACTCCTGCGCCTTGCCCTGCGGCGAGAAGTTCCCGATGACGGGCAGGCCCGCCGGATGGATCTGCAGGTCACCCGACTCCCACGACTGGATGATGCCGCGCAGCGGGGTGTTCTTCCGGTACGAGGACACGATCCGCTCGTCGAAGGGCACCCAGCCGTTGCCTTCGGCGTTGCGGTGGTTGTAGGCGTAGACCAGGTCCAGGCCCGTACGGCGGAGGAAGCGCCCGGTCAGCTCGGTGTAGGCGTCCACGTCCTTCTCGGGCCAGGAGCCCGGGTAGGTGTAGCCGGCTCCGGAGGGGCCGGCGATCAGCAGGTCGTTGGCGGTGGCCGTGCGCTGGTAGTGGGAAAGCAGCGCCGGGCCGATCTCGGCCAGCAGCGGGCTGACGGTCCAGTTGGTCGGCACGCGGCCCCGGGCGGGGTCGTCCCAGAGCTGGCGCATCCTGCGCTGGCAGTACTGGATGTTGTCGCCCTCGCCGACCGTGAGCGTGAGGTAGACCTTGTTGCGCAGGGTGGCCGGCGGCCTCGGGCGTACCTTGCTGGAGACCTTGGCGGCGACGCCCGCGTGCACGGTGGCGTTCATGTAGTAGTCGGCGGGCACCACTTCGACCGCGTGCTGCGAGGCCCGGTCCACGCCGCCCCACTCGCCGGCCACGTCGTTGGAGAACCAGCCCGCGTACGGCGTCGTGGGCTTGACCTTGGTCAGGATCTCGTCGAGCAGTTCGCCGGTCTGGCCGGTGGGCGGCAGCCAGAACACCATGGCCCGCATCGCCGTCGTGTAGTCGCGGAAGTAGGGGAACGGCTCGACCCTGGTGGGTGCGGTGGTCGTCGCGGTGACCAGGAACTGGTTCCACAGGTCCACCTCGACGGTGAGCTGCTGGGTGCCGGCGGGCGCGGTGAAGCGGTAGATGAAGTAGCCGCCGCCGTCGGAGAACCGGTTCTCGTCGCCGCCGATCGAGGAGTTGAGCCCGTCGAAGAGGAACGGGGTCTCGGCGTCCGTCCCCGGCTTGAACGAGGCGATCTGGGCGCCGTCGGCCTTGACCACGACCGAGCCCACGGAGGCGCCCCAGCCGTCGTCGCCGAGTGAGTCCTGGAAGCGCAGGTAGACGCCGTCCTGGCCGGACAGCTCCTGGCTGAGGTCGAACGTGCGGACCTCGCGGTTGGAGGAGTCCCTGATGCGCTCGGTCTCCCTGGCGATCTCGCGCCACTGCACGTCGTCCACCTTGACCGTGCGGGTCGGCGGCAGGCCGCTGAGCAGGGCGTGGGTGCAGCGGGGCCACAGGTTGTCGAGCTGCCAGCGGTAGAGGCCGAGGATGTCGTCCGCCTTGAAGCGTCCGCGCAGGTCGGTGATGGTCCGCAGGCCGTACTGCTTGGCCTGCTCGGCGGTGGCGGCCACGGCGTTCTCCAGGCCGGCCAGGGTGGTGGCGACGTTCACCGAGTCGGGGACGTCGGGGTCGTGCAGGATGGCGCCGCGCACCTCGCCCCGGTAG
Organism: Nonomuraea sp. NPDC048892; assembly: GCF_040649735.1. Taxonomy (NCBI): domain Bacteria; kingdom Bacillati; phylum Actinomycetota; class Actinomycetes; order Streptosporangiales; family Streptosporangiaceae; genus Nonomuraea; species Nonomuraea sp. NPDC048892. The sequence goes on along the minus strand of NZ_JBEZFZ010000006.1, from coordinate 117,316 downwards.
CGGGCGACCAGGTCGAGGGGACGCTCGTGCCGGGTGACGGCGGCGCCGGTGCTCGCTAACCAGGTGTTGTCGTAACCCTCGGTGGTGTAGTTGAAGTAGAGGCGCGGACGGCGGCGGTTGACCACCCCTTGGAGGGTGGCGAGGAGTAGCTGGTCGTTTCCGTGGAGGGTGCTGATGTCGGCGAAGTCCAGGCGGGTGGCGCGGCCGAAGCCTGGCAGAAGGGGTGCGGGGGCGCTGGTCGTGGCACCGGCGGGGCCGGCGGGCAGGGAGATACCCAGTCCGCCGGCCGCGAGGACCACGCCGTTCGCCCACAGGAATTCACGTCGGGACACCATCGGCGTTCACTGCTCCTTGCGAGGAGACCGTCTGATGACATCGTTGTCAGACAGCGTTGTCATAGGGACCGTAACAATGTCACGGAACGTTGTCTATGGTGTAAAGCGCGCGGTTAGCTCATTCCCGGCAAGCGCGCTGAGACCGTACTTTCGGCCGGTACACCTGCGGTGCCCGGCTCCCTAGCCTTGGCCGCGTGCGTGTGCGGGAATGGCAGTCCGACCTCGGTCTCGTCGTGGCATCCCTGGCGGTGATCGGCTGCTTCGCCCAGCGGGTCGCCGACAGTTGGGGCAGCTCCTACTGGGTGTTCGGGAGTGCGGCGGGCGCGGTGGCGTGCGCGCTCGCCCTGGTACGCCGTCGTGACCGGCTGCGGACGGCCGTCGCGGGCCTGGCCGTCGCCGTCGTCGCCATCCTCGTCGCCCGGTCGGCAGGACTTCCCGCCGAACCCGGGCCCGGCCTGGCGTTCGGCCTTTCGGTGCTGGTCGGCTCCGCCGTCAGGGCGCTGCCCGCGCGGCAGGCTGCCGGGATCGCGGGCGGCGGGCTGGCCGTCGTCGCGGCCTCGTCGTTGTCCGGGTCGACGCATCTGGCGGTCGTGGTGCTGAACGGCGGGGCCTGGCTGGCCGCCGTCGCCGCCGGTCTCGGGCCGCGGCTGCTGGCGATGCGCAGGGAGGCGGCCGCCGAGCGCGTACGCCGGCACGAACGGCTGCTGCTGGCCAGGGAACTGCACGACGTCGTCGCCCACCACGTCACCAGCGTCGTGCTCCAGGCCCAGGCCGCCCGGCTCGTCACCCGCCGCGATCCTGGACTGACGGAGGACTCGCTGGCCGGCATCGAGGCCGCCGGCTCCGAGGCGCTGGCCGCGACCAGGCGCGTGGTCGGCCTGCTGCGCGAGCCCGGCTGGGCGGTCTCCGGAGGCGCAGGTGGCTCCGGTGGCGCAGGAGGCTCAGGTGGCGCAGGAGGCTCAGGTGGCGCAGGAGGCTCAGGTGGCGCAGAAAACTCAGGAGGTGCAGGAGGCTCGGGAGGTGCAGGAGGTCTTGGGCCGGTCGAGCGGCTCGCGGAGCTGGCCGGGCGCTTCACCGGGCCGCCGGTGCGGCTGCTCCTGCCGGACGGGGAGCCGGCGTGGCCGTCCGAGGTGGCCGGGACGGTGTACCGCGTCGTGCAGGAGTCGCTGACGAACGTGTCCCGCCACGCGCCACACGCGACCTCGGTCACCGTCAGCGTCACACGACAGGAGGACAGGCTGGTCACCGAGATCACCAACGACGCCTCGCCGCCCCAGCAGGGGAGCGGTGGGTGGGGGCTGGTCGGGATGCGGGAGCGGGCCGAGGCGCTCGGTGGTGCGCTGGAGGCGGGTCCGCGTGCCGACGGTGGCTGGACGGTCCTGCTCACCCTGCCCCTGCCCATGGCGGCCCCCGTACGGGAGCGCCGATGAGCATCACGGTCCTGCTGGCCGACGACCAGCCGATGATCCGCGCCTGCCTGCGCCTCATCCTGGAGGACCAGCAGGACATCCGCGTGATCGCCGAGGCGGGCGACGGCGCCGAGGCCATCGCCATGGCCCGCAGGCAGCGCCCCGACGTGTGCCTGGTGGACGTCCAGATGCCGGGCCCCGACGGCGTCGAGGTGACCGCCGCCCTGGCCGGGCCCGGCGTCCGCGATCCCCTCAGGGTGATCGTGCTCACCACGTTCGACCTCGACGAGTATGTCTACGGCGCGCTCCGCGGCGGCGCCGCCGGCTTCGTGCTGAAGGACGCGGGCCCTGAGCTGCTGGTCGAGGCGGTACGGGCCGCGCACGCGGGCGAGGCGTTCATCTCGCCCTCGGTCGCCCCGCGCCTGCTGCGCCACCTGACCGCCACCATGCCGGGCCCCGAAGCCGGCGGGCCTGCCCAGCCGCTGTCCGGGCGCGAGGTCGAGGTCACCCGCGCCGTCGCCCGAGGCCGGACGAACCGGGAGATCGGCGCGGAGTTGTGCATCTCGCTGAGCACGGTCAAGGGGCACGTGGCCGCCGTCCAGGCCAAGCTCGGCCTGCGTAACCGCGTGGAGATCGTCGCCTGGGCGTACGGGAGCGGCCTGCTGCGCTGACAGGCCCGGCTCAAGCGGGCGGTTGCCGCAGTCGCCCCGATCGGCTCCGGCGGCGTTTCGGAAGCCGATCGGATCGGCTCCGGCGGCGTTTCAAAAGCGATCACCATGGGTAAGGCCGACGGTAATTCTGAGCTGCCTGTACTTCAGGAGCCCCAGATGTCCCTTATCACGCTCACCCCCGGCGCACGTGAAGCACTGAGCGGCGACGAGATCGTGTTCTTCGACTGGCATGTGACCGGTCTGTGCTGTGCGGACGCTGGGGAGTTCTCGGTAAGGCCGCTGCGCCGTTCCCGGTTACCCCGCCGCGCCCGCCGCCTCGGGGAGACCGGCCTGGTGTACGCCCATCCGACCGCCTGGGTGCATCTCGCCGAGCTGCCTGTGACGATCGACTGCCGTCCGCTGTGGCGCTGGCGGCGGTTCACCACCGATCTGCCGCCGGACGCCGGCCTGCGCTGCTGCCTGGGGCGCCCTATATATGGCCCTATATAGGAGGTAACCGGTGAAGCTGCGTTCCATCATCATCTGGACGGCGGTGGCGATCGTCGGCGCCGTCGGATGGGCGGTGCTCGCCTTATCGAGAGGCGAGAACGTCAACGCGGTGTGGCTCCTCTGCGCCGCGCTCGGTTCCTACGCCATCGCCTACCGGTTCTATGCCCGCTTCATCGTGCGTAAGGTGCTGCGCGCCGACGACCGCCGGGCCACCCCGGCAGAGCGGCTCGACAACGGCATCGACTACCAGCCGACCGACCGCCGGATCCTGTTCGGCCACCACTTCGCCGCCATCGCGGGGGCGGGGCCGCTGGTCGGGCCGGTGCTGGCGGCCCAGATGGGCTACCTGCCCGGCACCATCTGGATCATCGCGGGCGTGATCTTCGCCGGCGCCGTGCAGGACATGGTGATCCTTTTCTTCTCCATGCGGCGCAACGGCAGGAGCCTCGGGCAGATGGCCCGCGAGGAGATCGGGCCGGTCGGCGGGGCGGCGGCGCTCATCGGGGTCTTCGCCATCATGATCATCCTGCTCGCCGTGCTGGCGCTGGTGGTGGTCAACGCCCTGGCGCAGTCGCCGTGGGGTGTCTTCTCCATCGCCATGACCATCCCCATCGCCCTGTTCATGGGCTTCTACCTGCGGGTGATCCGGCCCGGCAGGGTCGTCGAGACCACGCTGATCGGGGTCGTGCTGCTGATCCTGGCGATCATGGCGGGCGGCTGGGTGCAGGAGTCGAGCTGGGCGTCGTTCTTCACGCTGAGCCCGTCGGCGCTGGCGCTGTGGCTGATCGCGTACGGGTTCGTCGCGGCCGTGCTGCCCGTGTGGATGCTGCTGGCGCCGCGCGACTACCTGTCGACGTTCATGAAGATCGGCACCATCGTGCTGATCGCCATCGGCATCGCCGTCACCGCGCCCCCGCTGCAGACGACGGCCTTCACCGACTTCGCCTTCAACGGCAAGGGGCCGGTCTTCGCCGGATCGTTGTTCCCGTTCGTGTTCATCATCATCGCCTGCGGGGCCCTGTCGGGGTTCCACGCGCTGATCTCGTCGGGCACGACGCCGAAGATGATCCAGAAGGAGAGCCAGGTCCGGATGATCGGCTACGGCTCCATGCTCATGGAGTCGTTCGTCGCGGTCATGGCGATCACGGCGGCCTGCGTGCTGTCCCCCGGCCTCTACTTCGCCATGAACGCCCCCGCCGGCGTCGTTGGCGCCACCGTGCAGTCGGCCGCCGAGGCGGTCACCAACCTGGGCTTCGTCATCACGCCCGGCGAGCTGCAGGCCGCGGCGGCGGCCGTGCAGGAGGAGACGCTGATCGCGAGGACGGGGGGCGCGCCCACGCTGGCCGTGGGCATCTCGCAGATCTTCTCCGGCTTCCTCGGCGGCGCGGCGCTGCAGGCGTTCTGGTACCACTTCGCGATCATGTTCGAGGCGCTGTTCATCCTCACCACGGTGGACGCGGGCACGCGGGTGGGGCGGTTCATGCTCCAGGACACGCTCGGCAACCTGTGGAAGCCGATCTCCCGGGTGAGCTGGTGGCCGGGGCTGATCGCCTCCAGCGCCGTGGTCGTGGCGGCCTGGGGCTACTTCCTCTACCAGGGGGTCAACGACCCGCTCGGCGGCATCAACCAGCTCTTCCCGCTCTTCGGCATCGCCAACCAGTTGCTCGCCGCCGTGGCGCTCACCGTGGCGACGACCGCGCTGATCAAGAGCGGCCGGCTCAAGTGGGCCTGGGTGACGGGTGTGCCGCTGGCCTGGGACGCGGCCGTCACGCTGACCGCGAGCTACCAGAAGGTGTTCTCCACCGACCCGACGCTCGGCTTCTTCGCCCAGCGCGACCGCTACCAGGCCGCGCTCGACCAGGGGCAGCTGCTCGCCCCGGCGAAGACGACGGACGCGATGCGGCAGATCGTGGTCAACTCGACCGTGGACGGCATCCTGGCGGCGCTGTTCGCGATCCTGATCATCGTGGTGATCGTGGACGCCGCCCGCGTCTGGATCAAGGCGATCAGGTCGCCGGAGCCGCTGCCGGACGCGGAGGCGCCGTTCGAGGAGTCGAAGCTGCTGGCCCCCGCCGGGCTCATCGCCACCCGCGAGGAGAAGGAGATGATGGCCAAGGCCGCACAGGGAGGCTGACCCGGCGGCCAGGGACGTTGACCACACGTTCGAATGTGGGTTAGGTAGGTCGGGTGGCCGCTGATGAGACGCGCGACGGGGTCGCCCTGACCAACCTCGACCAGCCGCTGTTCGACGGCGCCGAGGCGACCAAGCGTGACCTGGTCGACTACCTCGACGCCGTCAGCGACCGCATCCTGCCGGTCCTGCGCGGCCGGGCGCTCTCGGTGATCCGCGTGCGCCCTGGCCAGCCGCCGTTCATGCAGAAGAACCTGCCCAAGTACGCGCCCGACTGGGTGAGGTCGGTGACCATGTGGGCGGATTCGTCGCGGCGGCAGGTGACGTACGCGCTGTGCGACGACCGCAGGACGCTGCTGTGGTTCGCGAACCAGCGGGCGGTGGAGTTCCATCCGGCGCTGTTCGTCGGCGACCATCCCACCCACCTCATCCTCGACCTGGACCCGCCAGAGGACCCGCCCGAGAACTCGCCCGAGAACCCGCCCGAGCACCACGACTCCTTCTCGCTGGCCGTGCGCGGCGCCTTCCTGGTCCGCCAGGCGCTGGCGGACGCCGGCCTGGCGGGCGCGGTGAAGACGAGCGGGGCCAAGGGCGTGCACGTGTACGTCCCGGTGGCCGAGGGCACCGCCCCCGACGACCTGGCGGCGGCCACCAGGGCGCTGGCCGCCCGCGCCGAGCGGCTGGATCCCGCGCTGGCCACCACCGCCTTCATCAAGGAAGACCGCGAGGGCAAGGTCTTCCTCGACTCCACCAGGGCGGGCGGGGCCACGGTCGCCGCCGCCTACAGCCCGCGCATCCGGCCGGGGGTGCCGGTGTCGTTCCCGGTGGCCTGGGCCGACCTCGACCGGGTCTCGCCGCGCGACTTCACCCTGCGCACCGCCCCCGGGCTGCTGGGGCGGGCCGATCCGTGGGCCGAGCACATGCCGACGCCGCAGCGGCTGCCGGCCGACCTGGTCGAGGAGGGGCACACGATCCCGATCGCCCGCGTCCAGGCGATGCACGAGGGCAAGCGGAGGGCCCGCGCCCGCCGCGCCGAATAGTGTCCGGATTTTGCCGCGTGAGTGGGTCTTCTCAGCGGTTCGCGGCCGGGTTACGTTTCCGTTCGCGGCGGCTCGGGGCGAATCGCCGCCGCGATTCCCGTCCAACCCTGGGGGAACCTCCATGCGAAGAACGCTCATCGTAGTGATCGCCGCTCTCTCCTTACCGCTGGCGCTGGCGACACCGGTCCACGCGGGCGGCCTCGACGACGTGTTCGCCAAACTGCTCGTCAAGCAGGTCAAGGGCAGCAACGTCAAGAAACATCTCGACGCGCTGCAGGCCATCGCCACGGCCAACGGCGGCAACCGCGCCGCCGGCTCGCCCGGTTACGACGCCTCCGTCGACTATGTGGCGGGCAAGCTGCGCCGGGCCGGGTACAAGGTGACGCTGCAGCCGATCAACTTCGTCGAGAGCTGGTCGGAGAACAGCGCGCCGGTCCTCGACGTCACCGCGCCGAGCGCGAAGTCGTTCGTGCCGAACGAGGACTTCTTCACCTTCCAGCCCTCCCCGTCGGGCGACGTGACCGCCCAGGTCCAGGGCGTGGACCTGACCCTGCCGCCGACGCCTGAGCCCACCTCGACCAGCGGCTGCGAGGCCGCCGACTTCGCCGGCTTCGTGGCCGGCCGCGTCGCTCTCGTCCAGCGCGGCACCTGCCCGTTCGTCAACAAGGTGCAGAACGCGGCCGCGGCGGGCGCGAGCGGGCTCATCGTCTTCAACGAGGGCCAGCCGGGACGTACGGAGGCCAACCCGCTGGACATCGGCGAGTGGCGCGGCGGGATCCCGATGGTCTACGCCGACTTCGCCGTCGGCCAGGAGCTGGCCGCCACCGCGGGCGCGACCGTGCACCTCAAGGTGGACGCCAACCTCGTGCTCGGCACCAATGACAACGTGATCGCCGAGTCCCGCGGCGGCGACCCGCGCGATGTGGTCATGATCGGCGCCCACCTCGACAGCGTCCCCGAGGGGCCGGGCATCAACGACAACGGCTCGGGCAGCGCGGCGATCCTGGAGGTCGCCGAGGAGATGGCGAAGTACCCGGTCAAGAACAAGGTCCGCTTCGGCTTCTGGGCCGCGGAGGAGATCGGCCTGCTGGGGTCGGACCAGTACGTCGCGGCCCTGTCGCAGGCGCAGCGCGACCGGATCAAGGTCTACCTGAACTTCGACATGGTCGGTTCGCCCAATTACGCGTACATGCTGTACGACGGTGACGACTCCGACGCCGAGGGCTCGCCGGCCGGCCCGCCCGGATCCGACGAGATCGAGCGGCGGCTTGAGCGCTTCTACGACTCCCGCCACCTGCCCACCATCGGCACCGACTTCGACGGGCGCTCCGACTACGGGCCGTTCATCGCGGTCGGCATCCCGGCGGGCGGCATCTTCACCGGCGCCGAGGGCATCAAGACGCCGGAGGAGGCGGCGCTGTTCGGCGGGACGGCGGGGATCGCGTACGACCCCTGCTACCACCAGGCGTGCGACACGATCGCCAACGTCAATCCCAAGGCCCTGGATGTGGACGCGGACGCGATCGCCGACTCGGCGGCGCGCTTCGCCTTCAGCCTGAAGGGCATCCCGAAGCGCACGGCGGCCAAGACGGTGGCCAACAGTGGGGCGGCCCTGTCGGCTGAGGGCACCCGCTAGAGACACAGGTAGTGACGCGGGGCCGGGCGGACGCACCCGCCCGGCCCTCGCTCATGAGAGCCGGCCCTTGCTCATGAGAGGCGGTCAGCTCGCCGGGGACGGGTAGCTGACCGGGCTGCGGTGGCCCTGCTCGTCCACCGCGCGGATGCCGAACTGCGCGTTGTCCTTGGACAGGCCCTCCACGGTGTACGAGGTGACGTTCCCGACGAAGCGGGAGTGGGTCCACGTCGGCTCGGTCGTGTCCCGCCAGAGCACCTCATACCCGGAAATGTCGGGCTCGGGGTTGGCGTCCCAGCGCAGGTCCGTGTCGTTCGTGAGCCGGCTCGTCACGATCGCCGCCCGGCCCGGCGAGCGGGGACCCCGCGCCAGCGCCGCCAGCGCGGCCACGTTCACCTGCGTCACCCGCGCCACGTAGTCCGGCTCCACGTACGGCAGCAGGTCACCGTACTGGACGCCGTCCTCCACCCGGATGTCCTGGTGCTGGTGCCGGTAGTCCTCGTGCACCTCCGTGAACCGCACCGCCGGGTAACCCTGCTGCAGGAACGGGATCTGGTCGCCGCCCCGCAGGTAACGGTCGCGGCGGTAGTACAGGCGGGCGTCGAAGCGCGGCACATACTGGCCGGCCGTCTCGTTCACGAAGCGGGCCAACTGCCGTGACACTCCGTCGTTCTCGCCCCCGACCGACTGGCGGACGGCGGCCTGAGCCGGGGTCTCCGAGGTGGGCACGCCCTCCGAGAACACCCGGACGGCCTTGGCGTCCCGCCCGTTCTCCCCGTCGGCGCTGCCCACGATGTCGTTGGTGAACATGCCCTGGATGTCGACGTTGTTCTGCTTGGCGTCCTGGGCGAAGTGCGCGGAACCGTACAGGCCCTGCTCCTCGCCCGCGACCGCCATGAAGACGACGGTCGCGTCGAACGTGCGCCTGGCCATCACCCTGGCCGCCTCGATGGCGACCGCGACCCCTGAGGCGTCGTCGTTCGCGCCGGGGGCGTCGCAGGTGACGTTCATGACGTCGCTGCAGCGGGAGTCGTAGTGGCCGCTGACCACGTACGTGCGGCCCGCCGACGCGTCCTGGGTGCCGCGCAGCGTCGCGACGACGTTCGTGATCACCGTGGGGGTGGGCACGCGGGGGGAGACCGGCTGGACGAACGACTGCTTGCGCACCGTCATGCGCCCGCCGGAGGTGGCGGCGATCCTGGTGTACTCGTCGTAGATCCAGTCCCGGGCGGCGCCGATGCCGCGTACCGGATCGTCCTGGCTCGACAGCGTGTGCCGGGTGCCGAACGAGGCGAGCTTGGTGATGATCCGGCCGAGATTGCGCGCGTCCACCTGCTGGACCATCTTGTCGATCTCCGGATCCCTGAGCGGCCGCGCCTCGGCGGCCGGGGTCAGGACCGCGGCGAGCAGGACGGCGGCCAGGGCGGGCAGCGCCGCCTTTCTGACAGTCGCTCTTCGGGCAAAGGGGGAGGCTAAGGGGGATGCCAAAGGGGATGCCAAAGGGGATGCCAAAGGGGATGAAGGCATGGCACGGCTCCACGAGGGTGAGGCGGGCCGGCCCTGGCGTCCCGCGCGAGGGCCGGCCCGCGAGGGGGAGCTAGTTGGTGATCTTGACGTCGTCGACGCCGGCCTCCACCAAGGAGGCTCCCGAGGCGTCGGCCGCGTCGATGACGATGCGGACCGTCTGGCCGGCGAACGCGCTCAGGCTCGCCGTGGCGGTGGTCCAGGCGCCGTTGCGGTTGGAGGCGGCGCCGGTCTGGTTGAGCACGGTGGCCGTGGTGGCGCCCACGACGCGGACCCGGAAGTAGTCGGCGCTGGAGGAGTTGGAGCCGTGCGCCAGATACCAGGACAGCGACAGATTGAGCGTGCCTGCCGGTAGCGTGATCGGTGGCGACTGGATCGAGGTGACGCCGCCGTCGATGTCGAAGTCGCCCGCCGACGAGCCCGCCATGCCGCCGGTGACCAGGTCGTTCGTGCCGCTGACCGTGGTGCCGAGCTGCTTGGCGCCGCTGGAGGTGGTCGCCGCCGGATCGCCGCGCTCCCACACGCCCGTGGTGGCCGTGTCGGTGCTGGTCGGGTTGACCGTCCAGCCCGTGGCTGTCTCGAACGTGTCCTGCCAGATGACGGCCGGCGGCACGGCGGTGCCGATCGTCCACACCGCGTACGCGATCGCGTCCGCGTTCCGGTCGAGCGCGGTGTCGTTGATGTTGGCGGTCGTGTCGCAGGAGCGGTGGTAGCAGACGTCGAACGCCTGCCCGGCCGTGCCGCCCCACAGGCCGGCCTGGGCGGAGCTCTTGATGCCCTCCGCGCCGGTGAACGTGCCGCCCGCCGGGATGCCCACCGCGATGAAGGGCCCGTAGTCGGAGCGCCCGTCGAAGTCGGTGCCGCGGGTCGGCACGCCGATCGAGGTGAAGTAGTCCTGGAGAGTACGCTCCAGGGCCGCCGATCCAGCCGGTCCTGGGCCTGAGCCCGTTCCGTCGGAGTTGTCGCCGTCGTAGATGAAGTATCCGGCGTTGGGGGAGCCGACCATGTCGAAGTTCAGATAGCCCTTGATCCGCGCCCGCTCGGCGGCCGGCAGGTTGTTCACGTAGAACTGCGAGCCGCGCAGCCCCTGCTCCTCCGCGCCCCACCAGGCGAAGCGCAGATGCTTGACCGGCTGGAGCGACTGGCGGGCCACTTCGAGCGCGGTCTCCAGGATGGCCGCGCTGCCTGAGCCGTTGTCGTTGATGCCGGGGCCGGCGGTGACGCTGTCGAGGTGGGCGCCGACCATGAGGACGTCGTTCGGGTCGCCGCCGGGCCAGTCGGCGATGACGTTGTAGCCGGTGGCGCCGTTGTAGGTGAAGGACTGCAGGACGGTGCTGAAGCCGGCGGCGTCGAGCTGGGACTTCACGTAGTTCGCCGAGGCCAGGTAGCCGGGCCGGCCGTGGGCCCGGTTGCCGCCGTTGGCGCCGGCGATGGACTGGAGCTGGGACAGGTGAGCCTTGACGTTGGCCAGCGAGAGGTCCGGCGCCGCGGCCGCCGAGGCGGGCGCGGGCGCCATGAGGGCGGCCAGGGTGAGGGTGAGTGCTGCGATCGCCGCGACGAGGGGTGATCTCATGCCGTTTTTCCAGGTCAGGTGCCTAGATAAGAGCATGGCGGCGCCTCCATCCGAGGTCGAGGGTGGAAGATCCCGAGATGGTGCTCTATGGAAGGTAACGCCGCAAATGGGGTTCGCCTAGGGCCGGGGGCAGCTCGGGGCGGCCCCTCGCGTTCGCCGGGGCCGGGGCGCGGGTGACTCGGGGCGGGTGGCTCGGGGCGGGTGGCTCGGGGCGCTACGACCGCGCGGGCAGCTCGGCGCGCAGGGCGGCCAGGAGCGGCTCTGGGGAGTCGGCGAAGAAGCGGATCGAGGTGACCTCGGCCCGGCGGCCGAGCGGGCGGACCACGGTGATCGGCTCGGTCAGCTCGACCGTCACGTTCGTCTGCGAGGAGACGGCCACGCTGACCCTCCCGCCTTCGACGGTCACCATGTGCCCCGCCCCGTACGCCCGCCCACTCCGTACGGAGGCGATCAGCTCACGCGGCACGCGTACGTCGAAGTAGGCGCCGTACCGGATCCGCAGCTCCCCGGCGGTCAGCACGTGGGGCCGGGTGACGCAGGCCGCCACCAGCATGGCCACGAAGAGCAGCCCGTACACGTCGGCGACCAGCACCGCGTACCGTAGCCAGGCGGGCACGCCGAGCGAGACCAGCAGCAGATCGAGCACCACGGTCTCGACCGCCATCGCGAACGTCATCAGCGTCATCATGAACGTCTGCTCCTTGCTGTACGTCACCACGGTCGCGCCCGCAGGCACCCCGTGCCGGCGGCGCACGATCCACCGTCCGATGGCGGCCAGGCCCTTGAGCTCGAATCCGATGATCCGCAGCGCGGCTTTGAGCATGACGTTCCTCTTCTCGGCGAAGGTCTCCCCTCCGATGAGAAACGTTGACGTCGCGTCAAGGTCAAGTCCCGGCGAGTGCCGGCGGAAGGATCGATACCCATCGCGGCACCTGGGAGAGATTTTCCGGAATTCGCTTGAACCGTGCTCCGGCCGACGGCGTACAACCTTTCGGAAAACGGGACCGCCGGTGGCCGGAATTGACGCATCTGAACTGCGTCACAGCGAAATGCCGGTGGGCCCGCTGCGCTGACCGGATGCTCAACGGGGACGGCGATGGAATTTCAGGGATGGAGCGACGGCCTGGCCCTTCGGCCACGCGATTACCTGGGAAGGGGCGAATCGCTCGCCGACGTCGTCAGGGCGGCGGGGCCGTACCAGGGAGAATCGCTCTACCTGCTCGCGCTCGGCACCGCCACCACCTTGGCCAGGCTGCACCTGGGCGGGATCGCCGGGCTGCGGCTGCACCCGGGCAACGTGGTGATCGGGGCGGGCGGGCAGGCGTCGTTCGCGGCGGGGCCGCGTGACAGCGAGTTCCCCGCGCAGGACGTCAAGGACTGGGCCGACGTGGTCGTGTTCGCGGCGACGGGGCACGTGGCCGGCCGCGGCGCGGAGCCCGATCTGGACCGGCTGCTCCCGGCCTTGCGCGCGGTGATCGACGAGTGCCGCCGTCCCGACGCGGTCGCCCGCCCGACCTCCGTCGACTTGGTGCGCATCCTGCTCGGCCACTCCAGCCATCCGCGCGGGGTCACCGTGCACGAGCTGCTGCTCGAGGCCGAGCGGCGGACCAGGCCGTACGAGCCGGAGCCCCCGGCGGCCGACCCCGCACCCGCGCCGCTCTGGCGCCGGCCCGCCTACCTCGCCGGGCTGGCCGTGGGAGTGCTGGCCGTGGCCGTGGCGGCCGGGACGGTCGTCCTGGTTTCCAGCCGGGCGGCCGCGCCGCTCGCGAGCCCGGCCGCGAACGACATCGCCGCCGCCGTCGGCCGCCGTACGGCCACGTTCGAGCAGCGGACCGAGGTGCCGCGTTACGGCGAGACGGTCGTCGCCGACGGCCGGCTGAGCTTCGACGCGAACGCGGCCACGGCCTACGACATGAAGCTGACCTGTGGGAACGCTCCACGCACCACCCGCGTGTCCCTGGTGGGCAGGAGCGGGGTCGCGGCCGGCGTGCCCTTCGACGCCGTCCGGCCGCCGCTGGAGCCGTGCGACCAGAGCCGCGCCCCGTCCGTCCGCGACCTCAGCTCGCCGCACTCGATCCAGGCCCTGATCGACGCGGCCGAGTCGAACGTGACCAGCACGCCGGAGGCCGGCGGGCGCACGATCACCGGCTCGGCCCTGGCCCACCGGATCAGGGGCGAGGAAAGCCTGGCCGCGTACGCGGGAACGAGCGCGGAAGGACCGGTCGAATTCACGCTGCGGGTGGACGCGAAAGGGCTGCCGGTCAGCCTGAAACTGCACATGGAAAGCCGGGCCGACGGCACGAGGGACGTCGAAACCGTTTATCGGGATTGGCGCCTGTTCGAGGCCATCGAGGGGGAGACGCCGAATGGCTGAGGAATTCAGCGCCGACCGCCGCGAGGCCGCGAACGTGGCCCGCGATCTCAAAGCCATTCGCGCGGCACTGGACGGCGGGAACGCCGGCGCGCTCGACGCGCGGACCGGCTCGGAGAAGGTGGACGAGGCCGTGCGGAGATTCTTCGCGGAGTCGTCCGACAACCGGGAGCGGATGAACGCGCTCCTCGAACGCGCGGCCGGCCTGCTCGACGCCCTCGTCGAAGGCACGGGCACCCTGGACGGCTCGCTGGCCGACTCGCTCACCACCGGCTCAGGAGGGGCGTGATGAGGACCTTCGCTCTCGGCGTGCTCACGGGCGTGCTGGCCGCCACGATCGTCGCGTCGCTGCTGTTCGCGCTGACCGACCACACCTCACCGGCGACCACGACCCGCTCCGTCCCCGTCAAGGCCCAGTTAGGAGACGGCTGATGGCCGACCTGCCCTTCGGGTTCACCGTACGGGTGCCCGAATCCTGGTACGAGTTCGACGTCTGGCGCGCCGGGCGTACCGGCGACCTGGCCCGCCTGGTGGACGCCCGCGTCGCGGCCGAGCCCGTGCTGGCCCCGCACCGGCCGGTGCTGCTGAAGGTGTTGCGCGAGGTCGCCGACGTGGCGGCCAGGCACGGCGCGGTGTTCGGCGCGGCGATGACCGACCACGTGGAGGACGTGGGCACGGTGCTGGCCACGCTCATGGTCCTGCACACCCAGGGGCGGGCGGACCCGAGGGGCAACACCGTCGAGGAGATCGCCTCGGGCATCGTCGCGATCCCGCCCACGCCGGGCACGCCCGTCTGGCGCGACGTCGAGATCGTCGAGCTCCCCGCGGGCCGCGCCGTACGCGTGACCGGCGTCGAGTCCGGCGAGATCGAGTCGGCGGTCATGCAGACCCTCGTCCCCGTGCCCGGCGGCCATGGCGTGTTGGACCTGGTGATCGCCAGCCCGCACCTGAGCCTGGCCGAGCCCATGCTCGACCTGTTCGACGCGATCAGCGCCACCCTGGCCTGGTCGGACCCAGAAGGAGAGTGAACCGTCATGGCCGCAGGCACCCATCACCTGAGCTTCCCGCAGGTGGAGAACAGCGCGACCCGGCTGGCCAAGGAGAAGGAGGACATCGAGACCCGCCTGACCCAGCTCAAGGCGATGATCGACCAGCTCGTCGGCAGCGACTTCGTCACGGAGCGGGCCTCGGGCAAGTTCCAGCAGGACTACGAGCAGTGGAACACCGGCGCCCGGCAGGTCATGCAGGGCCTGGAGGGCATGAGCCAGTTCCTCAAGACCGCCATCGCCAAGCACCGCGAGCTGGACGCCTCGCTCAGCGGCGGCGCGGGAGCGTGACGACGTGCCGGGCGGATGGGAAGTGCTCGGGCTGGCCGGCGACCCCGCGCCGGGGGACCCGGGGCAGGTGCGAGGTCTCGCCGACCGGCTGCTCAAGGAAGCGCGGCTGGCCGAGGACAACGGGGGCAAACTGGGCGTCGTCTCAGGTGACGGCTCCGCGCTGAAGATGCGCGGCGACTACGCGGCCAAGTACGCCGAGGCGCTGGCCGAGCTGCCGGGCGAGCTGGCCAAGCTGGGCAAGGCGTATCGGGGCGCGGGCGAGGCGCTGATGACGTACGCGGGCAGCCTGGAACAGGCCAAGACGCAGGCCGGGGCCGCGCTGCGCCAGGGTCAGACCGCCGACGCCGCCTACCAGGGGGCGCTCAGGGAGGTGCAGGCCCATCTGCCCGCCGCAGCGGCCGTACGTAGTCTGCCCGAGGTCGAGTCGGCCGTCGGCGCCGCGGACGCCACGGTGCAGGCGGCGGTGCGGCCGGCGGTGCAGCGGGCCCGCGCTGCCGACGCCGACCGCTCGCGCGCCCGCCGCATCGCCGACGAGGCCGCCCGCCTGCGCGGGGACGCCGAGAACCGGGCGACGAGGGAGATCGAGCAGGCGCTCGAAGGCAGCGGCATCAAGGACAGGTCCTGGCTGCAGCAGGCCTGGGACACGATCTCCGCGCCGTTCAGGTCCTGGGACGACTTCGTGGCGTTCGCGGGCACCGTGGCGATGGTGGCCGGGCTGGTGGTGCTGGTCATCGGCACCGGTGGATTAGCAGGGGCGATCCTGGCCGGGGTGGCGCTGGCCGCGAGCGCGGTGGTGCTGGGGGACGCGCTCAACAAGTACCGGCAGGGCAGGGGGTCGCTGGGTCAGGTGGGCATGGCCGCGCTGGGCGTCCTGCCGGTGGGGCGGGGCCTGGCGCTGGTGGCCAAGGGCGCCAAGGCGGTGACCGGCCTGCGCGGCGCGGCGGGCTCCGTACGCGCCGGAGGGGGTGTCGTGATCGGCACCGGCGCGCTGGGCCGAGGCGTCCCCGGCGCGGTACTGGGCGCACGGGCCGGCCAGCCGGGCGCGTCGCTGCGATCGGCGCTGGACGCGGGCGGCGCCCGCGCCACGACGGCCGCGACCACCTCGTGGCAGCGCGGCCGCCAGTTCTTCAGCCAGGACCCCGTGCACTTCCCGACCGGGGTCGTGCTGCTCCCGCAGACCGACGTCGAGCTGCCCGGCACGCTTCCGCTCCGCCTCGAACGCACCCATCTGTCCGGCTGCCGCACCGGCCGCTGGTTCGGCCGGTCCTGGGCCTCCACCCTGGACCAGCGCCTGGAGGTGGACGCCGACGGCCTCTACCTGGCCACCGAGACCGGCGCGCTGCTCACCTTCCCCCATCCGGAGCTCGACGGCGAGTCCCGCCCCGGCAGCGGGCCCGTCCTGGTCCTGCGCGAGACCGACACCGGGTACGCCGTCACCGACCCGCTCACCGGCCGCACCACCCACTTCGCCGAGACCACCGAGCCCGGCGTGCTGCCGATCGCGGCGATCACCGACCGCAACGGCGCCAGGATCGACGTCCGCTACACCGACGGACTGCCCGCCGAGGTCGTCCACTCCGGCGGCTACCACCTCGACATCGAGACCCATCAGGGTCGCATCGTCGAGATCCGCCTGCGCGGGGCGGGGCAGACGCTGCTGTCGTACGCGTACGACGAGGCCGGCGACCTGACCGAGGTGACCAACTCCTCCGGCCTGCCGCTGCGCTTCACCTACGACGACGACGGCCGGCTGACCCGCTGGCGCGACCGCATCGGCGCCTGGTACGCCTACACCTACGACCTGGAGGGCCGCTGCGTCTACGGCACCGGCTCGGCGGGCGTCTTCAACACCGAGCTGTCGTACGGCGACGGCGTCACCAGGGCCTGCGACTCCCTCGGCCGGCTCACCGTCTACCGGTACAACGAGCTGCTGCAGGTCACCAGCGAGACCGACCCGCTCGGCCACACCACCCGCTACCTCTGGGACGAACGGGACCGGCTGCTCGCGCGTACCGATCCGCTGGGCCGTACCACCCGCTACGCCTACGACGACGCGGGCGCGCTGATCTCGGTCACCAGGCCCGACGGCGCGCGGCGCACCTGCGAGCGCGACGCCCTGCACCTGCCGGCGACCATCACCGACTACGACGGCAGCACGACCACCCTGCGCCACGACGAGCGCGGCAACCTCGTCGCCGACCCGTCCGCCAGCTACGCCTACGACGAGCACGGCCACCTGACGGCGATCACCGACGCGCTCGGCCACACTCACACCGTCGACAACGACCCCGCCGGGCTGCCCGTCGCGATCACCGACCCGGCGGGAGCCACCACGACCTGCGTACGCGACCCGTTCGGCCGCGTCAGCGCCGTCACCGACCCGCTCGGCCACACCACCCGCCACACCTGGACGGTCGAGGGCAAACCGGCCACCCGCACCACCCCGGGCGGCGCCGTCGAGCGATGGTCGTACGACGCGGAGAACAACCTCGTCGAGCACGTGGACGCCATGGGCGAGATCACCCGCTTCGAGATCGGCCCCTTCGACGTGCCCACCGCCCGCACCACCCCCGACGGGGCGCGGATCGAGTTCACCTGGGACACCGAGCTGCGCCTCACCCAGGTCACCGGCCCGCACGGCCTGACCTGGACCTACACCTACGACCTCGCGGGCAACCTGGTCGAGGAACGCGACTTCGACGGGCGGGTCCTCACCTACGTGCGCAACCCGGCCGGCAACCTCACCGAGCGGATCAACGGCGAGGGCCAGTCGACCAGCTACGTCTACGACGTCCTCGACCGGCTCATCGGCCGGCGCGCGGGCGACCGGCTCACCACGTACGACTACGACGCGCTCGGCCGTCTCACCCACGCCGCGAACCCCGACGCCGACCTGACCGTCACCCGCGACGCCCACGGCCGCGTCATCGCCGAGACCTGCAACGGCCGCACCCTGACCTCCGCCTACGACGCCCTCGGCCGCAGGGTGCTGCGCCGCACGCCGTCCGGCACCGAGACCATCTGGACCTACGACGCCCGCGGCCTTCCCCAGAGCCTGGAGACGAGCGGCCAGACCCTCCACTTCGACCACGACCCGGCCGGACGCGAGCTGTCGCGCACCTTCGGCGCCGGCGTCTCCCTGACGCACGAGTGGGACGACGACTCCCACCTGCAGTCCCAGACCCTCACCAGGGGGCCGGGCCGGCGCGTGGTCCAGCGGCGCACGTACGGCTACCGCAGGGACGGGCAGCTGACGGAGATCGACGACCTGCTGTCCGGCCGCCGCCGCTTCGACCTCGACCCGGTGGGCCGCGTCACCGCCGTCCACGGCGCCGGCTGGTCGGAGAGCTACGCCTACGACTCCGCCGGTCGGATCACCGACGCCGCCTGGCCCGCGCAGGGGGACGGCCAGGGGCCGCGCGCCTACACCGGCACCATGATCCGCCAGGCGGGCCGCACCCACTACGAGTACGACCGCCAGGGCCGCACGGTCGTGCGCCGGCGCAAGGGCCTGTCCGCCAAACCCCGCACCTGGCACTACACCTGGGACGCCGACGACCGGCTGACCCACGTCACCACCCCGGACGGGGCCCGATGGCGCTACCTCTACGACCCGCTCGGCCGCCGCATCGCCAAGGAACGCACCGACGGCTCCCAGCGCACGGACTTCGTCTGGGACGGCCTCACCCTGGCCGAGCAGTCGGCCGACGACCGGGTGACGGCCTGGGACTGGGCCCCCGGCACCTTTCGCCCCCTGACCCAGACCGAACGTTCCCAGGACCAGGTGGACGAACGTTTCTACGCCATCGCCACCGACCTGGCCGGGACGCCGTCCGAGCTGGTGGACGCCGGGGGCGAGGTGGCCTGGCGCACCCGCCGCACCCTCTGGGGCGCCTCCCCGGGCGCGCTCACCACCGGCCCCGACTGCCCTTTGCGCTTCCCCGGCCAGTACGAGGACGCGGAGTCGGGCCTGTACTACAACTATCTGCGCCACTACGACCCGGACTCGGCCCGTTACGCCACCTCGGACCCGATCGGCCTGAGGGGCGGCTGGGACCCCCACGCCTACGTCCCCAACCCCCACACCTGGATCGACCCCCTGGGCCTGAGCCCGTACGGGATCTGGAGCTCGACCAGCAGCAGGACCTCGGTCGAGAACGCCTACGGCCACTGGCGCAGTCACGGGGCCGAGTTCCCGCACCTGAACAACGCGAAGGAATACGTGGAGGAGGCGACGGACTTTTTGACCGGCAGCGGTCCTGGGACTCTCACGAGGCAGCGGCCGAACGGCGACGTCGTTCGTTACAATCCCCAGACCGATCAGTTCGGGGTGCTGAACGCGCAGGGTGCTCCACGGACGTACTTCATCCCCGACCCACAGGTACACGGCCATCCGACGAACCTGGACTACTTCAATGCCCAATGACGGCGACCCCTACTGCCGGGTCTGCGGCCTTCTGCAATCCAGCCCGCCATGGGGCGATGACGGCAGGTCGCCCACGTGGGAGATCTGCGCCTGCTGCGGCACGGAGTTCGGCTATCAGGACGCGACACCGGCGGGTGTGCTGCGGGCCAGGCAGGCGTGGGCGGCCAAGGGCTACCCGTGGTTCCAGGAGTCGGAGCGGCCCGCCGGCTGGCGCGTGGAGGACCAGCTCGTCCACGCCCAGCAGCTCTGAGGACCGCGGCTCAGAGCACCGCCAGCTGAACCAGCTCCACCTTCCTGGCGGTCCCCAGGTACCCCCGCCCCACAGGCCCCGCGAAGAACTGGTCGGGTTCCAGGTTCACGCCGTGTTCCCGCGCGTTCACCCGGTTCGTCGGGGTCAGCAGGCAGCGGGTGCCTGATCTGAGCATCTCCGTGACCTCCCCGGACAGCGAGCGCCGGTGCCCCTCCAGGAGCGGGGTCGCGTCACCGGCCAGGACGAGCGCGCGCCGGCCCAGTTCGGCCGGGGCGAGGATGTCCTGGAGGAGGGTGGGCAGGGTGTCGAAGCCCTGCTCGCGCGGCGTGACGGTGAGCTGGTCGAAGTCGTCCACGACGACCGCGTACCGCTCGCCGGCGAACGACTCGGCCGCCTCGCGCAGGTCGGCGTCGGTGAAGGAGGTGCCGGCCAGAGTTCTGGCGCCGGGGAGGGCGTGGGCCAGCGGCGACCTGGGCGGCGCGACGGCCAGGACGTGCACTCCGGCCCGCAGCAGCCTCGTCGCCAGGACCAGCGCCGCGTTGCTGCGCCCCGAGCCGGGAGGCCCGGAGACCAGCACCAGGTGCGGGCCGAGGTCGAACAGGTCCAGCTCGACGGGCACGACGTCGGGCCCACCGATCCCGACGGCCGCGCCGGGCAGCCGGTCCAGCGGGACGTGCGCCGGCAGCGGCGGGAACGTCTTGACCGAAGACAAAAACTCGCGGCCGTGCCGGGGCCGGCCGGGCGGCGACGGGACGCGTTCCGGCGGCAGGCACACCTGGACGTGCAGCCCCGAGGCCGCCTCGATCGCCCGCCCCGGCAGGACGGGCGGTGACACCATCCCCGACGACAGGTACGACCGCCGCGTCTCCTCCCGCGCGAACGGCAGGAACAGCCGCCGCGAGAACAAATCGGGCGTCTTGCCCCGCAACATGTCGTGCCCGCCTGCGGCCACCGTGTGCACGCCCACCGGCGGCCCGCCGGCCACGATCGAGCGCAGCGTGGCCAGCAGCGGCGTCTCGAAGAAGTCGGGATTGCCACGGTCCTCGAAGCACTCCCACCCGTCGATCACGAACACGATGACCGGCGCGGCCGGCTCCCCCGGCGACGCCTGTGCCAGCCGCCGCCGCTCCACCTCGCCCGCCAGCCACGTCACTATGCGCCTGATCCGGTCGGGCTCGCCCGCCCCCGCGACGGCCCCGCAGTGCGGCAGGTCCGCGTACGCGACCAGCCCGCCCGGCCGGTGCTCGACCACGTACAGCCAGACCTGCGCGGGCGAGGTGCGGGCGGCCAGGCTGGAGATCAGCGTCCGGCAGAACGTGGTGCGCCCCGACTGCGGCCCGCCCGCCACCATGAGCCGCTCGTTCCCGCGCAGGTCCAGCGCCATCGCGGGCTGCGCCTGGTTCGCGGGGTCGTCCGCCAGCCCGTACGGCACCCCGCCCGCCCCCTCGACCTCGCTGAGCGGAAGCGAGGCGGGCAGCGGCGGCAGCAGCGGGCGGAACGGCGGCTCGGTGTGCAACTCCTGAGCGGCGGCGAGCACCGCGGCGATGGCCAGGTCCTGATCGCTGCGGCCGGCCCGAGGCGCACCGGCCGACGAGGGCCGCGGCAGCCCGAGCGCCGGCCAGGGGGCGAGCCGCGCGGTGGCGGGGGCCGCGCCGGTGGGCGGCGGGTCGCCCAGGTAGCCGGTCTGGAACAGCTGCGGCGTGCGCTGCTCGCCGCCCACCCGCATGATCATGCCCCGGCCGCGCAGCCGCGACGGGATCGTGGCCGCGTCGGGCACGCCGAGCACCTCGGTGCTGTCGGAGGGCTCGTTCTGCCGCAGCGTGATGCGCAGCGAGATGTTGTTCTTCAGCTCGGGCGAGAGCTTGCCCTGCAACGACTGCGTGGCCAGCACCAGGTGCATGCCGAGCGAGCGCCCCTTGGCGGCCACGTTCACCAGCTCGCGCAGGAAGTCGGGCGAGGTCTCCAGCACCCGGGCGAACTCGTCGAACACCATGACCAGCCGGGGCAGCCGGCCGCCCGCGTTCCAGTAGGCGTCGATCTCCCCGCCGTACCTGGCCAGGATCGCCTCGCGGCGGCGCACCTCCGCGCGTACGGAGGCCAGCACCCGCCGCGCGGCGCTCTCGTCGAAGACGTCGGCCGCCGTGTCGCCGGTCGAGCGGATCAGCCCGACCACGTGCGGGCAGTGCTCGAACGGCAGGAACGCGCTGCCGCCCTTGAAGTCGACCAGCACCAGGTTCAGCTCGTCCGGCCGGTTGGCCAGCAGCAGCGAGGTGACCAGCGTCTGCAGCAGGATGCTCTTGCCCGCGCCCGTCGCCCCGCCGAGCATCGTGTGCGGCCCGTCGGCGGCCAGGTCCACGGTCACGGGCCCGGAGCCGTCGGCCCCGATGCACACCCTTGTGGTGGGCCCCGGATCGGCGGCCCAGCGCGCCAGTACGGCCTCCGCAGCGGGAACGGGCAGGCCCAGGGCGTCCAGCAGGCGTACGGAGGCGGGGATGACGCTCTCGGCCCTGGCCAGCGTGAGCCGGTCGCGCATGGGGGCGACCGCGCGGGCGATGCGTTCCGCGGCCTGCTCCCCGAGGCTCTCCGGCTGCACGGACACCGGCAGGCCCTGGCGGCCCCTGGTGAGCAGCATGCCGGCGCCGTCCAGCTCGCAGACGCCGCGGCACTCGTTCAGGCTGCGCTGGTCGGCGCAGATCACGTACACGCCGACCGAGGGGCCCTCCCTGAGCACCTCCTTCATGCCGGGGATGTCGCGTAACGCGCGGGCTCCGTCGAGCACCACGACCACGTCCTCGGAGAAGCGGTGGTCCCTGACCTTGAGCCGCTCGGTGACCAGGTCCTTCAGCTCCTCGATCCGCTCCGTCCTGGTCTCCGGCGTGTTGCCGATCAGGCAGGGGACGGGGGCGTCCACGTTCAGGTGCGGCAGCCAGCGCGCCCAGGCCAGGTGCTCGCCTCCCGACGCGGTGATGAGGACGAGACGCAGTTCGTCGGGCGCGCGCAGCGTGCCGAGCTGGATCAGCAGCCAGCGCAGCAGCGCGTCCACCGGCTCCGGCGGGCCGATCACGCCCAGCACGCCGATCTCGCGCAGGTCCACGGTGACGGGCACCCCGCGCAGCGCAGGCTCGGCGAAGCCGGGCCACGGCTCGCCGTCGAACGCGATCGTGGCCGGCTCGTCGGCCACCCCGACGCGCAGTGTCAGGCCGTCGGGGGAGTCGGCGTTGCGCGGCCACAGCCCGGGACCCTCGTGGGTGGCGGCGAACGTCAGGTCGACCTCGTCGGGCGCCACGACGTGCCGCAGCCACTGCTCGTGCACCACGTGCTGCCGCATCCGCTCGACGGTCTCGTGTTTGCGCTGGTCGAACTCGCGTTCTTTCTTCCTGCGCTGCCGTCCTTCGACCCACTGGGTGGCGAAGAACGTGATCGGCGTCAGAATTCCGAAAAGCAGAAAATATGGACTTTTCAACAGGATGGCCATCGCGACCGCAATGGGCAGCGGAAGAAGTGAAGAAAGGAGCGCCACGGCTATATTGCGCGGCGGCGTCTCGTTCCTGGGCAGGGTGAGGCGGGCGCCGGGAACGGCGGGGGCGGGGGAGAAGGCCCGGTCGAAGTCGATGTGCCCGTCCCTGCTGGAGGTGGTCCGCAGCCGGGCGGACGGCAGCGGCGCCCAGCGCAGCCGGTCGTCGCCCACCTGGAGCACCCCGTCGGGCCGTAACACGACCGGGCCGCGCACGGGGAGCTCGTCCACCAGCGTGCCGCTGCGTGAGCCGAGATCGACGACCGTGGCCTCGCCGGTCCACGACACGTCCAGCCGGGCGTGCCGCCGGGAGACCTCGTGGTCGCGCGGCAGGCTGATGTCGGTCCACTCGCGGCCGATCACGTGGCTGCCGGGGCTCAGCCAGACCACCTGGCCGGCGTCGGGCCCGGCGAACACGCGGACGGCTCCCGCCGCGGCGAGCGGACGCCAGGGCGGCACCCGCTCGGGCTCGCCGACGCTGATCGTGACGCCCGGCACCAGCGGGCTGTCCGCGACGGTGGCGTCGGGGTCGAGCTTGCCGCTGCCGACGTAGCACGGGCGGCCCTTGACGGGGAACGGCAGCGCCCGCAGCAGGGAGCCGACCGTGGTCTCGGGCTCCGCCGTCACCTCGACGTCGGCGGAGGTGGAGGCCGCTGGATCGCGGATCGTCAACCGAATGATCATGATCCCCTCTCCAGGGGACTGAAGCACGATTTAACGGATATTTCCAGTGAGGTGGCGAGACGGGCAAACTACCTGACCCGGAGGCTCGGCCGAGGCTAGAGTGTCAATTCTCAATATCAGCGGAGCGAGCGCGATATTTCATGATATCCGCCGCGCGAGGGAGCACGCCCCCACGTGAATCACCGCGTAACCGACGAGGCCATGGTCCGAGCCCTCTATCGCGAATACGGCGCCCCCTTGATGGCCTTCGCCATCAGGCTGACGGGCGGCGATCGGCGCTGGGCCGAGGACGTCGTCCAGGAGACCCTCGTCCGCGCCTGGCGCAACATCCACGATCTCCGTACGGACTCCGGCTCGTTGATGCCCTGGCTGGCCACCGTCGCCCGCCGCGTCGTCATCGACAACCGCCGCCGCTCCGGCTCGCGCCCCCTCGACACGGTCGAGGACATCTCGGACCGCGTCCAGCCCGTGGCGGCAGAGGACGAGCGGCTGCTCAGGGAGATCGTCGTGACCGACGCGATGATGTCGTTGTCCCCGGCCCACCGTCAGGTGCTCACAGAGACGTTCCTGCTGGACCGCAGCGTCCAGGAGGCGGCGGAGACGATCGGCGTGCCCGTGGGCACGGTGAAGTCCCGCGTGTACTACGCGATGCGCGCGTTGCGCGTCGCGCTTGAGGAAAGGGGGGTGACGTTGCCGTGATCGGACAGCGTCACAGTAACAGGGGGGTGACGCCATGACGGAGGTACACCACGAGGACGTGGCCGCGTACGCGCTCGGCCTGCTCACCGACGACGAGCGGGCCGATTTCGAGCGCCATCTCGGCATGTGCCCGATCTGCGCCGCCGAAGTGGGGTCGTTCGCGGCGATGGGAGAGCTGATCAAGGGGGTGCACCCCGACGATCTGCTGCCGCATCCGCCGGACCAGCAGGTCGAGTCGCTGCTGGTACGCCGTGCGGCCACCGAGCGCAGGCGCCGCCGCTTCCACCGGGGGTTCATGAGCGCCGCCGCCTGCCTCGTCGTCGCGGCCGGGGTCTTCCTCGGCATCAGCTCCTTCACCAGCGGGCCCAATCCCGACAGCATCCACAGCCCGGCCAGAGCCCTGCTCATGACCGGCCGCACCTACACACTGAACGATCCCTCCACCGGGGTCTCGGGGCTCGTCGGCGTGGAGGACAAGGGGTGGGGAACCCATGTCGCGCTGGAGCTCAAGGGCGTCAAGGGGCCGCTGCAGTGCCGGCTGCTGGCGGTCGGCGACGACGGCCGCTCCGAGGTGGTGGCGAGCTGGGGCGTGCCGGAGAAGGGGTACGGCGTGCCGGGGGCCGAGGATCCGCTGCTGCTGCACGGCGGCACCAGCCTGCCCCAGTCCGAGCTCAACCACTTCACGGTCCAGACCTTCGACGGCCGGATCCTGGCTTCCGTCGCCGTGTGATCCGGTCCGGACGAGTGTTGGGGGAGGGCGCGAGCTCACAACGCCTGGAGCAGGGCGCGTAGCTCGCTGATCTGCTTGGGCTCGGCGATCCCGTCCCACGGTGACAGGGCGGCCAGGCCGGCGTCCTGGTGCTCGGCCGCCCGGTCGCCACGCAGCCTGCCCAGGTGCAGGTGGGCCAGCGCGGTGCTGACCCCGAACGGGGGCAGCCTCGGCTCGGCCTCCTCCAGCAGCGCCACCACGGACTCGGCCGCGTGCCCGGGGTCCTCCAGCAGCACCCCGGCCCGCTGCACCAGGCAGCGGGCCCTGCCGGTCTCGTCCGCCGTCTCCTTGTAGAGCTCTTCGGCCTGCTCCAGGTGGGAGCGGGCGTCGAAGGACTGGCCCAGGTAGTGGTGGGTGAGCGCGAGCAGTTCGTGGGCGTGCGCCTGCGCGCCGGGGTCGCCGGCCCGCCTGGCCAGGTCGAGGGCGCGGAACAGCACGGCCCTGGCGTCGGCGTACAGGCTGCGTGCCTCCGCGCCCCTGCCGTCGTGGTCGAACGTCTGGCCCTTGCGCATGAGGAGGGCCGCGACGTTGGTCATCCTGATCGCGTGCCCGGTGACGTCGCCGCCGGACAGCGCCTGACCGTACCGTACGAGTGCCGACTCCACGGCGGTGAACTCGTCGCCCCCCGCCAGCAGCAGCGCGGCGTGCTCCAGGTGCAGCTCGGCCGGCCACGACTCCACCCTCACGCGCAGCTCGGCCGCCTGGTTGAAGTGCTGGCGGGCCTTGCGCGGATCTCCCCAGGTGAGCTGGATCGCGCACTGGCGCAGCTCGGCCGTGGCCTGCACGCGCTCGTCCCCGAGCGCCTTCGCGGCGGCGGACAGCGCGGCCGCCGCCCGCAGGCGGTCCTCGTGCCGCTGTTCGAGCCGGAACCAGGCTTCCAGGCCGTCCGCGATGCGCCCGAGCGCGCGGCCGGTCTGGCGTCCTGGCACGGCGCCGGCCAGGACCTGGAGCAGCACCCGGTCCTCCATCGCGAACCAGGTCCTGGCGTCGTCGGCGGGCAGCCGGGCGGCGTAGGCGGCGGCCTGCTCGGCGAAGTGCTCGACCAGGCGGCGCCAGGCGGCGTTCTCCCGTGGCGTCCCGGACGCGCCGCTGTCCCTGAACGCGCCGGTCACCCTGACGCGGGTCATCCGTACGTTCTCCACCAGCCCGAAGTCCGCCAGCTCGGTGATCGCGTCTTCGGCGGAGGGCACCCCGAGCAGCGCGGCGGCGGCCTGATGGTCGACCTCGGCGATCGGCAGCCCGGCCAGCAGGATGAACAGCTGCTTGGCCGTGGGCCGCAACTGCTTGATGCTCAGGTTGAGCACGAAGTCGAGCGTCTTGTCGATGGACAGGTTCCGCAGGTCGTCCACCAGCGACTGCAGCGGCACGTTGGGGTTGCCCGCCAGCCAGCGGCCGACCCTGACGATCTCCAGCGGGCTGCCCAGGCAGGCGTCCACCAGCAGCGCGAGCGCCTTCGGATCCCGGGTCACGCGGTCGTCGCCGATGTGGCGGGCCAGCAGCGCCCGCCCGGCCTCGGGGGCGAGGGGGCCGAGCTGGATCGGCTCCGCGTGCTGCGGCAGCTCGTCGGAGAGCGTGCCCGCCACCACGATGTGCGCGCCTGGCACTCTGGTCGGCAGCCAGTCGACCTGGCTCCACGTGCTGACGTTGTCGAGCAGTAGCACGCAGCCGGTGCCGGTGAGCGCCTCGATCACCTGCGCGGTGGCGTCCTGGGGCTCCTGGATGGCCCCTGGCGGCCGGTTGAGCGTGCGCAGCACCCGCTGGGCGACGCTCAGCGGCGTCTCCGGATGGTTCCTGTCGGGGCCGCGCAGGTCGGCGTAGCGCTGCTTGCGGGCCTCGCCGGCCAGGTCCCACATGGCCCTGATCGCCACCGAGGAGGTGCCCGAGCCCATCGCGCCCTGCACCACGACCAGGCCGCGTTCCAGGGCCAGGTCCTTGATCTGCTGGAGCTCGCCGTCCCGGCCCACCAGGCCCTCCGGCCGGTCGGGGAAGGGCATGGGGGCCAGGGCGGGGCGGGCGGGGCGTTCGCGGCGGCGGCGTACGAGGTGGGTGATCCAGCCGGCCGCGATCGGGAAGGGCAGGGCGAGGATCGCCAGCAGCCAGGTCGGCAGGTCGCCCGCGAGCTGCTTGATCAGCTCCTCCTGGAGCAGCAGGAAGGTGCCGCCCGCCGTCACCAGGCCGCCCAGACCGAGCTCGGGCAGGTGGGCCGTGGCCCGCCGGTGCAGCCGCGACAGCCGGAAGCCCAGCCGGTCCTTCCGCGAGATGTCCGTCATCGCCGCACCTCCCGGCAGCCCGGCCGGCGGTCGTACGAACCCGTCATCGCCGCACTCCTCGCGTCAGCCCCCGGTACAGGCGGCGGGCGGTGACGGCCACCACGATCACCGGCACCGCGGTCGCGATCACCGCCTGCGCCGCCAGCGGGCTCGCGGCGCTCATGAAGTGGCGGGCCTGCTCCAGCAGGATCAGCGGCAGGTGATCGCCCGACGGCCAGTTCAGCAGCAGCCCGACGACCGCGTCGTTCCAGACCAGGACGAACGCCAGCACCCCGGCCAGCACGACGGCGGGCCGCGCCTCGCGTACGACGTGGAACAGCTCCCAGCGGTCGCGGGCCAGCATGGGGGCGGGCACCTGGACGAACGCGTTGTGCAGGACCAGCACCGCCAGCGGGATCACCAGCGCCGCGTGCACGATGGCCAGCGCGGGCGCGGTGCCGATCGGGCTCAGCCAGCGCTGCAGCGGCACGGCGAACGCCTGCGGGGGCAGCGCGGCCAGGGCCACCGAGACCAGCAGGACGGGCCGCCAGGCGCGGCGCGGCAGCAGATGCTCGTGGGCCAGCACGTACGCGGCCGGCACCGCCGCCAGCAGCACCACGCACACGACCGCGAAGGCGCGCAGGAACGTGGTGCCCAGCGCGGCGGTGAACCCGTCGTCGGCGAAGGCGTCGGCGTACGAGGCGAGCGTCCAGGGACCGCCGCTCCACCACCCCGACCGGGCGGCGACCTCAGGCTCGCGCAGGGACGTGAGCAGCAGCGCCACGAACGGCAGCAGCCACAGCGCCGACACCACCGCGCACAGCGGCCACAGGCGCCGCCCGCGCGCCGGAGGGGGCGCGGGCGGCGCAGGCTCGGACCAGCTCACCCGCCCCCGCAGCCCGAGCAGCGCCAGCGAGGCAGCGCCCGCCACCAGCAGCGACATCAGCACCGCGAGCGCCGCCGCCCCCGCGTCGCCCAGGTCGTCGTTGTGCCGCCACCAGAACAGCCCGCCGCCCTCGACCAGCGCCTGCATCGACCCGGGCGCGCCCATCAGCACCAGGTCGAACACGCGGGCCGCGGCCACCAGCGCGAACACGTACGCCAGCGCGGCCGGCCCGGCGAGCGCGGGCAGCACCACGGACCAGATCCTGCGCCGCCGGCGCACGCCGAACGCCCTGGCCATCCGCAGCAGCCCGGCCGGCAGCCGCGCCAGGGCCTCGTGGAAGACCAGGAACGCGATCCCGGCCCATTGCCAGACGAACGCCAGCCCGAGCACCAGCCAGATCCAGCCGGGGCCGAGGAAGGGCGTGTCGGAGCCCAGCAGGGCGGCGAACAGCCCCCGGTGGTGATTGGTGTCGAACAGCAGCCGGAAGATCGCCCCCGTGGTGAGCGGGGAGACCACGGCCGGCAGGACCAGGACGACGCGCAGCACCCGGCCGGGCAGCGGGCCCGCGTTCCTGGCCAGCCAGGCCAGGCCCAGCCCCACGGCGCAGACGACCAGGACCAGCACCCACCACAGCAGCGTGTTGCCGAGCGCCTGCCAGGCGTGGACGTCGCTCAGCACGCCGGACCACGCGCCCGGCCCCGAGAGGCTGATGCCCACGGTCACCAGCAGTGGGGCCAGGATGACGCCCGCAGACAGCAGCACCGCCAGCAGCAGGTAGAGGAAGGCGTGCCGGCGGCTGAGCCGGTGCCCGACGGCCGGCACCCCGGCGTCGTGATGCGGCGCCACCTCGAACAGGAACGCGTTCCGCTCACTCATCGCGCACCCCCGCTCATGAACCGCACGCTCATGAATCGCACGCTCACGAACCGCCCGCTCGCGTTCCGCCTTCTCGCCGACCGCCCCCTCGCGTACCGGCCGCTCACCCGTCGCCCTCCCCGGCGGCGGCCACGATCTTGTCGCGGGCGGCGGCGGCCGCCCGCGCGGGGGCCGCCGCCTCCGCCGCGACCTCGGTGAACAGCTCGGTGAGCACGCGCCACAACCCCCTGCCGTCGCCGCCCTCCAGCGGCCCGATGAGCCGGTCGGACAGGTCGTAGTGGCGGTTCGCGCCCTGGCTCAGTTCTTGCGCGGGCCCGGCCAGCAGCGGGTGGGACGGCTGGCTGAACGGCGTCAGGAAGCCGCCGTCGTCGACCCAGGCGGTCAGCGCGTCACGTTCGCCCGGCACCCGGGGCCTGGTCAGCCAGTCGACGAAGGTGACGGCGTCGGGACCGCCGCCGCGCATGGCCACCGCGACGTCGCCGCCGACCACCAGCGGCGGCTCCTTGCCCTGGTGGGCGGGGAAGCGGAAGTGCCCGGCGATGTCCGCGCCGCCGTGCAGCTCGATGACCGGCAGCGCGAAGTCGGGCGCGGCGACCAGGTCGGCGGTGCGGTAGGTGAAGACGTCGAGGATGGAGTCGTGGAACTGCATGGTCAGCGCCCGCCGCCCCTGCTCGGGGGTGAACGCCTCACGCCAGATGTCGGCGAGCAGCGTGAGCGCCTCGGTCACCTGGGTCACGCCCCACCAGTCCGCGTTGCCCTTCCCCGCGGGCGGGAAGAGCCCGTCGTAGACCTCGGGGGCGTAGGCGAGCAGGACGTTCTCGAACCAGTCGCTGAGCACCCACCCGTCGGCCGCCCCGATCGCCAGCGTGCCCGGCGCCGGCCTCCAGGTGGCCAGGTCGGCGGGCTGCGTCTGCTCTCCCGCGCGGTGCCACACGAGCGACTTGTGCGCGAGCTTGAACCAGGTGCCGAGCTCCTCCCCGCTCCCGTACGGCGTCACGAGCCGCCGCCAGAACCCGGGCTGCGTGTGGCCGCCCTCCCTGGGCCGGACGCGGGGGCGTACGAGAGGGTCGAAGAGCAGCCCCAGCCGGGGGATGACCGCCACGTCGGGGATGACGTCCTGGGCGGGCCCGCGCAGCAGGGCGCTGATGTTGTCGCCGGCCGAGTAGACGCTGACGGGCCTCCTGAAGCGCTCCACGAACGCGTCCACCACCCGGCGGAACCTGCCTAACTCCGCCCCGCTCCAAACCACGGCGACGCGCAGCGGCGGCTGCGTCGCGCAGCCGGCCAGCGCGGCGCCCGACAAGACGCCCGGCACGGTGGCGAGCAGCGCCCTACGGCTGAGCGGCATCTTCGATCTCCCAGTAGTGAGAAGGGGAGGCGAGGCTGGCCACCCTGGTCCTGTCGTCGGTGACGACGAGCACGGCGAGCCCGGGGTCGGCGCCCAGGGCGCCACTCACGGCGGCGTGGCAGGGCCCGCAGCCCGTGCGGTCCTCGATCACCATCACCTTGACGGGCAGCAGCCGGCACAGGGCGCGGGCCAGCGCGACGCTCAGCCGCTCGTCGTGGGCGAGTTCGTGCGGTCGTGAGCGGAGAAAGCCCTGGATGTCCAGCCGCCTGGCCATGTACGCGATCCGCCCGTGCACGAACGACGGCGCCAGATCGTCGCCGGCGGCCAGCGCGAGGTTCCGTTCGACGGTCAGGTGCGGCAGCAGCCCGGCGTTCGCGGGGACCAGCCCGATCTCGCGCTCCGCCGGCAGCCGCATGGTGATCTCCTCGCCGCCGACGCGGATCCGGCCGCCTAAGGGCATCTCCAGGCCGAGCAGCAGATCGGTGAACGCGTCGGCCTCGGCGGCGTCCGCGGCCACCACGACGGCGGTCTGGCCGGGGTCGAGCGTGAGCGGATCCGGGGCCAACCGGCGCCTTGTCCCGCGCGGGTCCCAGGTGAGGCCGGTGATCTCCAGAAGTGACACGTGTGCAACCGCCGTGAACTCGCGATGTCATCCGCACTTGACGTTTTCACAGTCGGTGGATCACGGCAACGTGATTGCCCGATCCCGCTACGTGCTCGCCGCTTGATCCGCTCGTGCCGGCCGCCCGGCCCCGCCGCGTGCGCGCCGGCCGATCCGCTACCTGCTGGACGGCTTCCGCTACGCGCTCGCCCGCCTCGCGGCGAAGTGGGCGCGGAACCAGTCGGTGGCGTGGCCGGCCACGGCGTCCAGCGCGCCGGGCTCCTCGAACAGGTGGGTGGCGCCGGGCACGATCACGATCCGGCTCTCGGCGGCCAGGCGTTCCTGGGCCCCCTCGTTCAGCTCCAGCACCACCGGGTCCCTGCCGCCCACGATGAGCAGGGTCGGCGCGCGTACCGCCGCCAGCCTCGGCCCGGCCAGGTCGGGCCGGCCGCCGCGCGAGACGATCGCGGCGATGTCGTTGCCGGGCGTGGCCGCCGCCCACAGGGCCGCCGCCGCTCCCGTGCTGGCGCCGAAGTAGCCGATGGGCAGGCCGACCGCATCGGGCTGCTCGCGTGCCCACGCGGTGCGTTCCAGCAGCCGCGCGGCCAGCAGCCCGATGTCGAAGACGTTGGACCTGTCGGCCTCCTCCTCCGGGGTGAGCAGGTCGAACAGCAGCGTGCCCAGGCCGGCCTCGTTGAGCGCGCCGGCCACGTACCGGTTGCGCGGGCTGTGCCGGCCGCTGCCGCTGCCGTGCGCGAACAGCACCAGGCCCTGCGCCCCGTCAGGAACGATCAGATCGCCGGACATGCGTCCCTCCTCTCGCCGCACGCTGCCGCTACCCGGTTACGGACAGCTCTATCAGCTTCCTAGCTGGGCATTTACTCGATATGGAGACCGAAACCGGGCGCAAACCCGCACCCGCCGGCTCCCCGCTCGAACGCATCGTCTCAGGCGGGGCGTCGGCGCTGGCGCTCGTGCGCAGCATGGGGATCGGGCACTGGCTGCGCATGGAGCGGGAGGTGCTGGCTCAGACGGTCAAGGTGACGGGCGCGTGCGTGCTCGGGTGGTGGCTGGCGGAGTACGTACTGCATCTGGACCTGCCGGTGCTCGTGCCCATCGGCGTGCTGCTGACGGTGTCGGCGACCGCGTACAGCACGCTGGTGCGAGGCGCGCAGCAGGTCATGGCCGTCGTCGTGGGCGTGGCGGTGGCCACCGCGCTGGTCTGGCTGATCGGCGCGAACGCGGTGACGCTGGCCGTGCTCGTGGTGGCCGGCCTCGTGGTGTCGCGGCTGCTCAACCTGCCCGCCCAGAACGTGCAGATCCCGATCTCGGCGCTGCTCGTGTTCGCCCTGGGCAGCAGGTACGGCTTCGAGCGCCTAGCGGACGTGCTCCTGGGCGCCGCCATCGGCATCGCGGCCAACCTCCTGATCGCGCCCCCACGCCACGTGGACAAGGCAGGCAAGGAGCTGTGCGGCCTGTCCGCCGAGCTGGGCGACCTGGCCGACGACATCTCGCACGGGCTGCGGGACGGGTGGGACGCGGGGATGGCCCGCGAGTGGCTGGATCGAGCCAGGACGCTCTCGCAGCGGCTGGAGGACACGGAGCAGGCCGCCGAGCAGGCGGCGGAGTCGGTACGCCTGTCGCTGCGCCGCAGCCGCTTCGACCGCAGCCTGAACCAGGTGGCCGAGGCCGCCACCTGCCTCGACCACGCCTGTCACCAGCTCAGGAGCCTCGCCAGGGGCCTGGTCGACCTCATCGCGGGAGTCCGCGGCCTGCCCGGCGAGCGCGGGGCCGACCTGCCCGAGGCGCTGGCGGACGAGCTGGCGGCGCTGGCCCGCGTCTTCCGCGGCTTCGGGCACTTGCAGGTCGGCCGGGGCCGGCGGGAGGACCTGGCGGACCTGCGCGCGGCCCTGGAGGAAGGGGAGTGGCACCAGCAGCGGCTGGCGACCACGTTCCGGCAGACCAGGCACGCGGAGCTGGGCTCGCTGCAGGGGGCGCTCCTGGACGCCTGCGCGCGCATCCGCCACGAGTTCGACCCGGACTCAGGCCCGCACACCCTCGCCTTCCCGACGCATGATTGATCCATGCGGGAACATCCTGAGCCCGACTGCCGGCTCCACCCCCACCTGGAGACACGCCCCTCGGGCATCGAGGGCACGGGCCTGTTCGCGACCGCCGCCGTACCCGCGGGCACCGTCGTCTCCTGGATGGGCGGGCGCCTGGTGAACGACGACGAGCTGCGCCGGCTGATCGCCGCGCCCGGGTACGTCGACACCATCACGGTGGACGCCGGCCGCCATCTGGTCCTGCCGCCAGGCCGCCCCATCGGCAAGAGCAACCACAGCTGCGACCCGAACCTGTGGTGGACCGGCCCCTACACCCTGGCCGCCCGCCGCGACCTGGCCCCCGGCGACGAGGTCACCAACGACTACGCCACCAGCACCGCCGAGCCCGGCTTCACCCTCGACTGCCGGTGCGGCACGGCGCTGTGCCGGGGCCGGATCACGGGGGAGGACTGGCGCCGCCCCGACCTCCAGGAGCGGTACGGCGAGCACTGGGTGCCGGCCCTGCTGCGCCTCATCGCCCAGAGCTGAGCGTGGTGCCGGTCCCGCCGCTGTTCATCTGCCACGCCCAGAATGCCGGTGCCTGGCATACTGCTCTAATGTCCGATTTCGCCGAGTTCCGAGCCAAGGGGCGCGAGGCCCTGCTGTCCGGCCGGGCCACGTATGACAGTCCCATGGCGGACAGCTCCCCCCGCTGGGGAGCCGCGGCCGTGCTGCGGCCCGAGGGTGAGGTCGTGGCCCGCATGACGGACCTGGCCGCCGCCCTCGACGCCCCCGGCCACTGGGTGCACGGCGGCCGGACCCTGCACGTCACGATCAGGTCGCTGGAGCCGTACCGTACCGTCATCCCCGCAGACGACCCCCTGCGCCGGGCCTACGGCGCGGCGCTGGCGGAGGCGGCCGAGGACCTGCCGCCGGCCAGGGCGTATTTCGCGGGAGTGAGCCCGCACCCCGGCGGCGTGCTGGTCGGCGTGCACCCGCTGGACGAGACCCTGGACACGCTGCGCAAGCGTTTCGCCGGCGCGCTGGATTCGCGCGGCGTGCGCGATCTGGATCACGGCCGGGTCCGCGACCTCTGGTACGTCAGCCTGCTGCACTTCGCCGCCCCCCTGACGGACGCCAGGCGGATCGTCGAGTGGTGCGACGCCCACGCCGGCGCCGACTTCGGCACGGCCGAGCTGCCGACGGCGGAGATCGTCCAGTTCGTGCTGACGGGCACGACCGTCCGCGTCGACAGCCTGGAACAGGTCACGCTGGGAACCGCCTGATCTCGGCGTTCAGCCCAGCAGCAGCGCCGTGACGAAGTGCAGCAGGTGCCAGGCCACGTAGGCGCTGAGCGAGCAGAACGCCCACTCCTTGCCCCGCCCGATCCTGGCGATCCAGCGCAGCTCCTCGGCCGGCTCGCGCCGCGCCCGCAGGCTGCCCGCGACGAAGTACGCCGAGATCAGCCAGGCCGCCCCCGATACCACGACCAGGGTGAGCGAGAGCGCCGCGAGCACGGGCGAGCCCACGGGAAGGTCGGGCGGCAGGAACTGGCGGCCCCAGACCCCCGCGACCCCGGCGAGCACGACGGCGGTGATCCGCCTGTCCTTACGCGCCTGTCGCTTGAGCCATTGCAGGTCTCGACGCAGATGATTCTTGAGCATCCGGATCACCTCCGAGTGGAGTAGCTGGCCCTGCCAGCTAACGAGAAGATCCGGAAAAGATCTGCGACCTCTGATTTCAAGTTTCCCGACTTATGTCGGCCTTTCACGACAAATTGCGGATTTCCGCGGCGACGCGCTGCGCCTCGAAAACGTCGCCCACCTCTTCCAGCGTCCGCCTGGCGTCCCGGAGATAGGACAGCGCCGCCCCGCGCCGCCCCAGCCGGGCCGAGATCAGCCCGAGCGCCCGCAACGCGCACCCGTGGTCGCGCCGCGTCCCGCACTCCAGGTGCACGTCCCTGGCCTGACGGGCGTACACCAGCGCCTCGTCCGCGCGGTCCAGATCGAGTAGCACCATGGCCAGCGTGGTCAGCGCCGCCGCCCACCGGTCGCGGGTGCCGGTCTCGTTCTGCAGCTCGGCCGCCTCCTTGGCCGGCTCCAGCGCGCGGGCCGGCTCGCCCGCCGTGTGCAGCGCCGTCGCCGTCGACAGCAGCGCGCTGGCCCGGTTGTCGCGCAACTCCTCCCTGATCTCCAGCGACGCCGTGGCCGCCCGCAGCGCGGAATCGTGCAGCCCCAGCGACAGGTACGTGTACGCCAGCGTCTCCTGCACGTCGGCCTCGGCCCGCCGGTTGCCCAGGCCCTGCACGATGTCCAGGGCTTCGAGCGCGTACACGAAGGCCACCTGGGGCAGGCCCTGCCGCCTGCGCACCCGCGCCAGCCGGTTCAGCATGCGGGCCTCCACCGGCTCGTCGTGGATGACCCGGCTGATGACCAGCGCCTGGTTGAGGTAGTCGTCGGCCCGCTGGTAGTCCGACAGCCGCCAGTGCACCAGCCCGATGTCCCCCAGCGTCTCGGCCTTGCCCTGCTCGTGGTGGAGCTCGACCTGCACGGCCAGCGCCTGCTCGTAGTGGTCGAGCGCCTCGTCGTAGCGGGAGCTGTTGCGGGCGATCCGGCCGAGCGCGCACAGGGCCCGGCCGCAGCCGTACTGGTCGCCGGTGGCCGTGTAGCCGGCCAGGGCACGTTCGGCGTCGCGCCGCGCGTCGTGCTGCAGCCGCAGCAGGTCGTAGCTCTCGGCCAGGCAGAGCAGCGTCTCGGCCTCGGCGTGCTCGTCGCCCAGCTCGTGGCAGATGGACAGCGCCTCCAGCCCTTCGGACAGCGCGGCGTGCGGTTCGCCCAGGTCGCGCTGCACCGTGGCCAGGATGATCAGGCTTTGGGCGGTGCCGCGCCGGTCGCCGAGCTCCTCGCGTACGTCGAGCGCCTGGCCGGCGTGCTGCAGGGCCAGTTCGTACCGCTCCTGCGACAGGTGCAGCCGCGACAGCGCGTGCAGGCTGCCGGCCACGCCCGCCCGGTCGCCGATCTCCCGGTAGAGGTCGAGGGCCTCCCCGGCGCAGGCGAGCGCCTCCTCGCTGTTGCCCGCGATGCCGTGCACCTCGGCCAGGTCGTTGAGCGCCCGCGCCCGGCCGACGCGGTCGCCGAGCGAGTCGAAGTCGGCCAGCGCCTCGCCGATGAACCTGGCCGCCAGCGTCGAGGGCCCGATGTCGCGGTGGATCGAGCCCAGATGGCCGCGCATCAGCGCGATGGCCCGCCGGTTGCTCACCTGCATCGCGCAGGCCAGCCCGCCCTGCTGGATCTCCAGGTTGTTCTCGTAGTACCGCAGCCGCCTGAACGGCTCGAACACCGCCTCCGCCAGCCGCCAGGCCATCCCGTGCGCGCCACTCTCCTCGGCCAGCCGGACGACCGAGACCAGCGAGCGCCGCTCCGCCTCGAACCACTCGCGCGGCGTCTCCGGGTCCGCTGCCACCGCCAGGTAGTGATCGAGCAGCCGCGCCCTGGCCTCGCGCACGCCCGCCTCCGCGTGCCGGCCCAGCTCCCTGGCCAGCCGCTTGACCAGGTCGTGCACCCGGTAGCGGGGTCCCGGCAGCGGCTCGACCAGGTACGCCCGGTGCAGCCCCTCGACCGCCAGCACGGCCTCGCTCACCGGCGCGCCGAGCGCCGCGGCCAGCACCTGGGGCGTGAAGTCCCGCCCGGGCAGCAGCCCGACGTGCCGGAACGCCCGCCGCTGCGCCCGGCTCAGCGACTCGTACGCCAGATCGAGCGCCGACCTGAACGCCTCCTCCGGATCGCCCATCAGCAGCCGATCGGGCCTGCGCAGCTCCCGCACCCGCGAGCCGACGCTCAGCCCGGGGTTCTCGGCCAGCTTGGCCGCCGAGATCCGCAGCGCGAACGGATGGTACGAGCACACCCGCGCTAGTTCAGCCAGCGCGTCCCGGTCGGCGGCCCTGGGCGAGCCCTCGCCGAGCACCGCCACCAGCAGCGCCACCGCGCTGCCCGGGTCGAGCACCGGCAGGTCCATGAGGTCGGCGTGCCCGGTGGCGCGCAGCGGCGCCATCCGCGTCCTGCTGGTGACCAGCACCACGCAGTCCCCGCTGCCCGGCAGCAGCGCCCGCACCTGCGCGGGGTCGGCGGCGTTGTCGAGGATGAGCAGCAGCCTGCGCCCGGCGATCCTGCTGCGGTAGAGCAGCATCAGCTCGGCCTCGTCGGCGGCGGGCATGTGCTCGGCGACGCCGAGCGAGCGCAGGATCTGCCCGAGCGCCTCGGCCGGGTTCATCGGCGGCTGGGTGGGCGACTGGCCGCGCAGGTCGATCACGATCTGCCCGTCGGGGAAGCGGTCGGCGTGCATGTGGGCCCAGTGCGTCACCAGCGCGGTCTTGCCCACGCCGGGCAGGCCCTGCACGACCATGGTGTTCGTCCTGCTGGGCCGCTCCAGCCAGGCGGTGAGCTGCTTCAGGCTCTGGTGCCGCCCGGTCAGGTCGGGGACGGTGGGGGGCAGCTGGCGCGGTTTCGGCACCTCGCCCACCGGCAGCGGCTCGGCCGGTCCCGCCGGGCGCGACAGGAACGGGGTCACCTTCCCCAGCCACGGCGCCGACAGGTGCTCCCAGCTCCCGGCGGCGGCACGCAGCGCGGAGGGGTCGGCGATGCGCAGCCGTCGGTAGCCGGGCCGGACCAGCCAGCCCCGCCGCGCCCACTGGCCGAGCTGGCGCTGCACCACGTCGGGCGAGGTGCCGACCAGGTCGGCCAGGGTCTCGGTCGACAGCGGGGGCGGCGACTCCGAGGCCAGCCCGTAACGCTCGTCGAGGTGCAGCAGCCACACCGCCAGCCGGGCGGCGACGGGGGCGCGGGCCAGGGCCTCGTGCCTGCGAGCGGCCACGTTCCTGGCGAACAGCTCCTGGACCATCGCGCCCGCCACGGCTGTGCCGGCGCCGGCACGCTCGCGCAGCCGCCGCAGGTCGATGGGCCAGACCCGCACCTCGGTCAGCGCGTCCACCCGGACGCGGTCGGCGGGGCTCCAGAAGGCCAGCTCGCCCACGAGGTCGCCGTCGCCGCGCAGGTCGTGCACGACCTCGCGCTCGCCGGACGGGCCGTATTCGCGGGCGTAGCCGTAGTCGATGACGTAGACGCTGGTCGCCGGCCGTAACGGTGAGCAGATCACCTCGTTGCGGCGGTAGAGGCGGGGACGCGTGCCCTCGTCGACCAGCGACCTGAAGAGCCCCATCGGACACCACCCCCTTCAGGACGGCGGTGTCCCCCACGTGACAGCGGTCGCGCGGCCCGTACGGCGACCTGTCACATCAGTGGAGCGCAGCGGCAACCG
The DNA here is from genome assembly GCF_040649735.1 of Nonomuraea sp. NPDC048892. Lineage (NCBI taxonomy): Bacteria > Bacillati > Actinomycetota > Actinomycetes > Streptosporangiales > Streptosporangiaceae > Nonomuraea > Nonomuraea sp. NPDC048892. The sequence goes on along the minus strand of NZ_JBEZFZ010000006.1, from coordinate 79,143 downwards.
GCTGTCAATCAGCTGCCGGGGGGAGATCAGACGTTGGCGGCGTCGGCCCGGTCGGGCACGAATCGGTAGCCGACATTACGGACGGTGCCGATCAGGGATTCGTACTCGGTGCCGAGCTTGGCGCGCAGTCGCCGGACGTGCACGTCGACCGTCCTGGTGCCGCCGAAGTAGTCGTAGCCCCACACCTCCTGCAGCAACTGGGCCCGGGTGAAGACCCGGCCGGGGTGCTGGGCGAGGTATTTGAGCAGCTCGAACTCCTTGAAGGTGAGGTCGAGCACGCGCCCGCGCAGCCGGGCGGTGTAGGTGGCCTCGTCGATCGACAGGTCACCGCTGCGGATCTCGTCGGGCACGTCTTCAGCCGTGGCCTGCGAGATGCGGCCGGTGGCCATGCGCAGCCGCGCCTCCACCTCGGCCGGCCCGGCGCTGTCGAGCAGCACGTCGTCGGCGCCCCACTCGGCGGTCATCGCGGCCAGCCCGCCCTCGGTCACGATCACCAGCAGCGGGCAGTCGATCCCGGTGGTGCGGATCAGCCGGCACAGGCTCTTGGCCTGCACCAACTCCTTGCGCGCGTCGACCAGGACGGCGTCGGCGGGTGGAGTGTCGATCAGGGCGGACGCCTCCGCTGGAGCGACGCGGACCGAGTGGAGCAGCAACCCGAGCGCCGGGAGCACCTCGGCGGACGGCTCGAGGGCGTTGGTCAGCAGCAGCAGGTTGCTCATTACGGCCTCCTCAAACGCGCAAGGACCCGGGGGCTTCGTCGCCCAGGTCCTGTAGGTGAGGATATCCCACGAGTAAGTCGCGTCCATTGCGCGTCCAACTGGTGAACAGCGCGTCAACCGAAACATGGTTGTTAAGGACGGCGCACAATGGACGCAAACCGATTGTGAGGCAAGGCATGGCCACGGGAAAAATACGTTATTGGGCGGCGGCCAAGGAAGCGGCCGGTGTCGCCGAGGAGCCGTTCGACGCGCTCACGCTTGGTGAACTCATGACGAAAATCACACAAAATCGTACAGAACTGGCCCGAGTTGTCCGGCGCTGCTCGTTCTTGATCGACGGTACGCCGGTCGGGCGGCGACCCCACGACGAGGTGATCCTCGGCGACGGCGCGACGGTGGAGGTGCTGCCCCCCTTCGCCGGGGGGTGACGCGGCGCTTTGCGGGGTGATGCAGCGCTTTACGGGGGAAGGAGCATGCCAGTCGGTAGGCTTCTGACCCCCCGCTCATGACAGGGAGCCCCATGCGTAAGCTGATCGTTTTCCTGATCGTGCTCATCGTCCTCCTTGTCGCCGTCGACCGGGTCGCCGTGGCCGGGGTCGAGCGCGACCTGGGAAACAGGATCGCCGCCGCGGCCGACCTGTCCGGCCCGCCGACCGTGTCCATCGAGGGCATCCCGTTTCTCACTCAGGCCGCGTCGGGGCACTATCCGGAGGTACGGTTCGATCTCGGCACCTTCAACTACGGAGGCGTGCCGGTCAAGAACCTGCGGGGCGCCGCCTACGACGTGACGGCGCCCCTCGCCGACGTCCTCCAGAACAGAGCCAACATCGAGGCCCGTCGCGTCACCATCAGCGGCACCCTCACCAGGGCGACGATCGACAAGTACGCCCCCGAGGGCGTCAAGATCGGCGGCAACGGGCGGCGGCTCACGGCGTCGGGCGAGGTGACGATGGGGGTGAACAAGGTGAAGTTCAACGCGGAGATGCGGATCGAGGTCGCCGACGGCGGCATCAAGCTCCAGGCCGAGAAGATCCAGGGCGTGCCCGTGCCCGGCCAGCTCGCGCAGCTGATCTCCTACACCATCCCGTTCAAGGGAGACCTGCCCTTCGACGTCAAGGTCACCGGCGTCAAGAGCGTGGCGGAAGGGCTCGAGTTCTCCGCCGAAGCGTCTGACGTGCCGATCCGTGGATGAGCCTGAACCACTTCGCCCCGCCGTTCGTGATGAGGGTGTGAGTACAGCAGGCACCGCCGACGAGGAACTCGTGAGGACCCTCTTCGACGAGCACGCTGGGCCCCTGTACGGCTACGTTCTGCGACTGACCGGTGACTCGGGGCGGGCGGAGGACGTCGTCCAGGAGACGCTGCTGCGTGCCTGGCGACATCCCGACGCGCTGTCCGACCGGCCCATCCGCGCGTGGCTGTTCACGGTGGCCCGAAATCTCGTCGTCGATCAGCACCGCGCGAAGAAGGCGAGACCGCAGGAGACCGGTGACGAGGCGCTGGCGGTGCTGCCGGCGGACGACGAGCTGGAGCGCGCGGTCGAGTCGTGGGCGGTGGCCGGGGCGCTGGCGGCGCTGCGGCAGGAGCACCGCGAGGTGCTGCTGGAGGTCTACTACCGGGGGCGATCGGTGAAGGAGGCGTCGGCGACGCTGGGCATTCCGCCGGGCACGGTCAAGTCCCGTACCTACTACGCGTTGCGCGCCCTGAAACTGGCGCTGGAGGAACGGGGGCTGGCACCGTGATGACGTGCGAGGAGGTGCGGATCGCGCTGGGCGCCCACGCCCTCGGCGCGCTCGACCCGGAAGAAGCACTGGAGATCGACCACCATCTGGCCACCTGCGAGGCGTGCGGCGCCGAGCTGGTGGAGCTGGAGGGCGTGAGCGCCTTCCTGGGCAAGGTGTCGGAACGCGACGTCGAGCTGGTGGCCAGCCCCCCGCGCCAGGTGCTCGACCGGCTGCTGAACGACCGCGCCAGGCGCAACAGGCGCGGCCGGATCCTGATGTCCGTGGCCGCCTCGGCGGCGGTCCTGGTAGTCGGCGGCACGGTGTGGACGGCCGCCGTCCAGGTCAGGCCGGCCGCTGAATCCGCCGCGGCGGGGGCTCCCGCGGACGCCCGGAGCACCCGGGCGGTGGATCCGGACGCGCCCCGCGTGCTGCAGGACGACGGCTCCGCCGAGCGGGCCGCCCCCACCGAGCCCGCCCCCACCGAGCGCGCCCCGGCCGAGTCGGCGCAGCCGCGTAAGGCGATGCCGTCGGCGAGCGCCACCGGGCAGGCCGAGAGCGACGTGTCGCCGTACGGCGCGGCCACGCCGAAGCCGTCCGCGAGCCCCATGCGGAGCCGGAAGGCGGTCGAGAACGGCCGCGAGTTCAGCGGCGCCAACAGGGCCGCCGACTACCGGGCCACCGTGCTGGCCTGGCCGACCGGCACGGGCACCGAGCTGGGCGTACGCGTGAGCGGCGTGCCGGTGGACACGAACTGCGCCCTGGTCGTCGTCGGCGTCGACGGGCGGCGCGAGACCGCGACGGAATGGGTGGTCAGCCGGGAGTCGTACCAGGACAAGGCGGTCTTCCGCAGTGAGACGACGATGAGCGTGCGCGAGATCGCCAGGTTCGAGATCGTGGATCGGAAGGGCGCGCGGCTGGTCGTGGTGACCGTCCCGGCGAAGGCGCGCCGATAATCCCCATCTGCCTGGAAGCAATCGCGGGCGTCCGTGGTTGCATCGAGGGATGACGGGATTGTGGGTGGTGCTGGCGACGCTGGCGCTCGGGACACTGATCGGGGTGATCCGCCTGCGCCGCGACGGCCGCATACGCGACACGGTGAGCGACACAGCGGCCGCTACTGGGGCCGCTACTGGGGCCGCCACTGGGGCCGACACGGGCGGTGAGCGGCTGTCCGCCGCCGACCTCGGCTCGGGGCTGGGCGAGCGGGCCACGCTCGTGCAGTTCTCGACCGCCTTCTGCCAGCCCTGCCGGGCCACCCGGCGGATCCTGGCCGACGTGAGCGAGCTCGTGCCGGGGGTCAGCCACGTCGAGATCGACGCCGAGTCCCGGCTCGACCTCGTCCGCCGGCTGGACATCATGCGCACCCCGACCGTGCTGGTGCTCGACCAGGCGGGCCTGATCGTCAAGAGGGCGTCCGGTCAGCCGCGCAAGGCCGACGTCCTGGCCGCGCTGGCGGACGCCGTACCGGAGTCGTGACGGTGAGCCCCGTGAGCCCGACTGCGAGCCCGGCTGTGAGTCCGACTGCGCGCTCGACTGTGATGCAGGCCACATTCGTCTCACCAACCGGACGAGATGTGACAGATGTCGAGACGCCGAGTAGTGTCGTGCTCATGAACCCGACGACAGAGCTGCTGACGAAGCGGCGCGCGGTTGATTTCTGCCGCGTCGCCACCGCGCTCTGTCGCGCTGCCTGAGGACGATCTCGCGCGGACTTTCGATCCGCCCCAAATCGACCCCTTCAGGAGCATCCTGCGATGCGTGCCGATCCTAGAGCGCTGCGCTTCGGCGCGGCCATCACCACCCTGGTCCTCGCCTCCGTCCTGGTGACGGGGAGTTCCTGGCTGCTCGCCGCCCAGACGGTGGTCTTCGCACTCGGACTGGTGTGGCGCTCACCGTACGCGATGCTCTTCAAGGCGCTGGTCCGCAGCGCCCCGAAGGAGACCGAGGACGCCCGCCCGCCCCGCTTCGCGCAAGGGGTCGGACTGGTCTTCGCGGTCGTGGGTCTGGCCGGATATCTCACCGGGATCACGCCGCTGGCCCTCGTGGCCACGGCCGCGGCTCTCCTCGCCGCCTTCCTCAACGCAGCCTTCGGATTCTGCCTTGGCTGCGAGATGTACCTGCTCATTCGCCGTCTACTGCCCGCCGCCAAAATGGAGGTATCCCAATGAGCCGCTCCGCCGCCCTGGTGGACGCCGACTGGGTCGAGGCCAACCTCGACACGCCCGGAGTCGTCCTCGTCGAGGTCGATGAGGATGTCAGCGCTTACGACAAGGGCCACATCCGTGGCGCCGTGAAGGTCGACTGGCGCACCGACCTACAGGACCCGGTGCGCCGCGACTTCGTGGACAAGACCGGCTTCGAGGCCCTGCTGTCCGACCGAGGCATCTCCAACGACGACACCGTCGTGCTCTACGGCGGTAACAACAACTGGTTCGCGGCCTACGCCTACTGGTACTTCAAGCTTTACGGCCACCAGAACGTGAAGCTGCTCGACGGCGGGCGCAAGAAGTGGGAGCTCGACTCGCGCGAGCTGGTCCGCGACGTGCCCGAGCGGGCCAAGACGCAGTACGTCGCCCAGGAGCAGGACACCGCGATCCGCGCCTTCCGCGACGATGTCGTCACCGCGATCGGCAAGCTCAACCTGGTCGACGTGCGCTCGCCCGACGAGTTCACCGGCAAGCTGCTGGCCCCGGCCCACCTCCCGCAGGAGCAGGCCCAGCGCGGCGGCCACGTGCCCACCGCGCGCAACATCCCGTGGTCGAAGGCGGCCAACGACGACGGCACGTTCAAGTCCGACGACGACCTGCGCACCCTCTACCAGGAGGCCGGCGTCAACTTCGGCAAGGACACCATCGCCTACTGCCGCATCGGCGAGCGCTCCGCGCACACGTGGTTCGTGCTGCACGAGCTGCTGGAGCAGGCCAACGTGAAGAACTACGACGGTTCGTGGACCGAGTACGGCTCGCTCGTGGGCGTGCCGATCGAGCTGGGGGAGGCCCGCTGATGTCGAGCGCAGCACAGGGGTGCGGAGCACCCGAACAGACCATCGCGTTGCCGGCCGGGATCGACCTGGCCAACCAGGCCGTGATCCAGGGCGTCGTGACCGGCGCCGGCACCGCCTACGCGCGGCTGCTCGACCACTCCGGTGAGTTCACCGGCGAGGTCGTGGTGTCCGACGACGGCATCTTCCGCTTCTTCGCCGCTCCCGGCGACTGGACCGTCCGCATCATCGCGGGCGGCGGCGTCACCAGAGACGTCCAGGTGGAGGCCAAGCTGGGCGAGGTCGCCCAGCTCGCGGTGGCCGTCTGACCCGTCACACGCGTTGATTCGGCAGGGGCCCGCGTCCGTCACGGACGCGGGCCCTCGCGTGTGCACGGGCGCGGGTTCTCGGCCTGCTCACAAGCGTGCGGCCTCGGTGTGCAACCGTCTCCCGCCGGGTGGTGTTGTAGAGGACGTGAGTGATTCCGACTGCGCTGACCCGGTGCGCAAGGCACTGCTCGACGACCTCGACGAGGGGTTCGCCGAGCTGTACGCCGCCCATCGCGGCCTGGTCTTCTCGACCGCGCTGCGGCTGAGCGGGCGCTGGCCCGACGCCGAGGACCTCACGGCGGAGACGTTCCTGCGCGCGTACCGGGCGCTGGCCGGATACGAGCGCGACCGCGTCGCCCAGCTCCAGCCGCGGGCCTGGGTGATGACGATCCTGATGAACGTCTGGCGCAACTGCGCCAGGACCAGGTCCCGCAAACCGCCGCCCGACCTGCCCGGCGAGCCGGTCGACGCCGTCGATCCGCACGAGGACGTCGAGGCGGCGGCCGTCCGCCGCGAGACCGGCGACGAGCTGGCCGGGCTGCTGGCCCTGCTGCCCGAGGAGCAGCGGGCCGCGGTCGTGCTGCGGCACGTCGTGGACCTGCCGGTCAGCGAGATCGCCACCGTGCTCAAGATCCCCCAGGGTACGGTCAAGTCGCACGTGTCACGGGGGCTGAAGCGGCTACGCGCACTGGGAGGTGCCCGATGACCGAGGACGAACTGCTCACCGGACTGGCGGCGCTGGCCGCCGAGCCGCCGGACGGGCTGCTCGACCGGATCGCGGCCCGCTGGGTCAGCGTGCCGGGGCCGATCGGGGAGCTCTCGGTGGCCTTCACCGAGGAGGGCGTGGCGTACGTGCACGCGGGCGACGGGTTCGCGCAGGCGCACAGGAAGCGCTTCGGCCGCCCGCTGCTGCCCGCCGCGCGCCCGCCCGCCGGGCTGCTGCCCGCGCTGCGCACCGGCCGGTCGGCCGGGCTGCGGCTGGACCTGCGCGGCGTGAGCGACTTCCAGCGTGACGTGCTGGAGGCCGTCCGTACGATCCCGCGCGGCGAGGTGCGCCCCTACGCGTGGGTCGCGGCCCGCGTAGGACGGCCCAGAGCGGTGCGCGCGGTGGGGACGGCGCTCGGCCACAACCCGGTGCCGCTGCTCATCCCGTGCCACCGGGTGACCAGGTCGGACGGGGTCCCCGGCGACTACGTGTTCGGCGCCGCGGCCAAGGAGCGGCTGCTGCTGGCCGAGGGGGTCGATCTGGACCGGCTCCGCCGGCTGGCAGGGGAGCGCGTCTTCTACCTGGCCAGCGACACGACCGGCGTGGTGTGCTTCCCGACCTGCCACAACGCCAGGCGCATCACCCCAGCACACCGGCACGGCTTCCGCAGCCTCGCCCAGGCGAGGGCGGCCGGCTATCGCCCCTGCCGCACCTGCCGCCCCGCTCAGCCCGATCCTTCGTGATTTGTCAGATCGGTTTGGTGGGGTAACGCATGAGAAGGGTGGCGCGGACGACGTCGGGTCCGTGCGCCCGGTAGCCGTGCGGCACGTCGGAGACCCACGAGATGTGGTCACCGGGCCCGGCGGTCAGCGGCTCCTTGATGGGGCCGGCGCTCAGGGTGCCGGTGAAGACCGTGACGTGCTCGCTGACGCCCTCGTGGTGGGCGGGTGAGGTCTGGGTGAGGCCGGGCGGAACGCGTACGCGGTAGAGCTCGTAGGTGACGCGGTCGTCCTCGAACACCTCAAGGAGCTCCGCCTCGATCGCCGTGCCGCGCATGATCTGCGGCTCGGGCGGCGCGTCGAGTATCGCCCCGATCGGCACCCCGAGTTGCGCGGTGATCGCCCACAGCGTGTCGAGCGTCGGGTTGCGGGTGCCGGTCTCGACGCCCGACAGCGTGGCCTTCCCGATGCCGGCGCGCTTGGCGAGCTCGGAGAGCGAGACGCCGCGGGCCTGCCGCAACTGTCGCAGTCGCTCTCCCACCACGCGGGGATCGGTGTCTATGGCCGGCCGCGAATCCATACCGCCATGGTGCCGCAGAATCGGCGAACTGATGAGCCCCGGGACCGGCCGATGCGCCGGCCGATGCGCAGGACGGCACCCGTAGCCGCGTGTCCATGATCGATCTGCGGAGAGTGACCCTCTTCGGGTGTTGCGGCTGCGACATGAGGGACAGACCGATACGATTCCACAGATGTCCGGATCGACAGGTGTGATGGTGCCTCCGCGACCTGGGCCTACGCCGGCTCAGCGGATGCCGTCGCCGTACTCGCTGCCCCTGCACGCACTGCGTCTCGCGGGGAAGTGCGCCCTGCCCTTGATCTTCTGGTTCGCCGCCGGCCAGTTGACGCGCTTCGTGCTGATGTACGCGGCGACGGAGGTCGCGTACGGCGACTTCCGCCAGGTCCGCCTGGTGCTCGTGATGACCCTGCTGACGCTCATCGTGCTGGCGGCGATGACGGTCACGACCGGCATGCTCTACACCCTGCGCAGCTCCCTGTGGGAGATCCGCGCGAGGGAAGGGGTGGCGGACGAGCGCTTCTTCCGTGCGCTCGACCGCGTCGCCCCGGCATTCGCGGTGCTCTACCTGGCCTGGGGCTTCCAGAACCGGGACGCCAGGGACACCATCCAGATGGACTACTTCCACAACTTCCAGGAAGGGCTGAACAACTCCCTCTTCGGCGAGGAGAACTTCGTCGGACGGGGGCTCATCGACCTCGACTGGCGGGTGTCGATCGGCGCGATGGTCGTCACGTTCGGGCTGAAGCTGCTCTTCGCGAAGCTCGTCGAGAACGGCAAGGGGAAGTTCGCCGGCTTCGGCGCCGCCTTCTCCGAGTTCGCCTTCGTCTTCTACGGCCTCAACGGCACCGTCGCCATCGCGGACGCGCGTTCCGAGTGGATGGAGCACCGCGCGGTGATCGCCGACACGAAGGACGTCTGGACCAAGGCCCAGGAGAACCTGCCGCTGTGGAAGGACGTCACCGCGGTGTTCGACGACCTCTGGCCGATCTTCCTCGACTCGGTCGCCGTCCCCCTCGCCTGGCTCACGGTGGCGATGCTGGTGTTCGGCGCGTACTCCGACGAGACCCGCACCCTGGTCAAGGGCACCAGGCTGGAACGGGGCGTCGATCGGCTCGAAGGCGCCCACGACCTCACGCAGAAGTCGTTCGACCAGGTCACCGGCGGGTTCAAGGACCGCTGGCTGCCGCTGGCCAACTCACTGCGGATGATCTACCGGGCCGGGCTGCCGCTGTTCGGCATGATGTGCCTGTGCTACGTGGCGCTCGACGTGGGCGGCCAGTACGCCGACCGCGGGCTGCGCACGCTCATCGGCTCGCAGTCGGAGTGGCTCTGGGCCGTCCAGGGGCCGCCGCTGGCGTTCGTCCGCGACTGCGCCGTCACCGTGCTGACCATGGCGCTGCTGGCGGCCACGTACGACATCGCGGCCACCAGGGCCCGGCTCAGCGGCGAATCACTCGACGACGTCTGAACCGGACGCCCGACCACGTCCGAACCCACGCTCAACGGCGTCGGCCGGACACTCGACCACGTCCGGGCCGGACCCCTCATTCCCGCCTGAACCCACGCTGACCGGACGCCCCACCCCGCCCGGACCGACGCTCAACGGCGTCGGAACCGCAGCACCTCGGTGTCCTGCGGCATCTTCTCGATGACGTCGCGCTTGAACAGGTCCTCGGTCGGGGTGTCCGAACGGTAGTTGCTCGGCCTGAGCAGCAGCTCCACCTCGTCCGCCACCTTGGTCGGCACGATCGCCCCGGCGAGGATCTTGTACGCTTTGCCCACCTCCAGCCGGTCCGTCGGCCGGTTCTCGTCCGAGGAGATCTCCACGACCCAGGTGCGGCCCGCGCGGTCCGTCAGCTTCATGTCCCTGGGGTTGGCGGTCATGGTGGCGCTGCTGTCGTCGAGGGCCTTCTTGGTGACGTCCACCTGCAGCCAGGTCACCTCGGGGCCGTAGCCGCCGTTGCCGGGCGGCATCTTCATCGGCTTGACGGAGCCCGTCCACTCGATCTTGTTCACCGTGACCGGCTGGCCGGCGGCGACCACGATCTCCTTGGTCTTCTCGTCCGTCTGGACGGTGTAGAAGCCGTAGCCGTCGTAGGTCTGGGCACCGGTGATCAGCAGCGACACGAGAACCGCGCCGACCCCGATCAGCACCTTGCGCCGACGCGACATCCCAGAAGCCGCCCGCCCCGCCCCGGGCGTGCCCTGCTGCGCCGCTGTAGTTGCTTCTCCCGGCTGCCCCGGATGCGCCGGCTGTCCCTGCTGTCCCGGATGCGCCGGCTGTCCTGGATACGTCGGGCCCGCCGCCGGAAGCGGCATGCCCGGCTGCGGAGAGCCCGCCGGATACTGCGGCCCAGGGCCCATCGCCTGCTCGGCCCCGACCGCCGGCGGCAGTTCTGGGCCCGCGACCGGGGTGTCCTGGTCGGCGTGCCGGCGCCCGGTGTAGGGGAGAGCGGGCGCGCCGACGGCGGGGAGGGGCTGGGTGGCCATGCCGGGCGGCTCGGCGGCCTGGGGGGTCTGGGCGGGCGGCCAGACCTGCTGGTCCGGATGCGCGTGCCGGCCGCCCTGACCGGCGCGCCCCTGAGGCGCGGGAATGCCGTATCCGGGAACGCCCGGCCTCTGCCCTGGCTGCTGCCCCTGCGCCGCCGCCCGCCTGCGGGTCGGCCTGCGCCGCAGCAAGGGAGTCTCCCGCCGCCCCGGCTCTCCGCCGGCCGGCGGCTCCTGCCCGAAACCCGCCTGAGCCGCGGCGGTCGGATCCTGCCCGTAGTCCGCCTGAGCCCCAGCGGCCTGCGGGTCCTGCCCGTAGCCGGCCTGGGGCCCCGCCACCTGCGGGTCCTGGCCGTAATCGGCTGCTTGAGCCCTGGAGGCTTGCGGGTTGCGGCCATACCCCGCCTGGGGTCCATAGCCAGCCTGAGGTCCGGAGAGCAGCGGGTCCTGTCCGTGGCGGGGTTGCGGTCTGGGAGGCAGGGCGTCCTGGCCGGGGCGCGCGTCCTGACCGAGGAGCGGGCCGTAGGGCTGGGTCGCACCGGCCTCATACGGCGCGCCCGGCGCCGGACCCTGAGCGGGCCCCTGCGAGAAGCCCTGCGGCGGACCCTGTGGAGAACTCTGCGGCGCACCTGGCATGGCGCCCTGTGGGGCGCCCAGCGTGGGGCTCTGCGGAGGGCCCAGCGGCGAGCCCTGTGTGGGACCCAGCGGGGAGCCCTGCGGCGTGCTCTGAGCCGGAGGGAACTCCACGGCCGGGTGCGCGCCCCGCCCCGACGGCGGTGACTGCCGATCAGGCGGCGGCTGGAGCCCGGCGGGCTGCTGCGGACTGGCCGGCGGCTGCACGGGCGGCGGCCGCAACCCGGCAGGCTGCTGCCGGCCGGCCGGCGGAGGCTGGAAGCTGCCAGGGACCTGCCGCCCAGAGGGCGGGGGCTGGAGGCCGTCAGGGAGCCGGTGGCCGGACGGAGGCGGCTGGAGGCCCTCAGGGAGCTGCTGGCCGGAAGGTGGCGGCTGGAGGCCGTCGGGGGTCTGGCGTCCGGAGGGCGGGGGCTGGAGGCCGTCAGGAGCGTGCTGACCGGCCGGTGGGGCCTCCCGACCCGACGGCGGACCCTGCCGGGCGGATGGCGGCGCCTGAGGGCCGGATGGCGTCGGTGGGTCGTCGGGCTGCCTCTCGCTCCTCGGCGAGAACCAGTCGCGCTCCTCGTTCGTACTCATACCGCGATCACTTCTTGTCAGTCGAGTAGACGGCCTGCGCCGACGTGGCCAGCTTGCGCGCGCCCTCCTCGTCCAGGCCGAGATCGATCTCGACCTCCGGCTGGTACGACTCGACGAGGAAGGAGCCTGGGAGAGCGTACGTGACGGTCGCCCCCGCCAGGGCCGCCGGCGGCACCTCGAAGTAGGACTGGCCGGTGCGCCAGATGTCCGGCTGCACCCACTTGTCGGCCAGCGTCTGGCTGCTGCTCACCCGGTCCGTGGCGTCGAACTTCTTCCCGTCGGCGGTCGTCAGCACCGGCTGCCCCAGGTGGTACGGCTTGAGGGTGGACTTGGCCCTGACCTTGAGGACGAGGAAGATCTGGTCGGTCTGGACGGTCTTGTCGCCGCTCTTGATCGACTTGGCCGCGAAGAAGTCCTCAAGTTGCAGGCTGAAGCGCCGCGCGTCCACGATGTCGCCCTTGGCGCCGCTGTAGACGAGCGGATCGCTGGTTTCGAGCTCGGACAGGTGGAAGCTCTGCACCCACATGGCGACGGCGATCAGCGCCACCCCGGCGAGCGCGGCGAGCGCCTTGGTCGCGGCGCCGCCGCCCGACCGGCGCTGCGCCCGCCTGGCGCCGCGGGCCGGGGCCATGGAGGAAGGCTGCTGGGTGGTGGTCACGTCGTGCCCTCCTTGACCGGCAGCACGACCCGTGCCTTGATCTCGGGCATCTGCTTGTCGCCGACCTCCTTGCTGGCCACCGACCAGTACGGCAGCGCGGCGACGGGGTCGGCAGAATACTCGAAGGCCCCCACATCGAGCGTGATCTTCTCCGGCGGCTGCTCGTTCTCCTTGAGCCGGTACCGCAGGACGACCTCGCTCCGCACCCCCGGGTGCAGCTGCCTGCTCTCCCCGCCCTTGACGCGGACGAACGTGAACGGACCGGCGTCCTTGGAGAAGGCCGGCGTGATCTTGAGGAGGGAGCCGGCGAAGTCACCGGCCGTGACGGCGCTCTCGAGCTTCTCCGGCGGCATCCCGATCCCGGAGGTGTCGTCGCCCAGGTTGACGACGTCGAAGACCAGCTCGACGAAGCGTTTGTCCTCTTCCCAGTCGAACTGGGCCTTCTCCACCGTGACCCGTGACCCGACGAACTTGGTGGAGTAGCGGCCCTGGTCGAGCACGGCGCCCGGGCTCAGGGTCTCCGGTTCGTCGGGAGCCTCGCTGAGTCCGCCGAGCAGAGCGGTGATGCCGACGACCGTGAACGCCGTCAAGGCGATCGCGGGCACCACTACCGGGCGTCTGGGCTTGTCAGTGCTGCCGCCGGAGGGTTCCGTCATGGGTAAGGATGGTAATAGGTATCGCTTGTCCCATCTGCCGCAATGCTCCCATCGGACTGGTCGAATTGCCGAGAAACCCTGCCGCTACGGGCCTTGTAGCTCATACGCTGTCACGGAGCGGAAAGGGCTGATCCCTACTCCTCATGACATACCGGCGGCCGGAGGGTCACGTGGCGGACGTGCATCCCGAGCATGCCCAGCTCCAGGCGGACCGCATCTACCTGGGCTGGCAGTACATCCTGCTGCACCCCGACCCAGGCCCGCCGCCCAGGCGCCCCTCTCCCGCCGAGGAGCCGGCCGCCGAGGCCGAGGACGATCCCGCCCGCCTCGAACTGCTGCGCCGCGAGCGGCTCCAGGAGGACATGCTCAACCGGCCGGTCCGGGTCTTCCGCCTGTTCATGCTGGTCCTGACCGTGCTGATCCTCGCCGCCGCCCTGGCCGGCTACCTGCCCTGGTCGTTCGCCCTGGTCGGGCTCGTGGCCGCGGGCGGCGTGGCGGCCGTGTGCAGCTTCGCGCTCATGCAGGGCGACCGCGCGGTCCGCTACCGGGTGCTGGAGCAGCAGGCCCGCGACGAGCGGCAGCAGCGGGAACGTGACAAGGAGCTGTTCAAGGCGCAGGAGGAGCACGCCCGGCGCTACCGCGAGTGGCAGGAGTCCAAGGACCGGCACGACAAGCAGCTCACCTGGTACGCCGTGGCGGTGCCCGACGAGATCGACCGCATCGACGTGGCCGGCGGGACCTTACCCGGCTGGTCGGCGCTCGTGACGCTGCTCGGCGCGACCCGGCTCTACAGCGGCGGCCACCTGACGGTGCTCGACCTGTCCGAGGGCGCGATCGCCAAGGACCTCATCGAGCTGGCCCGCAAGGGCGGCGACGACCCGCTGGTGTGGGTGCTGCCGGTCGACCTGCCCAAGCTCGACCTGGGCGCCACGCTGAAGCCCGAGGCGTTCGCCGACGTGCTGGCTCACGTCGTCAGCGTGAGCGAGGAGCACCGCACCACCCGCGACCTGAGCTTCGACAACGCCATCCTGGAGCGGGTCCTGGAGGTGCTCGGCGAGAACGCCACGATCAGCCAGGTCACCGCCGCGCTGCGGGCGCTGGCGCAGGTGGGCGACCCGCGCGACGACCTCAGGTTCGGGCTGATCACCGCGACCCAGCTCGAACGCATCGGCACGCTGTTCGGGCGCGGCGTCAGCGACCGGGTGGTGATCGAGCGGGCCTGGGCGCTGGAGTCGCAGCTGCGCAAGCTGGAGACGCTGGGCACGCAGGCCGTACGGCTGCCGCCCGCCAGGCTGCGCGTGGTGAGCATGGACCGGCAGGCGGGCGTCTTCGGCAACCGGGTGCTCGGCACGTACGTGGCCACCGCCCTGACCCACATCCTGCGCCAGTCGCCCGCCTCCGACCGGCCCTGGTACCACACCATCATCGTGGCGGGCGCGGACAAGCTCAGGGGCGACGTGCTCGACCGGCTGATGGACGCCTGCGAGACCTCCCGTACCGGCCTGGTGCTGACGTACCGGTCGCTGACCCCGTCCGTACGCGAGCGGCTCGGCAGAGGGCACGCCGCGGTCGCGTTCATGCGGCTCGGCAACGCCGAGGACGCCCGGGTCGCCAGCGAGCACGTCGGCACCGAGCACCGGCTTGAGCTGGCCCAGCTCACCGAGACGATCAGCGACTCGCTGCCGGGACTCGACGGCGGCTACACCTCGACCGTCGCGCAGATCGACGACGAGGAGCACGAAGGGCGCGACGAGAACCACGACGACCTGGCCGGCGACATCACCGAGTCCACGGAGTGGGGCAGGACCGCCGACAAGATCGCGGAGAAGGAGCGGGTGCTGCAGCGCTCGCGTGAGTTTCTTGTGGAGCCGCACCAGCTCCAGCAACTACCCACGACGTCCGTGATCGTCACGGACGCCACGGCAGAGGGGAGGCGCGTACGCCTGGCAGACGCGAACCCGGCCATCCTCACCTTTCCCAAGACCACGCTCGGCGAGCTGGACGACGTGCGCGAGGCCGTACTGGCGCTCGATCCCAGGGCTGGGGACGGCGACGGAGAGCCGCCGCCGAACCTCGGGCCACCACCGCCACGCCTGGACTGGCGCAAGGGCAGGCAATGACATGGTCAATGTCAAGGTGACGAGCTGACGGTTGGCGGAATTTAACAAAGAACCGTCTGTGGGGGAATGAAATGCAGCCGAGTGTCTCGCTGAGCGGGCCCTGGTATCGAATCCAATCGATCGCAGCACCCTCGCGAAGCTCGTCGGCAGAGTGGGACTTCGTCACCGTGCTTCCCGCGGTGCTGTCGGCGGCGCAGCGCGACCGGCCTTTCGTCATCGGCTGGCTGTCGAGAGGATCGGGGGCGCCGCTCGAACTCATCACCAACGCGGGGCCCCTGTCGCCGCCGCGCCAGCCGCGCCGGGCCACCGACACGCCCGGTCACCCGAGCGGGCCGCAGCCGTTGCTGTTCCCCGGCGGGGCGCGCGGCACGGAGCTCGACGAGGGCTATCTCGCCGACCTGGCCGACCTGGTGTGGGCGCCATGCCCGGGGCGGCAGGCGCCGCCGCTGGGGAGCAGGGGGCGCGAGTTCGACCCCGACGAGCTCAAACGGCCGACGCTGTTCGAGTCGACGCTGGTCACGCTCATGTCGCGGCCCTTCGCCTGGCTCGTCGTCGCCGAGCCGACCGACCTGCTCGACGCCGAGGTGGCGCACCTGCGCACGCAGCTCAACGTGCTGCGCCAGTACGGCGACGCCTCAGAGCGCTCCCGCTTCGACGCCGAGCGGGCCGAGCGGCGCATGCAGGAGCTGGACGCCTTCCGCGAGGCGGGCCTGTGGAACGTGCGCGTGCTGGCCGGCGGCGCCACTGCCGACGAGCTGCGGCAGATCGCACCCGTGCTCGTGGGGTCGGTCGAGATGAGCCATCACCCGTACCGGCTGCGCAGTTCCCACGGCGCCGCCTACGCCCTGTCGGAGGCGCTGGCCGTCACCATGCAGGACCCGTCCGACGGCGCCGCGGCGCCGTTCGCGGCCACGGCGGGGGCGCTGGCCGCGCTGGCCGGGCTGCCCAGGCGGGAGGTGCCCGGCGTGCGCGTGCTGGAGTCCGGCTTCTTCGACGTCACCGCCGAGTCGAACGAGGGCGCCACCGGCGGAGAGCTGGAGCTGGGCGAGATCCTCGACGGCCAGGACCGGGGCGTGGGCACGTTCCGGGTGCCGCTGTCCACGCTCAACCGGCACGCGTTCGTCACGGGGGCGACCGGGTCGGGCAAGTCCCAGACCGTACGGCACCTGCTGGAGCAGCTCAGCAGGGCCCGCATCCCGTGGCTGGCGATCGAGCCGGCCAAGTCCGAGTACGCCGCCATGGCCGGCCGCGTCGACGACCCCGTCACCGTGATCAACCCGTCGGCCCCCGACGGCGTGCCGTTCAGCGTCAATCCGCTCGAACCCGAGCCCGGCTACCCGGTCCAGGCGCACATCGACATGGTCAGGGCGCTGTTCATGGCCGCGTTCGACGCCGAGGAGCCGTTCCCGCAGATCATGTCGCTGGCCCTGCAGCGCGTCTACGAGGCCACCGGCTGGGACGTGGTCACCGGCGGCGCCGTGCCGGGCTCCAGCGTCCCGCCCAGCGTGCCCACGCTCGAACAGCTCCAGCAGCACGCCATGGACGTCATCAAGGAGATCGGGTACGGCCGCGAGGTGCAGGCCGACGTCGAAGGCTTCATCTCGCTGCGGCTGCGCTCGCTGCGGGTGGGCTCGGCCGGGCGCTTCTTCGAGGGCGGCCACCCCGCCGACATCGGCGGCCTGCTGGAACGCGACGTCGTGCTGGCCATCGAGGACGTGGCCAACGACGAGGACAAGGCGTTCCTCATGGGCACGCTGATCATCAGGATCGTCGAGCACCTGCGCATGCGTGCCAGGCGGGAGCGCAGCCCCGAGCTGCGTCACGTCATCGTGATCGAGGAGGCGCATCGCCTGCTGCGCGACCGCGGCCAGGGCCGGGCCTCCACCCATGCCGTGGAGCTGCTGGCCGGGCTGCTCGCGGAGATCAGGGCGTACGGCGAGGGCATCGTGGTGGCCGAGCAGATCCCCACCAAGCTCATCTCCGACGTGGTCAAGAACACCGCGCTGAAGGTCGTGCACCGGCTGCCCGCCGAGGACGACAGGTCGCTCGTCGGGGCCGCCATGAACCTGAGCGAGGAGCAGTCCCGCCACGTGGTCTCGCTCCAGCCGGGCTCGGCCGCGGTGTTCGCCGACGGCATGGACCGGCCGCTGCGGGTGCGCGTGCCGCTGGGGGAATCCAGGGAGAAGGTGCTGCCAGGACCGCCGCCGCCCATCCGGGGGCGCAGGTCGGCCGCGTGCGGGGCGCAGTGCCGTACCGGGCAGGCGTGCACGCTGGTGGAGCTGCGCGAGGCCGACGTGCTCGCCGACGCCTCCGACTGGGCCTGGCTGCGCATCTGGTGCGACACGGTCGTGCTGGCCTTCGTCAGCAACCGGCCGCTGCCCGGCGTGCCGCGCGCCCTGTCGGCCGCCTGGGCCGACCTGCCGGCGCGGCGCAGGGAATGCCTGCTCGCCACCCTCGTCGAACGTGCGGTGCAGCGGCGCGCCTGGTCGCTGCGGAGCTGGTTCGATCCGGCGCTGCTGACGGAGAAGGCCGCCGAGACCGCCACCCGCCTGCTGTCAGGACTCGACGGCGGCGGCGAGCGCCCTGGCGCGTCGTGGGTCATCCCGCAGGTGCGCTGGCTGCACGAGGTCGACCGGCTCTTCCCGTACGGGCAGCCGGCCCCGAACCTGCGCAGCCCCGCGCCGCCCATGGAGTACGCCCTGTTCCGCCCGCCGAACGGCAACGGCTCGGGCGACCTGATCCACGCCGAGCTGCTCGGCCACCGGGCCAAGGCGCTGCGCCACCATCCGCTGTCGATGGAGGTGGAGCACAACCGGGCGCTGGCCTGGCGGGTCATCCTCGGCGACGACGAGGCCGAGGCCGTGCAGCGCGACATCGTGACGGTCGCCATCGGCGTCGAGGCCTCGGCCAGGATCAGGCACGTGGGGCAGACGATGGGGGCCGGCTGGCTGGAGGGGGTGCTGTCGTGGCCGCGCAGGTTCGTGCTGCCGTTCGAGCAGGGCGGCGCTCCGGAGATCGCCTTCGCCGAGCCCGCCCCTTCCCCCGCCTGACCGCCGCCGGCTAGCCGGCGGGCTGCGTTTTGCTGTGGTTCTCCAGACTTGGGGTCAACGACGACTAGGATCCATGCACATGACCCAGCTTCCTCTGCGGGCCCAGCTCGCCAGCGCCCTGGGCCGCAGTGCCGCCACGCTGTCCAGGATGACCGGGCGTGGTGACGGCTCGGTGATCGGCGGGCGGGTCGGCCTGATGCTCGAGCCCGACCTCCTGCGCCAGCTCGCCAGAGATCGCAAGCTGGCCCTCGTCAGTGCGACCAACGGCAAGACCACCACGACCAGGTTGATCACGTCGGCGCTGCTGGAGCTCGGCGAGGTGGCCACCAACGTCTTCGGTGCCAACATGCCGGCCGGCCACGTCTCCGCGCTCTCCCAGCACAAGCGGGCCCCCTACGGCGTGCTGGAGGTGGACGAGAAATACCTCCCGGAGGTGCTCGACACCACCGGCGCCAGCGTCGTCTGCCTGATGAACCTCAGCCGCGACCAGATGGACCGCGCCGCCGAGATCTGGCTGCTGGCCCAGAAGTGGCGCAGGGCGCTGTCCGGCAAGCCGACCCACGTGATCGCCAACTGCGACGACCCGCTCGTCACCTGGGGCGCCTCGACGGCCGCCAAGGTGACCTGGGTCGCCGGCGGGCAGCGCTGGAAGGAGGACTCCTGGTGCTGCCCCGAGTGCGGCGGCCCGCTCGACCGCAAGGACGCCGACTGGGCGTGCAGGGAGTGCACGTTCCACCGGCCCGAGCCGCAGTGGGTGGTCGACGACGACGCGGCGATCGACCCCCAGGGTCAGCGCTGGCTGCTCGACATCCAACTGCCCGGCCAGGCCAACCGCTCCAACGCGGTGATGGCGCTGGCGGTGGCCGACGCGTTCGGGCTGCCGGTGGAGCAGGCGCTGCCCAGGTTGCGCGAGGTCACCTCGGTGGCTGGCCGCTACACCACCGTCGAGCGTGACGGCAGGCACGCGCGGCTGCTGCTGGCGAAGAACCCGGCGGGCTGGCTGGAGGCGTTCGACGTCGCAGACCCGCAGTTCCCGATCATCCTGTCGGTCAACGCGCAGGGCCCCGACGGCCGCGACACCTCGTGGTTGTGGGACGTCGACTACCGCATCCTGCGCGGGCGGCCCGTCTTCGTCACCGGTCAGCGCCGGCTCGACATGGCGCTCAGGCTCGACGTGGCCGACGTGCCGTTCACGCTGTGCGGCACGTTCTCGGAGGCGCTGGCCATGCAGCCGCCCGGCCGGGTCGACGTGATCGCCAACTACACCGCCTTCCAGGACATCCGAACGGAGTTCGGCCGTGCCGTCTGACAGTGCCCTTCGCATCGTCTGGATCTACCCCGACCTGCTGAGCACCTACGGTGACCAGGGCAACGTCCTGGTCCTTGAGCAGCGGGCACAGCGCAGGGGCATCGAGACCGAGACGATCCACGTACGCTCGGCCGACCCCGTTCCCGAGACCGGCGACATCTACCTGATCGGCGGCGGCGAGGACCGGCCGCAGATCCTGGCCGCCGAGCGCCTGCGCAGGGACGGCGGCCTGCACCGGGCCATCGCGCGCGGGGCGGCCATGCTGGCCGTGTGCGCCGGGTACCAGATCATGGGCAGCACGTTCGGCGGCGAGGAGGGCCAGCCGGTCGACGGCATCGGCCTGCTCGACATCGCCAGCACCCGGGGTCCGGCGCGGGCCGTGGGCGAGCTGGTGGCAGAGGTGGACGCCGCGCTCAACCTGCCCACGCTGACCGGCTTCGAGAACCACATGGGCGTCACCAGCCTCGGCCCCGGCGTCAGGCCGCTGTCGCAGACGATCAAGGGCGTGGGCAACGGCGACGGGTTCGAGGGCTGCTACGCGGGCCACGTCGTGGGCACCTACCTGCACGGCCCCGCGCTGGCCCGCAACCCGGCGCTGGCCGACCTGCTGCTGTCATGGCGGGCCGGGGAGCTGGCCCCGCTCGACGACTCCCGCTACGAGGCCCTGCGCCAGGAGCGGCTGACGGCCGTCCTGCAGAGCTGACGTCATCGCCCATTCCGGCCTCGGTCGCGTTCGATC
The DNA here is from genome assembly GCF_040649735.1 of Nonomuraea sp. NPDC048892. Lineage (NCBI taxonomy): Bacteria > Bacillati > Actinomycetota > Actinomycetes > Streptosporangiales > Streptosporangiaceae > Nonomuraea > Nonomuraea sp. NPDC048892. The sequence goes on along the minus strand of NZ_JBEZFZ010000006.1, from coordinate 59,158 downwards.
AGCGGGGTGAGCCCGTCGAGCAGCGCGCCGAGGCCGAACGCGAAGAGCCGGTCGAGGTCGAGGTCGAACTCGCCCAGCTCGTCCAGGAGCTGGACGAAGGCCGGATAGTCCCTCGACTCGCCGATCCAGCGCAGCTCGTCGCCCTGCTCGTCCATCCACTCGTCGGCGGTGACCCCGGTGGCGGCCTGGGCCCGCCGTTCCTTCTCGATGTTGGCCGCGATGCCCTGCACGTAGCCGTAGAGCGTGATCTGCACGTACATCCTGGTCTCGGCGTCGAGCCCGCTGCCCGCCAGCGCCCGCATGGCCCACTCCGTGTGCCGGAGCAGCGCGGGTGAGGGCACCGGCCGGGTGATCGAGCTCAGCCCGGCCATCCACGGGTGGGCGCGGTAGGCGGCCCACTGCAGGCGGGCGATCGTCTCCAGCCCGGCCCGCCAGTCGTCCGGCTGCTCGTCGGGCAGCGCGAACTCCGCGACGGCCGCGTCCACCATGAGCACCACCAGGTCGTCCTTGCCGCCCACGTGGCGGTAGAGGGACATGGTGGCCACCCCCAGCCGGTCGGCGAGCGCGCGCATGGTCAGCTCGGCCAGCCCGTCCGCGTCGGCGAGCTCGACGGCCGCGCGCACCACGCGCTGCCGCGTCAGGTCGTGCTCGGAGGCGGTCGGCCTGGGCTTCCGGCCGCGGGCCCGCGCCACCACGGTGCCGACGCGCGGCTCGGCCACCACGACGCCCTCCCTGGCCAGCAGCGTGAGCGCCTTGGCGGCGGTGGCCAGGGCGACGTTCCAGTCGCGGGCCAGCTGCCTGGTCGAGGGCACCCGCTCGCCGGGGCGCAGCCTGCCCTCCGCGATGCGCCGCTTGAGGTCGGCCGCGATCAGGGCGTGGGGAGGGGTGGTCATGCGTCCTCCTGTACTAGGACAGATCCTCTCACTATAGCCTTGCTGCCTGCTGTATGTACTGCGTACATTCAGTTGCGCGTACAACGTCAACAGCAAGGAGCAGATCATGAGAGTTCTCGTGTCAGGGGCGAGCGTCGGCGGGCCCGTGCTGGCGTACTGGCTACGCGGGCACGGCCATGACGTCACGGTCGTCGAGCGCGCCCCCGCCCCGCGCAGGGGCGGCCAGGCCGTCGACATCAGAGGCGCCGCGCTCACCGTGGCCGCGCGCATGGGCCTGCTGGAGCGGATCAAGGCGCGGCGCACGACCATGCGCGGCATGTCCATGGTGGACACGGCCGGCAACGAGCTCATGCGCGACGAGGAGAGCACGCTGAGCGGCGGACGTTTCGACAGCCCCGACGTCGAGATCATGCGCGACGACCTCGTCGCCATCCTCCTCGGCGCCTCCGACGCCCGCTATCTCTACGGCGACTCGATCGCCATGCTGAGCGAGGACGGCGAGGTGACGTTCGAGAGCGGCCGCGTGGAGCGCTACGACCGCGTCATCGGCGCCGACGGGCTGCACTCCAACGTGCGCCGGCTCGCCTTCGGCCCGGAGCGGCAGTTCGTGCACCACCTCGGCACCTACGTCTCCATCTACACCGCCCCCAACTTCCTCGGCCTGGACCGCTGGCAGACCTGGTTCAACGAGGGCGAGGCGGGCGGCGCGCTGTTCAGCGACCGCGACCCGGGCGAGCTGCGGGTCAACCTGGGCTTCAGGTCCGAGGTGATCGACTACGACCACCGCGACGTCGAGGGGCAGAAGCGGCTCGTCCAGGAGCACTGCACCGGGGTCTTCGAGGCGGAGCGGCTGCTGAAGGCGATGTGGAAGTCCGACGACTTCTACTTCGACGCCATGGCCCAGGTCAGGATGGAGCACTGGACGAAGGGGCGGGTCGCGCTGGTGGGCGACGCGGGCTACTGCGCCTCGCCGCTGTCGGGGCAGGGCACGAGCCTGGCCATGGTGGGGGCGTACGTGCTGGCGGAGGAGCTCGCTCGCGACCCGCATGCGGCGTACGCGCGCTATGAGGAGCGGATGCGCCCGTTCGTCGCGGCGAACCAGGCACTCGCCCACGAGAACCCCGGCCAGGGGGCCGCTCCGGAGAGCGTCCAGCGGGCGGCGGCCGGCATCACGCTGGACTGACAGGGCTTAACCGCTACGATTTCCCGCCATGACGGGTATCAGACTCACGTTGGCCGCCCTGGCGGCCACCGCTCTGACGTTGACCGCCGCCCCCGCCGCCCTGGCAGCGGAGGCCGGGATCACGGACGAGGTGACGATGACCCTCGGCAAGGACGGCACCCTGCACGTGGTCGAGAAGATCACCGGGGCTTCCGGCGGGCTCAAGCGGACATTCATCACCAGGACGCGGTACGACGACGCCAACGACCGCCTCTACCAGATCGCGAACGTCAAGGGCGGCACCCTCAGCGGCGACGTGCTCACCGTGACGGGCGAGACCGTCGAGTACGACGTCAAGGGAGCGGTGACCACGTCGGGCGGTGTCGAGGAGCTGCGCTGGTTCGCCGTGAACGGCTGGAACCAGCAGGTCGCCAAGGCCACGGTCAAGGTGAGCGGCCCCGGGCAGGTCCAGAACCTGTCCTGCTTCGCCGGCGAGCTCACCTCCGCCATCGGCTGCACCTCGGCCTCCATGGACCACTCGGCCACCCAGGCGGACTTCGAGCAGGAGGCGATCCCGGCCGGCCAGGCCCTCACCGTCGTCGTCGGCTACCCGAAGGGCTCAAGCGGCGGCGCGCCGATCCTGGAGCGGCGCTTCTCCCTGGCCGCCGCCTTCACGCTCGACACCGTCACCGGCGGCGCGCTGGCCGGCCTGCTGGTGCTGCTGCTCGGCGGCGTCGCGCTGATCTACTGGACGCGCGGCAGGGACGCCAGGGTCGCCGGGCACGAGGGCGGCGCGGTCGATCCGGTGCAGAACGGTCACTTCTCCCCGCCCGACGGGGTCCGGCCCGGTCAGATCGGCACCCTGGTGGACGAGCAGGCCGACGTGGTCGACGTGACCGCCACCATCATCGACCTCGCGGTCCGCGGCTTCCTGCGCATCGACGAGCAGCCGCGGCAGGCGTACGACGCCCCCGACTGGATGCTGGTCAGGAACCCGAACGCGCCCGTGCACGACCTGCTGCCGTACGAGAAGGCCCTCTACGACGCCATCTTCGACGGGCGCGACGCGGTGCTGCTGTCGCAGTTGTCCGGCTCGTTCGTCAGCCACCTGGGCAAGGTGCGCGACGCGCTCTACGCCGACGTGGTCAGGCAGGGCTGGTTCGCCCGCCGCCCCGACACCGAGCGCACCCGGTGGACCACGATCGGGGTGATCCTCATCGGCGTCGGACTGATCGCCACGGCGGCGCTGGCCTGGCTCACCACGTACGGGCTGCTCGGTCTGGCCCTGGTCATCGCGGGCGGCGCGCTGGCCGTCGGCGGCCAGTACATGCCGGCCAAGACCGCCAAGGGCTCGGCGGCGCTGGCGCACACGATGGGCTTTCGCCAGTACCTCTTCTCCGGCGAGCTGGGCGAGGTGCCCGAGCAGCACCGGGTCGAGCTCTTCTCCCGCTACCTGCCCTACGCCGTGATCTTCGACGGGGTGGAGCACTGGGCGCGGGTGGTGGCCTCCGTCACCGGCAACGGCCACCAGGCCGACAACCTCTACTGGTATCACGGGCCGGCGGAGTGGGACCTGTCCAAGTTCGCCGGATCGATGCGCACGTTCACCACGACGACCTCCGGCGCGATCTCCGCCACCCGCCAGTTCCGCACCCTCTGAGGGCCCTAGCGGATCCTCAGCTCCCCGACGGGCCGCCCGCCGCCCAGAACCGGCGGGGCGGCCAGCTCGGCCAGCTCGGGCGCGTCCAGGCCGAGCGAGCGCAGCGCCGCCACGGTGGCGGGCACGCGGGCGCGCCCCGAGCCGTCCTCCACCTTGACCGTGCCCGCGCGCCCGTCCTCGAACACGAACGCCTCGAACCCCTCGGCGCCCGTCTTCAGCATCAGGCCGGGCAGGGCCCGCATCAGCTTGGCCTCCGTCCGGTCGGTGCCCGAGGTCCACTCGGGGTGGGCGCGCATCGCGTCGAGGATCTTGCGCTCGTAGGAGTCCTCCGACGACAGCGCGAACGCCCTGAACGCCCTGGTCACCCCGAGCATCGAGACGAAGAACAGCGGCGCGCCGCACCCGTCGACCCCGGAGGCCGCGACCCGCTCGCCGGTGAGCTCCTCCACGGTCGCCCGGATCGCCCGCTGCAGCGGATGCGCCGGCTCCAGGTAGGTGCTCAGCGGCCAGTCGTTCAGCACACAGGTGGCCAGCATGGCGGAGTGCTTGCCCGAGCAGTTCATCTGCACGCGCCCGCGCTCGGTGGACGCCCGGTCGAACGGATAGTCCTCAGGGCAGAGCAGCGCCTCCTCCTCCAGCCCCGCGCCCGCCAGGATCTTCCTGACACCGTCCACGTGGAAGGGCTCGCCGGAGTGGGAGGCGCAGGCCAGCGCCAGCAGCTCACCCTCCAGGTCGAGCCCGGCGCGGAGCATGCCGAGCGCCTGCAGCGGCTTCATCGACGACCGCGGGGACACCGGCACGTGCACCGCGCCCCTCGTCTCGACCGGGCGCCCCTGGGCGTCCGCCGTCAGCACGCGCACCTGATGCGTGGACTCCACGAACCCGGATCGGACGACTTCTACGATCATCGACATGTCACATCCCCTTTCGGCATGAGTGTAGGGACCGTTCTTCCTGGTTCAGAACGGGGTCCAGAATGGGATTCCATGCGAGCAGTCGTACAACGGGTCAGTTCCGCGTCGGTCGAGGTCGAGGGGCGCACGGTCGGGGCGGTCACCGAGCCCGGCCTGCTCGTCCTCGTGGGCGTCACCCACGGCGACACCCGTGCCGAGGCGGCCAAGCTCGCCGCCAAACTGTGGGGCCTGCGCATCCTGCACGGCGAGAAGTCCTGCTCGGACGTCTCGGCGCCGCTCCTGGTGATCAGCCAGTTCACCCTGTACGGCGACGCGCGCAAGGGCCGCCGGCCCACCTGGCAGGCGGCCGCCCCTGGGCCCGTCGCCGAGCCGCTGGTCGAGGCCGTGGTCGAGGAGCTGCGGACACTGGGTGCGCACGTGGAGACCGGGATCTTCGGGGCCGACATGAAGGTCTCACTGGTCAACGACGGCCCGATCACCCTGATCCTGGAGCTGTGACACCACCGCCGACCGCCCGGCCACCGCTGATCGGCGGCTGGGACGGGCGGCGCTGGGACGGGCGGCGCTGGGGCGGGCGGTGGACGGGGGCGCTGGAGCGGCCGGTCAGCGGATGCGGCGGCGCAGCGACGGATCGATGCTGACGTTGCGGCCCGCGTCCGGCGGCACCACGACCTCCTGGGCCGCGGCCACCCCACCGGCCAGCAGCGGCGCGTCCACCGGCACCGTACGCTTGATCACGGCCAGCGCGATCGGCCCGAGCTCGTGGTGCCGGGCGGCCGAGCCGACCACGCCGACCTCCTGGCTCTCGAAGATCACCGGCGCGCCGTGCGGCGGCAGGGTGTCCACGCTGCCGTCGAGGTGCAGGAAGACCAGGCGGCGCGGCGGATGCCCCAGATTGTGCACCCGCGCCACCGTCTCCTGGCCCCGGTAGCACCCCTTGCTGAGGTGCACCGCCGCACCGATCCAGGCCACCTCGTGGGGGATCGTCTTGTGGTCGGTCTCGAAGCCGAGCCGCGGCCGGTGCGCCTCGATCCGCAGCGCCTCGTACGCCCACAGCCCGGCCAGCGGCTTGCCCAGGTGCTCGGCCAGCTCGGCCCGCGGCACCAGGAAGTCCTCGCCGGCCGTGGACAGCACCGCCAGGTCGTCGACCAGGGTGACCTCGACGCGCAGCATGAACCGCATCCGGTCGAGGTAGTCGGCCAGGCTCTCGCCCGTGCCCGGCTCGACGTGGGCGAGGACGCTCTCGCCGTCGTCGACGAGCGTCATGTGGTGCTGGACGCGGCCCTGGAGGTCGAGGTCGAGCGTCTGGGTCCATTCGCCGGGACGCAGCGAGTCGAGCTTCTGCGAGGTCAGGTCGTTGAGCCATTTCAGCCGGTCGGCGCCGGAGATCCGGATCACCTCGCGGTTGCTGCGGTCGACGACCGCCTCTCCCTTGACCAGCGCGCGCTGCTCGGCGAACAGGTCGCCGTAGTGCGCCGCCACATCGGAGTCCGGAGCGTCTGCCTGGACGGCACCGGGGAGGTCGAGCAGAGGGCTACGCATGCCCTCCAGGCTATCCGCAGTCGCGTGCCGGCCAGGAAAGGGGGCGTCCGCTGGGCGCGTACAGGAGCCGGTGCGCGGAGCGGCGGGTCAGCGGCAGTTGCGGCAGCGGCCGAAGACGGTCAGGTGGTGCACGTCGGCGGCGAACCCCATCTCCGCGTCCAGCCCGTTGATCAGACCCTCGGCCAGCTCCGGCCGCACCTCGGACACCTCGCCGCACCCCCGGCAGACCAGGTGGACGTGGTCGGCCTCGGCCGCCAGGTGATAGGTCGGCGCGCCGTGCCCGAGATGGGTGTGGGTGACCATGCCGAGCTCTTCGAGCAGCTCCAGCGTGCGGTAGACGGTCGAGATGTTGACCCCGCGGGCCGTCTCGCGGACCTTGGCGCAGATCTCCTCGGGCGTGGCGTGCTCCAGGTCCTTGACCGCTTCGAGGACGAGCTGGCGCTGTGGGGTGACCCGGTAGCCCTTGGCGCGGAGTTCCTCATGCCACTGCGTCTCGGTCATGTCCCGAGTGTAGGCGCAGAGATCCGGAGGCCGCGAAGTCCGGCCGCATGCCACCGGAAGATATTCACTTGCCCCTTTCGCGGCATACCGCATAGCTTCGTTGGTACGCGGAAAGGAGGTGGTCCGAATAATGGTTAGTCATAGACGGATCAGCGAGGTGGTTGTCCGCTGACCTCGCGGACTGTTGTCTCGTGACGGTGAAGCGACTACGAGGCAACCACCGGGGCCCCTGGCAGCCGGAGGGCGGGACGCCGTCCCGACCATGGTCCATCCGGCCCGTCCGCACCGCGGGCGGAGCGATGCCCGGGGCCCTTCTCATATCCTCCGTCAGTAGCCCCCTCGGTAGGTCCCGTCGATAGGGGCTGTCAGTGCTCGCCGCGGGCCGGCAGCCCGAGCCGGCCGCACGCCTCCCGATAGAGCATCACCACGGCCTTGCGCACCTGCGCCCGCTCGGTGAGCGTCTCGCCCCAGGGCACCCGCACGACCTCCCCGCCGTCGATCGTGAACGTGATCGCCTCGGCGTCCACGTCACTCGTCACGGCGCTCGTCGCCTCGGGCCGCCCGCCCATCCCGCGCACGATGATCAGTGAGTCACCGGCGTGGTCGTCGTTCATGTGGCGCTTGATCGCCTCGACGGCGTCAGCGGTGAAGGGGGTGCTCACGGTCGCTCAGGCCACCTTCTTGAGCTCGGCCGACATGTGGTCCGTGAGCGGGTGGCCGACCGCCGCCATCTCGTACGCCCACATCAGATTGCCGTTGACCAGGCCGTAGAGCCGGTGACCCGCGCTGTACTCCTTGGCCGTGGCGGTGCGCGCGACCACGTCGGTGCGCAGCTCGATCTTGTGAAAGACGACCTCGCCGATGTAGACCTCGACGATCCCGGTCGGGTGCGAGAGCACGACCTCGATCTGCCGCTCGGGCAGGGCCCGCCAGTAGCCCGACTCGGTCGCCAGCGGTTTGACCCGGTTGCCCTCCTCGTCGAGCAGCCAGGTGCGGCTGACGTAGGTCAGGAACGGCTTCCCGTTGTGCCCGAACTCGATCTCCTGCCCGAAGTTGAAGCTCTCGATCGTCGGGTAGCCGCCCACTCCGGCGCCCTCCCACCGGCCCAGCAGGAACGAGATCGGCTCCAAGGCCGGGTGCACCTCAGGTTCTTCCATGGCCCCCAAGAGTAGTGGGGGGCGGCGCGTTAGGGTGGCGGGCATGGCACGATCACTGGTGATCAAGGTTACCGCCGGCGCCGACGCTCCCGAGCGCTGCAACCAGGCGTTCACGGTCGCGGCGGCGGCGCTGGCGAGCGGCGTACCCGTGTCGCTGTGGCTGACGGGGGAGTCGGCGTGGTTCGCGCTGCCCGGGCGGGCCAAGGAGTTCGTCCTGCCGCACGCCGCGCCGCTGCCCGACCTGCTCGACGCCGTCCTCGCGGCCGGCCGGGTGACGCTGTGCACCCAGTGCGCGGCGCGCAGGAACATCACCGTGGACGACGTCATCGAGGGCGTCCGCATCGCGGGCGCGCCGGCGTTCGTGGAGGAAGCGGTCGCCGACGGCGCCCAGGCCCTCGTCTACTGACCCGCTACTGACCCGCGCCCCGGACGCGCGGGCGGCCGATCACGCGCGCCCCGGACACGGGCGGCGGTCAGTCGGAGATCTGGATGCGCAGGCGGCGGAAGCCGCGGCCCTTGCTCTCGATCTTGGCGACCTTGATGTGCCCGATCTGCTTGGTCGAGGCCACGTGGGTGCCGCCGTCGGCCTGGGTGTCGAGGCCCACGATGTCGACGATGCGCACGTCCTGGACGCTCTCCGGCACCAGGTTGGTCGCCGTGCGGATGATGTCGGGGATCGCGAACGCCTCGGGCCTGGGCAGCACCTTCACGTCGATGCGGCGATCGGCCACGATCTCGGCGTTGCAGGCGTCCTCCACGGCCTCCTTGAAGCCCGGAGGCACCTCGGGCAGGTTGAAGTCCATCCGGGCGCTCAGCTCGTCCATGTTGCCGCCGGTGACCAGGCAGCCGTAGTCCCTGAAGACGACCCCGCACAGCACGTGCAGGCCCGAGTGGGTGCGCATGAGGGCCGAGCGCCGCGCGTCGGCCACCGCGCCCTCGACCACGGTGCCGGCCGGCGGGATCGGGTCGCCCTCCGCCGGGATCAGGTAGAGGTCGTCGCCCTTGCGCACCCCCACGATCCGGGTCTCGACACCCTGCCAGATCAGAACTCCGTGATCCGCCGGCTGGCCGCCCCCGCCCGGATAGAATGCCGACCTGCTCAGCACGATCCCTTCGGGCGTCGCGTCCAGGACGACGGCTTCGAAGTCACGCAGATTCTGGTCGGACAGTTCCAATCGTCGCGTACGTCCGTGGAGATCGGTGCTCATATTCGGCAGCCTAGTGCCCTGAGGTGGTCATGCGTGGCCTGACGAACCGACTCTCCCTGGCGGTCATCGCGGTGCTGGCGGCGCCGTCCTGCGCGGCGGTCCAGCACGCCGAGCCCCGCCCCCCGGCGGCTCGGGTGATGATGTTCGTGGGCGACAGCTTCACGGTCGGCTCGGGTCCGGTGCCGACCTGGCGCACGTACGCGTCCGCGACCGCCCGCCTGATGGGCAGGCAGTCGATCATCGCGGGCGCGAGCGGCACCGGCTACTGCAACGCGGGCAGGGTGGGCCGCACGTTCCAGCGCTCGTTCGAGGAGGAGCTGTCCTGGCGCCCGGCTCCCGACCTGCTAGTCGTCTCCGGCGGCCACAACGACCGGCGCTGCGGCACCGAGGAGGTGCGCCAGGCCGCCGGGCGGCTGCTGGGGGCGGTGCGGGCGAAGTGGCCGCGGACCGAGATCGTCATGATCGGCCCGATCTGGCTGAGCGCCCCGCCCAGGAAGGCGTACGGGGTGCGCGACGCGCTGGCGGAGGCGGCCAGGGCGTGGAACGTTCCATTCCTCGATCCGCTGGACAGGCGCTGGCCGCCGGAGGCGATCCTGCCCGACGGCGTGCATCCCACGCTCGCCGGGCACGAGAGCCTGGCCGCCTGGCTGGCGGCCGAACTGGCCTGAATGGGGTGGGCCCGGTTACCAGGGCCCGTACGGGCCGTTGTTGCCGCCGCGCCCGCCCATGCCCTTGACGGCGGGCTTGACGTCGACGATGTAGATCGTGGCCGCGATGACCGCCGCGATCGAGAAGATGCCGAGGCCGATGCCGAGGAACGTGGTCCCGCCGACCTGCATGAAGGCGTCGAAGTAGGACAGCGCCCCGGCGGCCGAGAACAGCGTGGCCAGACCCAGGATCAGCAGCCACAGGTTCTTCTTGAGCTTGCCCGCCGAGACGAAGGCGTTGGTCGGCACTCGTACCGCGTGCATGAACGCGTAGACCGACATGCCCAGGATGGCCACGGCGAGCACCAGGAAGAGGAGGTTGAAGACCCCGTAGATCATAGTCATGTGTTCGTCTCCGCCCAACGCCGATGAATCGGATTCAGCCTAATAGGCGTCCCCGTCATGCGGGCACCCCTGAACGGAAAGGCCCGTCTCCGGATCGGGAGACGGGCCCAGCGAGCCTGGTCAGGCCTGAGTGGTCTTCGTGGTCTTGGTGGTGCGGGTCTTCTTGGCCGGCTCGATCGGCTCGGCGACGGGCGGCTCGGCGGCCACCGACACCTCTTCCAGCTCCAGCGCGGCCTCGCCGGTGGTCTTGCTGACGACCTTGCGGCCGCGCGTGGCGAAGTCCTCGTAGACCTCGGTGGCCTTGTGGGAGAGCTGGTCGGCGTACTCGCGCGCCTTCTCAGGGAATTCCCTGGCGATGCCCTCGGCCTTGTCGGCGTACTCGCGGGCCTTGACCGGCAGGTCCTTGGCCAGCTCCGTGCGGCGCGACTGCAGCTTCAGCAGCTGCTCGGGCAGCTCGCGCAGCTTCTCGACCGCGTAGTCGCCGGCGCCGGCGACCGCGTAGAACGGCTTGGACTCGGTGAGCTTCTTGACCTCGGTGGCGAGCGTCATGGGTTAACCTTCCTTGGTTTCCTGGGTGACGTTGCCGTTGCGTGAAGTTGCCGCAAAGGGCTCAAGTGCGGCGAGAAACTCCTCGGGCAGCGGCTCGTCGTCCGTATCGGAGTCGTGCCGGGGACGGGCATTCTGGGAGGTCTGCTCGTCTTCGGCGCGTCTCTCCTTGAGGAACGACTCGTAGATGTCGATCAGCACCTGGCGTTGCCGTTCGCTGAGATTCGCGTCGGCCCGGATCGCGGTGATCACATCGCTCGGCGGCTCGCGGTCCTCGATGAGGCCCGCCTGCACGTAGAGCGCCTGTGAGGAGATGCGCAGTCCTTTGGCGATCTGGTTGAGAATCTCCGCGCTCGGTTTGCGCAGCCCACGCTCGATCTGGCTCAGGTAGGGGTTGGAGACCCCGGCAGCCGCGGCCAGCTGGCGCAGCGAGATCTTCGCCTGCTGCCGCTGATCACGGATGTATTCACCGATCGAGCCGACCTTGGGTAGTGCCATGCCTGTAGTCTGCCTCGCGCTGCTTGCAAATGCAAACGCGGTGATTAACTCCAGCAAGCATTACAGCTGGAAAATCCACAGGAGCGGGGTGCTGGTGACCAAACTCACAGACAGCGCGATGAAGCCGTAGCGCACCGACGTGGACAGCTCGGGAAGGGGTTTGACCAGGCGATTCACCCTGGCCATGACATTTTGCGCCTGGACGCCCAGCATGCCGTGCGGGGTCGGCATGGCGCCCGCCGTGCCGAACCTGAGCAGCGCCGTCGCCAGCCGGCGCGGCGAGCAGTAGCGGCGGGCCCGGTCGTCGGCGGCCATCTCGATGAGCAGCTCCACCTGCGCCTGGGCCTCGGCCACCACCTTCGACCAGGGCATCGCCCGGCGCAGCGCGGCGAAGGGCAGCAGCACCAGGTCGTGGCGCTCGCGTACGTGCGCCGCCTCGTGCGCGAGGACAGCCGCCAGCTCGTCCTCCGACAGCAGCTTGAGCGCGCCCTCGCTGACCACGACCTGCGAGCGCAGCCCCGGCACGCAGTAGGCGGCGGCGCTGGGATGGGCCAGCACCCGCACGCCCGGCACGCCCGGGTCGTCGTGGGAGATCAGCGTGAGCAGCATGCGGTGCCTGCGGCGGGCCCGCAGCGCCTGCACGCCCGCGGTGAGCAGCACCACGATCAGCACCGCGAGCGCGGTGAGCCCTGCGATCAGGGCCAGCACGTGCAGCGGGTCCCACGCCTGCGCGGGCGCCTGCCCGTGCGCGAACGCGATGAGCCCCGGCAGGGCGCCGACGTCGTAGGGCTGGACGGCGTAGGCGAGCATGGCCCCGGTGGTGGCCAGGCCCCACGAGACGCCGAGTGACTGCCAGAGGATGATGGCCAGGCGCGGGGCGCGCGAGGTCCACCGGGCCGTGGTGAAACGCCAGGAGCCGACCGCGCACGCCGTGGCGAGCGCTGCCAGCACCGCTGCCGTGATCACTCGTCCTCCAGCTCCGTAAGGGCTCTGCGCAGGATCTCCGCCTCTGGGTCCGACACTGCCTGGGCGAAGCGGGTCAGGGCGGCCGAGCGGTCGCCCGTCAGGTCCAGGGCTTCAAGCATAAGCTCGGCGATGTAGGCGTCGCGGCTTTCGGCCGGCTGATATCTCCACGCGCGCCCGTCGCGGGTGCGTTCGAGGAAGCCCTTGCGGGTGAGCCGGTCGAGAACGGTCATGACCGTGGTGGGGGCCAGGTCGCGGTCGGCGATCAGTTTGCCGACCTCGCGGGCGGTCAGCGCGCTGCTCTCCGCCCAGAGGATGTCCATGATGCTGCGTTCAAGCTCGCCAAGACCCTTCACACCATTCAGGGTAGCTCTACAACGTGTCGAGCTGGCATCCGGGTGGCGTGCCTTCCTGAAATGAGGTGTCGTGAGAGTGTCGGCATCATGAAGCTCACGCTCGTCCAAGGCGACATCACCGAGCAGGCCGTGGACGCGGTGGTCAACGCCGCCAACTCCTCCCTCCTCGGCGGCGGAGGCGTGGACGGCGCCATCCACCGCCGGGGCGGGCCGGAGATCCTGGCCGAGTGCAGGAGGCTGCGCGCGAGCCACTACGGCCGCGGCCTGCCGACCGGCCAGGCCGTGGCGACCACGGCCGGCCGGCTGCCCGCCCGCTGGGTGATCCACACGGTCGGGCCCGTCCACTCCGTCTCGGAGGACCGCTCGGAGCTGCTCGCCTCCTGCTACCGGGAGTCGTTGCGGGTGGCCGACTCCCTGGAGGCCGCCTCGGTGGCCTTTCCCGCGATCTCGACCGGCATTTTCGGCTGGCCGATGGACGACGCCGCCGGGATCGCCGTGGAGACGGTCCGGCGGGCGGAGACGTCGGTGGAGGAGGTCAGGTTCGTGCTGTTCGACAGTGCCGCGTACGCCGCGTTCGGGGCGCGCCTCTGAGCGCGCCCCGAACTCACATCAGGGCGCCCACGGCGGCGCGACCGCCCAGGTCACGTCCTGGTCGTAGCTCACGGCGTTGTCGAAGGCGTGCGAGCCGCCCGGCACCGCGATGTGCACGGCCTCGGCGTAGTGCCGCACGGCGTGCCCGGCGATGTTGTACGACGCCAGCGTCACCCCCGTGCCCCCGGCCCTGGGCGGCTGGGCGCAGAAGGTGGCGTCCTGGTCGAACAGCGCCGTCCCGTCACGGGCGTCCTTGCGCACCCGGAAGTCCGCGTGCCGCAGGTAGTGCCCGGCGAAGTTGCGCGACTCGAAGGAGTAGCAGCTCCCGTCGGCCAGCCCCCGGCGGACGTAGAACGTGGCGTCCTCCTTGAGCACCTGCGCGCTGCCCGCGTTGACCACGTCGGTGCGCGCCAGCGAGCTCTGGTGGCGCAGATACCGGTCGGTGAACCCCGGCGTCGTCACCCGCAGCGACTGCGCCGCCCCGACGGTCAGGTCGGCCCCGCTGCGCCACCAGGGCGTCGCGGGCAGCCAGGTGACGTCGGCGGCGAACGACGCGGGGCTGTCCCACGCGTTCGGGCCGCCGCTGCGCGCCACGTAGACGGCGTCGGAGAAGTGGCGCAGGAAGTGTCCTGGCAGGTTGCGCGACTCCAGCGACACGCCGGTTCCCGCCTGTGCGGGCCGGACGCAGAACGTGGCGTCCTGGTCGAACAGCGCCGTCCCGTCACGGGCGTCCGCGCGCACCCGGTAGCCGGAGTGCCGCAGGAAACGACCGGGCAGGTTGCGCGACTCGAACGACACGCACGCGCCGTCGGCCAGCCCGACCCGCACCCGGAAAGTGGCGTCCAGCTTGAGACCGTCCGCGCTCGCGGCGTTGACCACGTCCGTGCGGGCCAGGTCGTTCTGGTGGCGCAGGAAGCGGTCGGTGTGGCCGGAGGTGGTGACGCGCAGCGAGGTGAGCCCGCCCGTCACCAGGCCGGTGGCGGACTGGATGACCGAGCGGTTGACGGCGCGGACGCGGTCGCCGTTCATCTTCAGCACCCGGCGGTCGTACGTCCACAGGCCGTTGACCTCGTTCTCGACGTCCGTGGGCTGGGTGTAGATCGAGGCCGACAGCCCGTTGTCCGTGATCAGCGGCTTGAGCTGCTCGTTGATCGAGACGTAGCGGTCGGTCAGCGCCGTCTGGTTCGCGGTCATCTCGTACGCGAAGCCGGTGCCAGGCCACTGGTTGCCGGGGCTGAGCAGGCCGAGGCCGCCGAACTCGCCGAGCACGGCCACCCGGCTCGCGCTGGGCCGCTGCGGCGTCCCCGGGCCGACGTAGATGTGGTCGTCCACCACGTCGCCGTTGCCGCCGTCGAAGCCGCAGCAGTTGGAGCCGGAGTTGTTGTTCACCAGGCGGGTCGGGTCCCAGCTCTTGACCAGGTCGGCGATGCGGGCGGGGTCGTACTCGCCCCAGCCCTCGTTGAACGGCACCCACTGCACGATCGAGGTGATCCCGCGCAGGTGGTCGATCATGCGGCGCAGCTCGCTCTCGAAATTGGCGCGGTCGGCGGTGGAGGGGGTGACGCCGGTGCGCATCGAGGGCATGTCCTGCCAGACCAGCAGGCCGAGCCGGTCGGCCCAGTAGTACCAGCGGGCGGGCTCGACCTTGACGTGCTTGCGCACGGTGTTGAAGCCGAGCGCCTTCTGCTGTTCCAGGTCGAAGCGCAGGGCCGCGTCGGTGGGGGCGGTGGAGATGCCGTCGGGCCAGTAGCCCTGGTCGAGGGTGCCGAGCTGGTAGAGGAACCTGCCGTTGAGCGTGGGGCGCAGCACGCCGCCGATGACGGCCTTCCCCACCGACCTCATCCCGAAATATCCGGACACGACGTCGCCGCCGCCGGTGCCCGTCAGCGTGACCCTGAGGTCGTACAGGAAGGGGTCGTCGGGCGTCCACAGCCGGGCGCTCGGCACCGGCACCCGCAGGTGCGCCCCGATCGCGCCGGTCGCGGTGCCCACAACGGTGCCACCGGTCATGACCTCGGCCCGCACCTGCTGACCGGAGGCCCCGGCCGCCTGCACCACCAGGTCGAGCTGCCCGGCGGCCACGTCGGGCACGGTGTCGAGCTGGGTGATGCTCGCGGCGTTGACCGGCTCCATCCACACCGTCTGCCAGATGCCGGAGTGGGCGGTGTAGAAGATGCCGCCGGGTGAGCGGCGCTGCTTGCCGATCGGGGCGCCCGTGCCGTCGACCGGGGCGTACACGCCGACGATGAGCTCGTTGGCGCCGGCGCGCAGGGCCGGGGTGATGTCGAAGCCGAACGGGTCGTAGCCGCCGGTGTGGGTGCCGACCGAGGTGCCGTTCACCCACACGCGGGTCTCCCAGCTCACCGCGCCGAAGTTGAGCCGCACGCGGCGGCCCGACCAGGCGGCGGGCACGGTGAAGGTCCTGCGGTACCACATGCGGTCCTCGTGCCGCTGGACGCGCGACAGCCCCGACTCGATCGGGTACGGCACCAGCACCTGCTCGGCGAGGTTCTGCCCGGTCGGCGGGGTGGTGATGGAGCCGGTCGCGGCGAACTGCCACAGGCCGTTGAGGTTCTGCCACTCGGGGCGGACGAGCTGGGGCCGCGGATACTCCGGCAACGCGTTGTCCGGGCTCACCTCGGCGGTCCATGGGGTGGTCAGCGGGGGCGCCGCCAGCGCCTCCTGCACGGGTAAGGCGACGACTGTTCCTGAGAGGACCAGCACCGCGGTGAGGCGGCGGGCCCAGCCTGAGAATCTGCTCATCTCGGCTCCTTGACGAGGACCGGTGCTGACTCCCCCCGACAGGTTGCGACCGAACTTGAACGAGTTAGATCGCACCGTGACCATATACCGAAGATCACCTGTGCGAAATAGACCAATTCTTGCGATTTTTCAGACGCGAGGGTCGACGGCCGACCACGGAAGGGTCAGCTCGCCGAGCCGCCACCGCGCCACGCCGCCCAGCGGCGGCCGCATCGGCACCGGCCAGGAGCCCGACAGGGCCTGGATCGCGGCCAGCCACCGCTGCCGCCGCCCGTGCGCGCCGTAGGGGGCGCTGACCGCCCAGGCCCGATCGAAGTCGCTCAGGAACGCATGAATCCGCTCACCCGGCACGTTCCGGTGGATGAGCGTCTTGGGCAGCCGGTCGGCCAGATCGGACGGCCGCTCGAAGGCGTCCAGCCTGGCGGAGAACGTGATCGTCCGCGGCCCGCCGGCCGCCAGCCCCGCCCAGACCGCCCGCCGCCCGTTCTCCGACGAGGTGCCCTCGACCAGGACGCCGCCGGGGGCCAGCCGCCCGGTCAGCACGTCCCAGTACCGCCAGGCGTCCTCCTCGCCGTACTGCCGCAGCACGTTGAAGGCGCGCACCAGCGTCGGCGGGCGCGGGACCGGCAGCTCGAAGCCGCCCAGCCGGAAGCTCAGCCCCTCCCGCTCGTACGGCTTCGCCACCGCCACCCGGGCCGGGTCGATCTCGATCCCCACGACCTCCACCCCCGGCACCACCCGGCGCAACCGGGTGAACAGCTCCAGCGTGGTCGTGTGCGACGCGCCGTACCCGAGATCGACCACGAGCGGCCGCCCGGCCGAGCGCAGCAGCGGGCCGTGCACGGCGGCGATCCAGCGGTCGCCGCGCCGCAGCCGGTTGTGCCCGGTCGTCCCCCGGGTGATCGCCCCGACGGGCTTAGCCACCGACCCGGTGCACCTTGTGCTGGGCGGCCTGCGCCCGCGGGCGGATGACCATGCGGTCGATGTTCACGTGGGCGGGCCTGGTCACCGCCCAGGCGATGGCGTCGGCCACGTCGCCCGCGGTCAGCGGGTCGGGCACGCCGGCGTACACGCGGGCGGCGGCGGCCTCGTCGCCCCTGAACCGGGTGACCGCGAAGCCCTCCGTCCGCACCATGCCCGGGGCGATCTCGACGATCCGCACGGGCTTGCCGACGAGTTCGAGCCGGAGGGTCTCGGCCATCGTGCGCTGGGCGTGCTTGGCCGCCACATAACCGCCGCCGCCCTCGTACGCGTCGAACGCCGCCGTGGAGGTGAGCATGACCAGCACCCCGTCACCCGACTCCACCAGCCGGGGCAGCAGCGCCTGGGTCACGCGCAGGGAGCCGAGCACGTTGACGTCGTACATGCGCTGCCAGTCGTCCAGCCGGCCCTCGGCCACCGGTTCGAGGCCGTAGGCGCCGCCGGCGTTGTTGACCAGCACGTCGCAGCGCTCCAGCGAGGCGGCCAGCGCGTCCACCGACTCCTGCGAGGTCACGTCGAGCGTCACCGGCCTGATCGAGGGTGTCTCCGCGGCCAGTTTCTCCAGCCTTTCGCGACGGCGCGCCCCCGCCACCACGTCATACCCCTCGGCGGCCAGCCGCCGCGCGGTCGCCTCTCCGATCCCGCTGCTCGCACCGGTCACCACAGCCGTCTTCCGCATGTGTCACATCCTGCCAGGCGGGCTCGCGGACGGCGGTTGTGCACCCCCGGTTGTGACTGTCTGTCGGGAATGTCGAAAAATTCGGCTTTGTTGTACATCGCTTGGAGGTGATGTCGAGTGAGGCGACGACGGGTGAGCCGGGTCGCGACCATCAGCATGCACACGTCACCGCTGGACCAGCCCGGGACGGGCGACGCCGGCGGCATGAACGTGTACATCGTCGAGTCCGCCAAACGGCTGGCCGAGCTCGGCGTGGAGGTGGAGATCTTCACCCGGGCCACCGCCCGTGACCTCCCGCCCGTGGCCGAACTCGTCCCCGGCGTCCTCGTCCGTCACCTGACGGCCGGTCCTTACGAGGAGATGGACCGCGCCGACCTGCCCGGCCAGCTCTGCGCGTTCCTGTCGGAGGTGCTGCGCACCGAGGCCGTCTACGACCCGGGCCGCTACGACGTCATCCACTCCCACTACTGGCTGTCCGGCCAGGTCGGCTGGCTGGCCAAGGAGCGCTGGGGCGTTCCGCTCGTGCACACCATGCACACCATGGCCAAGGTCAAGAACCGGCTGCTCGCCCAGGGCGACCGTCCCGAGCCCCAGGCGCGCGTGGTCGGCGAGGAACAGGTCGTGAGCATCGCCGACCGCCTCGTGGCCAACACCTCGGAGGAGGCGTCCGAGCTGATCGACCTGTACGGCGCCGCCCCCGGCCGCGTCGTGGTCGTGAACCCCGGCGTCAACCTCACCCTCTTCCAGCCCGCTTCACAGGGCGCCGCCCGGCACCGGCTCGGCCTGCCGCAGGACGCCCACGTGCTGCTGTTCGTCGGCCGCATCCAGCCGCTCAAGGCGCCGGACGTGCTGCTGCGAGCCGCCTCCAGGATGCTCATCGACGACCCCTCCCTGCGCGGGCGCCTGGTGGTGGCCTGCGTCGGAGGCCCGTCGGGCAACGGCCTGGCCCGGCCCTCGTTCCTCGCGGAGCTGGCCACCGAGCTGGGCATCTCGGACGTCGTCCGCCTCGTGCCTCCCGCTCCCCAGGAGGAGCTGGCCGACTGGTACCGCGCCGCCTCCGTCACGGTCGTGCCCTCCTACAGCGAGTCGTTCGGGCTCGTGGCGCTGGAGTCGCAGGCGTGCGGCACGCCGGTGGCCGCGGCGGCCGTCGGAGGGCTGCGCACGGCCGTACTGGATGAGATCTCCGGCCTGCTCGTGGACGGCCACGACCCCTCCCAGTGGGCGCGGGCGCTGCGCCGCTTCCTCACCGAGCCGCGCTGGCGCGACCAGCTCTCGGCGGGGGCGCGCACGCACGCCGCCGCGTTCGGCTGGCAGTCCACGGCCTCCCACCTCAGGGAGGTCTACGCCGCCGCCGTCGCGAACCTGCACCCCGTCCCCGTGGCCGCTGTCTGACCGTACTGTCTGACCGCGCTTTCCGACCGTACTTTGTTCTAGCCTGGGCGGCATGCGCGAAGTCGTCGAAGCCGCGCTCAAGGCCGCGGACGTCTCCTATGACGAGCCGCGGCCGGGGGCGTTCCTCGTCAAACTGCCCGGGCAGCACAAGCTCGCCACCATGACCTGGCTGATCGTGGGGGAGCGGATGCTGCACGTCGAGGCGTTCTTCTGCCGGCAGCCCGACGAGAACCACACGGAGTTCTACCGCTGGCTGCTGGGCAAGAACGGCTCGATGTACGGGGTGCACTTCTCCCTCGACCCCGTCGGTGACGTCTACCTGGTCGGCCGCCTGCCGCTGACCGCCGTCACGGAGGAGGAGATCGACCGGCTGCTGGGGTGCGTGCTGACGTACTCGGACGAGTGGTTCGACCGGGCGCTGGAGCTCGGGTTCGCCTCGTCGATCAGGCGGGAGTGGGAATGGCGGGCCAAGCGGGGGGAGTCGCTGGCCAACCTCCAGGCCTTCGCCCGCTTCGCCGACCCGGACCGGTGACTCCTCCTGGGAACCATAGGATTGGCCGCATGGCGACTTTGGTGCTGCTTAGGCACGGCGAGAGTGACTGGAACGCGAAGGGCCTGTTCACCGGCTGGGTGGACGTGAGCCTGTCGGCCAAGGGCGAGGACGAGGCGCGGCGCGGCGGCAGACTCCTCCAGGACGCCGGGGTGCGTCCCGACGTCCTGCACACCAGCCTGCTGACCCGGGCCATCCAGACGGCCCAGCTGGCGCTGGCGCAGGCCGACCTGCTCTGGCTTCCGGTCAAGCGCAGCTGGCGGCTCAACGAACGCCACTACGGCGCCCTCCAGGGCAAGAACAAGGCCCAGACCCGCGAGGAGTTCGGCGACGAGCAGTTCATGCTCTGGCGCCGCTCGTACGACACGCCCCCGCCTCCGATCGCCGACGACGACGAATACTCCCAGGCGGGAGACGCCCGCTACGCCCTGCTGCCCTCCGAGCTGATGCCCCGCACGGAGTGCCTGAAGGACGTGGTCGACCGGATGCTGCCGTACTGGTACGACGAGATCGTCCCCGACCTGGCGGCCGGCCGCACCGTCCTGGTGACCGCCCACGGCAACTCCCTGCGGGCCCTGGTCAAGCACCTCGACGGCATCGACGACGAGACCATCGCCGGGCTCAACATCCCGACGGGCATCCCGCTGGTCTACGAGCTCGACGCCGACTACCGTCCGGTGCGGCGGGGCGGCGAATACCTCGACCCCGAGGCCGCCAAGGCCGCCATCGAAGCCGTCGCCAACCAGGGCCGCTGACCCTCAGGTCGCCGCGGGGGCGGGGGCACGCGCCCCCGCCCCGCGACCTCACACCGACGGCTTCCCGAGCAGCGGAAGGCGGCGCAGCCCGGTCAGCGACGGCGCCTGGATGAACTCCACGGAGTCCTCCGGATCGGTACGCAGGACGGCGAAGCGGTCGAGCAGGATGTTCAGCGCGATCCGCCCCTCCAGCCTGGCCAGGGGCGCGCCCAGGCAGAAGTGGATGCCCCGGCCGAACGCCAGGTGCGGGTTGGGATCGCGATCGGGATCGAACGCCTCGGGGTCCCCGAACTGCCGCGGATCCCTGTTCGCCGCGGCCATCCAGCACATCACCAGCTGATCGGCCGGGATGGTCACCCCGCCGAGCTCGGCCTCACGCGTGGTGGCCCGGCCGAGCAGCGCGAACGGCGTGAACAGCCGCAGCGACTCCTCGATCACGGCCGGGACCGAGGCGCGGTCGGCGCGCACCCTGTCCTGCTGATCGGGGAAGGCGTCCAGGCACAGCACGGTGTTGCCGAGCAGCATCGTCGTGGTGATGTGCCCGGCCAGCAGGAGCAGGATGGCGAAGTTGACCACCTGCTCGTCCGGCAGGCGCTCGCCGTCCACCTCGGCCTCGACCAGCCTGGTGAGCAGGTCGGCGCGCGGCTCCCTGCGGCGCTCGGCCGCGTGGCCGGCCAGGTAGTCGCTCATCTCCCGCCACGGCTTCATCGTGGCCTCCAGCGCCGCGCCGCGTTCCTCGGGAGACGGGTTGACCGAGATGTCGGCGTCCCGCTGGAACAGCGCGTCCGCCCATCGCTTGAACAGCGCGCGATCACCGCTGGGCACCCCGAGCAGCTCGGCGATGACGATGACCGGCAGCGGATAGGCCAGGTCGCGCACCAGCTCGAACCGCTCGCCCTCCCGCGCCGCGTCGAGCAGCTCGTGGGTGATCGCGGCAATCCGCGGCTCCAGGTCCGCGACCACCTTGCGGGTGAACGCGCTGCTCACCAGCTTGCGCAGCTTCCCGTGCTCCGGCGGGTCGATCTGGGTGATGAAGCCCTCCAGCGAGAAGCCGTCCTTCGGCACCAGGTCCTTCGGCACCACCCGCATCGTGTCGGAGGAGAAGGTCGCGGGGTCGCCGAGCACCTCCTGCAGCTCCGGGTATCCGTACACGGACCACATCCCGGTCCGTGCGTCGAACTCGACGGCCGGGCCCGTCCGGGGCCCGTGCAGCCAGAACAGTTGCTTGGGGACGTCGTACCGTTCGACGATGTGCGCCATCGTCACTCCTTGGTTGAGGATCCCTCTGCTGTGGCGTACGTCATGACGACTTCTCGCGGTATTCCTCCCAGCGCTCGACCAGCCGGTCGGTGTCCTGCATGAGGAAGGCGAAGAACTCGCGCGCCTCCGTCAGCTGGGCGCGCGGCTCTGACCGGTCCTCGGGGAGCACCGACAGCCCGAAGTCCAGCGCGTCGAGACCGACCTGCAGGCCGGCGAGCTGAACCCGTATCGCGTGCGTCCAGCCGCCGTCGGCCATCCGGTAGCGGTGCTCGCGACCGGCCGTGGGCACCCGCTCGGCCATGCCGATCAGCTCCATCTGCCTGGCGACGGTGCTGACCGCGGTCTTGCTCACGCCGAGCTCGGCCGCCAGGTCGGTGAGCGACTGGTCGGGGGGGTCGCAGACCATGAGCCAGGCGTGCAGGCGGCCCATCGTCCGCGTGCCGCCCACCCGCTCCATGACCAGCCCCATCCGGTCGACGAACTCTCTCACCGGAGGCTCCACCGGCATCAACTCCGCAATTATCGTCAAGTACGTACTTTACGTACGGTATGCCGAGATCCAGGAGTTGTGAAGAACCGCGTCATCGACCCGCGGGGACGGGGTCAGTCCGTGGGCGGGGGCCAGCTCGGCCAGGTGGGTGGCGGCGCGTTGTAGGACTTCCAGAACTCCGCCGCCTTCTCCAGACAGTCGGGGCAGATCGGCTGGTCGGCGGAGCGGGCCACGGCGTCCGGGCCGGCCGGGCGGAAGGTGCCGAGCACGGTGAAACCCGGTGGCAGGCCGGTCTCAGGGTCGATCAGCACCGTCTCCACCATCTCCGGGGCGGCGCTGAACGTGCGCTTGCACGCGAAACACCGCCCGCTCGCGCGCGCCTCTTCCTCCGCCATCGGCCAGACCTCCAGAACGGCACCCGTACCCGGCCCAGCATGGACCATCCCGTCCCGGCGTCAAGCCCGGCCCCGGTCGTCAGCTCGGGCGGGTCCCGGTGACGAGGTAGACGACGTCCTGCGCCACCCGTACCGCATGGTCGGCGTACCGCTCGTAATAGCGTCCCACCAGCGTGATGTCGATCGCCGGCTCGACCCCGTGCTCCCACTCCTTGGACAGGATCTTCCTGAACAGCCGCCGATGCAGCCGGTCCATCGCGTCGTCGTCCTGCTCCAGTTCGAGCGCGGACTCGACGTCGCGCGAGGCCACGCAGCTGCCGGCCTTCGTGACCAGCGTCTCGGCGATCTGACCCATCTCCAGGATGGTGGAGCGCAGCTCGGGCGGGATGGCCGAGTCGGGGTGCCGCAGCCGGGCGACCTTGGCGACGTGGACGGCGAGGTCACCCATCCGTTCGAGGTCCGTGCCCATGCGCAGCGCCGTGATGACCATCCGCAGATCCACCGCGACCGGCTGCTGCCTGGCCATCAGCTCGAAGATCGAGGTCTCGATGTCGGCGAAGGTCGCGTTCACCTCCTCGTCGCGGGATATGACGCTCTCCGCGAGGGTGAGGTCGGCGTCGAGGAGGGAGGTGGTGGCACGGGAGATCGCCGAGCGGACAAGGCGGGTCATCTCGACCAGCTTGTCGGTCAGTGCGTCGAGTTCTTCGTGGTACGCGTCACGCATGCCGTCACCGTACGACTCGCTCGATGAACGAACCCCTACGGCCAGATGAACTTTCCAGGAAAGGGGCGTTCATCCCCTGATGAGGGGGTCTGTCCCTGCGAAAACGCCGCCTACCATCGGAGACATGAGTGAGATGGCCATGAGCTTCGCGGCCCTGGCCGGGTTCGTGGTGGGCGCCCTGGCGGTCCTTTTCTACCGCAATCAGATCGAGGCCCCCAGCCGCACCGCCGCCGCCGACAGCGCCGAGACAGGCGCCGCACTGCCACAGGGCGTCGCGTCCGTGCTGGCCGTGCTGCCCTCGTCCGCCGTGGTCCTCGACGCCCACGACCGCGTGCTGCGCGCCAGCTCGGCGGCGCGGGCGTTCGGGCTGGTCAAGGGCGACCGGCTGATGGCCGCGGAGCTGCTCGCCCTGGCGAGACAGGTACGCCGCGACGGCGAGATCCGCGAGAGCGAGATCGACGTCGCCGGCCACAAGTTCGGCCAGGAGACCACGAACTTCGCCGTCCGCGTCGCCCCCCTCGGCTCCTACGGCCAGGTTCTGGTGCTGGCGGAGGACCAGACCGAGCGGCGCAGGGTCGAGGCCGTACGCCGCGACTTCGTCGCCAACGTCAGCCACGAGCTGAAGACCCCGGTGGGCGCCATGAGCCTGCTGGCCGAGACCATCCAGGACGCCGCCGACGACCCCGAGGCGGTCAGCCGCTTCGCCGGGCGCATGCAGCTGGAGGCGGCCCGGCTCAACTACCTGATCCAGGACCTGATCACGCTCAGCCGGATCCAGGGCGCCGAGCCGATCCCCACCCCCGGCCAGGTCGTGATCGACGAGGCCGTGTCCGATGCCATAGACCACTGCAACACCAGGGCCTCCGCCAAGGACATCACGCTCGTCACCGGCGGCACCGAGGGCCTGCGCATCTGGGGCGACGTCGAACTGCTCGTCACCGCCCTGCGCAACCTGATCGACAACGCCGTCGCCTACAGTCCCGAGCACACGAGGGTCGTCGTCAGCGTGCGGCCCGCGGGCGATTCGGTCGAGATCAGCGTCAGCGACCAGGGGATCGGCATCCCCGAGGAGGCGCTGGAACGCATCTTCGAGCGCTTCTTCCGCGTCGACGCGGCCCGGTCGCGCGCCACCGGCGGCACCGGGCTCGGCCTGGCCATCGTCAAACACGTCGCCGCCGCGCACGCGGGCGAGGTGTCCGTCTGGAGCAAGGAAGGGTCCGGCTCCACCTTCACGCTCCGCCTGCCCGCCTTCGGCGGCACGGCGGTGGCAGTACCACCCTCGATTCCCCTGGAGGCAGCCCCATGACCCGTGTTCTCGTCGTCGAGGACGAGGAGTCCTTTTCCGACGCCCTGTCCTACATGCTGCGCAAGGAGGGCTTCGAGGTGTCGGTCGCGGCGACCGGGCCCGAAGCGCTCGACACGTTCGACCGCAACGGCGCCGACCTGGTGCTGCTCGACCTGATGCTGCCAGGGCTGCCCGGCACGGAGGTGTGCCGCTCGCTGCGGCAGCGCTCCAAGGTGCCGGTCATCATGCTGACGGCCAAGGACAGCGAGATCGACAAGGTCGTGGGCCTCGAACTGGGCGCCGACGACTACGTCACCAAGCCGTTCTCCTCGCGCGAGCTGGTCGCCCGCATCCGCGCGGTCCTGCGCCGCCAGGGCGACCTCGTCGAGGAGCTGGAGACGGCCGTGCTGGCCGTCGGCCCGGTGCGGATGGACGTCGACCGCCACGTCGTCGCCGTGCGCGGCCAGCAGGTGCAGCTGCCGCTGAAGGAGTTCGAGCTGCTGGAGGTGCTGCTGCGCAACGCCGGGCGGGTGCTCACCAGGGGTCAGCTCATCGACCGCGTCTGGGGCGCCGACTACGTGGGCGACACCAAGACGCTCGACGTCCACGTCAAGCGGCTGCGCGCCAAGATCGAGGCGGATCCGTCCAACCCGCGGTGCATCCTGACCGTGCGCGGTCTGGGCTACAAGTTCGACGCCACCGAGGAGTGAAGGACCCCGGCACGGCCGTGTCCGGGGCCCTCTCACCCGCTGTCAGTGGGCCTCCTCCGCGGGGGCGGAGGCCGTCGGGGTGGGCGTGGGCGCCGGGGTGGCGCCGGGAGCCGGGGGATACTGCGCGAACTCACGGCTGCGCGTGACCACAGGCACGTTCATGGACACGACACCGGCCTGGGCGAACTGGAGGTCCAGCTTGATGCTCTCGCCGCCCCTGAGGCTCTTGGGGATCGCCTCCAGCATGAGCTGAGGGGTGGGCTTGCCGGTGTTGACGAGCTGGTTGACCGGGAGCTGGATCGGGGCGGTGACCTTGACGGTGCCCATGTTCCCGGCCGAGACGGACTGCAGCGTGTCGGGGGCGCCGGCCGTGTTGAGGATGTTCAGGTAGATCGGGGCCGAGCCGCGCCAGGGGAGCTGCGCTCCTGAGTCGGGGCCGAGGATGAACGCCTGCGGGATGTGAATGCCGCTCTTGCTGCCGTACTGGCCGTTATCGAGCAACACTTGCGCCTCGTTCGGCGCGTACGGCTTGTTGGTGGTGGCGTCGAATCCTGCCCCGCAGCCCGCCAGCACGGGGGCGGCCAAGAACGCGGCGGCTACGACAATCCAGCGACGGCTGGTCACGGGCGGGTTCTCCTTGGTCTTGCGCAGGTGTCGCGCGTGCGTGATGTGCAGCGCCCACCATATCCACCCCAATGCAAGGTCATATCCGCACCCCCGCAGGTCATTCGCTATGTCCGGAAATGCGATTCATACTGTTGAGCGCTTGTCAAGCCCCAATATGCGGCGTTGACCTGCAGTTATGAGGATTTCACTGTTCCGGGAGGCTGTGGATGCGTGGTACCCTGGAGTACAGCGGAAGGGGTACTTGTCACATGACTTTCCAGGTCGGCGACACTGTCGTCTACCCCCACCATGGGGCTGCTCGGATCGAAGCAATCACGAAGCGATCCATCAAGGGTGAGGAAAAGACCTACCTGGTGCTCAAGGTCGACAAGGGCGACCTTACCGTCCAGGTGCCAGCTGAAAACGCGGAACTCGTCGGTGTGCGCGATGTTGTCGGCCAGGAAGGCCTTGAGCGGGTTTTCGACGTCCTTCGCATGCCGCACACGGAAGAGCCGACCAACTGGTCTCGTCGTTACAAGGCCAATCTGGAGAAGCTCGCCTCTGGCGATGTGAACAAGGTCGCCGAGGTGGTTCGGGACCTGTGGCGCCGGGATCGTGAGCGTGGCCTGTCGGCGGGTGAGAAGCGCATGCTCGCCAAGGCTCGCCAGATTCTCGTCAGCGAGCTGGCTCTTGCCGAGAAGACCAATGAGGACAAGGCTGAGGCCCTGCTCGACGAGGTTCTCAACTCCTGAACACACATCTTCCACGGGTGGGCGTCGGAGTCGACGTCCACCCGTTCGCATCGGATGACTCAGGACGCGAGCTCAACCTCGCCGGGCTGTCCTGGCCTGACCAGATCGGCCTAGACGGCCACTCCGACGGCGACGCCGCCGCCCACGCGGCGTGCGACGCGCTGCTGTCGGCGGCCGGCCTGGGCGACCTCGGGCGGCTGTTCGGCACGGCCGACCCACGCTGGGCCGGCGCCACGGGCGCGGCCCTGCTGGAGGAGACCGCGCGCCAGGTGCGCGCCGCCGGTTACGAGATCGGCAACGTGGCGATCCAGGTGATCGGCAACCGGCCCAAGCTGGCGCCACGCCGCGAGGAGGCCGAGAAGGCGCTCAGCGCGGCCCTGGGGGCGCCGGTGAGCGTCTCCGCCACCACCACCGACGGCTTGGGTCTGACCGGCCGCGGTGAGGGCATCGCGGCCATCGCGACGGCCCTCGTGGTCAACCTTTCCTGAGTGCCGGGCGTCTTTACGTAGGGATACGTGAGGGTGTCCCGGCGGGTCGCCGGCCGATCCGCTGAATGCGGAGGCGGCGGTTCGTCACTGGCGCGGTACGGGCCGCCGCCTTCCCATCTATGCGTAGTTTGTCTGATCAGAGGGTATGTGTCCCAAGACATGTGAACGTCTCGGGGGGAGCTACACATGATCGGCGCGATCGTATCCGCGGTAGTCATCGGCGCCATCGTCGGTGCGCTGGCCCGGCTGCTGGTGCCCGGCCGGCAGAACATGTCCATCGGCCTGACCCTGATCGTCGGCATCGTGGCGGCCCTGATCGGTACCCTGATCGCCCAGGCGTTCGGATGGGCCGACACGCGAGGGATCGACTGGATCGAACACATCCTGCAGCTCGTTCTGGCCGTCGCCGGCGTGCTCCTCGTGACCAAGATGGGCATGGGACGCGGCGGCCGAGGCGGCCGAACAACGACCTGACCTGCCCATTCGTAAATTCGGCGCATAAATGCCGTAGATCGGGTAGCCCACTTCCCGTGAGAGTGAACCGCTCACCCTCACGGGGAGGTTTCATGTCATGACCATCGAATCCATCCTTGGCGCCATCGTGATCGGCGCCGTGATCGGCGCAATCGGTCGTCTGCTGCTGCCCGGCAAGCAGGCCATCGGGTGGATCCTCACCATCGTCGTCGGCATCGTGGCCGCGCTGCTGGGGACGCTGCTCGCGCAGGTACTCGGTGTGGAGACGACCCCCGGCATCGACTGGATCGAGCTGGTGATGCAGGTGGTGCTCGCCATCGTCGGTGTGGGCCTGGTCGCGGGCCTCAGACGCGGTCGCAACGTCTGACGCGCCCGTCTGAGGCGACGCGACGGCTTACGCGGCGTGCGACGCGACGGAGCGTCTGACGTGGCGCAGGGCTCAGGCCGCGGCGTCCGACGCGATGGAGCGTCGGACGCGCCGGCGAGGCGGGATACATGGACCCGCCCGGGAGGCGATCCCGGGCGGGTCCCCTCATGCTGTTGACTGCCCGTCCCGCGTGTTCAGTCCTCGGGCGGGCGCGGGGTGCTGCGCAGACGTTCGGCCGGGGCCGGGGTGTCGTCGTGGATCACCGGATGGGGCGCGGTGTCCTCCATCTCGCCCGCGTTCTCCGTCCTGCGGGCGACCTGCCTCCGCTCCTCCATGTCGGCCAGCTCTGGGCCGTGCTTCGGGTCGGGCGTGTCGTCCGCGACGATGGGGTGCGGCTGGGTGTCGGCGTCCTTGTCGTCCGCGCTGGGACGGGGGTGGACGAGGACGTCGGCAGGCTTGACCCGATCCCCCCAGCGCACGGGCCGCGTCACCGGCTCGGGCTCCGGTTCGGGCTCAGGGGCGGGCTCCGCTTCGGGCGCGGCCTGGGGCTCGTCAGCGGCTTCGTACGCCTGAGCCGGCCGCGGCTCGTCGGCGGCCTCATCCGCGGGGGCTGCATCCGCTGGTACAGCGTCTGGTACATCGTCTGCCGGGGTCTCGTCCGCTGGGGCCGGCCGAGGTGCGGGAGGGGCCTCATGAACGGGGCTGTCGGGCGCGGGCTCAGGGGCGGGACGTGGCGCGGGCACGGCGGGAGCATCGGTGGCGGGCTGAGGCGACTCCTCCTCCTGCACGGGCCACTCGCTCACCCGCGCCGACACCGGCGGCGTCTCGGGAGCGGCGGTGGGGCCGACCACCGGAGTGGACTCCAGAACGGGCGCGGTCGACGCAGTGGCGAGCGAGGGCGGGGTCTCGGCCTGGGGATGAGGCCGATGGAAGGGCACGAGGTCCTGCTCCGCCGTACGTTCCGGATCCTGCTCGGCGGCCTGCCCGCGACGGCCCTGCATGTGCTTGATCAGCAATAACCACAGCCACAGCGCCAGGGCCAGCATCACCCACGGCGCCAGCGCCACGCCGACGGCCGCCTCCCGCACGCCGAACTCGAACCGCACCGCCGAGGCCACGTTCACCGCCGAGGCCGCCACGATGAGCAGCACCAGCACGAACGCCGCCTGCACGCGTACCAGCGTCTTGGCCGGGCGCAGCAGCAGCACGCCGATGAGCGCCACCAGGAGCAGCGCGTCGAAGGCGGCCGGATAGAGGAAGGCGAGGTCCTGCCGGGCCTCACCGGTGAGGGCCAGCGCGCGCAGGTCGTCGAAGGACAGCGCGCAGGCGGCCCCGGCGAGGGCGGCGACCGCGAGACCGGCCAGAGCGAGGCCGAGTCGGCGGAGCACAGAGGGGGGAGTCACGTCCATGGCGGTTCGAGCCTACAGAAGATTGACTTCTTCCCCGCTCATGGCGGCGGGCGATTCCTCGGCCAGTCACGGGATTCCGGCCTTCCGGCGCGCCCGGCGAGGCGTACCGCGTTCATCGGGAGGTCCATCGGGACCCATCCGCGCGAGAGAGAGTCGGCCGCGCCCGAAGAGGACTCCCGCACCGCCCTGCCGCAGCGGCGAACCCCTGCGCCGCCCCACCGAATGACGAGACCCGGGCGGCCCTGAGTATCTTCGATGAGATTCCACGACGGACGGACCGACCAACCACCCACCCGCCCAACCAATCAACAACCAAATGCATCACTCATGGGAGGCATTACATGGCCGCACTGTCAGCCGATGTCCGCAAACTCCTGGACGCGCCGAATTACGCGACCGTGACGACTCTCAACCCCGACGGCGGCCCGCAGTCGTCGGTCGTGTGGGTGCGTACGGACGGCGACGACGTGCTGTTCTCGACCGTGAAGGGCCGCCAGAAGCCGCGTAACTTCGAGCGCGACCCGCGGGTGAGCCTGCTGGTGATCGATCCGGACAACCCGCTCCGCTACGTGGAGGTGCGCGGCCGGGTGACGGTGACGCCCGACCCCGAGGGGGCGCTCATCGAGGAGCTGTCGCAGAAGTACCGAGGTAGCTCATGGGAGGACAAGCCGGGCACGGAGCGGCTCATCGTACGGATCTCGCCGGACAGGGTCTACTTGCGAGGCTGATTTATCGGCGTGATGACAGCTCTGAGGCGTTAGCCTTGCGTTCGTGAGCCTGCACATCTACGACACCAGTACACGCGCCATCCGTGAATTCGTTCCGGTCGAAGCCGGCCGGGCGTCGATTTACCTGTGTGGGGCGACCGTGCAGGCTCCTCCGCATATCGGACATATCCGGTCAGGCGTCAACTTCGACGTGCTCAGGCGCTGGATGGCGCGTTCCGGCTACGAGGTGACGTTCTGCCGCAACGTCACCGACATCGACGACAAGATCATCAGGGTGGCGGCCGAGGAGGGCGTGCCCTGGTTCGTCGTGGCCGAGCGCAACCAGCGGGCCTTCACGTGGGCGTACGACACGCTGGGCTGCCTGCCGCCGACCGTCGAGCCGCGCGCCACCGGCCACGTGCCCGAGATGATCACGCTCATGGAGCGGCTGATCGAGCACGGCCACGCCTACGCCTCGGGCGGCGACGTCTACTTCGACGTACGCTCCTACGCCGACCGCTACGGCTCGCTGTCGAACCAGAAGCTGGAGAACATGCGGGCCGCGGCCGACACCGACGACGAGTCGTGCAAGCGCGACCCGCGCGACTTCGCCCTGTGGAAGGGCGAGAAGCCGGGCGAGCCGACCTGGCCGACCCCGTGGGGCCCCGGGCGTCCCGGCTGGCACCTCGAATGCTCGGCGATGGCCACGAAATACCTCGGCCCGGCGTTCGACATCCACGGCGGCGGGATCGACCTGATCTTCCCGCACCACGAGAACGAGATCGCCCAGTCCCAGGCGGCCGGCGACGGCTTCGCCCACTACTGGATGCACAACGGCATGCTGAAGATCGGCGCCGAGAAGATGAGCAAGTCGCTCGGCAACTCGCTGCTGATCCCCGACATGGTGCAGAAGGTGCGCCCGGTCGAGCTGCGCTACTACCTGGCGGCGCCCCACTACCGTTCCTCGATCGACTACTCGGAGGAGGCGCTGCAGGAGGCCGCGGCCGCATACCAGCGGATCGAGGGCTTCGTGACGCGCGCCGCCGAGGTCATCCACGACGTCGACGCCGACGCGCCGCTGCCGCAGGCGTTCGCCGACGCGCTCGACGACGACCTGGGCACGCCCCAGGCGCTCGCCGTCGTGCACGAGGTGGTGCGCGAGGGCAACGTGGCGCTGGCGCGAGGCGACAAGGAGGCCGTGGCGCGACTGCTGGCCGAGACCCAGAACATGCTCGACGTCCTCGGCCTCGACCCGCGCTCGCCGCAGTGGCGCGCCGCCGGCACCGACCTGACGCCGGTGGTCGACGCGCTGGTGGCGGTGGCGCTGGAGCAGCGCAAGGCGGCCAGGGAGCGCAAAGACTACGCCGCCGCCGACGCGATCAGAGACCAGCTGTCGGCCGCGGGCATCACCGTCGAGGACACCCCCCACGGCGCCCGCTGGGAGCTCAGCCGCTAGATCATCTGGGCCGAGGTGGGCGGCGGCCCGAGTACCCTTGTTCCATGGCAGCTGGGGGTAGATCGTCGGGCAGGCCCGCGAAGAAGAAGGGCCCGGCCAAGGGCACCGGTGGGCAGAAGCGCCGGTCGCTTGAGGGCCGCGGCGCGACTCCGCCTGCCGAGATGCGTCACTGGTACAAAGACAAGGCCCGCGGCGAGCGCATCGCCCGCGAAGACCGGGGCGGCGACGCGCGCCGCCCCGCACCCGCCAGGCAGCAGCGCCGCTCGGACGACGCCCCCGAATACATCGGCGGCCGCAACCCGGTGCTGGAGGCGCTGCAGGCGGGGGTGCCGTGCAACGCCCTCTACGTCGCGCAGCGCATCGACAACGACGATCGCGTACGCGGCTCCATCAAGATCGCGGCCGAACGCGGCATCGCCCTGCTCGAAATCACTCGCGACAAGCTCGACCGCCTGACCGAGGGCGCCGTCCACCAGGGCGTGGCCCTGCAGATCCCGGCCTACGACTACGCGCACCCGTCGGAGCTGGTGGAGCTCGCCCACGACGCCGGCGAGGTGCCCCTGATCGTCGCCCTCGACTCGGTCACCGACCCCCGCAACCTGGGCGCCATCGCCCGCTCCGCCACCGCCTTCGGCGCCCACGGCCTGCTCATCCCGTCCCGCCGCTCGGCCGGGGTCACGGGCGGCGCCTGGAAGACCTCCGCAGGCACCCTGGCCAACCTCCGCGTCGCCCGCGCCGCCAACTTGACCGCGGCCCTGCGCGAATACCGCGAAGCCGGCCTCTTCGTCATCGGCCTCGACGGCGCCGGCCAGACCGACATCGGCGACGCCGACCTCCTGACCGAGCCCCTGGTGGTCGTCGTAGGCTCGGAAGGCAAGGGCTTGTCCCGCCTGGTCCGCGAACACTGCGACGTGGTGACCCGCATCCCGATCCATGCCGCCACGGAGTCACTGAACGCGGGGGTGGCGGCGGGGGTGGCGCTGTACGAAGTCGCTCGTCACAGGCGTCTCTAGCGTCTACACTGGTAGGCCGTGCCGACGTAGCTCAATCGGCAGAGCATCTGTCTTGTAAACAGAAGGTCAGGGGTTCGATTCCCCTCGTCGGCTCTGCACCAGAAGGCCCCTGAACCGCGCTCAGGGGCCTTTCGGCTTTCGGCGGGGAAACGCATGGTCATCGCAGGGGAGCGCTACGCGCAAGGGGGCTCAGGCCGTGACATCGGGGGCACGGCCCCCCGAGCCCCCAGCCCCAAAGCGTGGTCCTCCCATGGGGCGCTTCGCGCATTGGGCTCGGGCTGTGACATCGGGGGCGCGGCCCCCAAACCCCCAGCTAAAGCCCGCTGGCGCCCCTTCGTACCCTTGGACCGGAGAGTTGGGGAGCAGGCTGTCTACGAGCACCGCGTTCGGCCCATCCGGCGGGCTGCCTGGTGATGTGCGCGACGGCCAACGTGACGGTCCAGGACACGCCGACGTCGCCGCCTACCTCCGGGCCGCTTCAATCCGCGAGACGGGAATCCGGACGTTCGTGCAGCGGCTCGAAGCCGCACGGAAGAACGGGGAGCTTCCACGCGGCTTCGACCCGCACGCGTTGGCCGCCTAGTTCGCGGCTGTGCTGCGCGGCATGTCCGAGTGGGCCAGGGACGGGGCCGATGTCACCGAGCTCAGATCGGTCGCGGAGCCGGCTCTCGCCGTCTGGACCGGGCCGAAGTCATGCAGGGCGGCGGCGTAGAAGCCCCTTCCACTACTGCCTACTTGATCGTGATCCAGCCGGAGCTGTTCAGGCAGCCGCCGCTGTTACAGGTGCGCAACATGTACTTGTAGACGGTGCCGGTGGAAGCAGTCCAGTTATAGCCGGTCTTCGAGCCGCCGCAACCGTTGTCGTTCTTCTGCACCCAGTTACCGATCCAGATCTTGGGGCCGTACTTGTCGCACTTGGTGTCCCTCGTCCTGAACCAGATGTAGTCCTGGTTGTAGCGCTGCCATCCACTGCCCTTGACGGTGCATCCCCTCTTGACATACCCCTCGGCGGAGGCGCCGGTGATGCTCTTGGAGAAGGTCTGCGTGGACTTGCAGCCCGTGACGGTGGTGGCTGCGGCAGGCGCCGCATTGAGGGCGATGGTCGTGGCGGCCGCGACCACGCCGGCGGCAATCGCGGCGATGCGCTTGGAAGTCAACTTCATGAGCCTCGAAGCTAGCGTCGTCCGGTATAGCGCCGGTATGCCGGCCTTCCCGGGGCGGGCGAGGTACTCGAGTTCGCCGGTGGACTACTCACGCCCTCCAGCATGGCCCGCAGGCGAACGCGGTCCAGGTTGCACTTGGTCCTAGTTCGAACCCTTCCTCTTCCGCCAGGCGTCGACCACGTGGGCGCGGGTGAAGCCCTTGCGGTTGGCTCCCTTACCGCTCTGCGTGTGCCCCCAGGTGTCGTCCGTCTTGACCCTGTACTCCTTCAGCCGCGCCGTCAAAGTGGCTGTCTTGGCGTCGTCCTCCAAGTCCGCCCACTGGCCGTAGGTGTTCGGCCGCAGCTCGACTGCCATGGTGGCCGAAACCGAACACGAAAACGTCCGCGAAGACACCCTCGAAGGCCTCGATGCGGTCGCCCGCAATGGCAGGCAGGCACGGCGGCCGCCCACCCGTCATCACCGACGACATGCTGTACACCGCGCTCCGCCGCCGCTCCGTCGGCGAGTCCCTGGAGTCGATTCAGCCCGATCTGATCATCCCCACCGGCAAGCGCAAGGGCCACAACCCCAGCCTGGCCAGCATCTACCGCGCCCTCGCCGAACACGACAAACGCCAGGCATACCCCGAGGTCGTCGAGGCCGCCCGCGCCGAGTTCGGTGCCCTGGACACGTCCGGATGATCAGCCCCGTTCGTGGCGCCCGGCGGCCGGCCTGCCCGGTTCGACCACGACAAATGACATCCCGAAATCACGTCATCTTGCGATCCACGTCAAACGGGATGGCCTCGATGCGCTCGATGTGTTCCTCGCCCCACTCTCCGAGCGGCGCCATCGCGGTGTTGAGTGAATGGCCGAACTCGGTGAGCGAGTACTCCACTTTCGGCGGAACCTGATGATAGACCTCACGATGCAGCAGCCCGGTGGTCTCCATCTCCCGCAACTGCAAGATCAGCACCCGCTCGCTGATGCCGGGGACCGCGCGCCGCAACTCCCCGAAACGCAGGGGACCATCCTGGAGCGCGAACAGGATCAGTCCCTTCCATTTGCCTCCCATGACGGCGATGGCTGCGTCGAGACCGCAGGTGAACGTCCGCTTCTTCGTCTCCTTCACCGACCCATACTCACACTTATGTCAGTACCCGGCAAAAAAGTAGGTACTTGAGAGAATGTAGGTGCTCCAGCCAGCATGAATCAGGCCCGCGCCAAGACCACGACGGTCTCCAAGGCAGCGCGCTCGCCTCCATACCTCTGTGGCTGGAGTATGCATATGACTGCAAAGAACATGACACCGGTGACCGTCATCGGACTGGGCTCGATGGGCACGGCACTGGCCGGGGCCTTCATCAAGGCCGGACACCCGACCACTGTCTGGAACAGGACCCCCGCCAAAGCCGCGCCTCTCATCGCCAAGGGAGCCAGGCATGCGGAGGCCATCGAGGACGCGGTGGCGATAAGTCCCCTGGTCATCACCTGTCTGACCACCTTTGATGACACCCGGCTGGCACTGCAGCCGGTCGGCGCGCCGCTGCGTGGGCGGGCCCTGGTCACCCTCAACAGCGGTTCCCCGGCCGGCGCCCGCGAGACGGCGGTCTGGGCCATCGAGCACGGCGCCCGGTTCCTGGCCGGAGCGGTCAAGAACGTGCCCTCGGCCGTGGGAGCGCCGGACACTCTGCTGTACTACAGCGGCGACAAGACGGTCTTTGAGGAGTTCGAGACGGTCCTGAAGGTGCTGGGCGGCGACACCGTCCACCTCGGCGACGAAAGCGACCTCGCCGCCCTGTACGAGATGGCGGTGGGTGCCATGCTGCTGCCGGCGCTCGTCGGCTTCTTCCAGGGTGCCGCCGCCATCCAGGCGCGTGGATTGGAGGTGAACACGATGGTGCGCTTCGCCGGCAAGTGGCTGGACATGATCAAGTCCCTGATGCCGATCTACGCCAAGGAGATCGACAGCGGCGACTATACCGACGCCGCCTCCTCCGTGAACCTTTTCTCGGCGGGGACGGCCCACGACGAGGACCTGGCCAAGGAGACGAACGTCGACACGGCCTGGCTCGCCCCGCTTCATGACCTGGTGAGGCGGGCAGCTGAGGCAGGCTACGGCGATCAGAGCATCTCGGCCCTAACCGAGGTGCTCAGAAAGCCGGCGCGACAGCCATAAGCCGGACGAGTCCAACCCGTCGCAGATGACGGCGGTTGCGTCGTAGCGCGGGGGCGGCCGTAGTTGGGAGAGATGAGGAATGGGGACGAAGCCCTGGGCTGGGACGGCGATAAGAGCGACGAAGATTCGGGCCTGCGAGCTCCCTTCGGTCGCCCGCACGCGACGGAGTAAATCGCGAACCGTGACCAGTCCACCGGTCGCCGGGTGCCTCGTTCGGGTGCGCGTATCCTGGCGGAGACCGCTCCCGGGAATGAGATCAGAGCAGGGTAGCCGATTTCATGGATCTTGCGAGTCTGGCGACCAAGCGTCTGATCGAAGTGGTGGTCGCCCAGTTCGTGCATGGAACCAACGTCCCTGAAGTCATCGAGGTGTGGCTTCGCTTGGAGTCGGTGATCATTGGCGTCGAAGTCGCCGCCGATTGGTCGTTTCAGATCGAGCCAGGCGAGCCAAGGCAGAGCTACGTGATGGAAGAGCTGGGCAGCCGCGTCGATGTGGTCTCCGCCCCGGATGACGTTCCCTTCGTACGGCACATCGGTGAACGACTCATCCGTGTTGTCGAGCGGTGCGGCGGCGGAGTGGACGGCACCGAGCGGGTGGGAGCTGAGTTCGTGTTCGATTCGGGGACTGCGGCCGCAGAGAGTTGGGGCGGCGACCTTCTCTGAGCGGCCGGCAGCGCATAGATGGGCCTTCTGCCCTGCCTTTACGAACAGAAGGTCAGGGGTTCGATTCCCCGGGCTGACAAGACCCCGGATGGCTACCTCGCGGGCTCCACCTGCGCGCCTTGGTGATCTGGATCAACGAGACCTCACGACAATCACTCCTTGATCACGACTCGATCCGCGCCCTAGGGAGTGCTGCGGATGATTCGGGCCGCGGTGACGGCGCCGTCCTGTAGACCTCGATCGGCGAGCATCTCGCCGTACTCGCCGTTCTTGATCAGTGTGTTGAGCGCTTTCACGATCGCGTCGCGTAGCGCGGGTTTGGCGCTGTCGACGGCCATGACGAGGGGGTCGTCCTCGGTCAGATCGGCTTTCGAGAGATGGAGCTCGCCCTTGGAGTCTCGCGCGCGGTCGACGGCCCAGGGAAGGCTGGTGACATATGCGTCCAACCTGCCGTTTCTCATGGCCGGCTTGATGGGATTCGGGCCGCACTTTTCGTAACTCGTCTTCTCCACCAGGTCCTCATAGCTGCCCATCGAGAGGCTCATGCCGCAGAGGTCGGCTTTGGAGCGGATGCGCCGAGCAGTCTTCCACGTGGCGTAGACCGCGAATCCGATGTCGAAGTAGTGGATGAGGGCGAGTTTCTCGTCTTGCCCGGCGGAAAATGTGCTCGTGCTCGGCAGGGCCACATCGAACTGCTCGGTCTCCAGCACCCCGTCGATCATCTGGCTTGGCGTCGAGACGCTTTCGATCTCCACCTTCAGGCCGAGCCGGTCACCGATGGCGAGGGCCAGGTCCGGGTCGAGGCCGCGTGGGTTGGCGCCGTTGGAACCGTCGTCAGAGGAATAGATTCCCGGCTGGTCCACGGCGGTGCCATCGTATACAGCGACTTTGAGGGTGCCGGGTTCCAAGAGGCCGAGCTTGTTCTGAGCGGCGGGTTTGTGATCGCCGGTCGATGCTTGCTGCGCATTGTTCACGACGTAGATCGTGGTCGCGACCAGCGCCGTGGTCAGGGCTGCGGCTCCGGCGGCGAGCCAGGCGCGCTTGCGGCGGGGCGAGGGGGGAGGTGCGGACGGGGGGTGAGCTTCCGGTTTCGTGATGGCGGGTGGCGTGGGCCGGTCCGGTTCAGGTAGTAAGCGAGTCCGGGCCGTGCTGCCGTCTGTGATGGCGGCCAGCATCGCGTCGAGCCGCTCGGCCGTGGGCCGCGCCGCCGGATCGGCTACGAGGAGTTCCCGCAGTACGGGGGCCAGAGCGCCGGCCCGGACCGGCGGTGGCACCACGCCGTCGATGACCGCCGCCATGGTGGCCAGTGCGGTCGGCCGGCGCATCGGGCTGTGGCCCTCTACGCAGACGTACAGCATGATGCCCAGGGACCACAGATCCGAGGCGGGGGCGTCGTCGCTGCCTCGGATGCGTTCTGGGGCGAGATACTCGGGCGTGCCGATGAGCTCGCCGGTCGCGGTCAGCGGCACGGACCGGGCCGCGGTGTCGGCGGAGCCGGTTCGCTGGAGGGCGGCGATGCCGAAGTCGGTGAGAACCGCGCTGCCGTCAGGGCGCAACAGCACGTTGGCGGGCTTCACGTCACGATGGCAGATGCCGGCGGCGTGTGCGGTACGCAGCGCGGAAAGGACCTGGCGGCCGATGCGGGCGGCCTCCTGGGGCTCCAGCCGCGTCCTTTCCTCCAGCCGGTCCGCCAGGCTGCCGCCGGGCACCAGTTCCATCACCAGCCAGGGGTAGGAACCCGTACCCTCCTCGACGATGTGATGAATGGTCACCACGTGCGGGTCGCTGATGCGCGCCAGCGCGCGGGCCTCCCGCAGCACCCGCTCCCGCAGCACCCGGGAAGCCTCCGGGTCCTGGACGGACTCAGGAGCCAGGGGGCTGACCTGCTTGACCGCGACCTCGCGATGCAGCGCCAGGTCACGCGCCCGCCACACGGTGCCCATCCCGCCGCTGCCCAGCCGCTCCACCAGCTCGAAGCGTCCGTCAAGGACTTGCCCGCCAACGCCATCGATCACTCTCGCAGGCTAACGCTTCTCGATGTTGCCGGCGGCGACTGAGAATTTCTCGTGCACCCGGCAGAGCAGGAGGGGACGCCGTGACGTATCGGTGGATCTTGTAGTTCGGAAGCTCGTCGTCGCCTGCCGGTGGAAGTCTGGTCTGGGTGGCTGGCAGGAGGCTCGGTATATGCGGATGATCTTCCCATCTTTCATTTTGGTGGCCTGACATCGCGGTCGGTACCGTGCCCGGGTGCTCACTATCCGGATGAACGAGGCGGCGGCATCCGCGCTTCGACCGCTGGCAAGCGTCGATCTGCCGCCCGCCGTTCCCAGCCTGAGCCAGGGTCTCCGTGACAAGTTCGCCCGGGGGCTCACCTACAACGAGGGCGCCTGGATATTCACCGAGCACGTCGGCCAATGGGTGGGCGCGCCTGCTTCCGCTTCGGCGGCGATCGCTACCGGTGGCCATTCCTTGCTCACTCGGGATCTGCCCAGGCACGCCAACTCCGGGGAAGTGCGGCTGTAGTGTTAGCCGACTGGGGCGGCTCAGCGATGATGGAGGCCGTTACGTAGAAGTCGTCCGGGGCGATCTGGGTCACTGCATCCAGGTGAACGCGCTGCTCGCCGACAGTGATCACGTGAGCTTCGAAGTATGAGTATCTGAGATCCCGCAACCAGATCCGTTCGAGCTCCGTTGCGAGTTCCGCCATCGAACACCCCGGCACCGTTCGGCACGTTGCGACGCTTGCCCATGACCCGCCGCTTCGTTGCGGCGAATTCCGCAACATCCATTGAGG
This sequence comes from Nonomuraea sp. NPDC048892, assembly GCF_040649735.1. Taxonomy (NCBI): domain Bacteria; kingdom Bacillati; phylum Actinomycetota; class Actinomycetes; order Streptosporangiales; family Streptosporangiaceae; genus Nonomuraea; species Nonomuraea sp. NPDC048892. The sequence goes on along the minus strand of NZ_JBEZFZ010000006.1, from coordinate 20,083 downwards.
AAGCGTCCCATCTCCGCGTCACCTGCCGCTGCGGATCGGCAGGTCTGCCGGTTCGGGGCGCGGTGCAGCCGCGGGAATCGGTTGCTTTTGTCTGCCCAGCCGGCCCATGTACGAACGGTCCGCATGCAGCGGTGTGATGATCGTGAAGGGCAGGGCGGTGGGATACTCGCCGGGTGCCGCTCTACATTTCTCGCGCTGAGATCGGTTATCTCGGTGGTGCCGTTCCGGTGCTGGTTGTCGACTCGCATGGGCCGGTGGGTGACTGGGCGGAGCTGGCCGCTGATGAGAAGGCCCGGGGCGGGTTTGTACCTGTGGTTCAGCGGGCCTGTTGATCGATGTGTATCGCTACTACCAGCGCTTACTCAGGATCACGGGCTGGCAGCGGGCATTTGCTGGACCGTTGTCGTTTCTGACGACGGAAAGGCGCTCACGCTTACCGAGGTCGCCGAGCGGGTGAGTGGGGCGCGAGCCACGAAGTTTATGAGGCGGCCCGTTTCGAGGACGATTACTCCGATGAGAGGACCTGGGCTGTGATGGTGGGACAGTTCAGCGCGGTCACCGAATCGGAGCTCACCACGGGGGCCAGGTTGAGTTTGGAGTGGCTTGAGCAGGAGAGGCCTTATGTCGCGGGGGGTGCCGAGAGTTGTCGGAACGGCGGCGCTCAGGACGGCTTGGCTCGGCTGAGGGGTGGGCGGTGGGTCCAGGTGGCCCAGCGCCAGAGCCACTCGATCGGGCCCTGGCGGTAATGGCGCAGCCAAAGGGTGCAGAACAGCCACTGGGCCGTGAGGATGGTTGCCGCGGTCCAGTACGCCGTCGTCAAGGACTGTCCGATCGGCACGCCGAGGAGGTGACCGGCCGCCAGCACCAGGAGTGTGGAGGTCAGGTAGTTGGTCAGCGCCATCCGGCCCAGTGGCGCGAAGAGGAAGCGCAGTGCCGGTCGAAGCGGCGTTCTGAGCAGGACAAGCACGACGCACACGTACACGCCGGCGAGCAGCAGGTCGGCGAGGCTGGACATGGAAGGCAGGTATGTCGTGGCACCGACGGCTCGCATGCCGGCCTTGGCCCACAGGGCAGCGGCCAGTCCCGTCGCGAAGAGCAGGCCCAGCAGGATCGGGACTCGGGTGGATCGTTCGATCCGCTCGATCACCCCGTAACGGACCAGTGCGGAGCCCAGCAGGAACAGTCCGGCGATCAGTAGGGGGCCGCCCAGGCCGAAGATCAGCGCTGTCGGGATGAGTGCGGCGGAGAGGGCGGCCATGGCCCACCGTGGTAGCCAGGTCGAGGGCAGCAGTACCAGCATGCCGACGACGGCGTAGTGGGTCAGGATCTCGCCCGGCCAGAGCAGCATGTGGACGAGGCCGATCGCGAGCAGTGCCCCGAGTCGGCGTAGCAGGACCAGCCGGGGCCGGGGGACGCGGCGCGTGGCGGAGTCCAGCAGCAGTGCGAAGCCGATGCCGAACAGCAGGGAGAAGATCGGCAATCCGAGCCAGGGGTCCCAGTCGCCCATGGGTTGTACGGCGACGGCGGAGGTGCCGGTGGCCATGAGCTGGATGTTGGCTAGCAGGATCTCGCACAGCGCGAATCCACGCAGTACGTCGAGCGCGATGATTCGAGGCCGACCGGGGGAGGGTGTGGCGGGCTGGGATTGGCCGGACCGCTCCCCAGGAGGTGATTCCTGGGGGAGTTCTTCGTGTGGCATGGGGCCCTATCCTGCAAGGTCACTCTGGTGGACGGCACCGGTCGAAAGCAGGGTCCGCAGCGCCCGGGACAATACTTTCGGCCGGTTCAGCGGCGAGGGCAGAGGCCTTGCTTTAGGTGATCGCTGAGGCGCCGTACTTCAGGTGGAGGAGAGGCAGGAGCTGGCGAGTGGCAGCACGTTCGCAGAGCGGGTAACGATCATTGATGAGTGCTTGATCCACCAGAGAGGCGAACGTCGCCCTCCCAGAGCTGAGGCAGGCCGATGACCATACGTGACGAGGTTCGCTCCCACTGGTGGCCACGGGAGGGGTGGTGGCCGGGGCGGCTGGTCTACACCTGGCATCTGACCTTCGAGGGCGCGCCGCAACTGCATCGCCTCGCCGAGCGGTATCAGCAGGCGCTGACGGCGGTCGGCGGACACGACCCGGTGCCGGTCCAGTGGCTGCACCTCACCGTGCAGAGCGTGGGCTGGGTGGACGAGGTCTCCGACGAGAGACTTGAGCAGGTCACCCAGGCTGTGGCCGTACGGCTGGGCAGGCTCGCGCCGGTGGAAGTCACCTTCGACCGGCCGGCTGTCAGAAGCGAAAGTGTCGCATGGGAAGCCACACCGGCGGAGCCGTTGCGCGAGATCTGGCGCGAGATCAGGAACGGCATCGCCGAGGTGGCAGGCGAAGCGCCGATGGCGGCCGAGCAGGCCGGAGGGCTGCATCCGCACGTGAGTCTGACCTACATCAACATGTCAGGACCGGCTGAGCCCTACGTGGAGGCGCTGAGTGGCGTCGATGCGGAGCCGGTTCGGGTGAACGTCGATCGCGTCACGTTGATCGTCCAGAACCGGGTTCTTGAGCCGGAGTGGGTATATCGCTGGAGCAGTCACGCGGTCGTACCGCTGGGAGCCGGCATCACAGCCGTGCCGTAGCCCTCGGAATTGGGGCTTGTCAGGCCGTGTGTCTGATGGGTACGAGAATGTCGGCCTGATCGCCCATGTCCTGCTTGTCCTCAGGCGGCATACTCGGCTGGCATCGCCCTGGTGCTCAGGACGGGAGCCAATTGCCGTGGAAGCCGGCGGGGATGCGTACCGGGACGTGTATTTCGGCGAGTGGTGGTGCGGCGAGGTCGGTGGCGTCCAGGATGGCCAGGTAGCTCGTGCCGGTGGTGCGGTTGTGGGCGAATGTCAGTAAATAGCCGGTGTTCTCACCCGGCCCGGCGGCCCGGGGGACGAAGACGGCCTCGCCGCAGGTGTGGCCCGGCGGGAAGCGGTGCACCGCCCGTTCGGCGCCGCCGGTGAGGTCGTAGGCGTAGATTTCCGAGCGCTCCGGCTCGGCGTCCAGGGAGAAGCTCGTCGTGTAGCCGTACCGGTGCGGGAGGCCGAGCGTCGCGTCGGCCACCCGGGGATATTCGCTGGGCGCGTCGTCGAGCGGCTCCTCGGTGACGGTGCCCGAGCGTAGGTGCAGCGTCCAGCGGTACGCGACCGGGAGCCCGCCCTCCAGGTCGTCGGCGCCGCCGCGCCACAGCGTGGGGACGCGGGTGCCGGTGACGGTGATCGTGCCGGCGGCTGGGTCCTCGAACGCGTTCATGGTGTGCCACACGTAGCACGGTTCGACGTCGAACCAGTGTACGGGCGCGTCGTCGCCGGCCGTGCGCGTCAGCACGCCGAACCGGGCGCCGTGCGCGTCGTCCCAGCGCCACGGCGGCCCGCCCGCCGCGGCCTGGGCGGCGTCGAAGACGACCGGGAGGTCCATGAAGATCACGTGGTGGCGGGTGATGGCGAAGTCATGCATCATCGTCGCCCGCGGCACGTCCACGGTGCGCGTCTGCACCACCTCGCCGGTGGCCGAGGCGCGGTAGTAGGTCAGGTACGGCGGGCGCAGCTGGTAGCCGAAGAACAGCAGCTCACCCGTGCTCGGGCAGGTCTTCGGGTGCGCGGTCATCGGGGTCCGCAGGGCTCCGTCGAAGGTGTACGGCCCGATCGTGGCCAGGTCCGGCGTCACCTCGTACGGGAAGCCGCCCTCCTCCAGGGCGAAGAGCCGGCCCGCGTGCGCGATCAGGTGGGTGTTGGCCGTGGTGACCCGGTAGTCGATCCGTCCGCTTTGTGCGTCGAAGGCGAGGGCGAAGCGGGACTCGCCGGGGTGCTCGTACAGGGGCGTGCGTACGTAGCGGTTGCGGTACCAGCGAGCCCTGCCGCCGTCGAGCGCGATGGTGTGGATCATGCCGTCGCCCGCGAAGGAGTGCGGTGACCAGCCGGTACGCGGGTTGGGTCCGTTGCGGAAGAACTGCCCGTTCAGCTCGGCCGGGATCTCGCCGACGACCTTGGACGGCTCCAGGGACACCTCGTCGGCGACCGGCGCGTTGTTGCCCGCGAGATGCAGCGGCACCGTTTCGGACATGTGGGGACTCCTGTCGGTGGGTGGTGGGGTCCGGACGCGTGGGGTCCGGACGCCGACAACCGTGCACGAGAAGATTCGCGGACAACAGTCTTGTTCTTCCTGCCTGTCTCAGCCGGTCGGAAAGAGCCCAGGTGAGGGCGGTGCCAGAAATATCCGTACCCGGTCGCCTCGACCGGGGCGGCATAGTTTGCAACCGATCGGTACGGAAGTGCTAGAGTCGACTTGTAGACCGATCGGTACGGAAGTTGCGTCGCTACGGGCGCAAGGCCTTCGCGAAGCCGGTGGTACGACCAGAGAGGACGATCCTGTGACCGACGACGACCTGCGCAACTGGTACATGCGATACGCAGCGGCGCTGAACGCCCACGAGTTCGACGGCATGGACGAGTTCATCAACGACGAGGTTCTGCTAGGCGGCGTGCCCGGGACCCGTGACGACGTCGTCGACACCCTGAAGGGGATCGTCGGCGCCGTTCCCGACATCCACTGGGAGATCGAGGAGCTGCTGCTCGACCGTGACGGAATCGCGGTCCGCGCGATCAACACCGGCACACCCGCCAAGGACTGGCTCGGCGTCCCGCCGTCCGGCGCCTCGTTCAAGATCGTCGAGTACGCCATCTACAAGGTCAAGGACGGGCGCTTCGTTCAGATGACGAACCTGCACGACTCCGCCGAGATGCGACGGCAACTCACGACCTGAACACGAACGACCGATCGGGTCGTACAGCGTCGCCTCAGGCCGGGGCGATCTCCCCGGTGAAGCGGCGCAACTCCCGGCTGGCCGCTGCCGCGGCGGCGGTCGCGCCGAGCAGCCCGCCCAGGACGACGAGCGCCGCCGCGCCGCCCAGGGCCGCCGTCAGTGTCCCGCCGAGGACCGGGCCGAAGGGCTTGAGCGCCATTCCGCCCATGCTCAGCACCGCGCCCATCCGGCCGAGCATCTCGTCCGGCACCATCCGTGCGATCACCACGTTCAGCACTACATTGAGCGAGGGAGTCGACAGCGTGATGAACACCAGGGGGACCATCGGCCACCACGCCCCCCACGGCAGCGCGGTGGCCGCCAGCGCGGCGCCGAAGATCGTCAAGACGGCGAGCAGCAGGGGGCCGGGCGGCAGCAGCCTGCTGATGCGGCCCGACAGCAGGGCTCCGGCCAGGCCGCCGATGCCGAGGGCGGCCAGGACCGTGCCGGTGGTGAGCGCGCCGCCGCCGCGTTCGCCGACCAGCACGATGAGAGGTATCAGGAAGGCTCCGCCCAGGAGGTTGAGGACCATCATCGCCGCGGTGACCTCCCGCAGGCCCCGGCGACGCCACAGCCAGGTGACGGCCTCAGCCGCCTCCCGGCGCACACCACGCCGGATAGGGCGCCGCTCCTCGCTGTCCTCTCGTGTCTCTCGTCCCGATGTTTGTGGCTGGTTCGCGGGACGGCGCGGCACCTTCGCCAGGGCGTAGAAGACCGCGGCGGCGACCAAGGTGACGGCCTCGGCGAGGAAGGGCACGGCATGCCCGAGGGTGTACAGCAGGCCGCCGAGCGGAGGGCCGATCAGGCCGGCGGCATGCGTACGGGACTCCTCCTGGGCGTAGGCGCTGTGCAACTGACTCGCGGGGACGATGCCGCGGATGGCCGTGTCCCGGACAGGCTCGATGAACGCGGCGCACAACGCGTCGAGTACCGCCAGCGTGACGAAGTGCCAGATCTGCGCCTGGCCGGTGAGGATCAGGAGCGCCAGCAGCGCTGAGACGGCCGCTTGGAGGCTCTGGGAGATCATCAGCGTACGGCGGCGGTCCCACCGATCCACCCAGACGCCGGCCGGCATCTGGACCAGCAGGAGAGCGACCATGCGGGCCCCGGCGACGACGCCCGCCAGGCCGGGCGAGCCGGTGAGCGCGAGCACCAGCAGCGGCATGGCCAGTCTGGTGAATTCCGACCCCAGCCTCGACGCCGCGCCGCCGATCCACAACAGCTGAAATCGCGCGTTCCTGCGCAGCGGGACAATGCCGGTCACGGACCATCTTCCTCGAAAAGGGGTGCCGCTCCTGGCTTGAGGCGCGAGGCAGGGTCGCTGCCACGATTCAGGCTTCTGGGACGGGCGTGAAACGGGACCCGCAGAAGCTACTCAGCGGACGTGACGCTGTCTACTGAATATCGCGGGGAGGCAATCTCGCAGGATGTCCGCTGAACGCTGTCGGGTTCGTCGGCGATGATGACGGCGAACGAGAGCGTCCGCCGTCTTTCCGATCGTTCGACCATCGGTGTCGGCTGGTCGCGAACGGGTTCGGGTGCGACGGCGCGCAGAGCGCGGGCCGTGTCAGCTGGGTTCTTCAAAGTGGAAAGCCTTGATGAAGCAGTCACGCGGTTGGTTGATCGCGAAGACGATGCAGTTGATCAGAGACTCGCTGGTGAGCGGGTTCTCGGAGCCTCGTGGCTTAGCAGGGGCAGGAAGTTCTTGGTGACCAGGACGGTGCCGGTGGCGCCGGAGGCCAGGGTGTCGGCGACGTCCTCGTCGGAGACGGCCAGCAGATCTTCGCCTTCGAGGTAACGGGCCCCGTTGTTGACCAGGACGTCGATGTGGTCGGTATGCGCGGCGACCTGGTGGGCGAAGTCGCGGATGGAGGCCGGGTCGGTCAGGTCGCAGGCGAACGCGTACGCCTTTCCGTCGCCTCGGGCGCGGATGTCGTCGCGGGTGCGTTCGGCGGCGGCGAACGTCCGGGCGGAGAGGAAGACGGTGGCGCCGAGGCCGGCCAGGGTGATGGCCAGGGCCCGTCCGAAGTCGCGTCCGGCCGCGGTGATGACGACACTGTGATCGTCCAGTCTCATGTACGCGTTCCCTGTTCGTGGTCGGCCGCTTAGATTATCCAGTCGCCGTGACGGTTACGCCGGTCGGCAGCCTCGCTTGTGCGTGACCCTTGGAGTATGAGCTGGTCCAGGCGGTTACAGGGGGAAGCGTTCTGGGCGGAAGTCCGCGAGTGACTCGGCTCGCTCACCGTCGAGGATCTCCGTGGCGAGCAGGCGGCCGATGATCGGGCCGAGGGTGATGCCGCTGTGGGAGACGGCCTCGTAGTAGCCCGGCACGGACGGCACCGCTCCGACCGAGGGGTAGCCGTCGGCGGGGATGGGGCGTTCGGCCACGCGTGACCCCGTGATGCGGGAGTCGCCGAGGTCGGGTACGACGTGCCGCGCCGCTTCGTGGAGCTGCCGGGCGAGAGCCGCCGGGTCTTCGCCGGTGTCGAGGAGGGCGTCCAGCTCCACGCTGTGGAGGACCATCGTCGTGTCGCCGTCGGGGCGGAGGGCGAGGTGCGGGGCGTGGACGACCCGGTGGATCGGGGTCCGGGAGCTGCTGATGCGGAGGACGAGGCCGGGTTCGTGGCGCATGGGGAGGTGGCGTCCGAGGAGGCCGGCTATGTGGGAGGCGCTGGGGCCGGCCGCGTTCACGATGATGTCGACGTCGAGGCGGGTTCCGTCCGAGAGAGTGATGGTACGGATGCTTCCGTCCGATGCGGTGCCGATGGCGGAGACAGCGGTGCCGAAGCGGTGTTCCGCGTCGGTGTTGCTGACCAGGCGGCTGACGAGGTGGCGGCCGTGCACCCAGGCCTCGTCGGGGTAGAAGACGACCGGGGCCTCGTCGGGGATCGTGAGTGCGGGTTCGAGGCGGTGGCGGGCCTCGGAGCCCTGGTACATCTCGACTCGGTAGCCCAGGTCGGTCAGCCGTTCGGCGGTGCTCAGGAGTTCCGCTTGCGCCGCGACATCGTCCGACCAGCGCAGGTGGCCGCTTGGGTACCACCACGAGTCGGGGCCGATGGTGGTGGCGAGGTCGCGGTAGGCCGCCATGCCGGCGATGTTCAGGTCGAAGTACGACCTGCGCGCGGTCTTGTTACTGGCGTTGACCCACGAGAAGGACCAGTCGGTGACGCCTTCGCCGGGGTGGCCGGCATCGATGAGGATCACCTGGGCGCCGTGCCGGGACAGGTGCCGGCCCACGCAGGCTCCGATGACACCCACGCCGATGACGGCGACACGGTACGGCCGCCTCATATGTCTGGCGGTCATGAACGCCCCTTCCCGGATTTCAGTATGCACAGGTGTGGATGATCACGTCGGCGGTCCGTAGCGGGTGGCGATGGCGGTGGCTCGTTTGTGCAGGGAGTCGCGTAACCACTGCGGGGACAGCGCTTCCGCACTCATCCCGAGCTGCCACAACGCCCACTCGGCGTGCCTCGGATCCTGGAAGGTGACCTCCAGCCGCAGCCATCCGTCCGGTTCGGGTTCTTCCGCGAGTACGGCCAGCGCGGTGCCCACCAGGTCCTCCCGCCGCGCCGGATGCAGCCGCACCCCTACGGTGACCTGGTCGCCGCCGGCGCGGAAGCGGGTGCTGCGTTCCTGCCACGCCTGGTCCAGGTTGACCCGGTCCGGGCGTTGCGCGGGCTCGGGGAGTGCTTCGGCGTCCAGGATCCGGGACAGCCGGTAGGTACGGTCCGCGCCCGACCTCATGGCCAGCAAATAACTTCGATCGCGTACGGTGACCAGGCCGATCGGGTCGACCGTGCGCCACTGAGGAGCCTGGTCCACGGCCGCGTAGTGGATGCGCAGCTTCTGTCCGGCCAGCACCGCGCGCAGGACTTCGGCCGCGATGGCGCCGGGCGCGTCCTCGGAGACCAGCCGGCGCGACAGCAGGTCGGTCTCCGGGTCGATGAGCAGCCGCTCGGCCGCGCCGGCCGCAGTGTCGCGGTAGCTGTCGGGCAGCGCGTCGACCACCTTGAGCATCGCCGACGCGAGCGCCGAGCCGAGGCCGAACGCCTGCGCGCCGCGCCGCGACCCGGCGACCAGCAGGGCGAGGGCCTCGTCGTGGTTCAGGCCGGTGAGCTCGGTACGGAAGCCGGGCAGCAACGCGAACCCGCCGTGCCGTCCGCGTTCGGCGTAGACCGGGACGCCGGCCGCGGACAACGCCTCGATGTCACGCAGCACCGTGCGCGTGGACACTTCGAGCTCGCGGGCCAGCGTCGCCGCGGACAGTCGGCCGTGCTGCCGCAGCAGCAGGACCAGCGAGACCAGCCGGTCGGCGCGCATACGGAAACTCTATTCGCATACACGACAAAGGATGTCGTGATTCTCCGGGAGGCTGATCAACGCGGGCCGGAGACGTACCGGACCCATGATCGAATGGAGCAGCTGATGGAGCGGACAGCGGTCAACCCGTGGGCGTGGTCGACGGAGCTGGGGTACAACCAGGGGGAGCTCGTCTCGGGGCATACCCGGACGTTGTACTGCGCCGGGCAGACCGCGATGAGCGGCGACGGCAAGCCCGAGCACGCCGGCGACATGGCGGCGCAGCTGGCGCTGAGTCTCGACAACCTGGAGGCCGTGCTGGGGGAGGCGGGCATGTCGCTCGCGAACCTGGTCCGGCTCAAGGTCTACGCCACCGACGTCGACCGGCTCATCCAGCACTACGGCGTGCTGGTGGCGCGGCTGGGGGCCGCCGGGGTGGCGCCGGCCACCACGATGCTCGGGGTGAGGCGGCTGGCGGTCCCCGACCTGATGGTGGAGCTTGAGGGCACCGCCGTCGCCTGACGCGCTCTTGCGGCAGCGTCAATGATGACAAGGTAGGTGATGCGACGGTGCTCAGGATGGTGACGATCGGCGTCTACGGCTTCGCCGTCGAGTCCTTCCTCGAACGACTGCGGCACGCGGACGTGCGGCTGCTGCTCGACGTACGGCAGCGGCGGGGCGTTCGCGGGCCCGAGTACGCCTGGGCGAACGCGCGCCGGCTGCAGTCGGCCCTGGCCGAGGCGCGGATCGCGTACGAACACCATTTCGAGCTGGCCCCGACCACCGAGTTACGCCGGCTCCAGTACGCCGAGGACGACCGCCAAGGGGTCGGCAAGCGTTCGCGCCGCGAGCTGGCCGTCGCGTACACCCGCCGCTACACCGCGGAGATCCTCGACCGCGCCGACCTCACGCCGATCGTGGCGGCGCCGCCGGGCGGCGGGAGCGCGGCGCTGCTCTGTGTCGAACGCGACCCCGAGGCGTGCCACCGCTCGCTGATCGCCCAACGGCTGGTCGAACGGCACCACGTCACGATGGAGCACCTGCTGCCGTTGTAACAGGGTTGCATGGGTAGTGACAGAGAGTTCGGTGTCGATGGCAAACCGCTGTCGACGTCGTACGACGTGCTCGTCCAGCGAAACTCGGGGGGAGTCGCATGGGACGACGTGAATACTTCACGGAATACCAGCAGGCCGAGGAGGAGCGGCTGCTGGCGCAGGGCGAGGTGTTCGATCCGCTGACCCGGCGGGTGTTCGCCGCGGCGGGGCTGGCCCGGGGGATGCGGGTGCTCGATCTCGGCAGCGGAGTGGGGAACGTGTCGCGCCTCGCCGCCGAGTTCGTCGGGCCGGAGGGCAGTGTCGTCGGCGTCGACCGTGATCCGGACGCGGTGCGCCGCGCGGCCCGGCTGGCCGCGGCCGGCGGGCAGGGCACCGTCGAGTTCCGCGTGGGCGACATCGAGGCGCTGACCGGCCTCGACGGCGAGTTCGACGCGGTGGTCGGGCGCCTGGTGCTCATGTACCTCGCCGACCCGGCGGGCGCGCTGCGGAACGCGGCGTCGCTGTTGCGCCCAGGCGGCCTGATCTGCATGCACGAAGCCGACCTGACCTACATGTGGTCGACCGTGGACGGGCCCACGTGGCGGCAGCTCAGGTCCTGGATCGTCGGCGTGTTGCAGGGCATCGGCGCCGACCCGCGGATGGGCCCGTCGCTGTTCGCCACGTTCCGCGCCGCCGGGCTGCCGGACCCGGAGATGCGCATGGAGGCGGCGGTCGGCGGGGGCGAGCACGCACCGGCCTTCGGCTGGGCCAACATCGCACGCGTCGCCCTGCCCCTGATGGAACGCGCCGGCATCGCCACCGCGGCCGAGGTCGACCCGGACACCCTGACCGAACGCCTCCTCGCCGAGGTCCACGCCGAGCATGGGGTGGTGGTCGGGCCGTGCCTGTACGGCGCCTGGGCGAGGACGCCGGGATGACGTACGGGCCCTCCCCGGCGGATCGGTGAGGGCATGTTCAATGGCGTGATGGAAAAGAGCGGCGGTTACGGGCGGGTCGTCTTCTTGAACGGGACGTCGAGTGCGGGTAAGACCTCGCTGGCTCAGGCGATTCAGGAGGAGAGTGACACCCCGTTCGTCTATTGGGGCATCGACACCCTGTTTCAGCTCGTGCCGCCCAAGTGGGGTGGTGGGATGGACGGGCCGCTCAGCCGGGTGGGGTTCTGGTACGACCGCACCGGCACGGACGAGGACGGCACGCCGTTCGTGGTGGTGCGTCATGGGCCGGTCGGGCGGCGGATGCTGGAATCGGGGTGTGTCGCGGCCGCCGCCTTCGCCCGTGGAGGTGACGACGTGGTCATCGACGAGATGTTGCTGACCCCCGACCTGCTGCCGGTGTGGAGGAAGGCGTTGGACGGGCTGGACGTGCTGTGGGTCGGCGTGATGTGCCCGCTGGCGGTGGTCGAGGAGCGGGAGGCGACCCGGCCGCGCGGGGTGAAGGGGCTCGGACGGGGGCACCTGCGTACGGTGCACGGTCACGGCGCCCGCTATGACATGACGGTCGACACCAGTACGGGGACCCCGGCTGAGCTGGCCAGGGCGGTGTTGCGGCGGCATCGGGGGCGATAGTGATCGTTTTCCGGCGCCGGAGGGCGTGAGCGCGAGACAATCGCTGTCGTGGCTTGGGAATGGGTGGCACCCGTCATCGTGGGCGGGGCCGGTGCGGTCGGCGTGTTCTTCACCTGGTTCGCGGGTGCGCAGGGGCGGGCGCACGCGGAGCGGATGGTCGGTGCGGCCAAGGACGAGGAGGCGCGGGTCTGGCGGCTCAAGGAGCGGCGGGACGCGTACCTGGAGGTCCTGAAGGTCGTCGAGCTGGAGCTGCGGCGTCAGCGATACGCGCGGGACGGCGAGGATCGGAAGCTGGCCGAGTTGGAGCAGACCTGGCCCGAGAAGCAGCGCGCCCGGATGGGCGTCGAGGCGGTCGTCGGGGTGCAGGTCTTCGGCAGCGCCGGCCTGCGCGAGCTGGCTGAGAGCTGGCGGGTGGCGGCGGAGAACGGCGACTACGCGACCATGGTCATTCTGGGCGAGCAACTGCGGGGGCAGGTGCGGCGGGAGCTGGGGCCGCGGGAGGGCGACGGGACGGTGTTCGGTTCCGTCCCGGTGGAGGCCGAGGTGACGGGTGCACGACCGGTGGAGGTCGGGGCGGTCAGGGCTCGCCCGGTCGCCGGTGCCGGTGAGGTCGCCGAAGTTCCGCCGGTGGACGCCAAACCGGCCGAGCCGTCCCAGTCGGCCGAGGCTTCCGAAGCTGAGAAGGTGAAAGCCGGCGTGGGGGCTTCCGCCGAGAAGCAGGGCTGAGCCGGAGGGGCAGAGGCCGACGGAGCAGGGCTGAGCCGGTGGGTCGAAGCCAGAGCACCAGGATCGAGCTGACGGGTCGAAGCTAGAGGCGCCAGGGCTGAACCGGCGGGGCGGCAACCAGGGCAGCAGGATCGGAGAAATGCCCGCGAAATTCGAGAGAGCGCTCTCTTGACAGCACCACTCGACGTGCCGCAAGGTTTCCGTAAACTCACACCCGTGGATCCGATGAGGTAACCCCCCATGGCACGCACCCCCCGTTCCAGAACGTTGTTAGCCATCGGCGCCGCTCTCGCCGCGGTCGTCGCGCTGGTCGCGCCCATGACCGGCACCGCCAGCGCCGCACCCGCCCCCGGCCCCCTGGTCTGGTCCGACGAGTTCGACGGAGCCGCCGGCAGCGCGGTCGACCAGTCGAAGTGGCGCTTCGACACCGGCGGTGGCGGCTGGGGCAACAACGAGCACCAGTACTACACCGACACCACCCGCAACGCCGCCAAAGACGGCAACGGCAACCTGGTGATCACCGCCCGCCGTGAGAACCCGGCCAATTTCCAGTGCTGGTACGGCACCTGTCAGTACACCTCCGCCCGCCTGCTCACCCGTGACACCTTCACCCGCGCGTACGGTCGGTTCGAGGCGCGCATGAAGCTGCCGCGCGGGCAGGGCATCTGGCCGGCCTTCTGGATGCTGGGCGGCCCGACCTGGCCCGACAACGGCGAGATCGACATCATGGAGAACATCGGCCGCGAGCCGAACACCGTCCACGGCACCATTCACGGCCCCGGCTACAGCGGGGGCGGCGGCATCGGCGCCGGCTACACGATCGGCACCCCGTTCGCCGACGCCTTCCACACGTTCGCCGTCGACTGGTCGCCCAACCTGATCATCTGGTACGTGGACGGCAACGAGTACCAGCGCCGCACCCCGGCCGACCTGGGCGGCAACCGCTGGGTCTTCGACCACTCGTTCTTCATGATCATGAACCTGGCCGTCGGCGGCAACTGGCCCGGCTACCCCGACGGCAGCACCACGTTCCCGCAGACCCTGACCGTCGACTACGTCCGCGTCTACGCCCCGCCCACCACCGGCGGCGGAGGCCGGATCAGCGGGTACGGCGGCAAGTGCGTGGACGTCGCCGGCGCCGCCACCGCCAACGGCACTCCCATCCAGCTCTGGGACTGCAACGGCAGCGGCGCGCAGAGCTGGTCCTGGAACTCCGACGGCTCCGTGCGGGCCCTGGGCAAGTGCATGGACGTGACCGCCGCCGGCACCGCCAACGGCACCCCCATCCAGCTGTACGACTGCAACGGCACCGGCGCGCAACGCTGGACCTTCAACTCCGGCACCGGCCAGATCGTCAACCCGCAGTCCGGCAGATGCCTCGACGCGACCGGGCCGAGCTCGGCCAACGGCACCCGGCTGCAGATCTGGGACTGCGCGGGCAGCGACAACCAGCGGTGGGCTCGCTCCTGACACCCCCACTGTGATCGCCGATGGGCTCCGTGCGGACGAAACGGGGCCCATCGGTCATGGAGAAGGCCGTGTCCAATCTCCGAGAGAGCGCGTTCTCAGCCCTGCTCCCCATGCCGAAGGCGTGAAGAGCCCGAATGCGCCCTCCAGGACGACCGTCAGCGCACGCCGCACAGCAGCCGGTTGTTTCCCCGCTGCCACAGCGTGCCGATCTCCGCGAACCCCGCCTCCCGCAGCGCCCCCACGTGGTGCGACAGCAGGTGGGACTCGGAGCCGTGGTGGTCGGCCCCGGCCGTGGTGCGCTCGCGGCTGAGGTCGGCGAAGGCCGGGTCGGCCTCGACCGCGTCCCACCAGGTCCGCCAGTCCTCCGGCCGATCGGCGCCGAACTGCCGCTCGGCCTGACGCTCGTGCACCGCGTGCTCCAGCCGTGAGAGCACGGGGGTGATCTCCTCGGTGTCCATGTGGTCGCCGTTGAGCAGCAGCCCGCCGGGCCGCAGTACCGTCGCGAGCTCTGCGTACACGGCCTTGAGGTCCTGCTCGGAGATCCAGTGCAGCGCCGTCGTGCTCACCGCCGCGTCCACCGGCCGTTCCAGCCCCAGGCACCCCGTCCATCCGCCGGTACGCAGGTCGGCGGAGACGAACCTCAGGTACGGGTACGCGGCCCGCCCGAGCCCGAGCAGCAGCGGATCGGCGTCCACGCAGACGACCTCGGCCCCGGGCAGTCGCTCGACCAGCCTGGCCGCCAGCGATCCTGGGCCGCAGCCGAGGTCGAGCACCAGCGGGTCGGGCCTGCCCAGCGCCTCCACGGCGTCGATCAGGGCGGTGAAGCGCTCTTCGCGGTCGGGCAGGTAGCCCTCCTGCTGGCGGTCCCAGCGCGCCATCCACTCGACTGCGGCATCGTGAGTGAGCACGAGAACGTCTCCTTGTAACTGTCGTCTAAGCTTTGGGCAGTTACAAAGCTACGACACGAAGGTGTAACCGGTCAATTGGATTACAACAGTCACACGGATGCGGTGGTCCGGGTCGCGGTGGCGCTCGTCAACGCGCTGACCCCGGGCGAGCGACGCGGGCGGCCCTTCCCCGAGCCGGCCGACACCGGCGTCGCGGCCACCGCCGGCCTGCGTACCGTCTATCCCGAATACCGCGAGCTCGGCGCGGAGGACGGCGACGAGCTGGCCGCGGTCGCCGCCCGGCTGCGCGCCGTCTTCACCGCGGTCGCGAACGACGATGTCGACAGTGCGGCCAGGCAGGTGAACGCGTTGCTGGAGGAGTTCCACGCCAGGCCGAGGCTCGACCGGCACGACGGCGAGCCGTGGCACCTGCACTTCCACGGCAGCGGCGGTACCAGGGCGGGCGAGTGGGCGGCCAGTTGCGCCACGGGTCTGGCGATCGTGCTGGGCAGCGAGTTCGGCGACCGGCTCGGCGTCTGCACGGCGCCCCACTGCGACCGCGTCTACGTGGACGTCTCACGCAACGGCACCCGCCGCTTCTGCTCCACCGCCTGCCAGAACCGGGTGAAGACGGCCGCGTTCAGGGCCAGGACAAAGACAGGGTGAAGACGGCCGCGTTCAGGGCCAGGACAAAGACAGGGTGAAGACGGCCGCGTTCAGGGCCGGGGCGAAGACAGGGTGAAGACGGCCGTCTTCCGCGCCAGGACCAAAACCGGCTGAGGTCAGGTGAGCAGCCGGATCGGGGTGCCGGCGACGAAGGCGTCGATGTCCTCGACGGCCTCGCGGAAGTACGTCGTGTAGTTCGCCTCCGTCACATAGCCCAGATGCGGCGTGGCCAGCACGTTCGGCAGCCGGCGGAACTCGTGCCCGTCCGGCAGCGGCTCCACCTCGAACACGTCCAGCCCGGCACCGGCGATCCGCCCCTCCCGCAGTGCGGACGCCAGCGCGTCCTGATCGACGATGGCCGCCCGCGAGGTGTTGACCAGGTAGGCCGCCGGCTTCATCAGCGCCAGCTCCCGCGCCCCGACCAGCCCCCGCGTCCGGTCGCCGAGCACGAGGTGGATGGAGACGACGTCGGCGGCGGACAGCACCGCGTCGAGGCCGGGGGCCAGGCGGGCGCCGGCCGACTCGGCCCGTTCCCGGGTCAGGTTCTGGCTCCAGGCCACGACGTCCATGCCGAAAGCCCGCCCGACCGCCGCCACGCGGGACCCGATCCGGCCCAGGCCGAGCAGCCCGAGCGTGCGGCCGTGCAGGTCGGCGCCGAGCGTGCTCTGCCACGGGCCGCCGGAGCGCAGGGCGCCGGCCTCGGTCGGCAGGTGGCGGGTCAGGCCGTGGATCAGCGCCCAGGTCAGCTCGACCGTCGGCGTCGCGCTGCCGCCCGTGCCGCAGACCGTGACGCCGTGCTCGCGCGCGGCCGCCAGGTCGATGGCGGCGTTGCGCATGCCGGAGGTGATGAGCAGGCGCAGGTTGGGCAGGCGGGCGAACAGCCCGGCGGTGAACGGCGTGCGCTCGCGCATGGCGACCACGATCTCGCAGTCGTGGATGGCGGCGACGAGGTCGTCCTCGCCGGCGAAGTGCTCGCGCAGGCTTCTGGCCCGCACCCGGGACCAGTCGGCGAGTCCGAGTGCCACATCCTGGTAGTCGTCGAGCACGGCGCAGCGCAGCATGAGCCGCAATCTACCGGCCGGCCCCCTGCTCCAGCTCCCCGGGGCAGGCTCGGGGAGCTGGAGCCCGTTCATTCGGCGGCCAGCCGTTCCGCCTCCTCGTGCAGCGCCAGGATCAGGACCAGCTCTAGGTGGAGCCGGTCGAGCTCGGGCGCCGCGAGACCTTCCAGGACGCGCATGTGGGGCCTCCCTGAAGAGGAGACGCCTCACATGTCACAAAGGTTCACGCCTCGCTCCTGAACCGCTCCCACGCCGACTGCCGCGTCATGTTCAGCGATGCTCCTATGCGCTCCCAGCTGACATCACGGGTGCGAAGGTGCGCCACCCAGTCGCGCAGATTGTCGTCCACCTGTGCTTGCACGGTGGCGATTTTCGGTAGATGTTCGAGAATTTGCTCTTCTGTCATGCTCTCCCAGGCCGGAAGGCGCGGCGAGGTCGATTCGGCGAGCCGTTCCTGTTCCAAGATTTCGCTACACAGGCCGACGCACTGGTCACAAATATGCACACCAGGCCCAGCGATGAGTTTGTTCACATCCGCGCTGTTCTTGTGACAGAACGAGCAGTGGAGGTTGTCCTTCCAGTCAGGCATGCCCTGACACTAGCCTCGTCAGGCCACTCCTGACAAGCCTGAGATCCGGCCGCGGTCCATCTGGCCCTCGATGATCTCCTGCCGCTCCTCGGTGATCCGTTGCAGGATCCGCATGTACGCGTCCAGCACCTGGGCGTACTTCGCCCGTGCCAGCTCAAACTGCTCCCGCAGCAGGACGACCCGTTCGAGGTCGCCGTCCCGCCTGGCCTCCTCCAGCAGGGCGCGAGCCTCGTCCACGATCTCTTCGGACCTGGCTCTCGTACGGCGTAGCAGTGCGGCGCACTCGCACAACTCCGTCAGACGCGCCGACGCGATGATCAGCTCAGCGCTTCGCACGGCCGGACCGTCGGCCGTTTCCTCACGGAGATCGGATCCCATTTCACGCCACCTCCTGGTCAAGGTTGCCTAACTGTAGACGCGCAACCCGGCCCCGCGGATCACCGGCGGCTCGCAGTAGGAACTGAACGCTCCCAGCGGTTGTGTTTCTTCTCCCAGGTAGAAAATCATCACCCCTGAAACTCGTTCGGTGCGGCAAGTCTCAACTATTTGTCAGCCGATGGCTCCGCTTATCTGCAGAATGCCGTGTTTTGCCGGTGTGGGGAAAAGCCTCCGGAGGAAGACGTCCGATCTGCCCGCACGGGCTCGGCGTTGGTCACATACTGAAACGGACCGACAGCGCAACGTGACTCTGGAGTGGTGGGCGATGGCGGCGACAGGGAGCGAGGGCGACGCGGTGGACGTCAGTGTCGTCATCCCCGTACACAACTGCCGGGCCTATCTCGACCGGTGTCTCACGTCCGCGCTCGTCCAGCGGGTGCGCAAGGAGATCGTCGTCGTCGACGACGGCTCCACCGACGGCAGCGGCGAGCTGCTCGACCTCTACGCCGAATATCACCCCGAGAGCGTCAGGGTGATCCACATCGAGGCCAGCGGCGGCGCGGGCCGGCCGCGCAACGTCGGGATCGAGCACGCGACCGGCCGGTACGTCTTCTTCTGCGACGCCGACGACCACCTCGGCCCCGAGGCGCTGGAACGGATGGTCGCCGCCGCCGACGGCAACGGCACCGACATCGTGCTGGGCAAGATCGTGGGCCACGGCAGGCGGGCACCGGCGTCGATGTTCCAGCAGGGCGCGGAGCGGGTGGGACTCGGCGACAGCAACGTCTACAACAGCCTGAGCTGCTTCAAGCTGTTCCGGCGCGAGCTGCTCGAACGCCACCGCATCAGGTTCGGCGAGGGCATGCTGGTCGGGGAGGACCTCCTGTTCACCGCCCACGCCTACTGCCACGCCGAGGCGGTCTCCGTGGTGGCCGACTACGACTGCTACCACCTCGTGTCTAGGTCCGACGGCAGCAGCATCATGCAGCAGCCGGGCAGCAGGGACCCGCTGGCCTGGCTGGCCATGATCAGGGGCCCGATCGAGGTCATGGCCCGGCACGTCGAGCCGGGCCCACTGCGCGACCACCTGCTCCGCAGGCACTTCAGGCTCGACGTGTTCACCCAGCTCGGCACCGTGTTCCTGGAGAGCGACGACGTACGGCGCAAGGACATCGCGCGCGAGGTCGCGGCCCTGTGCGACGACTGGTACACCCCCGGCGTGCACGAACGGCTCAACACCATCGACCGGCAGCGGGCGGGCGCGCTCGACGACATCGACCGCCTGGTGCGCCTGGCCCGCATCGAGAGCGCCACCGTGCGCAGGAGGCTGACCGGGCTGCGCTGGGACGGCGACTGCCTGGTGGTGACGGGCGCGGCCAGGCTCGACGGCATCACCAGGGACGACGGCCTGTCGGTGGTGCTGCGCGCCCGCCACGATCCGGACGTCGAGCTGGTGCTGCCGGCTGAGCGCAAGGGCGGCGAGTTCATCGCGCGGGTGGACGTGGCCGCGCTCGCATCCGGCATCTGGGACCTGCGGGTGGCGGTGGAGATCGAGGGCGTGATCCGGCTCGGCCGGCTCGGCGCCGACCGTGACAGCGACATCGCCCGCCCTCAGCCCCGCCTGATCGGCGGCGTGGTGGCCGTGCCCTACTTCACCAGGGACAACGGCAACCTGAGCATCGACATGGGCGGGCACGCGGTCGCGGTGCCGGGCCTGGCCAGACTGATCAGGGCCCGGTGGGCGCTGGGGCACCGGCTGATCGTGGACGGCGAGATCACCGTGGTCGGCACCGCGCCGGCGGCCTCGGCGATCAGGCGGATCGTCTGGCGCGAGCGGCGCACCGGGCGCGAGCGCACCGACGCGGTGGTGGCCCTGCCCGGGGGCGGCTTCGCGGCCAGGCCCGCCGTGGGCCGGCTCGCCCCCGGCACCTGGGACGCCTACCTCGAACTCGACCTGGGCGGGCCGCCCGCGCGCTTCAGGATCGAGACCGACGCCGAGACGGTCGCGGCGCCGCGCCGATGGTGGGGAGCGCCGCTGCTGAGGAGCGTGCGGCCGTACGCGACGTCGGGCAAGGGGCGCTTCAGCGCCGTGGTGCGCCGGCTCACGGCCGAGATGCTGATCAGAAGAATCATCAGGTAGCGAGGGCCGATCAGAGGAATCTTCCGCTATTGCCCATTATGTGCAGGTGCAAGATGATGTCGTAAAGTGAGGCCGTTTGGTCTGTCCGCTTTGGATCCGTCCTCTTCAGGAGGGTGCCGTGCACGTTCCCGATGGCTTCTTCAACGCAGCGACGTCCGTGTCGGCCGGGGCCGTGGCGGCGGCGGGGGTCGCGGTCTGCCTGCGCGGCGCCCGGCGCGAGCTCGACGACAGGACCGCGCCCATGGCCGGCCTCGTGGCCGCGTTCATCTTCGCCGTGCAGATGCTCAACTTCCCCGTCGCCGCCGGCACCAGCGGACACCTCCTCGGAGGCGCGCTGGCCGCGATACTCGTGGGGCCGTACACAGGGGTGCTGTGCATGGCCGTGGTCCTGCTGGTGCAGGGCGTGTTCTTCGCCGACGGCGG